>NZ_JAYSPC010000128.1:0-50077 GCF_043722275.1 Flavobacterium sp. | reverse complement strand
CATTTTGTAGCTAATTGAGAAACATCTTCACCTTTTAAGCTTTCAATTATAATCACTACAATTTGAGTTGTAGTAGAATCAGAATATCTAATTAGTTTTTCTTCAAGCTGTGATTTTTCAGTTGCGCTTAAAACATTCGCATAATCATAAACAGAAGTTTGAAGACTTGGTTTTTCAGGAATTGTAAACTGTGCAAAAATAGAATTAGCAGTAAAAAACGCTAATAGCAAAAAAGTAAACTGAAAAATTCTTTTGGAATTTGTGATCTTATTTTTGGAATCTTTCATCATTTAACCTTTTGATATTTCGTTTGATAATTCGTTAGTATCACCTTCAAACCAAGGGAAATTGTTTTTCAATTGTTCGCCTGCACTTAAAATGCCATCAACGATTCCTTGCTTGAAATTTCCTGATTTAAATTGAGTTACCATTTTTTCTTTGGTTGAATCCCAAAAATCCGATTGCACAACATCATTTATGCCTTTGTCTCCGCAAATAGCAAATGTTTTATCGGCCACGGCAAAGTAAAACAAAACCCCATTCTGAAGTCGGGTTTCATTCATTTTTAATTCATAAAAAACTTCTAAAGCCCTGTCAAAAGGAACTTTAGAAGTTGTTTGTTCTATATGTACTCTAATTTCGCCAGAAGTGTTTTTTTCGGCTACGCGAATAGCTTCAACAATATCTTGTTCTTCTTCTTTGGACAAAAAATCTTCTACTTTTGACATTGGAGTTATTTTAGATATTAGATAATAGATATTAGATTTTTAGACTAAATCTTAATTTCTAAGAAAGTCTAATAATCTAAAAAGTCTAAATTTAGAATTTTACTTCAACTGGTTTATCAGCACCTGCAACAGCTTCAAAGTATGGTTTTTCTTTGTAATCTAAAAACCATTTGTTCGGGATAGAAAGGATATAACCATTATAATCCTGAACAGCTTCATTAAAACGAGTTCTTGCAGTTAAAATTTGGTTTTCTGTACTAGCCAATTCGTCTTGTAATTTCAGAAAATTTTCATTTGCTTTCAACGTTGGATATTGTTCTACTGAAACTAATAATCTTGACAATGAAGATGATACGCCACTTTGAGCCTGATTGTATTGTGCTAATTGCTCAGGAGTTACATTACTTGGATCAATAGTTACAGATGTAGCTTTTGCTCTTGCTTCAATAACAGCTGTTAAAGTTGATTTTTCGAAATCTGCCGCACCTTTTACTGTGTTTACAAGATTCCCAATAAGGTCATTTCTTCTTTGGTAAGTTGTACTAACATTTCCCCATTCTTTATTAACTGCTTGATTTTTTTGTAACCCGGTGTTTTTAATTCCAATTGACCAAAAAGCAATAATAGCAATTACTGCTATAATAATTCCTACGGGGATTAACCATTTTTTCATATCTGTTTTGATTTAAGTTTGTTCTGATTTATTTAATAAATATATTATAATTCGTTTTTAATTTCGTTCAATTGTGATTTTATCGTCTCTAATTTACGTATTATTTCGAATTTATCTAATGTTTTCTTTTGTCCTTCTTTCAAATGTGTTCTGGCGCCATCGAGTGTAAAACCTCTTTCTTTAACTAAATGATAAATCAATTGCAGGTTGGTAATATCTTCGGGCGTAAACATTCGGTTGCCTTTGGCATTCTTTTTTGGTTTTAAGATATCAAATTCGCTATCCCAAAACCTTATCAACGATGCATTGACATTAAAAGCTTTGGCAACTTCGCCAATGCTATAATACCTTTTATCTTTTGAAAGCTCAATATGCATGATTTGTAATTTTCTGTTTTTATTCCAAAAATACAACTTTTTGGAGGATTAATCTAATGACTGGTTTTCCTGGTTCGCCATTTGTGAAATTGCGACATATTCTACCGCCGAGATATTTCCGTAATAAAAATTCAACGGGTTTACGACTTTTCCGTCTTTATGAACTTCGTAATGACAATGGGGACCTTCGGATCTTCCGGTACTTCCCACAAAGCCAATAACATCGCCTCGTTTTACATGCTGACCCGCTCTGCAATTGTATTTGCTCAAATGCGCATACAAACTTTCGTATCCAAAACCGTGCCTGATCACGACATGATTTCCAAATCCCGAAGCAGCAGCATCAGCCCTTTCGACAACGCCATCGCCCGTGGCATAAACCGGAGAACCTGTATTGGCAGTAAAATCCATTCCGTTATGCATTTTTCGCACTTTCGTGAAAGGATCTGTTCGATATCCAAAACCCGAAGCCATTCGTTTTAAATTCTCATTTCGAACAGGCTGAATTGCCGGAATCGCTAATAATAAGTTGCCTTTTACGCTCGCTAATTTCAAAATTTCATCTAATGATTTAGATTGAATCGCTAATTCTTTTGATAATCGGTCAATTCGTTTTGTGGTATTTAAAACCAATTGTGAGTTATTATAACCTTCTAAGTCCTTATAACGTTTAGGATCTCTAAAACCAGCTTTTCTGATAGAATCCGGAATTTCGGTTTTATTAAAATAAACCCTGTAAATATTGTTGTCTCTGTTTTCTAAAGCCTCGGTAACATCATCAATTTCATCCATTTTTTTGTTCAAAATAGAATATTGCAATTTCAAATTCTCAATTTCACGTGCTTGTAAGCGATCTTTTGGAGTTTCGAAATACGGAGTATTGATTAAAAGCACAAAAACTAAAAAGCCAAATAACGCCGAAGCCAGCAAAAACAGTAACGCATAACCGATTTTGATCCTTTTTCTGGTTTTTATTTTTGTATAAGCCAGATTTTCCGAGTCGTAATAATATTTTACTTTCGCCATATTTTAAAATACCCTATTTTTGCAGCTTGTAAAATAAGTTAGTCGAACAAATTTAATAAATGTTTCAGTTGTTCGAAGCTTTTTTTCAAGAATAAATCAATTAGATAATGTGTCAATTATATAATTAGATAATGTATTAAGTAGGAGATTTATTGTTTAAAGCCGTAAGTTTTTTATTTTAAATTATCAGATTATCAAATTGAAATATTAAGTAATTTTCTAATTGACACATTATCAAATTGTCACATTAATAAATATGAAATCACAAGACGTACGTAAACAATTTTTAGACTTTTTTAAAAGCAACGGACATTTAATTGTTCCATCTGCACCTATCGTTCTTAAAGACGATCCAACTCTTATGTTCAATAACTCGGGAATGGCCCAGTTTAAGGAATATTTTTTAGGAAACGGAACTCCAAAAAGTAAAAGAATAGCTGATACGCAAAAATGTCTTCGTGTTTCAGGAAAACATAACGATCTTGAAGATGTTGGTTTTGATACATATCATCATACCATGTTTGAAATGTTAGGGAACTGGTCTTTTGGTGATTATTTTAAAAAAGAAGCAATCAATTGGGCTTGGACTTTATTGACAGAAGTTTATAAAATCCCGAAAGAAAACCTTTATGTTTCTGTTTTTGAAGGAAGCAAAGAAGATAATGTTCCATTTGATCAGGAAGCTTGGGATATCTGGAAAACATTAATTGATGAAGACCGAATTATTCTTGGAAATAAAAAAGATAATTTTTGGGAAATGGGAGATCAGGGACCATGCGGACCTTGTTCTGAGATTCATGTCGATTTACGTTCAGCAGAAGAAAAAGCGCAAGTTTCAGGAAAAAGTTTAGTAAATAATGATCACCCGCAAGTAGTGGAAATCTGGAATAATGTATTCATGGAATTCAACCGTAAAGCCGATGGTTCATTAGAAAAACTTCCTGCACAACATGTAGATACCGGAATGGGATTTGAGCGTTTGTGTATGGCTTTACAAGGAAAAACATCAAATTATGATACAGATGTTTTTACACCGCTTATCGAGAAAGTAGAACAAATTACAGGATTGAAATATACTCCAAACGATGTCGCTCTGAGCGGAGTCGAAGAGACTGAAGAACAAAATAAAACCAATATTGCGATTCGTGTAATTGTAGATCACGTGCGTGCGGTTGCGTTTGCAATTGCTGACGGACAATTACCATCAAATACCGGTGCAGGTTATGTAATACGTAGAATTTTGCGTCGTGCAATTCGTTACGGATTTACATTTTTAGATATTAAAGAGCCTTTTATCAATAAATTGGTAGAAGTTTTAGCGAATCAAATGGGAGAATTTTTCCCTGAAATTAAATTACAGCAACAATTTGTTACCAATGTAATTCGTGAAGAAGAAGCTTCTTTCTTGAGAACTTTGGATCAGGGACTAATTTTGTTGAATGATTTAATGTTGGCTCACACAGATAATATTTCTAAAGCTAAAGTTGAAATTGATGGAGATTATATTTTTAAATTATATGACACTTTCGGCTTTCCTGAAGATTTAACTGGACTTATATTAAAAGAAAACGGCTTTACTTATGATAAAGAAGGTTTCAAAACAGAGTTGCAGAAGCAAAAAGCACGTTCACGTGCAGCATCAGAAGTTTCGACAGAAGATTGGTCGGTTTTGATTCCAGGAAATGTGGAAACATTTGTAGGTTACGATAAAGTAGAAAATGACGTAAAGATTACCAGAATCCGTAAAGTAGATTCTAAAAAAGACGGAGTTCTATACCAAATCGTTCTTGACAACACACCATTTTATCCTGAAGGTGGAGGACAAGTTGGTGATAAAGGAGTTTTAGTTTCTGCAAACGAAACTATCGAAATCATTGATACTAAAAAGGAAAATAACCTGATTTTGCATTTTGCAAAACAATTACCTGAAAATATTGAAGCTGGTTTTACAGCAAAAGTAAATACCGATTTAAGAAGTGCAACTTCTAAAAATCACTCGGCTACGCATTTAATGCATTTGGCTTTGAGAAACCTTCTTGGAACTCACGTAGAGCAAAAAGGTTCATTAGTAAACCCGAACTATTTGCGTTTTGACTTTTCGCATTTCTCTAAAGTTTCAGACGAAGAATTACGTCAGGTTGAAGCAAGGGTAAATGCACAAATTGAAGCACAATTGCAATTGACAGAACACCGAAATATCCCAATTAAAGAAGCATTAGATAAAGGTGCAATGGCTTTATTTGGAGAAAAATATGGAGATAATGTCCGTATGATTGAATTTGGAGAAAGTAAAGAACTTTGCGGTGGAATTCACGTGAAAAACACGGCAGAAATCTGGCATTTCAAAATCCTTTCTGAAGGCGCAGTAGCAGCTGGAATCCGTCGTATTGAAGCGATTACAGGTGATGCGGTAAAACAATTCTATCAAAATCAAGAGAATACTTTATCCGAAATAAAAGAAACGTTAAAAAATCCGCAGGATACTATTAAAGCTGTTGTTTCATTACAAGAAGATAACGCGAAATTGAAAAAACAGATTGAGCAATTGCTTAAAGAAAAAGTTGGAGCATTAAAATCTGAATTAGAGAAAGACTTCCAAGAAGTAAACGGAATCAATTTCCTAGCAAAACAAGTAGATTTAAGCATGGCGTCGACTAAAGATTTAGCTTCGGCTTTAGGAAGTTCAAAAGCAGATTCGTTTGTGTTTTTAGCTTCTATAGAAGATGGTTTACCAAATATTCACTGTTATATTTCTAAAGAATTAGTAGTAGGCAAAAGCTTAAATGCAAATGCAGTTATCAAAGAATTAGGAAAATATATTGAAGGAAATGGAGGAGGACAGCCTTTCTTCGCATCTGGAAAAGGTAAAAATGTAAACGGAATTGCTGAGGCTTTGTCTCACGCAGTTGATTTCGTGAAGTAAAGAAAAGTTGCTAAGAATCTAAGTTACTAAGGTTCTAAGTTTTTTATACGATCCAAAAAGCAAACCCGACAGGTTTTTAAAAACCTGTCGGGTTTTGTATTTATAGAATTTATATTTTTTTCTCATTTTATGTCATTTCGACGAAGGAGAAATCGCATGCGTTGAGAACACATTGTTGGCGAATATTGTGATGTGATCTCCTGCGAAAATGACAAATAGTAGGTTTGAGATTAGTTTAAACAAAAGCTATTAAGTTAAAAGGAAAACGGGCTTTACCCAAACGTAACAGTTTGGCTAAAGCCCCTTAACTTTAATTTATTTTTTCCATCCAGCTAAAGCTGGACGCTATTGAAAAACTTAGCAACTCAGAGTCTCAGCAACTTAGAACCTTAAAAAAAACTTACTTTCTTTCGCCAATTTGCTGGCGCCACATAGCATAATACAAACCTTTTTCAATAATCAAATCCTCATGTTTACCGGATTCAATAATTTTACCTTGTTCCAGTACAAATATTTTATCTGCGTGTAATACAGTCGATAATCTATGGGCAATTAAAACCGTAATTCTGTTTTGATCAGATATATTTCTAATTGTAGTATTGATTTCTTCTTCGGTAATAGAATCTAAAGCAGAAGTTGCTTCATCAAAAATCAATAAATTCGGATTTCTTAAAATGGCACGGGCGATTGATAAACGTTGTTTTTCACCACCGGAAACTTTAATTCCGCCTTCACCAATTGTAGTGTTTAAACCATCTTCGGCGCGTTGCAATAATTTTTCGCAACTCGCTTTTTTAAGAGCATCATATAAATCTTCATCTGTTGCATTAGGTCTTACAAATAAAAGGTTTTCACGAATTGTTCCTGAGAATAATTGTGCATCCTGAGTTACAAACCCCAATTGTTTTCGTAAATCTAATAAATCAATTTCGGTAGAATCAATATCATTATAAAGAACCTGACCTTCTGCGGGCGTATATAATCCGACTAATAATTTTACCAATGTTGTTTTCCCAGAACCGGACGGACCAACAAATGCTACGGTTTCACCTTGTTTAATTTCAAAATTGATATTTTCGACCGCTTTGAATTTGGCTGTTTTATGCTTGAAACTTACATCCGAAAAAAGTAAAGATCGAATTGCGCCGACATGTTTAGGCGTTTTTGGACGAAATTCTTTTGGAGCGCTTAATAAAATTTTGAAATTTTCCATTGAAACTTTGGTTTCATTCAAAGCAATAATGAAATTTCCTAATTCCTGTAAAGGCCCAAAAATAAAGAAAGTAAAAAATACCATCGTTAATAAATCACCAACTATTATTTTATGTCCAAACAAGAAATAGTATAAAGTAAACACGACGCAAGTTCTTAAAAAGTGAACTGTTGTTCCCTGAATAAAACTCAAACTTCTGATAAAACGAATTTTTTCCAGTTCTAATTGAAGAATTTTAAAAGTGTTTAAATTCAGACGTTTTTCTTCCTGATAGGTTAATCCAAGACTTTTTACAAGTTCGATGTTTCTTAAACTTTCAGTTGTAGAACCAGCCAAAGCATTCGTTTGATTCACAATTTTTCGGGAAACGATTTTGATTTTTTTACCTAAGTAAGAACTAATTAAAGCAATAATAGGCGCGGTTACTAAAAAGATAAGTGAAATACGATAATCGATTCTGGCAACGTAAACAATTACAAATATGAACCCGATAATAGTTTGAAAGATTAAGGAAATCGAAAGCGTAATTAATTTTTCAGAATCAGAACGTACTTTCGTCAATTTACTTAAAGTTTCGCCGCTTCGTTGGTCTTCGAATTCTGCGTAAGGCAAATCAAGTGATTTCTTGATTCCGTCAGTATACATTTGAGCTCCTGTTCTTTGAATCACAACATTAGTAAAATAATCCTGAAAGTTTTTAGTAATTCTGGAAATCATCGCTGCACCAAGCGAAAGCCCAAGCCAGAAGGATAAAGATTTTATGAATCCTAATTCGTTTCCTGCGTATTTATGCAAACCAACACCGCAATCCTGCATTAATTTACCGGTAATAATAGAGTCTGATAAGCTGAAACAAATGTTTATAGAGGCCATAATCAACGCAAAAAGTAAAAGCATTTTGTGTTTGATTATATAAGAATATAATAATTTCATATGTGAGTTTGAATTTAGAGATGCAAAAGTAGTGAATAGTTTGGCTTTGTAAAGTTGCTTTTTGTTATTAAAACTGTAATTTTTTTTACAGCTTAAATTATCAGTTTATTTTTTTAACTCTTGAATGTTTTAATTTTGTATAAAGATGTTTTTTTAACGCTGAAGCAATAAAAAATAAGAAAACACCTAAGTATTTATACTGTGTTTTGCTTTTTTGCTAAATTTTATTATTAAGGTAATTACTTATATATGTTGTTTTATATTAGTGTATTATAAAATATTTAAATTTATTTATTTGTTTTTTTAAGTTTTAATGTGGAATCCCGTAAGGTTTTGATTTTGGGTTTTATTACGTTTGCGACAATTACAAATTTAACCTATAAAAAAATGAAAAAAGTTTTATTCTTTTTCAGTGCCTTATCGATGGTACTAATCTCTTCTTGTTCTAGTGATGATTCTTCAACAGATACTGCATCTGCAACACTATTACCAACAAAAATTACTGAAACAACTGTTGAAAACGGAAAATCAGGAAGTCTTGTTTATACTTTAACTTATGACGGAAACAAATTAAAAGACATCGCTACTACAGATGCTTCCAGAACTGTTTACACGTATACAGGTGACGTTATAACTAAAGTTGAGTTATACCGTTCAAGTATTTTATATTCTACTGATGTTTATGCATATGAAGGTGGTAAATTAGTTTCTAGAATTACTACTAGAGAAGCTAATAAAACGACTCAGTCAAAATTAACTTTAGTTTATAATGCAAACGGTACTATTACGACAAAATCATCTTCAATAGAGAATAAGATAGAAACTCAATATGATGGGACTACTACTTATACTTTTTCAAACGGAAATCTGGTTTCAACAGAATATGCTGATGGTACAAAAGAAAAAGTTACAAGTACATTTGATGATAAGAAAAGTCCTTTTACTAACATAACAGGAGTAAAACTTTTATTGGATCTAGATGACAATTTTGATTTCTCATCAGTAAATAATACAGTAACAAATACTACTGTAGATTATGATAGTAATGGAAAAGTTGTTGAAACAGCAACTGTAACAACTACTAATAAATACAATGGCAGTAATTTCCTTACTGAAGCATCTGCAGGAGATGCTAAAGATTCTTTTAAACTTGAGATTGCTTACTAATTAGTTTTTTCATAATAAAAGAAATCCCCAATCAGCATTTAGTTGATTTGGGGATTTTTTTTAATTCATGTTTTTTTACACCTTACCTAATTTCGATGACCACTTAATAAGTCCGTTATAAATTAATACAAGATTACCATCATCTTGTAAATGTAATTTTGCTCCGGGAAATTCTGAAGTATTGCTACTCCATGCTGTGTATTTAGTTGCTCCAAGTGTATGAGTTCTTGCTCCTCTAATTATAAGATTTCCATTTGCATCCAGATGGCATGAGGTTTGTTTATTGTATGTACTATGATTACCAACATCCCATACGAAAGTATTAGTTGTAAGGTCTATAATCGAGAGAGAACCGTTGTTGAAAAAATGTAATTCATATTTTCCATTAGGTGATTTTACTGATTGCTGCCAAGGAATAAAATCAATTCTTTCTCCAGATTCTATAACTGATCTAATCGGGAAAGGATACCATTTGTTTATTGAGTTTATGTCAACTGTCGATAATTCTTTTGTGCTGTATACGGCAACGCGATCAGTTGTAAGAAATGCAGGTATAGCATAATGCATAATTGAGAGTGGATCATATTCGCTATAATTAGTACTGTTTGCTTTATTGATTACAAATAGATTTATTTCATCTGTTGTCCATCCTTGGCTATCCTTGAAATACTTATAAACCTCTGATAAATTCCATTTAATATTTGCATTAGGACTTTGGTGTTCATGTTCTAAACCTAAAGCATGTCCAAATTCATGTAATATAGTTTCTTTAGCACTTGGAATATCAGTAACATGACCTAACCGCATCGTTGGTGTATTTTGAACAGTAGCATAAAGTGGACTTGGATACATTATTATCGCTCCTCGTTGAGACCAAAAACCACTACTACCTATATAAAAGGCAATTTTAATATGGGAATCTTGATCTTTAGAGACATATTCAAATTTTAGATTTGCGTATTTTTAGCCATTCAGCTGCATATTTTTTTACTATTTCATGTTGAGTTCCAGTTCCATCTAAGAATTTAATTTTTATAACCTGACCAGTTTCCCATCTGTGTGTATTAATGATCGCTGCGTTTGATTTTGCAGTTATATTCTTTTGTGAATTTATTAAATCAAATGTACACATTTCTGTTTCGTTGGTAGAAGAGAATGAGTTTGGCGTAGTTTCGTTATTCTTATCACAAGAGAAAAAAATAAATGCAAAACCAGCAATTACGAATTTTAGTTTTTTCATTTTATATCGATTAAAGTTAGCTTGCAATTTACATGTAAAAAGACTACAAAAAACGTATAATACTTTAATATGTCTTAAAGTGTTATAATTAAAACTTATCGTGGACGTGGTGCTTTTAGAAAAAGATTTCTTTTGTTTAAGACTTAAAACAGATATTATGAAAAAGATTTTATTTTATTATTTACCATTGCTGCTTTTGCTTTTGAATTCTTGTTCTACAGAGGAGAATAAAGATTCTACTAGTTTAATTTTGCCAAAAAAAATAATATATAAAGATCAAAATAATAAGACTTATCAAACCACAACTTTTACTTATGATAGTAATAAAATTGTAAGTGTTTCTAATGAATTTGTATCTATTGATTTTGTTTATGATGGCTATCGAATAGTAAAAGAAATTCAATATCGAGATAACGGTAATAGCTATATTGAAAAATCATATAGCTATTCAAATGATAGTTTAAAAACTGTTACAAAATTGTTAAACGGAAAAGAAACAAGATTTCTATATATCAATAATGGTGACGGCTCTATTAAAAAAGAGGTGTATAATTTTGACAACAAAACCGGAAAAGAGTCAAAATGCGATGAAGACATGGTTTTTACTCACTTGAATGGAAATATAGTTAAATCAGAATATAATTGGGGAGACTCATATGATGTTATTAGTAATTCTTATTATGAATATGATAAGAATAACAATGTCTTTAAAAATGTTACAGGATTGAATTTACTGATCGATCAGCTTGATTTTTATAATGAAATAAATATTTCTTCAGTAAATAATATAACTAGGTATAGAGTCCATCATATTCAAGGTTCAAAATCAACAATTGTATTTGAACCTTTCGAATATGTTATGAAATATGAATACAATTCTGAAGGGTATCCAATAAAAAAAACAACTTATGATTATGCTGATCAAATAATTGAAATAATAGAATATACTTATTAAGCAAATATTCTATTTCTAACAAAAACCAAATACTTCTGTATTTGGTTTTTTTATTGGTGAAAATTCGTGAAATTCGTGTTTAAATTAAAACCATGCAATTCAGAACCCAAATACCAATTTCTAAAACTAATAATCCGATTGATTATAATTCAAAGATAATTTCTATTGGTTCTTGTTTTGCCGAAAATATGGCGGAGAAATTTGATTATTTTAAATTTCAAAATCAAACAAATCCGTTTGGGATAATTTTTAATCCGGTTTCGATCGAGAAAATTATTAGCCGAATAATTAAACAGGAATTCTATACAGAGAAAGATGTTTTTTTTTATAACGAACGCTGGCAGAGTTACGAAGTACATTCGGATTTAAGTAATCCGGATCGACAAGAATTGCTGGAAACACTAAACAAAGCTATTTTAGAAACCGGCAAACAATTAAAAGAAGCCACGCACATTATAATTACCTACGGAACTTCCTGGATTTACAGGAATATCGAAAGCGACGAAATAGTTGCCAATTGCCATAAAGTACCTCAAAAGCAATTTGCAAAACAATTATTATCCGTAAATGAAATTGAGCAAAGCATTCAAAATACAATTGATTTAATCCAGACTTTAAATCCCGAAATCAACTTTATATTCACAATTTCCCCAGTTCGACATATCAAAGATGGTTTTGCAGAAAATCAACTCAGCAAATCACATTTATTTGCGTCGCTTCATCAGGTTTTAAAAACTCACAAATTACAACTTACAACTCATAACTATTTTCCTTCCTATGAAATCATGATGGATGAACTTCGTGATTATCGTTTTTATACCGAAGATATGCTGCATCCTAATCAGGTTGCGATAGATTATATCTGGCATAAATTCAGCGAGAGTTATATTTCAGAAAATAGTATAAAAACTATGGAAGAAATCTCAGATATTCAAAAAAGTCTGCGTCATCGAAGCTTTAATCCGGAATCTGAACAGCATAAAAAATTCCTTGCTAAACTTCAGGAAAAGATAAGTATTGTCGAAAAAAATTGGTCGCATATCAAGTTTTAGATTAAGTTATAGTGGTCAAAAAAACGTAGTGTCTTCGTGCCTTTGGCATCAAAATAAAAGTAAGAAAACAACTATTTGTCCGTAAAATTTTAGAATAATTGCGTGTAATTATGTAAATTGTTGAGGTTTAAAATTCTCAAATTTGTAGACTGTATAAGTACAGCCTTATAATAACGCAACTTTAATTTAAACGTGTTTTATTGACGTATGAATAAAAAACCAATTCATTTTCTTAAAAAAACACTACGTATACTGCTTTGGTGCGTGGGTTCTATTATTGCGCTTTTGTTGCTTATAATAATTTTAATTCAGGTTCCTTCTATTCAAAATTATGCAAAAGATAAAGCGATAACTTACCTTCATAACAAGATAAAAACCAAAGTTTCCTTAGATCATATTTCTATAAAATTTCCTAAAGATGTAGTTCTTGAAGGTTTCTATTTTGAAGATCAAAAAAAAGACACTTTATTGGCAGGTAAAAGATTAGAGGTTGATGTAGATCTTTTTAAATTAATAAGCAGCGAATTAGAAATTAATTCGGTTTCACTTGAAAATATAACGGCTAATATTTCCAGAAATAAAGACGGCGTTTTCAATTTTGATTATATCATAAAAGCTTTCGAATCAAAAGAACCAAAAGTAGAAGATCCTAATAGTAAACCCTTCAAAATATCCGTCGTAGATGTAAATCTTGACAATGTTAAGTTTAATTTTAAAGATGATTTTGCTAAAAATGATATTAAAGTAAATCTGACACATTTTGATACAAAATTCAAAGAATTCGATCTGGATAATATGAAATTTGATATCCCTAATATTAAATTAGACGGATTAAAATTGATTTTAGATCAAGATGTTGTTCAAAAAATTGCCGAAGTTTCAGTAAAAACCGTAGATACAATTTCGAAACGAAAAGACTTCAATTTAAAATTAGGGAAAATCAGTTTATCTAAAATTGATATCGCTTATGACAATAAAGATTCAAAATTAGATTCGGGAATTAAATTAGGCAATCTGGATTTATCGGTTAATAAAATCGATTTGAATAATCAGCTTTTAGATTTTGATACTTTCGAATTAAAAAATCTAAAAGGAAATTTACGATTAGGATCAAAAGACAAACAAATAAAAGCTCCTGATTTAGATTCAACGGCAATAAAACAAGCAGGTTGGAAAGTAAAATTGAATGATGTTGACATTCACGATATCGCTTTCAAATTTGATAATATGGATTCAAAACCTGTCGTAAAAGGAATTGATTACAGTCATCTTGATTTAAATAATTTCAAATTACAGGCAGAGAAATTATATTACGGAAATGACACTATTTCAGGAAATATAAAAGCATTAACGGCAAACGATAAAAGTGGATTACAAATTCAGTCCTTAAAAACCAACTTTTTTTACGGACCTAAAAATGCTTATTTAAACGATTTATATTTAAAAACGCCACAAACTTTACTTCAAAATAAAGTCAAAGTTGCGTATGCTTCTATTAAAACAATTTCTAAAGATTTAGGAAATCTTTCATTAGATGCAAATCTAAATCAGTCAAAAATTGGCTTTAAAGACATTTTGTTATTTGTGCCGGATTTACAAAACACAAATCCGTTTAAAAGCAATCCAAATGCAATTATATATTTGAATACACGCTTAAGCGGAAAAATAAAAGACCTTGATATTCCGCAATTCGAAATGAGCGGAATAGGAACGACCAGAGTTTCTCTTTCGGGGAAAATAAAAGGTTTGCCAGATGCCAAAAAAGCCTATTATGATGTAAATATCAAGAAACTTTCAAGCACTTCAAAAGATATATATTCGTTTATTCCTGCAGGAACAATTCCGAAAAACATTCAACTTCCTTCACAATTAAATTTACAGGGAAAATTCAAAGGTTCAATTCAGAATTTCAAAACCAATTTGGCTTTAAACAGTAGTTTTGGAAATGCAAAAGTTGATGGATTATTTGATCAGCGTGTTAAGAAAAAAGAGAAATACGACGCAACAGTTTATTTGTTGGATTTCGATTTAGGTAAATTAATCAAAAATGATTCAATAGGAAAAATTACGCTTAAAGCGAAAGTAAAAGGAAATGGTTTAGACCCAAAAACGGCTCAGGCACAAGTTGACGGATTGGTTCAAAAAGCAGTTTTTAATAAATATACTTATAGAGATTTAGCTTTAAAGGGAAATATTGCAAACGGATCATTTGCTGTAAAATCAGGAATGAAAGATCCTAATTTGCATTTTGATCTTGTTGCGAGCGGCGATACAAAAGACAAATATCCATCGATAAAATTAAAATTAAACCTTGATATTGCCGATTTAGAAAAGCTGAATCTTCATGCCGGACCAATGAAATTACGCGGAAATGTCGATGCAGATATCGCCAATAGTAATCCTGATTTTTTAAACGGAAAAGTTTTTCTATCAAATATTCAGGTTTTACAAGAAGCAGAACCAATTGTTTTAGATTCGGTTCGTATAATTGCTTTCGCCGATAATACCCGAAATAATATCAAAATATCTTCTCAGTTTTTAAAAGCCGAAGTAGACGGAAAATACAAACTGACAACATTAACATCGGCAATAAAAAAATCATTATCGAAATATATTGATTTAAAAAATCCAAAAGTAAATGGAGAAGCAGACGAGCAAAGATTAGCGTTTACGGTAAAAATTGATAATGATCCAATACTTTTTAAACTGGTTCCGAAATTGACAGGTTTAGAACCTATAAATCTTACAGGAAAATACAATAACGCAACAGATTCATTAGAAATAAAAGGTACAATCCCAAGAATTGTTTACGCTGAAAATACAATTGCCGACGGAAAAATTAATATCGAAGCCAAAGAAAATGCGTTAGAATACATGATTTCTGTGGCAACAATTGAAAGCGGGTCTTTAAAAATTCCGTTTACGAGTTTGTCAGGAAATGTTCAAAATAATATCCTGACTTATGCGCTTGAAGTAAAAGATGCAAAAGACAAACAACAATATTTTATTGCCGGAGAATTTAAATCAGAAGGTTCAAAAAACATATTTAAAATTGATGCAGAAAACTTTATTCTAAATTATGATAAATGGACAGTTGATCCTGAAAATTCAATTGAATTTGGCGGAAAAAGACTTTATATCAACAAGTTTTATTTAGCAAATTCCGGAAACGAATTAAAAATTCAATCACAAGGCGAACAGGATAATGCGCCGTTGAAAGTTGATTTTGTAAACTTCAAAATCGAAACCATTATGAACATGGTCAAAAAAGATAAACTTTTGATGCAGGGTTTGATTAATGGAAACGCAGTTGTTGAAAATGTAATGACAAAACCCACTTTTACATCTGATTTAAAAATTGATCAGTTTGCTTTTAGAGGTGAACCTGTTGGAGATATTGCGATAAAAGTCAATAATAAAACCAATAATTTATTAGCCGCAAATGTCACACTTACCGGAGAAGGAAATGACATGAAATTGACCGGTAATTATAAAATTGACGATGGTAATCTTGATTTTAATTTAGATTTAAACAAACTGAATATCAAAAGTATTCAAGGTTTCACGATGGGAAATATTAGCGATGGAACAGGATCTTTAGACGGAAATTTTAAAATTACAGGAAATGCAAGTGCGCCAAAAGTAAACGGTGAATTAAATTTTAAGGATACAGGTTTCAGAGTAACAAAATTAAATTCATTCTTTAAAACTCAGAACGAAAAAATTACGCTTCAAAATGACCTGATTATATTTAATAAATTTACTTTTCATGATGAAAATGATAACGAGTTAACGATCGACGGAACAATTAAATCAGCAGATTACACCAAGTTTGATTTTGGTTTAACCGTTGTTGCAGATGATTTTAGAGCCATACATTCTAAAGAAACAGATAATGATTTGTTTTATGGAGATTTAATTTTAGACACTAAATTAGACATAAAAGGAACACTTGAAAATCCTGTTATTGGCGGAAATATAAAAATTAATAAAGACACGAAGTTTTCAGTTGTTTTGCCACAATCAGATCCATCAATTGCTGATCGTGAAGGTATTGTAGAGTTTGTTGATGAAGATAATATGTATCTGAAACAAACTATTGCAATGGAAAACAAACTGAATCAGTCGCAACTTGTTGGAATGGATGTGAGCGTTGAAATTTCTATTGATAAAGAAGCCGAATTAACGCTTGTAATCGATAAAGGAAATGGAGATTATTTAAATCTAAAAGGAGAAGCGCAACTTACAGGCGGAATTGACCCTTCCGGAAAAACAACTTTAACAGGTAAATATGAGTTTTCGGACGGAGCATATGAAATGAATTTCAATATGATCCGACGTAAGTTCGACATTCAAAAAGGAAGTTCTATTACCTGGAATGGCGAACCTACAATGGCAAGTTTAAATATTACGGCAATTTATAAAGTTGAAACTGCGCCAATTGATTTATTAGGAAACCAATTGCCAACCGATAATCCGACAGTTAGAAATACCTATAAACAGAAAATTCCGTTTCAGACGTTATTAAAAATGAATGGAGAATTACTGAAACCTGAAATCACTTTTGATATAGTGCTTCCTGACGGAAATTATGATGTTTCGACAGATGTAGTTTCGCTTACACAAACAAAACTGCAACAATTGCGACAAGAACCGGCAGAATTAAACAAACAGGTTTTTGCCCTTTTATTATTGAATAGATTTATTGGCGAAAATCCATTTGCGAGTGAAAGCGGCGGAACAAGTGCAGAATCATTAGCGAGACAAAGTGTGAGCAAAATACTTTCGCAACAATTAAATGATCTTGCCGGCGAATTAATTACCGGAGTTCAGCTAGAATTTGATCTTGAATCTACAGATGATTATACAACGGGAACCAGAGAAAACAGAACCGATTTAAACGTAGGAGTTTCTAAAAAACTCTTAGACGACAGATTAAAAGTAACCGTAGGAAGCAGTTTTGCAGTCGAAGGCCAGGAACGCGCCAATGAAGAAAGTACGAATATTGCGGGCGATGTTGCGCTGGATTATCAATTGACAAAAGACGGACGTTATATGGTTCGTGCTTATCGAAAAAATGAATATCAGGTTGCGGTAGAAGGGCAGGTTGTAGAAACAGGAGTTGCCTTTATTATCACAATGAGTTACAATAAATTCAGAGAGCTTTTTCATCGTAGTGCAGCAGAAAAAGAAATGATTAAAGAAGAAAAACTACGCAAGGAAAAAAGAAAACAGAAAGAGAAAGAAGACAAGGAAAAAGAAGAAAATCAAATTGAAGGAAATGAGCAAAAAACATAGCAATATCGAAACCAGATATATCAGATATTTTGTGATGCTGTCCTTATTTTTTGTTTTTGGATGCAGCAATACAAAATATTTGCCCGAAGGGGATTTATTGTACACAGGCGGTTCTGTGACAGTAAAAGATTCTATTATTAAAAAGAAAGACAGAAAAGAACTGGAAAAAGAACTTGAAGGTTTATTGCGCCCAAAACCCAACAAGCAATTTTTAGGATTACGTCCTAAATTATGGATTTATAATATTGCAGGAGAACCCAAAAAGCAAAAAGGAATTCGGTATTGGTTGCGTACTAAAGTAGGTGAAGAACCAGTGCTTTTTAGTAAAGTCGATTTAGATTATAATGCTTCGGTTTTAAGAAATTTCACAGAAAATCGTGGTTATTTTAAAACCCGCGTAAGTGCAGATTCAACCGTTAGAAATAAAAGAGTTACTGCAGAATATACGGTGATTCCTAAAAAGCAATACATTATTACGAGCGTGACTTTTCCGGATGATTCCTTAAAAATGTCAAAAATAATTGCACGGTCAAGCCGAAGAAGCTTATTGAAAGTAGGAAAACCGTATGATTTGGATATTATAAAAGCAGAAAGAGAAAGAATAGACGCAAGACTTAAAGAACGCGGTTATTTTTACTTTAATCCTGATAATATTTTAGCGCAGGTTGACAGCAGTAAAGGCGATCATGAAGTAAAAATTAGACTGGTAATAAAGCCTGATACACCGCCAAAAGCACTTACATCCTATAAAATCAATAAAATTATTGTTTACCCAAATTTTACAGTTTCAAAAGACAGTGTTAAATATACCGAAAAAGATATTGTACAATACAAGGATTTTACGATTATTGATACCGCAAACACCTTTAAACCAAGAGTTTTTGACAGAACAATATATTTTAAAAAAGGAGATTTATACAGTAGAAAAGACCATAATTTAACCTTAAACCGTTTCGTAAATCTGGGAACTTTTAGCTTCGTGAAAAATGAATTTAAACCTTCAGACAGTATTCCGAACAGCTTAGATTCCTATTATTATCTTACGCTTTTACCTAAGAAATTTATCAGAGTTGAGGTTTTAGGAAAAACAAATTCGGCAAGTTATACAGGAACAGAAGTAAACGTAAACTGGAACAACAGAAACTTATTTCGCGGTGCCGAATTGCTTACCGTTTCCGTTTTTGGCGGTGCCGATTTTCAGCTTTCGGGAACAAATAACGGCAAGAATATCTATAAACTGGGAACAGAAACCAGTTTGACGTGGCCAAGATTTATTATACCATTTTTTAAAGTTGCAGGTTCAAGTGAATTTATTCCGAGAACTAAAGCAACATTAAGATATGAATATCAAAACAGAACACAATTATATGCATTGAATTCTTTTAAAGCATCTTTTGGATACTTATGGAAAGAAAATATTCGTAAGGAGCATCAATTAAATGTGTTGGATGTTACTTATGTGAGTCCGAATCATGTTTCAGCAGAATATTTAGCAGATGCAGAAGATGATCAATCACTAAAAAAAGTAATCGAAAAGCAATTGATTTTTGGTCCAACATATTCGTTTACGTACACCAATACAATGCAAAAGCGTAAAAAAAACACCTTCTATTTTAATGGAGAATTAGATTTAGCCGGAAACGTAACAGGTTTGGTGACAGGCGCAAATGTCAAAAAGAATGACACTATAAAAATATTTGACGTTCCGTTTAGTCAATTTGTAAAGGTAAAAGCAGATTTCAGACATTATTTAAAATTGAGCAAAGAAAGTGAATGGGCAAGCAGAATTATTGTTGGTGCCGGACTTCCATATGGAAATTCTGGCGCGCTGCCAACATCAAAACAATTTGTTGTGGGAGGAACCAATAGTATTCGTGCTTTTAGAGCAAGATCACTTGGACCCGGAAGTTATTTAAATACAGAAACAACAAACAATTATTTACCGGATCAATCAGGAGATTTAAAATTAGAATTTAGTACAGAATACAGGGCAAAACTTTTTAGTATTGTTCGTGGTGCATTATTTGTTGACGCCGGAAATGTTTGGCTTTTAAACGCCGATCCCAATAAACCAGGCGGACAAATCACTAAAGATTTCATGAAAGATATCGCAGTAGGCGCCGGAGCCGGATTACGTTTTGATTTGTCTTTTTTAATTTTGAGAACAGACTTAGCGTTCCCTTTACGAAAACCGTATTTGCCTCAAGGCGAAAGATGGGTATTAAAAGATATTGATTTCGGAAGCGGACCATGGCGAAAAGATAACCTGATTTTGAATATCGCAATTGGTTATCCTTTTTAAAAGTTTTTGTTTTTTTGCCACGAATTTCACGAATTAATATTCGCAAATAATAATTCGTGAAATTTGTGCAATTCGTGGCAAATTTTAAAAATTGATTCAATATAGACAAACTATGAATTAGTGAAAATTAGTGCAATTCGTGTCAGACTTTAATTCTCATTTTGTAAATTGGTCTAATAAAATAACAGAATGCAAAATTTAATAAAGAGAATAATAGTTTTAGCCACAATTGTACTTGTGATCGTTTTGGCTTTCAAATATTGCGAGTTCAAAAAAGAAGACGATTCTACAATTGATTATAACACCAATTTAATTCAGCAGCAAATTTTAAACGTTGGAAAATTGGTTGTTACCGAAGGACATTTTTCAGAAGTTATTACCTATAAAAATCAGCAGAAATATTTAATGGACATGGTTTCTTTTGAAAAGAAAGCACTTGTTATTGTAAATGCAAATGTTACCGTAGCGTACGACTTGCATAAAATGAAATACGATATCGACGAAAAAAACAAAACCATCACCATTTTAAATATTCCAAAAGAAGAAATAACAATCAATCCTGATATTCAGTTTTATGATGTAGAACAAAGCAAACTGAATCCTTTTACAGGAGACGATTATAATAAAATCAACAAATCAGTAAAAGCGAATCTAGCCAAGAAAATCGAAAAATCTACTCTAAAAACCAACGCCCAAAATAGATTAATTAGTGAATTATCTAAAATTCTGATCTTGACAAATTCAATGGGTTGGAAGTTACAATACGAAGGAAAAACAATCGATTCAGAAAAAGATTTTAATGAAGACCTGAAATTGTAGAGGAGGAAGGTTCAAAGGTTCATAGAGGCAAAGGTTCAGAGGTTTTGCCGTAATCTTGTCATTTCGACGGAGGAGAAATCACATATGAAACTTCACAAAGAATGTCGACAATCTTTGACGAATACTGGATGTGATTTCTCCTCCGTCGAAATGATAAAAAATGCTTAAAACTTTGCGCCTTCACTTCTTTGCGAGAAATAAAATCTGCACAAATCTGCCAAATCTGCGAGAAATAAAACTTCAGCGCAAATCAGTTTAAACCAGTAAAATCCGCGGGCAAATAATCTAGTTTTCGTAAAGATTAAATCTAAACTCCACAAGAATGTCGACAATCTTTGACGAATACTGGATGTGATTTCTCGTTCCTCGAAATGACAAGATTGCGCAAAAAACTTTACGACTTAGCGCGATTAAAAAAATCTGCGTTAATCAGTAAAAATCTGTGGGCAAAATAAAAAACTTTGCGTCTTAGTGCCTTTGCGGCAAATGCGGCAAAGAACTATTAAAAATCAAATCCAAACCACCAGCAATTAAATGCGCCACCTCAGCACGTTTAGTTTTCAATTGTTCAAGATAAACCAATACTTCCTGTAAAAGCTGATCTTCATTTGAATCCTTCAAAAGTTCAGCAATTTCAACCGAAAGCAACCAATCATTAGCATGATTTTCTTTTAGTTTTTCAAAAACAGATTTAAGTTCAGATTTAGAATCTTTATTCTCTCTAATCAATCGAACCGTTTGATAAAGAACTTCTAAATCATCGCGTTCATCTGTATGTTTTGCTTTTATTGTAGTAGTTGTAGGAACCGAATTAATTAAGTCAAAACTATTCACATCGGCTGGACCGGAAAAAGCAGAAACCACTTTTTTACCAATTGCCATATCATAATTTCCCCATTCAGGCTGAAACAAAATCACTTCGCCATGAGTTACCGTACAGTTTCTAAAACTAATCAGAATAATTTCTCCGTGTAAATTTCTTGAACCCGTAATGATTTCACCTTCAACAATAATATTGCCTTCAAACTCCAGTTTTACCGTTTCATTTTCAACAATGCTATAAGCTTGTAAATCCTTCGGACTCATATCTTCAATCGCTAAATTGAATCCTTTCAGTTTCCCAATCGGACTTCCAAAACCTTCCGGATGCGTTAAAGTTCCATGTCCAACTAATTCTTTTTCGCGGTACGATAAAGCCGTTTTTCCTGTGGTTTGAATGTAAACAGGTTTTCCTTCATCTTCAATAACATTCGTGAAAACTCCTGAAATTTGTAAACCTGTACTCAATTCAATTGTTCCTAAAGCATTCGAATGAATCAGCTTTTGAATTCCCGAAAGTCCTCCGGTTCTTAAAGCCATTTTATTAGCAAATTCTTCTAATATCAAACTCAAAAAAGAGAAATTTGGCGTCACATAAAGTTGGGGTTGCAATTGTGTAATGTCAAAATTTTGATTCGCAGCCGAGATATCATAAGGAATTTTCTTTACGTTTTCCGTCATACACCAGGCACTTTCACCAATTGACGAAAGTAATCCGGCGCCATATATTTTAGGATTTTCAACCGTTCCAATCAAGCCATATTCAACCGTCCACCAATGCAGGTTTCTAATTTGAGCCATTTCAGACAATTCGCCCATATTATTCTGTAAATCGGCAACAGCTTTTTCAGCTTCGTCAATTTTTTCCTGTGGCGTATCTTCGGCTTCTTTTAAAATCGAAAGCAAACGAATCGCTTCATACATTTGGTAATCTTTGTGTGATGAAATCGCTTTGCATCCTATTTCTCCAAATCGGCGTAAATATTCAGCATATTCAGGATTTGCAATAATAGGAGCGTGGCCGGCGCCTTCATGAATAATATCCGGTGCGGGCGTATATTCAATATGTTCTAATTGACGAATATCTGACGCAATAACCAAAACGTTATACGCCTGAAATTCCATAAAAGCATTTGGCGGAATAAACCCGTCGACCGCAACCGCAGCCCAGCCAATTTCGGTCAGGATTCTGTTCATTCCGTACATACTTGGAATTGAATCAATTTCGATTCCTGTTTTACGCAAACCCTCTAAATAGGAACTATGTGCGACTTTTGATAAATAATCTACATTTTTTCGCATTACATATCGCCAAACCGCTTGATTTATAGGCGTGTAATCGCTATAATCCTGAGGTTTAATAAATTGCTTTAAATGTTTAGGCAATCGCTCTAATAATGGATTTGTTTCAATACTTGCATTCATTTCGAAAACGTTGTAGATTAGAATGTAAAATTACGAATTTCAAGTACTAAAATAAACTTTTCTACTATAGATTTTTAATAATAAGATCGTTTTATTGCGCAATCTTTAATTAATGACTTCTGTATCAAAACTCAAATATAGATTGTTTCCTCTCTGATTTTTTCTAAAAAAATGTTTCCCTCAATATGATAAAATAAGTTAGTTTTACCAATACTATTATTTGAATTCTAGATAATCATGAAAACTTTTTTAATCGTTTCGGCAATAATTATTTTAATTTTTTTAGGCATCAGACATTTTTTCTTTAAAATTGGAAATCACGTAAATCTAAAATTATCCAATTCTTATTTTCATCATTATAGAAAAAATCTTATTGTGTATTCACCAATGGGAAACTGGTTTGAGTTGGGTTATTTTGAATCAAATGCAGATGTTCCCAGTTTTCAGCCTATAAATGAAAGTTTTGGAAAAGATAAAAACAATATTTTCTGGAAAGGAAAAAAACAATCTGTTGATTATCATACTTTTGGTATAGATGATTCTCAAGTTATTAAAGATAAAAATCATGTCTACCATTTAAATGGTAAAAACTTTGATTTACTGGAAATAATCGATGATGCAGATCCTAAAACATACCAATTGTTAGATCCGTCAATTCAGGATTATCGACGATATAATTGGTTTAAAGATGCTCAATTTGTGTATTATAAGAATAAAAAGATTCAAGGAGATCCCGCAACTTTCAAACCTTTAAATGACGCAATTGCTGTTGATGCTCATTTTATTTACGTTATTATTAGTTATAGAGGAGTAGGAATTGAAGCACGGGAAGTTGATGAAGTAATCCAAAAACACAAAATGATCGAAGGTGAAATTCATCCTATAAACGAAACTTACGTGCAAATTGGCAATTCAGTTGTTTCTGCTTTCACAGCATCTGAATTTGAAATCCATACTTTCGATATTATTAAAACAACCAAAGAAATTGATTATTGGCAAATAATTGTCAATAATGTTTTGATTAACAAAGGTATTCTATATCCTGAAATTGATGGAGAAAGTTTTGAAGCGTTAGATCGTGATTTTTCCAAAGATAAAAATGGTGTTTATTATAGCTGTAAAAAAATCGATGACGCAGATTCTTCAAGCTTTATAATTTTTTCCTATGAATATTCTAAAGATTCCAAAAATGTTTATTTTGAAAATATTATTCTAAAAGGCGCAAACCCCGAAGAATTTAAATCTACCAATGAATATGGAGTTTGGGAAGATGGAACAAATAAATTTAAAAACGGAAAGTTGTATCATTCATAAAAGGAAAAGTTTTTTGCCACTAATTTCACGAATTTACACTAATATAATTCACGAAATTCAGAGTAAACTTTTTAAATGTTACACAAATTACCACAAAATAATTCGTGCTAATTCGTGAAATTCGTGGCGAAAAAATTAATGATTTTCCGGATTTCTAAAATACTCAATTTTATAATTAAACATATACGCCATATTTGCGGCACGAACTTTAGCTTCTTCGGCTAATTTCCCAACAAATAATCCATCAACAGTTGACGTAAAAATTTCCATCCAGCGATCAAAATGAGATTGATTGGTTGGTAAATGTTTGTGTGGAGGAAAAGGAGTTCCGGAATAAGTATGCACTTCTAACAAAATAGTTTGCCAAAAACGATACATTTTCTCTAAATGTTCAGGCCATCTTCCCATTATTCTTTCATTAAATATCGGACCAATTAAATCGTCTTTTTGTACTTTATCATAAAAAGTATTCACTAAAAGTTTAATATCATCCAGATTAGAAATATCTTGAAGAGCCATGTTTTTTACGTTTTAAAATCAATTACAAAAGTACACTTTAACAAGCTTTTTATTTACTGATATTTATCATTCCTGCTATTCCTTTTTTTTAATTATAGTTTATAGAATGAGTTTTTGTTACTAAAGTTGCAAATTGAATGATTTTAAAATGATCAAATAATCAGCGTAAGATTTTTAGTAGCTTTTTATTTTTTAAAACATTGAAAATCAATTAATTAAAAAATAAACAGATAAGTTTTTGTAAAGGTGAAATTTTGAAATGATGTGTATTTGTAAAGTTAAAAAAATATGGATTTAATTAAATTTGCCATAATATTGATGTGAATTAATAATATTAATCTTAAAAAATAAGAAAAATTTAATTATTAAAAACTCAGTAAAAATGAAAAATACTACCCAAAAACTACCTTATTTAATGAATTTTAAGATAATGATGTATGTCATTATTTTAATTTCATTTACTACTAAGATGAATGCTCAAACGGTTACCCCGTGGATTACGAGCGGAGATCAAACGAAATTGCTGCAACAACAATCTACTGTAAGCTTTGCGGCAAATTCAGGAACTAATGCTTCGACTATAACGGTTAATGCAGGAACAACTTATCAAACTATGGACGGATTTGGTTATACACTAACCGAAGGAAGTTGTGAAGTTATTAGCGGAATGGCTGCTACTCAGCAAAATCAATTACTAAACGATTTGTACAATCCTGTAACAGGTTTAAATGCAAATGTGGTTCGTATTAGTATTGGAGCTTCAGATTTAAGCAGTTCTTCATATAGTTATAACGAAACTTCTGGTGATGTTAATATGAATAATTTTAGTTTGAACGGACCAGATTTGACTTATTTAATTCCGATCATCAAAAAGATTCTTCTTATTAATCCGAATATCAAAATACTGGCAACTCCTTGGTCAGCACCAAGATGGATGAAAACCAATAATTCATGGGTTGGCGGAAGTCTACAAACACAATATTATGCGGCTTACGCCAAATATTTTGTCAAGTATTTTACAGCAATGCAGGCACAGGGAATTTCGATTTGGGGAATCACGCCTCAAAACGAACCTGAAAATCCAAATAACGAACCAAGTATGTTAATGAATTCTACAGAACAAAAGAATTTTATCAATCAGCAACTTGGTCCACAAATGGCAACAGCAGGTTACGGAAATATAAAAATTATTGCTTTTGATCATAATTGCGACAATACAGCATATCCTATTGATGTTTTGAACAATAGCAGTTATGTTGATGGTGCAGCGTTTCATTTGTATTTAGGAAACATTTCGGCAATGTCTACAGTTCGAAATGCAACAAACAAAAACGTTTATTTTACAGAACAATATACTAGCTCAACCGGAAGCTTTGGCGGAGATTTTGGCTGGCACATGCAAAACATTGTTATTGGCAGTACAAATAATTGGGCAAAAACAGTCCTGGAATGGAACGCAGCAAATAATTCAGGTTTAGGACCGCGTACTCCGGGCGGATGTAATACTTGTTTAGGAGCAATTACGGTAAACAACAGTACAAGTTATACTAAAAATGTAGCGTATTATATTATTGGACAAATCTCAAAATTTGTAAAGCCCGGTGCTTTAAGAGTTTCATCGTCAAGTACAAATAGTGGTATTGTTTCAGCGGGATTCAAAAACCCTGACGGATCGATTGCGCTTGTAATTTATAATTCCGGAGGTGCAAATACAATCAAAGTTGTTTCAGGATCATCAGCATTTAATTATGCGGTTCCGGCATCATCTGCGGTAACATTTACTTGGGGCGCGGGAACTCCGCCAGTAACGGGTTTACCCGGATATTATAATATCATTTCAAGAAACAGTAATAAAGGATTAGATGTTGCTGATAATTCGACTGTAAGCGGAGGCAGAATTCAGCAATATGATATTACAAATGGCGGAGGAAATAACCAACGCTGGAAATTTGTTGCTGACGGAAGCGGTAATTATTACATCATTGTAAAATCAACAGGAATGTACTTAGCAACCGAAAATAATAGTACAGCCGATGGAATAAAAGTACAGCAAAGAACTGCGTCAACTTCAAATGAATTCAAATGGACGGTTACAAGTCTTGGCGGAGGTTACTACAAAATCATCAATGTAAATAGCGGAAAATCATTAGATATTGAAAATGTTTCTACAGCAAACGGTGCGAATCTTCAGGTTTGGGCCTATTCAGGAGGATTGAATCAGCAATGGCAATTAGTTCAGGTTGAAGCTTCGGCAGCTAAGAAAGTTGCAATTGAAGAAGTAAATGCAGATTCTGATTTTTCACTTTATATCAATTCAACAAATGATTATTTAAAAATTAATACGCCAAATTCCGGTTCTGGTGAAGTTGAGATTTACTCGGCTACAGGGCAGCGTTTACAAAAAAGAACCATCAATTTTGTAAGTGGAAATGAAGCCGAAATTGAAATTTCAAAATTACCAAAAGGACTTTATGTAGTTAGAGTAAATGATAGTAAGCGATCTTATTCTAAAAAAGTGGTGAAGCAATAATAAAAAGTCGGGAATTTAATTAGTAATTTTATTTTTGATTTTAAAAGGCTGTCTGATTTCAATTCAGGCAGCCTTTTTGGTTTTATCCTATTAATTGCGTGAACAAATCCTGATTATCATTTAAGTAATGAAACTCAAAACCATATTTGGTCATGTTCATTTTGATTGCTTTAATATCTTTTTTATTTTTCAATTCTAAACCAACGACTACAGAACCAACTTCACGACTGTTTTTCTTCGCAAATTGAAAATAGGTAATGTCGTCGTCCGGACCTAAAATATTATTTACAAATTCCTTTAAAGCTCCCGGACGTTGCGGAAATTGAATCATGAAATAATGCATCAAACCTTCATAAAGTAATGAACGTTCTTTTATTTCGGCAGTTCTTTCAATATCATTATTGCTTCCGCTGACCACGCAAACGACGGTTTTTCCTTTTATTTCTTCCTTATAAAAATCTAAAGCAGCAATTGTCAAAGCTCCGGCAGGTTCTACAACCATCGCTTCTTCATTGTACAAACGTAAAATTGTGGTACAGACTTTTCCTTCGGGAACCAGAATAATATCATCTAAATTTTGACGGCAGATTTCAAAAGTTTTATCGCCAACTTGCTTTACGGCAGCGCCATCAACAAATTTATCGATTGTAGTTAAGGCAGTATTTTTATTTTCTGCAATTGAAGTTTTCATTGAAGGAGCGCCTTTTGGCTCAACGCCAATAATTTTAGTATTCGGGCTCAAATGTTTAAAAACCTCGGATAAACCCGAAGCTAATCCGCCGCCGCCAATTGGAACAAAAACATAATCTATAGGTTTTTTATAACTTTCTAAAATTTCAAGACCTACAGTTCCCTGACCGGCAATTACTTTTTCATCATCAAATGGATGAATGAATATTTTATGATTTTTGATTGCATCTGCTGTAGCTGAAGCATAAGCATCATCAAAAGTATCTCCGGTAAGTACAATTTCAACAAACGATTTCCCAAACAGTTGGACTTGTTTTACTTTTTGTTTCGGAGTGGTTTTTGGCATATAAATTTTACCTTTTATCTGTAAAAGATGACAGGAATAAGCCACGCCTTGCGCATGATTTCCGGCACTTGCGCAAACAATTCCAATTGCTTTTTCTTTTTCGTTCAACGAAGAAATCTTGTTGTAAGCGCCTCTGATTTTATACGACCGCACAATTTGTAAATCTTCCCGTTTTAATAAAATAGTCGATTTAAATTCGTCCGAAAGATTTAAATTTTGAGTGAGTGGAGTAGCGGCAACTACATTTTCAAGTTGCTTTTGAGCAGCAAGTACTTCGTTAAATAAATTCATTTTGTTTTGTTTTTTTTTCTGCCACAGATTTAAATGATTTAAAATATTTTTTAATCTGTGAGAATCTGTGAAATCTGTGGCAAAACTTTTACTGTTAAATAGCTTTTAAAATAAAAAAACCTCCCGATTTGGAAGGTTTGATAAATTGTATTTTGTTTACTTATTTATATAATACCTCGCCATTATCGCTGAATTGCAATAATATTAATAGAGATAATAATGATATTTAAGTTTTTCATTTCAGATATTTGAATCGCAAATGTATTAATTTATTTTGTAAAGTACTCCATAACTTTTTTTAGGTTTTACAAATACTGATCCCGATAGCTATCGGGAGAAACTGAAAACTTATTTTTTAACCGGAGGATATTGCGCTAAAACTTTAGATACAATTTCTTTTACTTTCGCATCTTTTTTATCGATGTTTTTAGTTAAAGTTCCAACTCCTTCACCTTGCCAGATCATTTCTTTCTTTTTAGCATCGATTAAATCAATGAATAAAGTTCCTTCTGTAGATGTTGAAACTGTAGTTTGATTTCCTCCGTACATCATGTAAGGATTCCATCCCCAACCCCAGCCGTAGCCATAACCGGCGCTAAATTGGTTTACGTTAACCTGTTCTCTTGATTTTGTAAAAATATTTACTAATAAATCAGGATTGTCGCTTTTTGTAAAACCTTTGACTTGCATTTCTTCCTCTATTGCATGCAGGATTCTTCTTTTATCCAAATCAGAAATTTCGACCTTATCAATGCCGGGCTTAAAAAAAGCATAGGTTTTATAAGGCGCAAAATCTACGTTTTTATCGTAATCAGAATAAACACTAACAGTGCTGCAAGAGGCTAATATTAAAAGCAAAAAAACGGGTACTAATTTGAATGTTTTCATATATTTAAGGATTTATGTTTTTTAATTAGATACGAAACTTTGTCTAAAATAGATTTTCATCTACAATATTAGGCAATGTAACTTTTAATAAAGGCTGAACTTCCATCGCTCTTTTTATTGCAAAAATCGCTTCGTCATTTCTCGCCCAGCTTCGTCTTGAAATTCCGTTGTTAACATCCCAAAAAAGCATTGATGCTAAACGTTTTGAAGCCTCTTTAGAACCATCAAGTACCATGCCAAATCCACCGTTTATAACCTCTCCCCAGCCAACTCCGCCGCCATTATGTATTGAAACCCAGGTTGCACCTCTAAAGCTGTCGCCAATCACGTTTTGAATCGCCATATCGGCCGTAAAACGAGATCCGTCGTAGATGTTAGAAGTCTCTCTGTAAGGAGAATCCGTTCCGGAAACGTCATGATGATCGCGTCCTAAAACAACCGTTCCAATTTCGCCTTTGGCAATTGCCTGATTAAAAGCTTCGGCAATTTTAATTCTTCCTTCAGCATCAGCGTACAGAATTCTTGCCTGAGAACCCACCACTAATTTATTTTCCTGTGCACCTTTGATCCATTTGATATTATCCTGCATTTGCTGCTGAATTTCATTTGGAGCCGTCTTTGCCAATTCTTCTAAAACTTCACTTGCAATTGTATCTGTTTTTTGTAAATCTTCTGGTTTTCCAGACGTACAAACCCATCTAAACGGGCCAAAACCATAATCAAAACACATTGGTCCCATAATATCCTGAACGTAACTAGGATATTTAAAATCGATATTATTCTCCGCCATCACATCTGCTCCGGCGCGCGAAGCTTCAAGTAAAAAAGCATTTCCGTAATCAAAAAAGTATGTTCCTTTTTCAGTATGTTTGTTAATTGCTCTGGCTTGTCTGCGCAACGATTCCTGTACTTTTTCTTTGAATAAATCAGGATTATTCGCCATCATTTCGTTAGCTTCTTCAAATGAAATTCCAACGGGATAATATCCTCCAGCCCACGGATTATGAAGCGAAGTCTGATCAGATCCTAAATCAATTTTGATGTTTTCCTTGTCAAAACATTCCCAAACATCAACCACATTTCCTAAATAGGCAATAGAAACGACTTCTTTATTGGCTTTCGCCGATGTCACTCTTTTTACCAATTCTTCTGTCGAAGTTACGATTTCATTAATCCATCCTTGTTCGTGACGAATTTTGGTGATTTTCGGGTTTACTTCGGCGCAGACCGTGATACAACCTGCAATATTTCCGGCTTTTGGCTGTGCGCCGGACATTCCGCCTAATCCTGAAGTTACGAATAAATTGCCTTCAGGGTTTTGTTTTATTTTTCTGAAACCATTCAAAACCGTAATCGTAGTTCCGTGCACAATTCCTTGCGGTCCAATATACATATAACTTCCCGCCGTCATTTGTCCGTATTGTGAAACGCCCAAAGCATTCATTTTTTCCCAATCGTCCGGTTTAGAATAATTTGGGATCACCATTCCGTTTGTAACCACAACTCTTGGCGCTTCAGAATGCGAAGGAAATAATCCCATCGGATGCCCTGAATACATGGTTAAAGTCTGCTCGTTTGTCATTTCAGACAAATATTGCATTGTTAATAAATATTGCGCCCAGTTCTGGAAAACAGCGCCGTTTCCGCCATACGTAATCAATTCATGCGGATGCTGCGCCACAGCATAATCCAGATTGTTCTGAATCATGTGCATAATCGCTTTTGCCTGAACTGATTTTCCTGGATATTCATCAATTGGTCGTGCGTACATTCGGTAATCCGGACGTAAACGATACATATATATACGTCCGTATTTTTCTAATTCTTCAGTAAATTCTTTGATTAGTTCAGCGTGATGTTGCGATTCAAAATAACGCAATGCATTTTTTAAAGCCAGTTTTTTTTCTTCTGCCGAAAGAATATCTTTTCGTTTTGGCGCATGATTAATGGCTAAATCGTATTCTTTTTTTGGAGGTAATATTGAAGGAATTCCTTGTTGTATTTGTTCTTTGAAAGTCATTTTTTTTAAAGGTGCTAAGTTGCTAAGATTCTAAGTTACTAAGGTTTTCATATTTGTAATGAAAAGAAATAACGGCTAATTAATTTGTGTTTAAATTATGTTGACCCGCTGGGGCTTAATGCTGATTAACTATTTCTATTGCTATAAATATGTCAATCCTAACGGATTTTTTAAGCCTGGCAAGGGCGACATGTTTATAAAAATATATAGGTCGTTAATTATATTCAATAAATATTTTATTATAAATATGACAATCCTAACGGATTTTTTAGACTTGTAAAGGCGATATGTTTATAGAAAACAATATAATCCAGATAGTAAAAAGCTCCATAGGAGCGAAATATTTATCGATCAAAAATTCGTTTCAAAATATTTATCAAATTATCAAATTGACACATTTCTAATTAAACTAGGGATAACGAATATCCGACCTGTGATAGGATTTGTGGATTTTAATCCTAAATTTTCTTGAGCGAATATCCATATACTATTTTAGATTGTTGATTATAGATTTTTCCTTCGACTCCGCTCAGGATGACATTTGTATTATCTAATTGACACATTTTTTAAATTATCTCATTATCAAATTGCCACATTATCTAATTAGCTTTTTTCCTGATTTCTCCAGTTCGTTTATCAAATCCGTACGGACAATGACGACAGCCACTTTTGCAGCAATAACCACGTTTTAAATGATGTTTTTCAGTAAAGCATTTATAACCTTCGGGCGTATAGTAAAAATCTTCGCCTTCGATTAATTTATTTTCATTACTTTGCTCTTTCATAAATCTGCATTGGGTTGATGTCCTGTTTTCTTAAAATCAAAATGAATTAAATTGATTGGGATTTTAATGAAAACGAACAATTTTTATCTACAAATTTATAAATTTTACAGCTAATGTTTCTGATTGTTGCTAAATATTTAATTCCGAAAGGATATCGCGGAATGACCGTGTTTCCGTTTGTGATTTTAAAATATGATGGAGATAAAGTAAATCCCATTTTTATCAATCATGAAAAAATTCATTTGCGCCAACAATTAGAATTACTGATTTCCCCGTTTTATTTTTTCTATTTTTCAGAATATATAATCAGGTTAATTCAATACAAAAACAAAGATTTAGCGTATCGAAATATAAGCTTTGAAAGAGAAGCTTACGCCAATGAAACTAATTTACATTATTTGAAAACCAGACGTTTATTTGGTTTTTTGAATTACATAATTTTAAAATAAACAGATTTTGAATCAGGAAATTCATATCAACTTTCCCAATGATATTTCATTGACGATAAAGCGTGACGACTTAAATCATCCGTTTGTTTCGGGGAATAAATTAAGGAAATTAAAATACAATTTACTTCAGGCTAAGGCCGAAAATAAAGAAACTCTGATAACTTTTGGCGGTGCTTTTTCCAATCATATTGCGGCGGTTGCTTTTGCCGGAAAAGAACAGGGTTTTAAAACTATTGGCATTATTCGTGGCGATGAACTTTTTGATAAAATAAATGAAAATCCAACCTTGAAATTTGCTCAGGAAAACGGAATGGAATTTGAGTTTGTTTCGCGAGAGGAATATCGGAATAAAAGTGAAATTTCGTTTATAGAAAAATTAAAAAATAAGTTTGGAGATTTTTATTTAGTGCCTGAAGGCGGAACAAATGAACTTGCGGTAAAAGGCTGTGAAGAGATTTTAACCGAGGAAGATGCAGTGTTTGATTATGTTTGTTGTGCAGTAGGAACTGGCGGAACAATTTCCGGATTAATCAACAGCGCCTTGCCACATCAGAAAATTTTAGGGTTTCCGGCGTTAAAAGGTGACTTTTTAACCGATGAAATTCGTATTTTTGCAAAAAAAAATAACTGGAATTTAATTTCTGACTATCATTTTGGAGGTTACGGAAAGATAAATTTAGAATTAATTGAATTTATCAATGCTTTTTTTGAAGATAATAAAATACCCTTAGATCCAATTTATACAGGAAAGATGGTTTTTGGCGTTATAGATCTAATACATAAAAACTATTTTCCCCAACATTCAAAGATATTACTGCTTCATACCGGCGGATTGCAGGGTATTGAAGGGATGAATATAAAATTGAAGCAGAAAAAATTACCAATACTCAAAAGCAATGGTTAAAAAAATAATAGCGCTCTTAATTTTGGCAACTATAGTAAGTTGTTCTTCCAGTAAACCGGCGATTGCTACAACCAGAAAAGCAGCAGCGGTTCAGAAACCAAGAGTGGCAGCAACCAAAAAGCAAACTCCTGTAAAACCGACTGTTAAAAATTATCCTTCTACAAATAATACGACTGAAGTTATTCAATCGACTTCAAAAACTGTTGTAACCAGCGATTTAATAAATAATTATGTATTGCAATTTAAAGATATTGCAATGGGAAATATGACTAAATATGGTATTCCGGCGAGTATTATTCTGGCGCAGGGAATTTTAGAATCAGGTGCGGGAAGAGGTGATTTAGCGATTGAAGCAAACAATCATTTTGGAATTAAATGTCATAACGACTGGCTTGGAGAAAGTGTTCGTCATGATGATGATTCGGCTCAGGAATGTTTTAGAAAATATCCTTTAGCTTCAGAATCTTATAGAGATCACGCTTTGTTTTTAGTTGGAAAAAAGAGATATGCGACTTTATTTACTTACGAAAAAGACGATTACAAATCCTGGGCAAAAGGTTTAAGGGCTGCGGGTTATGCCACAGATCCTAATTATCCTGATAAATTAATAAGTTATATCGAGCGTTACAATCTGCATCAATATGATTGTCAGGTAACGGGAAGAAATTACAAGCCTTTTGAGAAATCAACTCCTGCTAAAAGTTCTCCAAATTCAAATGCCAATTCAAACGATCCTAATTTATACGAAGTACAGCAAGGTGATACGTTATATTCGATTTCAAAAAAATTCAACGTATTGGTTGATGACTTAAAACAGAAAAATAATCTTTCAGACAATGCAATTTCTATCGGGCAAAGATTGAAAGTGAAGTAGGAATTGAAGTTATGAGTTATGAATTAGAAGTTATGAGCTCTATAAGTGCAAGAATCTAAAATCTAAGATCAGAAATCTAAAATTGAAAAAATCTAAAATCAAAAATGATATATAAAAGAAGTAGTCAGCTTTTTGCTGAAGCAGAAAAAGTAATTCCGGGAGGAGTAAATTCACCAGTTAGAGCCTTTAAAGCGGTTGGTGGAACTCCTGTTTTTGTAAAAAGTGCCAAAGGTGCTTATTTGTATGATGAAGATGGAAATAAACTTATAGATTACATTAATTCTTGGGGACCAATGGTTTTAGGTCATGCTTATCAGCCTGTTGTTGATGCTGTGATTGAAAAAGCAAAACTGGGAACTTCATTTGGAATGCCAACAGAACTGGAAACTCAAATTGCAGCTTTGGCGGTTTCGATGGTTCCGAATATTGATAAAATAAGATTTGTAAATTCAGGAACAGAAGCTTGTATGAGTGCGATTCGTCTGGCTCGCGGATTTACAAAAAGAGATAAAATAATAAAATTTGCAGGTTGTTACCACGGACATTCAGATTCATTTTTGATTCAGGCGGGAAGTGGAGCCGTAACTTTTGGATCTCCAAATAGTCCGGGCGTTACAGAAGGAACTGCAAAAGATACTTTATTGGCAAAATACAATGATTTAGAGAATGTAAAAACGTTGATAGAAGCGAATAAAAATGAAATTGCAGCCATCATTATTGAACCGGTTGCAGGAAATATGGGATGTATTCCGCCTCAAAAGGGTTTCTTGCAAGGTTTAAGAGATTTGTGTACGGCAAATGGAATTTTATTGATTTTTGATGAGGTTATGACGGGTTTTCGTCTGGCTCGCGGTGGAGTTCAGGAATTGTATAACATCAATGCTGATATTGTGACTTTCGGGAAAGTAATTGGCGGAGGTTTGCCGGTTGGTGCTTTTGCTGCACGCGAAGAAATCATGAATTATCTGGCGCCCCTTGGTCCGGTTTATCAGGCAGGAACATTGTCAGGAAATCCATTAGCAATGGCGGCAGGATTAGCAATGTTACAATCGCTTGATAATGATCGTGCTGTTTTTACTCGTTTAGATGAAAAAACTGCTTATTTAGAGGCTGGAATTGATACCGTTTTAAAGGCAAATAATGTTGCTTTTACGATCAATAGAGTTGGTTCTATGATTTCGGTACATTTTGATGAAAATCCGGTTGTAGATTTTCAAACGGCTGCAAAAGGAGACAATGAAACGTTTAAGAAATTCTTTCACGGTTTACTTAACGAAGGTATTTATATTGCGCCATCTGCTTATGAAACCTGGTTTATTACTGATGCATTATCTTATGAAGATTTAGATTTTACGATTAATGCTATTGATAAGGTTTCAAAAACATTTTAATCTTACATTATGAAGATTGTATTAAAAGAATTGATTTAATTCTAAATCCGAAACAGGAGATATATAAAAACAAAAAAGAGGCTTATTTTAGCCTCTTTTTTTTGATCTCAATTACATTTTATCTTTTCGGTGATCATTCATTTTGTCTTTATGTTCTTTTTGAATCGCTGTCCATTTTGTGTATTGTTCAGCAGTCAAAATAGATTTCATTTTTGCATCATTAGCTTTGTGACCCTCTTCCATTTGTTTTTTCATGGCTGCTTTTTCAGCGTCAGTAGGTTTTTTATCACCTCTGCTTTTTTGAAGCATTGCCATTTTTGTACTTCTGTCAGATAAAAGTTCACTTACTTTTTTTTGCTGATCAGCGTTTAAGTTTAGCTCAGCTGTTAACTTTTGCAAATGTGCCTGATCGCGTTCTTGTGGAGATTTCATATCCCTTTTGCCTTTGTGATCGCCTTTTTCGTGATGATCTTTTTCGTGGTCTTTTTTAAGTGCAGTCCATTTTGTGTATTGGTCAGCGTTTAAAATTGCTTTCATTTTAGCATCATTTGCAGCTTTTTCAGTTTCCATTTGTTTTTTAAAAGCTTCTTTTTCTGCAGCAGTAGGTTTTACTTTAGAATCTTTTTTAGCGTCCTTAAATTTTTCTGCTTTTGTACTTCTCTCTGCTAAAAGCCGTTTTACTTGTTCTTGTTGTTTTTTATCTAAACTCAATTCAGAAGTTAACTTTTGTAAATGCTTTTCATTACGTTGTTCCGGAGTTAAATTTTCTCTTTGATCACGTGTTGATTTCTGATTGATGTCTTGTGCAAAACTTACTACTCCAACGAATAATAAAGCTGCGATAAATAATTTTTTCATAATTCGTTTTTTTAAAAGGTTTATATCGATTAGACTTCAAGAACTCTGCTAAGTTTAATTACATTGTGAGATTTATCTTTTAATTAACAGAAACTATTAATGAAAACTTAATAGAATTTGAAACAAAAAAGAGACTTAATTAGCCTCTTTTCTATACACGATATTTAGTTATTTTCTTTTTTGTATTCTTTCATTTTTTCTCTGGCCTTGTCTTTATTCTCTTCTTGAATTGACGTCCATTTTTTGTATTGATCAGCGTTTAAAATGGCTTTCATTTTCGTGTCATTTGCCTCTTTTTCAGCAATTATTTGATTTTTAAAAGCTTCTTTTTCGGCAGCAGTTGGCTTTACATTGCTGTCATTTCGATCTTTTCTTTCTGCTTTAAATTTTTCTGCTTTGGCACTTTTTTCTGCTAAAAGTTGCTTTACCTGCACTTGTTGGTTCGCATCTAAATTTAAGTCAGTTGTCAGTTTTTGTAAATGCTTTTCGTTGCGTTGTTTCGGAGTTAGTTTTTCTCTTGGTTCGCTTGCAGGTTTTTGATCTGCGTTTTGTGCAAAACTCGCTACTCCAACGAATAACAAAGCTGCGATAAATAATTTTTTCATGATGTAAGTTTTTTAATTGTTATACGATTTAAACTTTATCAAATTCAATAGGTTTAATCTGATTATCAGAATTATATTTTTTTTAACGAATAACCAAATTGATTTCTACATTGTAAACTCTTTTCTTATAATCAGAAATTTACTTCAAAAATAATTACGTAATTTAGTACAGCATGAAGTAAAAACATAAAAACAACTATGAGTTTAGATACCAAATCAAATAATAAAATCGCCTTTTTTTCGACACAGCCTTACGACAAAACATTCTTTAATAAGCATAATAATGACTTTGGTTTTGAATTGGATTTTTTTGAAACCCAACTGAATCCTCAAACTGTAATTTTAATTGAAAATGCTTCAATTGTCTGCGTGTTTGTAAATGACATTGTAAACGAAGCGGTAATAAAACAATTGGCAGAAAAGAATGTCAAAATTATAGCTTTGCGTTGTGCGGGTTTTAATAATGTTGATCTGGAAGCTGCAAAAAAGTACAATATAAAAGTGTGCCGAGTTCCTGCATATTCTCCGCAAGCAGTTGCAGAACATGCTATGGCGATGATTTTGACTTTAAATAGAAAAACTCATAAAGCTTACAACAGAGTTCGTGAACAAAATTTCTCTCTAAACGGATTGTTAGGTTTTGATTTATTCGGAAAAACAATCGGAATTATTGGAACGGGAAATATCGGGAAAGCGTTTGCTAAAATTGCTTTAGGTTTTGGATGTAAAGTTTTGGCTTATGATATTGTGACGAATCCTGAAATGGAAAAAGACGGAGTGAAATTCGTCCCTTTAGAAGAAATATTTAAGGCGAGCGATATTATTTCACTGCATTGCCCTTTAAACGATCAGACAAAGCACATAATCAATAAAGAATCTATTGCTTTGATGAAAGATAGTGTGATGATTATTAATACAAGCAGAGGCGGATTAATTCAAACGGCTTGTGTAATTGAAGGTTTAAAAGAAGGTAAAATTGGCTATCTGGGAATTGATGTTTATGAACAGGAAGAAAAATTATTTTTCAGAGATCTTTCAGCAGATATTATTCAGGACGATGCGATCCAGCGTTTAATGAGTTTTCCGAATGTTTTGGTTACGGCGCATCAGGCATTTTTCACCAATGAAGCTCTGACTCAGATTGCTTTGGTAACTTTTAATAATATAAAATCATTATTGGCTCAAAATGATATTGAAAATAAAGCTGCTTTGTTAGCTTAAATTGAATCAGATTGGCAAACCCGACAGGTTTTTAAAACCTGTCGGGTTTAGAAAACGGAACTCTAAGAGAGAAATTATGGGAATAGATTTTAAATATGTTGATTCAAACATCTAATTGAATTCGATAGACAAACCCGACAGGTTTTTAAAACCTGTCGGGTTTAAAAACGTAATGTTGAGAATTTTAAAAAAGAAAGATTATGAAAAGTAAAATTTTAATGGCGTTTATAATTTTGGCACTATATTCATGTCAGAACAAAGATAAAAAAGACGAAAAAAGTATCATTAAAACCATTGCCGAAGATACATTGTCTAAAACAGCTGCAGGAACTGCAGATGTTAGCGAAGCACCTCAAAAAGACGATAAAATTGTTGAACTAATCCGTAAAGAATTGCAGGTTTTATTAAAGAAGGATTTACCGGCAATGACAAGGGAAGACAGATTCTTTTATTACGAAGCTTTCGATTTAAATAACGATAAAAAAGACGAATATTTCGTTGGTTTTTCGAATCCTTATTTCTGCGGAAGCGGCGGTTGTTCAGGATATATTCTAAACAATGATGGAAGTTTAATCAACAAGTTTACTGTAACCGATTTCCCGATTTTCGTGTCAACCTCATCATCGGATAAATTTTATGATCTTATTTTTGAAACTGGCGGAAAATTTCATCTTATAAAAATGAAAAATGGTAAATATCCTTCAAATCCATCCGTTCAGGAAGTTTTGAAAGGTGAGATTCCAAAAGAAAGCACGAAGGTTTTAGATATTCAAGGGAAGAAATTAGAGAAGTATTCGTTTTAGAATTAAATAAAAAAAGCCGACAGCTTTTTAAAATCTGATGGGGTTTGTCTTGCTATCTTTTTAGTATTCTAGAAAGTATTTTTGGATTTCGACGATTATCCCAAAATGCTATTACGATTAATTCTGTTGATGTTGTTTTGTAGAAAATGTTATAATGACCTAATGTTGAAGTTCGTATATCTGGAAAACTTGTTTTAATATAAATTTCAGGATTGTTAACTAGAAACTGGACTCTTTGGGCAATTTCGGATATGAGTTTTTTTGAATAAGTTGGTGATTTGTTTCTTTTTGTCCAGTAAGCTAATATTTTTCTTCTTTGAATAACAGCAGTATCAGTCCAGATTATTTTGACAGCCATTCTAAATCTTCTTTATCTAAATCTTCCTGAGAAATAGTTCTTCCGTATTTTATGTCTTCTTCGCTTTCCTTCAACATATCTAATTCGTATTCGTCAAATTGATAAATTGGGGAAGCATCTGCATTTTTGAGGAGATTTCTAATCTTTTCAAGTAAACTTAAATCTTCAATATTTTTAAGTTTATCAAATATCTCTAATTTTATCTCTAAAGCTCCCATAATTGTGTGTTTTAATAAATCAAATTTATGTAAAATTAAATAAAAAAACCGATAAGTTTTAAACCTATCGGGCTATATTGCTAATAAAATAAAACAAAACTATTCCAACAATTCCACCATTTTAAAATCACCTTCAACAGCAACTTTAGTTAAACCGTGTTTAGATAAGTTTTTCATAGATGCATCCCATTTTTTACCGCTTAAATTAGCTTTAATTTTAAGTTGCACTATGTCTATTTTATTTTCGTTTGCTTTAAGTAAATCAACGATAAATTTCTCTTCATCAGAAAGTTCAATCTGAGCTTGTTTTTTCTCCGGACGCATTTGCGGGAACAATAATACTTCCTGAATAGACGCATTGTTTGTTAAGTACATAATCAAACGATCCATTCCAATTCCCATTCCAGATGTTGGAGGCATTCCGTATTCAAGCGCTCTTAAAAAATCTTCATCGATAATTCCGTTCGCTTCATCATCACCTTTTTCAGACAAACGCATTTGATCTTCAAAACGTTCGCGTTGATCAATTGGGTCATTTAATTCAGAATAAGCATTTGCAATTTCTTTACCACAAACCATTAATTCAAAACGTTCTGTAAGTTCAGGATTATCGCGGTGTTCTTTACATAAAGGCGACATTTCTTTTGGATAATCTGTGATAAAAGTTGGCTGAATATAATTTCCTTCGCATTTAGCGCCAAAAATTTCATCAATCAGTTTTCCTTTACCCATTGTTTTATTAACGTCAATTCCCATTCCTCTGGCAGCTTCAAACAACTCATCTTCAGTTATACCCGAAATATCAAAACCGGTAAAATGTTTAATAGAATCTGTCATTGTTACACGTGCATAAGGCGCTTTAAAGTTAATTTGGTGTTCTCCAAAAGTAACTTCGCTGGTTCCGTTTACAGCAATTGCACAATGCTCAAGTAAACCTTCAGCAAATTCCATCATCCAGTTGTAGTCTTTGTAGGCTACATATATTTCCATAGCGGTAAATTCAGGATTATGCGTTCTGTCCATTCCTTCATTTCTAAAGTTTTTAGAGAATTCATAAACACCTTCAAAACCACCAACAATTAATCTTTTCAAATACAATTCGTTCGCAATACGCATGTAAAGCGGAATATCAAGCGAATTATGGTGCGTTGTAAAAGGTCTTGCCGCAGCACCACCAGGAATTGACTGTAAAATTGGAGTTTCAACTTCAAGATATCCTGCATCGTTAAAATAGCCACGCATTGCAGTATATAACTTCGTACGTTTGATAAAGTTTTCTTTAACTTGTGGATTCACCGTTAAATCTACATAACGCATTCTGTAACGTAACTCAGGATCATTAAAAGCATCGTGAACGTTTCCTTCTTCGTCAACTTTTGGTAAAGGCAACGGACGAAGTGTTTTACTTAAAAAAGTAAATCCGTCAACACGAATACATTGTGCGCCAACTTTAGTAGTAAACAATTCACCTTCAAGACCAATAAAATCACCTAAATCGGTTAATTTTTTAAAAACCGTATTGTACAACGTTTTATCATCACCTTCACACAAAACATCGCGATTCACGTACAATTGTATACGTCCTTCGCTGTCCTGCAATTCAGCAAAACAAGCTTTACCCTGATCTCTCACACTCATCAAACGTCCGGCAACAATAACCTTCTTACCTTCTTCAAACGACTCCTTAATTTGCTTCGAAGTATGATTTACTGGAAAAAGATTAGCAGGATAAGGATTGATTCCTAAGTTGCGTAAGTTTTGAAGTTTTTCTCTTCTGATGATTTCTTGTTCTGATAATGCCATTTTGTGCTCTTTTTTAAGTGTGCAAAGATAAAGAAAAGAATGTAGACTTTTGAATGCAGTTTTTAGATTTTTTGAAGCAGTAATTTTCGTGTTTTCAATTCCCTTTTGTCCCGCTTTTCACTTGTATCTTTTTTGCAGAAAATGCAAAAATGGATACCGCTTCAAATGAAATTCACTAAACTCCTATGAAAATAAATGGTAAGTGAAGTAATCGGGGTTAAATTAGAAGTTTTAGGTTTTGAAAGATGTTTTAGCTAGAGCGTTTTGTCATTACGCATAAAAAGGGCGGATTAAAATCCATCCCTACAATATGTTTTTTCGTTCTGCTGGAACTTAGTTAAGAAAATTCCGTAGGAATGATTTATATTGTAGCAACGGATTTTAATCCGTTGAAAACGTTTAAATTTTCACAAAGATCAACCAGCATTAACTTGCGTCTAATCCGTTAAATTCATCAAATCTGTGGGCAATTTCAGCATAAGTAAATTTCCAAATCAACGATTAACAATTAAAAATACTCTTCGTATCTTTGATAAAAAATTAGTCATATGAAATTATACAAATTACTTAGTTTTTCTTTTTTATTTACAACATTAACAAGTTGTACGGTAACGGAAAATATGTATGTAAATGATAACGGAAACGGAAAATTTTCTGTTGATATTGATGGTTCATCATTAATGGCAATGGCTGGCGATCAGCTTGGCGATCAAATGGGAGCCGATGCTAAAAAAAATATAGATTCTACTTTTACCTTCAAACAATTATTTGAAGAGAAAAAAGACAGTATCGCAAAATTATCTCCGGAAACTCAAAAAGAACTCAAAAAACTGGAAAACTTCACCGTAAATACTAAAATGAACGGAGAGAAAAAAGAATTTTTAATGGCATTTTCTAGTGATTTTAAAAATGTAAATGAATTACATGATGTACTGCAATCTTTAAGCGCATTACAAAAATTAGAAGGAGCGGGGAGTCCTGCAACACCTTTTGGTAATGGTTTAGGAAATAATAACAGTAATTTGAGTTATTCATACGATGGAAAGAAATTTACACGTAAAGCAGTAATCGACAAACAAAAACTAGCAGAAAAAGCAAAGGATTCTTCGGCAGATATGTCTAAAATGATTTTTGCTTCTTCGAGTTATATTATAAAGTATCATTTTCCTAAAAAAGTTAAAAAAGTATCCAATCCAAGTGCTTTGTTTAGCGAGGATCGAAAATCAATTACAATTCAATACCCTTTCACGGATTATATGGAGAATCCTGACAAACTGAACTTTGATGTTGAGTTTGAAAAATAATTAAAATGAATAAAAAAATTCAACTTCAAGATTTAGGAAGTAAAGATTATAAATCAACCTGGGAATATCAGGAAGAAATTTTTAAGGATATAGTCGACTTAAAAATCAAAAACAGAAGAGAAGAACTTGATTTAGAGACGCCAAATTATTTGCTTTTTGTAGAACATCCGCATGTTTATACATTAGGAAAAAGCGGCGATCTCGAAAATTTATTATTAAACGAAAAACAGCTCGAAGCTAAAGGAGCAACTTTTTATAAAATCAATCGCGGTGGCGATATTACATACCACGGACCGGGACAAATTGTAGGTTATCCAATTTTGGATCTTGAAAATTTCTTTACGGACATTCATAAATACTTGCGTTTTCTGGAAGAAGCTATTATTCTGACTTTAGAAGAATATGGTTTAAAATGTGGTAGAAGCGAAGGTGAAACAGGAGTTTGGTTCGATGCGGGAACTCCGTTTGCCCGTAAAATTTGCGCACTTGGCGTACGCGCTTCGCGCTGGGTAACCATGCATGGATTCGCTTTGAATGTAAATGTAGATTTGGGTTATTTTGATAATATAATTCCGTGTGGAATTCGCGGGAAAGGCGTTACTTCATTACAAGTAGAACTTGGCGTAGAAAAAGTGGATGAAGAAGAAGTAAAAGCCAAAATTGTAAAACATTTGACTCATTTGTTTGAGGCAGAATTTGTTTAAGAAATTTTTTAAAATACAAATAGTATGAAAAATGTTGAAGAAAATAACAATCATAGAATTGCTGTTCCTTCAGCATTTGAAACTGTTTTTTCTCATTTTTACTTCGCAGAAAATAAGACTAATTTTCCTGTAACGAAAACATTATTGCCAAGTTTTCAAACCATTCTGGTTTTTAACTTTGGAACAAAATCGACTTTAAAATCAAATCTAAATACTATTTTAGAAGTTGAAAAATGTATTGTTTTAGGACCAATAAAACAAGCTTTCGATTATACTTTAGAACCCAAGTCGGAGATTTTAGTTGCTAATTTTAAAGAGGATGCTTTTTACAGATTCTTTGGCAATGCACTTTTAACGCATTCTTTGCCTATTCATCCTGACGCTTTAATTCCTGAAAATTGTTTTGCAACTTTATGGGAAGAATTGAAAGCTATAACGAATACAAAAGGACGGGTTGATTATATATTAGAGTTTTGTAAGCCTTATTTGCGTGAACAAAATGAGATCACAACACTCTTGGCTAATTTTAAAGAAGGAGCATTAGATCCAATTAAGATAATTGCTTCAAAAATGAATCAAAGCGAAAGAAATATTCAGCTCAATCAGAAAAAGTTTTTTGGTTACACGATTAAGGAAATTAATCGTTATGAACGCTTTTTAAAAGCAGTTGAACTGGTTCAGAAAAGTGCTGTTATTTCAGAAAAGATCGATTGGATTTCTATAGTGGATCAATGCGGATATTATGATCAAAGTCAGTTGATACATGACTTTAAATACTATATGAATATTTCTCCAACAAAGTTTTTGAAATTCCAGAACGATATTTGCGGTTCAAAAGCAATGTAAAACTCTCTTTTCGTTTTCTTACAATTGTACGCAAACCTTGCGTTCTACATTTGTCATGTTAATCTTTAAAAATAAAAAACATGAAAAATTTAATTGTATACGCACATCCAAATCCGGCAAGTTTAAATCATTTCTTCAAACAGACAGTAATTGAAAGTCTTCAGGAATCAGGACAGGAAATTGTTGTTCGTGATTTAAATGAAATCAGTTTTAATCCGGTTTTATCTCTTGGTGATATGAGCGGACAAAGAATGGGACAAATTTCAAATGATGTCAAAACAGAACAAGATTTTATTACCTGGGCAGAACGAATTATTTTTATCTACCCAATTTGGTGGACCGGAATGCCAGCGATTGTGAAAGGTTATATTGATCGTGTATTTAGTTATGGATTTGCTTACAGATACGATCAGGGAATTCAAAAAGGATTATTGACTGGAAAACAAACGATCATTATTAATTCACACGGAAAATCAAATGCTGAATATGAAGCAATGGGAATGGATAAAGCTTTAGCCTTAACTTCAGACACAGGAGTTTTTACTTATAGCGGATTAGAAATTGAAAAGCATTTTTATTTTGACAAAGCCGATAAAGCTTCTCATGAAAATGTATTAGAATGGGAAACCGAATTGATTTCTGTTTTAAACAAAATCAGTTTACAATTTAAAATTCTAACTCCAGTTGTTCCGGTAAAAGTTTAAAACTCATTCGGTGATATTTTGTAGTTCCGTATTTTTTTATAGCTTCCCGATGTTCCTTAGTTGGATAGCCTTTATTTTGTTTCCAATTGTACATCGGGAATTCTTTATGAAGTTGATCCATGTATTCGTCGCGATATGTTTTGGCTAAAACAGAAGCTGCGGCAATGCTTAAAAATTTTGCATCGCCTTTTATAATACATTGATTTGGGATAGATTTTAATAGTTCTATTTCTGTTATAGAAAATTGTTTTCCAAAACTATTCTTTAAACCTAATTTTGAATTCAATGCCCTGTTGCCGTCTACTATAACAAATTCAGGAATCTGATTTAATTTTAAAATACATTCGTGCATTCCTTTCATCGAAGCATTCAGGATATTGATTTCATCAATTTCGTCAGCATGCAAATGTGTTACTGAATAACAAACGGCATGTTGTTCTATAATTGGTTTTAATAATTCTCTTGTTTTTTCAGATAATTGCTTGCTGTCATTTAAAATTTGATTTTCAAAATCTGCAGGTAGTATTACTGCAGCAGCAGTTACTGGTCCCGCCAGACAACCACGACCAGCTTCATCTGTTCCTGTTTCTAAAATAAAACCTGAAAAATTTTTCGCGAGCATTTTTTTTGGCAAATATCACGAAATTTTCTAATTTTTCCGACTATTTTTTTGAGCTAAATTAATATTTAGGAAAAATTAATTAGTACTTTTCTTTACGTTGATTTTTTTTTGAATTTATTGCTTCGTATTTATTGGTATAAATAAGAAATCATATTTTTTGGAAATTATTCTATTAATAAGAATTTGTGCACTACAAAATGCGAATTTCTTACGTTAATCAAGCACAATCTCATATAAAGTTAGCCATTCAATAAATGACTGTTATCTAAATTTGTCTTGTTTTTAAGAATAAACCTGACAATTTTCATCTTACTATCTTGTTTTTGTTGATAAATATTAACAATATTATTAAAAATAATTTATTTTGTTTTTGATAATTATCATATACTCAAAAAAGGCTGTAATTTAAATGATCTTCATAAAAGTTAACATTATTTTTTGTGAGTTTAATCAATTCTGGCTATTTCGTGTTAAAAGAGTGTTAATACGTTTGTATCTCTAAAATTGTGTTTTTGATAAATTACAAAGAATATAACTGTTAAAAATGATGAAATTTACGGTTTTATTGAGTGATGTTAATAGATGTTTAATAATTTAGATTAAAATTAAGTTAAAATATTTTGGTGCTTTAAGAAATAATTAAGATGTTTGCCACATACTAATTCAAAATAAATTAAAATGAAATTAAAATTACAATGGATTTGTACGCTGTTAATAGCGTTGTCTATGCAGTTTTCTTTCGCTCAGGAGAGAACTGTTACTGGGAAAGTTTCTGATAAGACAGGAGTAATTCCAGGAGTAAATGTTGCTGTGAAAGGATCAAAGGCAAATACTCAAACTGATTTTGACGGAAGTTATTCTGTTAAAGCAAAGACAGGTGATGTGTTGGTTTTTTCATATGTAGGTATGAATAACAAACAAGTAACTGTTGGTACTTCAAACACGGTAAATGTTGAATTGGAGTCTGAGGCCCAATTAATGAATGAGGTTGTTGTCGTGGGTTACGGTGTACAAAAGAGAAAAGAAGTAACCGGTTCTATTTCTAAAATTGCAGGAAAGGACATTGCTAACTTAGTAACTCCAAGTTTCGAGGGTGTTTTAGCCGGTAGAGCAACAGGGGTTCAGGTAGTAACTAATACAGGTCTTATTGGAGCTGCTCCAAAAATTAGAATTAGAGGTATTGGATCTATTTCAGGAAGTACAGAGCCTTTAATTGTTGTAGATGGTATTCCTATTTATTCTGGTGATATTGGTGGTGTATCCTCTACAAATGGTTTGGCAGATATCAATCCAGAGGATATTGAGTCTTTTGATATTTTAAAAGATGGTGCTGCAACGGCTATTTATGGTTCAAGAGCAGCGAACGGAGTTATCTTGATTACTACTAAAAGTGGAAAAAAAGGAACTTTAAAAGTAAGTTATTCAAGTGTTTTTGGTGTTGCTAGTGCAACTAAAAAATATGATTTGTTACAAACACCTGATTTTATTACTATTTCTAATGAAAAAAGATCAAATCTAACGCCAGCAGGTACGCCATGGGCAGTTGGTAATACTTATAATACAGATTGGCAAAGTGCTGTTTTGAGAAATGCACCTCAAACAACTCATAATCTTAATTTTAGTGGAGGTTCTGATAAAACAAAATACTATTTGTCTTTAGGAATTACAGATTTAGATGGTATCAATTTATCTAACAGTATGAAAAAATATTCTGTTAGAGCTAATATTGATCAGGATATCAACAGATGGTTAAGTTTTGGTACAAATTTAAATGTAAACAGAACAGAATATAATGGTTTGAATAGTAATGCGAGTGGATTGTCAGGTAATATTTTTAATACAATCAGACAATTGCCAAATACACCTATTTATGATGCTCTTAATCCAACTGGCTATAATATTACGGATAGTACTGTTGGACAATGGAACAATTTAGCTGCTGTTGGAGATAATATTACAAATATTATTTATGTTCTTGATCATAATAAATATCAATCAACAACAACCAGAATTATTGCAAGTGTATTTGCAAATGCAAAAATTACTTCTGACTTAAGTTATAAATTACAAGTTAGTGCTGATAATGCTTCAACAGATGGTTATCAATACTGGAATCCTGTTCATGGAGACGGACGTTCATCTAACGGATATGTTTACCAGGATAATAGAAATCTTTTAAGATGGAACTGGCAAAATATTTTGAACTACAAGCATACTTTTGCTGAAGATCATAACATTGGTGTAACAGGTGTTGCTGAGTATCAAAAATCAAAAGACAAATTATTATGGGGTTCAGGAAGTGATATCATAAGTGATTTCTTTGATAAAAACTTAGTAAGTAATAGTTTTAATACTAAAGATACTGGTGGTGGTATTTCTGAAAAAGGAATTATATCATACTTAGGTCGTGCTACATACAACTATAAAGAGAAATATTTTATTCAGGGATCTATTAGACGTGATGGAATTTCTCAGTTTGAATCAGATGTTAGATACCATAACTTCCCAGGAGTTTCTGCTGGTTGGACAGTTTCTAAAGAAAGCTTCATGGAAGGAATTAGCAATGTAGTTTCTGATTTGAAATTAAGAGGTTCTTATTCTGAAGTTGGTAACGTGGATGTTTTAAATGGAGCTTCTTATCCTTCAAAAGATCTTACAATTGGTTCTCCATATGCTAGTACTAATGGAATTGGTTATTACCAATTTGGTAATCCTTTATTACAATGGGAAACTTCTACTAAAATTGACTATGGTGTAGATTTAGGTTTGTTTAACAACCGTTTGACTTTAGGTTTTGATTACTATAAAAATGATATTGATAATTTAGTTTTGGCTGCGCCAACTCCTCCTTCTATCGGTATCCCAAATAATACAATCAACCAAAATGTTGGTAGAATGTACAACGAAGGATATGAGTTTTCTGCAAGCTTTAAAGCAATTAACAATACAAACTTTACGTGGGATGTTTCTACTAACGTAACGCTTACTAAAAATAAAGTTACTGCTTTATATGGTGGGCAACCAATCGTAGGAGGTTCATCTACAGATACAAATATTGCACCTAATATTATTATTAAAGAGGGAGAGTCAATTAACTCTTTATACGGATATAGATATTGGGGTGTTAACAAAGCAAATGGTAACCCGGTTTATTACAAAGCTGATGGTAGTTTAGTACAGGGAAATCTTAATACAACAACTTATGCTGTTTATGATCCTGCTGATCCTGCTAGTGTAGCGAAAACAGCTTCTTTAGGAACTGCTGATAAAACTATTTTAGGAAATACTTTACCAACATATTACGGGGCATTTACTTCTACAATGAAATACAAAAATCTTGATTTTGGTTTTATGTTTAGATTTAGTGGAGGAAATAAAATTTTTAACTCTACAAGAAGAGAGTTGTTAAATCAAAACTTTAACAATAACGGTACTGAAATTTTAGGAAGATGGCAAAGTGTTGATAATCCTGGAGACGGATGGACACCAAAATTAATGGCAAGTTCAAATACATTTACTAACCTTTCAGGAAGTGCTACTACTCGTTTTGTTGAGAAAGGTGATTTTATCTCTCTTGATAATATTAGTATTGGTTACACATTGCCTAAAATGTTGATGGATAAAATTGGTGTTGATACTTTTAGACTTTTTGTTCAAGGTCAAAATATCTGGATGATTTCAGATTATAAAGGTATAAATCCTGAAATGGAAACATCTGGAGTAGATGTTAATGGTACACCACGTGCTAAAGTGATATCAGTTGGATTAAATGTAAGTTTATAATAAAGACATATGAAAAATATAATAAAAACAATTCTACTTTCTGTAGTTGTACTCGGGATGAGTTCATGTACAGAAGAAAAAATATTGGATTTAAAACCAGTAAACAATATTCTAAGTCCGGATGCTTTTACTTCACCTACATTGATTGCTACATATATGAATGGGGTTTACAATGCTGCAGCTATTGGGCAATATAATGCTGCGCCAACTAGTCCAAATGGTGGTAGAGGTTACGTTTGGGGAGCTGCATATGTTGAACAAGGTGAAGCAAGAGGAGAAGATGTTGTAAATATGGCG
>NZ_JAYSPC010000127.1:0-40194 GCF_043722275.1 Flavobacterium sp. | reverse complement strand
TATTTTGTATGCAACAGTTAAATCTGTGACCACTTTTCCGTTATGTTTCTGGATGCCTCCAAAAGGAAAGCCATCACGAATTACTTCTCCAAAATAAGTATTTCTTAATAAAAAATTCCATTTTGATAAACTGTAATTGATTGCAAAAGTACCTTTATGTTTTGGCGTATTCGTTTCGATCAAACTTCTTTCCTGAGGTCCGTAATACACATCTTCCTGACCTACAAATAAAGCAGGAATGTTATTCAACTTATCATCAACCTTATTATCGTTGTAATTGTACAATAACGAAAGGTTCAATTTTCCTTCACCAATATTCATATCATAATCAATTACAACATCAAGTCCGTTTGTTGTTGTGTTGATGGCATTAGTGAAAAAACGTCCTGTTTGAGCACCATATTGCGCAAACAAATCGCGAAGTTCCGGAACTGGTTCTCCGTAAGCATCATTTCCTAAATTTCCCGTAAGGATAATTCTATTGTCAATTCTAATATGATAGTAATCAGCCGTAATGTGTAATTTTTTGGTTGGAGAATAAACAATTCCAAAGCTGTAATTTCTTGAAGTTTCCTCTTTTAATTTCGGAATTCCGAGTTGTTTCGCCACATCACTATCATTTCTAAAAATACCCGAATTCAGAATTTGTCCATCAACAACATCTGTTGCGATATTATTGAAATATTGTTGGTGCAATGAAGGCGCCCTGAAACCCGAACTAATCGCTCCACGAACAAAAAGATTGTCCAGAATTTTATATCGTGCAGATAATTTTCCATTAATTGTATTTCCAAAATCAGTGAAATTTTCATAACGGCCGGCGATTCCAATCAATAATTTTTCAGTTACATCCGCTTCAACATCCCCGTAAACGCCAGCGCTGTTTCTATTCTCATTTACAGCATTCAAAGGAGAAAATCCCGGAAATGATTGTGCGCCGCCATCAATATAAGAATCCTCTTCACCAGGAACAATTTTGTATTTTTCAAAACGATATTCACCACCAAAAGCAACATTCAAACCATTAAAAATATTTTTATATAATCTCGTAACATCAGCATTGACAGTATTTTGCAAGAAAGAGTGATTTCCGGCTTTAAAATCAGTCGGACTATTATCTCCTAATGAAACATTGTTCGTATTCGAAACATCGTAAACAAATTTGTTTTCACCGATGGTATTGCTCAGATCCAATTTCCATTCTCCAAATTTAAATTTAAAACCAACCGAAGAAGAAAGATCTGTTACAACAGAATTCAATTCAGGTTGAAATCCAAAAGGGAAAATAGAAGCGACAACACTTTCAGTTTCACTTGGTAAACGTCTGAAACCATAACCAGTTCCTTCTCTGTGACTTACTCCGCCAGAAGCATAAAACTCAATTTGGTCGTTTAACGGAATTGAAGCATTGAAAAAACCCTGAAGATTCTGGATTTTTGCATCACCAATCTGAAAGTTAAAATCATCACGTTTTAATCCGTTTTGAGCCAATAAATTATCATCAATCTGGCGTGATTGCGCCGGATTATCAGCAAAATCATAAGCAAAGAAATTACCATCTGCCGATTGATCAAAAATAATCAGATTGTTATTTTGAGAACGATTCGTTTTCTGGCGGTCGTTAAGTTCAGCTGTTAAATTGATGAAACCACCTTTATTGCCAATTTTTGTTCCATAATTCAAATTCACGTTCGTAGTTAGACCATCATTTCGTGAAGTTGAACCATAAGTGGCATTTACCTCTAAACCGGTATTATCTTTTAAAACCAAATTGATTACGCCGGCAATCGCATCAGAACCATATTGAGCTGCCGCACCATCACGTAAAACTTCAATTCGCTTAATTGCCGAAGCCGGAATCGCACTTAAATCAGTTCCTACAGAACCGTTTCCAACCGTATTTTGATAATTTACTAATGATGTTGTATGTCTTCTTTTTCCGTTAATCAAAACCAAAACCTGATCTGGGCCTAAACCTCTTAACGAAGCAGGATCAATATGTTCAGTTCCATCCGCAGATGATTGTCTGTTTGAATTAAATGACGGAATCAAATACGTCAAAATATCGTTTGTAGTAGTTTGCGGAGTTGTATTTCTGATTTTAGCCAAATTCACCACATCAACAGGAACAGCCGTTTCAAGTTTACTTTTGTTAGGATTTCTGCTCCCTACGACCACAATTTCGTCAAGACTATTATTTTCTAAAGCTAATTGTATGTCTACAAAATGATCTTTTGCCGTGACTTCCTTGGTTTGATAGCCAAATAGCGATACAATAAGAGTTGGATTATTTGATGATGATGTTAGTGTAAATTTCCCTAAAGCATCACTTGTAACATTATTTTGAGTTCCTTTAATTAAAACGGAAGCAAATTCTAAAGGATTTCCGTTTTCATTTGTAATTGTTCCCTTTATTTCTTGATTTTGTGCAAAAAACAAAGTACTCGACAAAGTAAGAATTGCTGTTATGACAATTTTTAATTTTTTTTTCATTTGGTAAGTTTTGGTTTTGTGTATGATAATAATTATTCAAATAGAAGAAATGGAAAGTTAATTACCTACTATTTATATAGACTAAAGAATAAAATGCAAATGTAATTGTAAATAACTAAAATCGATTTATAAAATTGTATTATTTCTAAGTTTATCATGTCAATTTTTAAGTTTAATGAAATATCTTTGCTAAAAATTTAAAAAGAGAAAAAATGAAATTACGTTTATTACTTTTTTTGTGTGCAATCACATTCAATGGTTTTGCACAAAATAATGTATTAGTTTTTCAATCAGATTTTGGTTTGAAAGATGGAGCAGTATCTGCGATGAAAGGAGTTGCAATGGGAGTTTCAACCGATATTAAAATATTTGATGTAACTCACGAAATCCCCGCTTTTAATATTTGGGAAGCGGCTTATCGTTTGTCTCAAACAGCACAATATTATCCTGCAGGAACTGTATTTGTGTCAGTTTGCGATCCTGGAGTAGGCACATCAAGACATTCAGTAGTTTTATTGACAAAATCAGGTCATTATTTTGTAACTCCGGATAACGGAACATTAACTCTTATTGCAGAACAATTAGGAATTCAGGAAATTCGTGAAATTGATGAAGTTAAAAATCGTCGTCAGAATTCAAACGAATCTTATACATTCCACGGTCGTGATGTATATGCATTTACAGGAGCTCGTTTAGCATCTAAAACAATTTCGTTTGAACAAGTTGGACCAAAATTACCAAATGAAATAGTAAAAATAGAATATCAAAAAGCTGTTTTCGAAAAAGGAATCATCAAAGGCGGAATTCCAATTTTAGATATTCAATACGGAAATGTCTGGACTAATATTGACAAAAAAATATTCGCTAATTTAAACCTGAAAGCAGGAGATTTGGTTAAAATCCAAATCTTTAACGGCACTAAAAAAGCATACGAAGGAAAACTAAAATTGGTAAATACCTTCGGGGAAGTTGCAATAGGAACAGATGTTTGTTATTTCAACAGCCTTTTGAACTTTTCATTAGCAATAAACCAAGGCAGTTTTTCAGAAAAACATAAAATTTACAGCGGAGCAGATTGGACTATTTTGTTAAGCAAATAATTCCTAACTATTATCTTATAAAACAAAACCGCTCAAAATGAGCGGTTTTTTTGTTGTCAGGCTGAGCGAAGTCGAAGTTCCGTTGCAATTGGCAAGCCTTCAACTTCGCTAAAAATAACAGCTTAATTTTCAAGATTATCTTAAAACAAAAAGGCATTCACCTCTCGATGAATGCCTTTTTTATGATTATAAGTAATGCTTACAAATTAAAAGAAGCTCCTAAACTAAAAGTAGCCTGATTGTTTAAATGATCAAACACACCATCATTATTACCATATTTAGCAATAGGAAAACCAATTTCTGTGAAAACACCAAATCCTTCCGTAAAGAAATAGCGACCACCAACATGACCGCCAAAATTATGTAATCCCAAGCTTAAACCCGGATAAACATCTAATTGCTCCACACCAATAACGCTGCTTAAATTAGCATTAATTCTTGCTTTTGCATCAAAACGGTCACCAAAATCAGGTTTGTAATCAGTATACGGAGTTGGATTATTATGATAAATACCATTGAAATTATCAACACCTAATAAGTAATTAGCAACAAAACCAAAAGAGAAATTTTCGCCTAAACCAAAATCAACAGAACCCTGAATTCCTGAACCGCCATCCTGAAGATTAGCTCCAACATTAACTTTAACATCTCCCTTTCCTTTATAAGCTTGTTGAGCTTGTGTAAATCCAAATGATACTAAAAACAAAAATGTAATAACCTTTTTCATAAACTTAAATATTAATTATAATTATAATGCAAAAATAACTTTTTTATAGATTAATTCCTACCTTTTTCGTCAGAATACAATTCGTTTAACGGATCACTTTGCCAGAATTCCTTAGTATCGACATTCATAATCGTTAAAGAACCTTTAAAGGCAGCGCCGGTATCTACATTCCAGACGCAGGCTTTTTGAACAGGAACAGTTTTTCCAATTTTGGTTACCGGAGTATGACCAATGAAAATTTCCTTGTAGATAGTAAAACGTTTAGGATAATATAAATCATCCGGTTTAAGTTTTGGATCTAAAGCAAGTGCAGATTCCCAAAGTGTTCTGTCCCAGTAAAATAATTTCGGAAAATATTCCCAAATTACACCATTTAAATTGGTGAAACCGGCATGAACAAACAAACGATTTTCATCGTCAAGATAATAATCTTTCAGCGATTCTAAAAAATCAATATGAGCTTGTATTTTTTCTTCACTTACTTTTTTATAAGCCTGAACAGTTGCTTCTCCGCCGTGTTTGAACCACATTTCTTCGTCAATCTCTTCGGTTTTGGTTTTGAACCACGACAACAACAATTCGTCATGATTTCCTCTGATACAAATGCACTTTTGCTTGCTTTTCAAGTTTATCAAATAGTCAATTACTTGGGGAGACTGGCTCCATCCATCAACATAATCGCCTAAAAATATAAGAGTATCTTCAGTAGTAACTTCAGCTTTTTGCATTACTTGCTCAAGAGCGAGCAGTCCGCCGTGTATGTCGCCTATAACAAATGTTCGCATTTTATTTTATTTCGAGTAGAAGTACAAAAATAAAGAAAATGATTTGTTTGAAACAATTAAGTTGAGAATCTTTAGCAATAGGTTTGAATTCCTGCAGGATTTTCAAAATATTTTAAGTGTTCGGTTGTACGAAAATAATATGTAAAGTTTTGAAAATCTTACAGAAAAGCTAAAAAATCGAAATTATTCAAAAGAATTTTTTATGATTATTTTCATTTCATATTAGTACTTTCCTCTTTAAATTTGTAGCATGTCTGAAACGCCTACATATCGAAAAATTATCCATGTTGATATGGATGCTTTTTATGCCTCAGTAGAGCAAATGGACAATCCTGCTTTACGCGGAAAACCTATTGCTGTAGGTGGTTCAGAGAATAGAGGAGTAGTTTCGGCGGCAAGTTATGAAGCTCGTAAATTTGGAGTAAGAAGTGCAATTAGTGGAGTTCTTGCCAAGAAATATTGTCCGGAAATTATTTTTGTACGTCCGCGTTTTGATCGGTACAAAGAGATTTCGACTAAAATTCATCAAATCTTTCACGATTATACAGATATGGTTGAGCCACTTTCGCTTGACGAAGCATATCTTGATGTAACACAGAATAAAAAAGGAAATCCAAGTGCCAGTTTATTGGCGCAGGAAATTAGGTTGCGAATTTTAAATGAAGTTGGAATTTCGGCTTCCGCAGGAATTTCGGTAAACAAATTTGTAGCAAAAATTGCCAGCGATATCAATAAGCCAAACGGACAAAAAACGGTAAATCCTGACGAAGTTGAAGCTTTTTTAGAAGAATTGCCAATCAGAAAGTTTTACGGAGTTGGGAAAGTGACAACAGAAAAAATGTATCAATTAGGAATTTTCACCGGAGTTGATCTTAAAAGTAAGTCAATAGAATTTCTGGAGAAACATTTCGGGAAATCCGGCGCTTTTTATTACAATGTAGTTCGTGGCATTCATAATAGCGAAGTAAAATCACATCGCATCACTAAATCTGTAGCAGCAGAAAACACCTTTGATGTCAATTTAACATCTGAAATTTTTATGCTCGAACAACTCGATATCATCGCAACAACCCTTGAAAGACGATTAAAAAAACATAAAATTTCGGGAAAAACCGTTACACTTAAAATTAAATACAGCGATTTTACCCAACAAACACGAAGTAAAACTTTGCCTTATTTTATTTCAGATAAAAGCCTGATTCTCGAAACAGTAGAAGAATTATTGTATCAGGAACGAATGAAAGATTCCGTCAGATTACTTGGAATTTCACTTAATAATTTAAATACCGAAGAAAAAAAAGCCGTGATTGTTCAGCTAAAATTTGCTTTTTAAAATGCTTCAACATTAGTTAAATCAGGATAATCGTAAGTTAATTCGTGATTTTCGTTTTATCTTTGAGTAAAAGATTATATCATTAAATTATTTAAGATGAAAAAAACTAATTCTGATGAAGTATCACATCGTAATTCAGTTCCTATTTTAGCATGGGATTTTCATTACGAATATTTAAATGAACTGAAAAATATTTTCAACGATTTGAAAAAAGTAAATAAAATTTCAAGTCAGTTTACATGGAATGAAGAAAATCTGGATATTGAACAACGTATTAAAGAAGAGGTTGTTGTAGTAACAGATCTCGATTTAAAGATTGTTTTTGCCTCAAACGGAATCAGACGAATGACGGGCTATAAAGAAGAAGAAGTTTTGGGGAAAACGCCAAAAATGTTCCAGGGACCAATAACTTGCAAATCTGATTTAAAAGAAATAAGAGAAGCAATCAAATTGCAGATTCCCTTTGAAAAAACAATCCAAAACTATAGAAAAGACGGCCGAACATATCAATGCAAAATTAATGGCGCTCCGGTTTTTAACTTAAAAGGCAAATTAACGCATTTCATAGCCTTTGAAAAAGAAGTTTTAAGCGCTTAGAATTTAACCGCAAAGACTTTTTTTGCCACAAAGACACAAAGAAGATTATATAATAAGAAATATAAAAACCGCCAATTGGCGGTTTTTGTTATTTATGTAGCTTAGTCAAAGTTTAAATTTTGACTAAGCTTTTTTCGTAATACTAAAAAACTTAGCAACTCAGTAACTTAGTTCCTTATCAACTTAAATTATAAATTCTCAAAAAAATCATTTCCTTTATCATCCGTAATGATAAAAGCAGGAAAATCCTTAACGGTAATTTTACGAACCGCTTCCATTCCTAACTCTTCAAAATCAACCACTTCAACTTTCAGGATATTATCCTGTGCTAAAATTGCCGCTGGTCCACCAATAGAACCCAAATAGAATCCACCATATTTGTTGCAAGCGTCAGTAACTTGTTTGGTACGGTTTCCTTTTGCAAGCATAATCATACTGCCACCATGTTTTTGAAATTCATCAACATAAACATCCATACGTCCTGCAGTTGTCGGTCCAAAACTTCCAGAAGCCATTCCTTCAGGAGTTTTTGCAGGTCCGGCGTAATAAACAGGATGATTTTTGAAATATTCCGGCATTGGTTTTCCGGATTCCAACATTTCCATGATTTTGGCATGTGCGATATCACGAGCCACAATTACGGTTCCGTTTAATTTCAAACGTGTTTTAATTGGATATTGAGTCAATTTAGCTAAAATATCAGCCATTGGCATATTCAAATCAATTTCAACCGGAGCTTCTAAATGCGGAGCTGTTTCAGGTAAAAATTGCTTTGGATTTACTTCTAATTGTTCAACAAAGATTCCGTCTTTCGTGATTTTTCCTTTGATATTTCTATCAGCAGAACAAGAAACCCCTAACCCAACGGGGCAAGAAGCCGCGTGACGAGGTAAACGAATGACACGAACGTCATGTGTGAAATATTTTCCGCCAAACTGAGCACCAATTGCACTTTCCTGACAAATTTTCTGAACTTTTTCTTCCCATTCAATATCACGAAAAGCCTGACCAGACATATTTCCCGAAGTAGGCAAATGGTCATAATATCCTGCAGATGCTTTTTTAACAGCGCTTAAATTCGCTTCCGCAGAAGTTCCTCCAATTACTAAAGCCAAATGATAAGGCGGGCAAGCCGAAGTTCCTAAATCTTTTATTTTTGCGCGAACAAAAGCATCCATTGATTTTTCGTTCAATAATGATTTTGTTTGCTGATATAAGTATGTTTTATTAGCAGATCCGCCGCCTTTTGCCATAAATAAAAACTCGTAAGAAGTTCCTTTTTTAGCATAAATATCAATTTGCGCCGGAAGATTAGAACCTGAGTTCTTTTCTTCAAACATCGAAATCGGGACAATCTGTGAATAACGTAAATTACGTTTTTGGTACGTATTAAAAATTCCTTTGCTTAACCATTCAGCATCATCAACACCAGTAAAGATGCTTTCGCCTTTTTTTGCCATTACAATCGCTGTTCCTGTATCCTGACAGCTTGGTAACTGACCTTCGGCAGCGACCGAAGCATTTTGTAATAAATTGTAAGCTACAAAACGATCATTATCTGTAGCTTCAGGATCGTCAAGAATCTTTCTTAATTTTTGCAAGTGTGTTGTTCTTAACATGAACGAAACATCTGTTAAGGCTTCTTCTGCTAATAATTCTAAACCTTTTGGATCAACGGTTAAAATTTCACGTTCTCCAAATTGTTCCACTTTTACAAAATCAGAAGTAATTTTGCGGTACTGCGTATCATCCTTTAAAATAGGATAAGGGTCTTGGTATATAAAATCAATCATTGCTTTGTTTTTGACAAAGTTAGAAATTATTTACCTAAGAAAGAATTTGAATAAGCGATGTTTATAGCGTTTACTATTGTTTATGAAACTCATCAAAAGACATTCTTTTCTCAAAATAAGTCTTGTCTTTTGCCGAAAGTAATTGACTTTTCCAACGATTTCCGCTTAAGCGAAAAACAACAGAATCAGAATGTTTAACTGTTCCCATATTCTCGTCATTATCATCAGGTTCAAACGAAACTGTTTTACAATAAAACGATTCAGGATTTGCTTTTGATGTTGGATTTCCAAACTCAAGCCAATTTCCCCAACCACTGTCAGACATTGTGTACCACTCATGAACAAGTTGTACATCGTTGTTTTTTAAATAATACAAATAGTTGCTTTGCATATAACCGCATGCAGGATATCCATAGCGTATTTGAATAAAGGGAGAATTTTTTTCAGTTTCTGTATTCAATCCATATATAATACCCCATTCTGATCCTTTTTCGATTCCTTTGATAGTAATTTTTGTAGAAGCAGTTTTGATTTTATTTTCATAAAAATCCAGTCTGTAATTTGCAGTAACAACACTGTCTTTATCCGCTTTTTGATTTAAAAGATGTGACAGAACATAATTACTTTTATATGTTTCAACATCTTCTGAAATAGAAATTGTGTCTGTTTTTAGAAAGCTTTCTTGTTTTGCAGCAATTTCTTCTGTTTTAGGTGCAGCAATTTTAACTGTAATTTGGTTTTCTGGTTTTGGTTTTTGGCAACCAATTAAAACGAATAAGATAAAAAGGGCTTGTAATTTCATTGTGTGGTATTTATGTGTTGTTTGTATATTTTAAATCGGATTAAATCCGGGATTACAATATAATTGTTTCTGTTGACTGGACTGAAGTCCAGCTCTACAAAATAATCTGTTCCTTCGGAACTTCTAAAAAAAGAACATAGGCTTGAAGCATATTATAGGACGGGATTTTAATCCCGTTTAAAGGTATTGTGATTTTATCGAATTAAATTAAATTTTTAAAAACATGTCTTTCATCCAATTTGACATTGAATTTATTTAAAAAGGACGAATATTCATCTTTGAAATTTTGCTTTTTATGATGTTCTTCCTGATTGGCGATGTATTTATAAACAGCATCGATATGAGATTGACTGTATGAAAAAACGCCATATCCTTCCTGCCACTCAAATTTATATTGTGTTAATTGATGTTCATTAATAAATCTCGATGATTTTCCTTTTATACTTTTCATTAATTCCGAAATAGAAACAGTAGGTTTTAAACCTAAAAAGCAATGAACATGATCTTCAGTTCCATTTACAATTATTGTTTTGCAACCCGTTTCATTTATTAGATTTCCTATAACACCCAAAATTTGTGATTTACATTCACTAGTAATAAGTGCTTCCCTATATTTTACTGCGAAAACCGCCTGAATGTAAACCTGATGATATGTATTTGACATTTTGTTCTGTATTGTTTATGATTTTAGACAACCACAATATTACAAAATATTCTTACAAATAATTAAAATTATTATTCGCTTTTAAACTGGACTAAAGTCCAGCCCTACAAAATAAATCGTTCCTCTGGAACTCTATAAAGAGAGTAATCGGCTCGGCCCATATTGTAATTCTGAAATGAAGTCCAGCCCTACAAAATAAATCGTTCCTCCGGAACTCTACAAAAATAGCAATCGGCTCGACCTATATTGTAATTCTGAAATGAAAAGTCCAGCCCTACAAAATAAATTATTTCTCCGGAACTCTACAAAAAGAGCCATCGGCTCGAACAATATTGTAGGGCTGGACTTCAGTCCAGTTTATAGGATTGGTAATTAAATTGGTTTTCCCGAATGTTTTAAAAAAACCACGTAGCCACAAAAATCGCCGTAATAACACAAATAAGATCCACCAAAAGCATTGTGCCTAAAGCGTAACGGGTATTTTTGATATTAATAGATCCAAAATAAACAGCAATAACATAAAAAGTACTTTCGGCACTGCATTGAAAAATACTGCTCAATCTTGCGGTTAGCGAATCTGCTCCAAATGTATTCATTGAATCAATTAAAAAACCACGAGATCCCGCAGAACTAAAAGGACGAAGCATTGCTACTGGTAATGCATTGGTAATTTCTTTATTTACTCCCATATTCGAAAAAACAAATGCGATTCCGTCACTGATAATTTCGAATAAACCACTGTTTCTGAATAGAGAAATTGCAACCAACATTCCCAATACATAAGGAAAAATAGTAACTCCGGTTTTAACGCCATTATTTGCTCCAACTACAAAAGTGTCGAAAACTGTAGTATTCGCCTCAGTGAATTTCTTTTCGTTTTTAAAGGAAAAAATCAATGTAAAGGCAATAATTCCAATCAATATTAATCCCGAAAGATTAGAGGTGAAATAATTTTTCCCAATGATATCCAAATGATTTACATACATCAAAAGCCCAACAATGGCGGCGATTAAACCCATTAAGACGATAAGAAGAGAAGCACTTTTAAAATTGATTTTTTGTTTAATTCCCACAATTAAAAAAGCTGCAATTGTGCCAATGAAAGACGTGATGATACAAGGAAGCATAACATCAGCAGGATTAGTAGCATTTGCAGCAGCGCGATATCCAATAATCGAAGTTGCAATTAATGTTAAACCAGAAGCGTGAAGACACATAAACATGATTTGAGCATCACTTGCTCTGTCTTTATCCGGATTTATTTCCTGTAAACTTTCCATGGCTTTAAGTCCAAATGGTGTTGCAGCCGAATCTAATCCCAGAAAATTGGCGGCAAAGTTTAAAGTCATATAAGATATCGAAGGATGATTTTCAGGAATACTCGGGAAAACCTTTACAAATACCGGACTCAATACTTTAGCTAATTTTCCAGATGCTCCGGAAATAATTAAAAGTTCCATTAATCCGCAAAAGAAAGCCAGATAAGCAATAAGTGGCAAGATTAAATCTACCAAAGTGCTTTTACAAGTTGGTAATAAACCATCAGATTTTTGAAGACCGCTGAAAATCTTTACAGTTTTATTTTTATAAACATATGTAGTATCAGAGTTAAGAGTGTCACGATTGATAATCATACTTTGATCTGGTGCCTTTTTTATGCTGTCTTTTATGAAAGCGGGAAGTTCATCGATGTATTTTTCAGAAACCAAAATAGGATCGTCCTTCTTTCCATTTATAACAGAATCAATAGTATAAGTATTGGCAGTAAATAAACTGACCACAATAAAGACAATCGAAGAAATAAAAATCGTTAACCAAAATCTACTTAATACCATAATGCTATTTTTTTGTAAATGTAATTATTTAGAGATAAAATGCATAACGATTTTGTTGTTGAAACGAGAAGTATTTGATTAGAATTATATTTTAGCCATCAAATTAGATGGTGTCGATTTTGGATTAGTAATAATCCAGTTTTAATATATCGCTCCGATGGAGCTTAAAAATCTAATCGCTGATTCTTATTCTATAAATATTTCACTCCTAACGGAGTTTCGTAAGCCCTGGAGGGGCGTTATATTTATAGCAATATTTATGTGTTATTTTTAAAAGCTCTATCGGAGCGGTATAAATATTCGCAAAACAGACATTTATTCAATAACAATTTTCATTTCCAGATAGTTTTCAAAAGCTTTAATACCTTCAAATAAAATTTCTTTTTTCGAAGATTCGGTTTCATTAAAAAATTGTGTTTCTATTTTTGCGTGATCTTTTTTAATGGTTCGTTTCCAGGTTCCGATAACTTTTCCATTTTCCATAATAATTGGTTTGAAGATTCCATTATTAGTAAAAGCTTTAGATTGATGTTCTAACAAAATTGAAACTTCACGGGTTTTATAAGAAATCAGAATTTCATCAAAAGCAGGAAGAAAATGTACGCTTTCGCGGAAATGGTTTTCATCAGAAATTTGATTTCCAAACCAATACGTCTGACCTTCAGTTTCAACAAAATTCAATTGCAACTCTAATGCATTAAGCGCAATCTTGCAAGTTGTACGCGGGAAACCAGACCACCACGAAAAGTCAAGAAGCGTAGCAGGACCGTGGCTTTCGAAGTAACGCTTGGCTAATTTTGCTAGTGCTTCTTCTTTTGTTAATTTGGTTATAGGTTTCAAAACTCTTTCTTCAAGTAAAGCATAAGTTATTTGTTTGCCTTTCATTTTTCCGTTACAAACCAAACCGTCTAATTCAGCATTCATAATTATAGTTCCAGGCAAAAACTCCTGACTTGAACTTTTTTTGATGTTCAGTTCCTGCATGATTTCATCACGCGTCATATGATTATTTCCTGCTAGCATTTTTTCGATAGCTAAATTAATCTGATCTAACTTTTTATCGTCATAACCATATTTTTTGGCCGCCGAATTTGTAAATCTTTTAACTTGTGGTGATGATAAATCCAACATCCAATAAATATCGTCAGCGGAAACAAAATGCCAGGTTGGTCTAAGAATATGTGTTCTGATAATTTGTGCCGAATTTATTGCTTCTTCAATGGCTACCTCAGAAGCATCACATCGAGAACCAATCGCCCATTTTGCCATTGCATAATCCTGAGCCTGCATTGCACCAAAATGACGCACAATTTCTTGTGGTGAACTTTTAGTTTTTTTATATAGTTTTTGCGAAACAAGTCTGTGATGCGATATTTCCTGATGTGTCATTTCTAAAAATTGGTTTAGCCATATAAGTTATTTAAATTCATTTTAGCTTTGAGACTTAGTAACTCTGTACCTTTACACCTTTTTAAACATGAATAATTTCATCATCAATCAATAAATCTTCACGGCGTAAACGCAGAAAAACCTGAGCTACGGCAATTGTATCTTTTTCACAATAAGTAACAATTCTATCAATATCTTTCTCGACATAATAAACATGTCCAACCTGACTTCCGTCGATATCGCCTTTTGGCGATGGAACGCCGAGAATCTTGGTCAATAGCTTTAAGGAAGTGAAATGTTTATAATCACCAAACTTCCATAATTCTAAAGTATCTAAATGTGGAATTTCCCAAGGTTTTTTACCAAATAAATTTAGTTTATCAGGAATTGCGATTTGATTTATAATCATGCGTCGGGCGATAAACGGAATGTCGAATTCCTTTGCGTTATGTCCGCACAACAAATGTTGTGGTTTACTAAAATGATTGCTTAGCAGATTATTAAAATCCTTAAGAATCTTTTTTTCATCACCAAAAAACGAAGTCACACGAAAATTCCGAATATCGCCTTTGATTGTAAAATATCCAACCGAAATGCAAATAATTTTACCAAATTCTGCCCAAATTCCGGCACGTTCGTAAAATTCTTCCGGCGAAAAATCTTCTTTTCGCTGGTATTGCGTTTTAAGATCCCAGAGTATTTGCATTTCCGCGTCAAGCGAATTAAAATTTTCTTCTTCAGGAACGGTTTCTATATCAAGAAATAAAATATTGTTGAGGTTTATTTTTTCAATCATTATTATATGTTTAAACACAAATTATACGAATTGATTTGTGTTAAAGGATTACTCTAAATTTAGTATTTTGTAAATATAAAGCTATAATTTTAATTGTATTCTTACTTTTTAATTTCCTGTGGTAAAGTTTTCATTTGTTCTGGCGGAATTCTTTTCTGTAAAAACAAAATCTGCCCTAAATGACTTGACTGATGTTCCATAACATGAAACCAGCAATATTGATTACTGATGTCATATTTCATTTGAACTTCGACAAACCAGGCATCATCTCTTTTTTTTAATTCCGAAATCGTTTTTGCTCTCACTTCATTGTAAATATCCAAATAATATTGAATATCATGCCCTTTAAATTCGTCGCGGGCTCCCTGATCGAGATTCAAGGCAGTTTCCCATTTTTTCTTTTCTTCTTCGTTAAATTCTCTGTTTTCAAAAGTAAAAACCTGATAGTATTTTTCGGCTGCAGCCAAATGCATTACGAGTGCTCCAATTCGGTTGGCTTTTTCATCATGCAAATAATCAATTTCATATTGATTCATATTCTTGACCGCGAATTCAACACGATCTTTAAGATCTTCAAGCATCGAAATCATGTCGGCAATTTTTGGTGAAGCGCCTTCAACGTTTCCTATTTTTCCAGTTTCTTTTATTATTATACCGCTTCCTTCAAGTAATAACGAATATTTTCCATCTACGCTTGATTTATCTGAAGAAATCTTAAATTCCTTAACCTTAACATTTTTTTGTTTAGCATTGCCTAAACTCCATTTTGGAATATCTGTATTGGTTGAAGGGGTTTCAAAACTTGAATTTAAAATTGTTACGGGTTCAAAAACACCTTTTGCATTTTCGATAAACAATTGAAATTTATCAAAATAAAACTTTCCGTTTAGTTCACAAACTCCTCCAAAAACTAATGTTTTACTATTCTCATCAATCGTTCCTTCGATAGTATAAGATTGCCATTCTTTTGATTTTATTGGTCTGTCGTGCATATTATCTGCAAATCCTTCTTCATCATTTTTATTAAAAACTCTTGCAAACACTCCTGACCAGGCTCCTGGGTCGTTAGACTCAACTTTTGCCGAAGCAATTACTCTAAATTTTTTCTTTACCGGAGTTTGAATATCTATTGTTTGACGAAAAGCCATCCATTGGCTGGAAATAATTCTTTGAGTTTGAGCCTTTGCCGAAACAAGACTTAAAAGCAATAGGAGAAAAGCTATCTTTTTCATTCTTTAGGTTTTAAATTTTTTCGTAAATATAATATACTTTTTTAAGGAAATAACTTAATATTCTATTGAAATTTATATAAAAAGGCAATAAAAAAAGCTGCACAATGCAGCTTTTATATCATAAACCAAAAAATAAGATTTTCTTAGCTTGTTTTCATTGGTGGTAAATCAAATGCGATTGAATCGTGTTCGAAGTTATTACGGTGTCCGCCATCACAGAATGGTTTGTTTGCAGATAAGCCGCAACGGCAAAGTCCTAATGCAGCTCTTCCTTGTAGTCCATAAACTGTTCCTTCAGAATCCATGATCTCGAAGTCACCTTCTATCTTGATAGATCCGTTTTTATTGATGATTAATTTTGTCTTGCTCATAAAATTGTCTTTGTTTTTTTCAGGGCAAAGGTTGCAAAATATATTTTGAAGATTTTAATTAGAATGCTAGTTTAAACTGGTTCTATTTTATGAGGGTTTGCCACAATCTATTTTAGAATTATTCTACAAAGTTACTCAGAGGAAATGCACAGAGATTTGCAGAAGTTTTTTATATTTTGTCAAGCTGAGCGTCCCGAGGCTTCAGGAAAAGCACCGCAAAGATTGGCACTCTAAACACTGAGACTGGACTGAAGTCCAGCCCTACAAAATAAATCGTTCCTCCTGAACTTTTTACAGAGAATCTAGGTTCGGAACATATTGTAGGGCTGGATTTCAGGAGACTGGACTGAAGTCCAGCCCTACAAAATAAATCGTTCCTCCTGAACTTTTTACAGAGAATCTGGGTTCGGAACATATTGTAGGGATGGGCTTCAGGAAGACTGCACTGAAGTCGAGACCTACAAAACAAATCGTTCGTCCGGAACTTTTAAAAAGAACCTTAGGTTCGGAACATATTGTAGGGCTGGACTTCAGGAGACTGCACTAAGTCCAGCCCTACAAAATAAATCGTTCGTCCGGAACTTTTAAAGAGAACCTTATGTTTGGAACATATTGTAGGGATGGGCTTCAGGAGACTGCACTAAGTCCAGCCCTACAAAACAAATCGTTCGTCCGGAACTTTTAAAGAGAACCTTAGGTTTGGAACATATTGTAGGGCTGGGCTTCAGGAGACTGGACTGAAGTCGAGACCTACAAAACAAATCGTTCGTCCCGAACTTTTAAAGAGAACCTTAGGTTCGGAACATATTGTAGGGCTGGACTTCAGTCCAGTTTATTATATGCATGGAAACGATAATGAATAGACGAAGTAAATAACACAAGAAATCCCGTAGAGAAATGTCGCCAATCTTTGCGGGCTTCTCCTGAAGCCTAGGGACGCTGAGCCTGACAATATGGGATTGATATCTTTATGAAATTATTATTCCAAAAATGCCTAATCAACGCTGTTTTCTAGCCCCGATAGAAGTGAAAATCCTTTTGCTTTTTTCTTTAAAAAGCAAAAGATTGTAACGAATAGCGGGAAATAGCTCCTAAAAAACAATATCAAGACATCAATCTCTGTCCTTTTTCTTTGTGAAACTTGGCGGAATAACAAAATCTCAATTCTATTGCTTATTTTTGCACTCAATAAAATTGAGTTATGATACAAAATCCAAAGAGATATACTATTACGGCGGCATTGCCTTATACGAATGGACCTATTCATATTGGGCATTTGGCGGGGGTTTACGTGCCTGCAGATATTTATTCGAGATATTTACGTTTGCAAGGAAAAGACGTTGCGTTTATTTGCGGAAGCGATGAACACGGGGTTGCAATTTCGATGAAAGCCAAAAAAGAAGGAATTACACCACAAGAAGTTATTGATAAATATGACGGAATTATTAGAAAATCATTCGCTGATTTTGGAATTTCGTTTGATAATTATTCTCGAACTTCGGCTAAAATTCATCATGATACGGCTCAGGAATTCTTTAGAAAACTGTATGATAATGGTGATTTTATTGAAGAAGTAACGGAACAATTGTACGATGCGAAAGCGAATCAGTTTTTGGCAGATCGTTTTGTGGTAGGAACTTGTCCAAAATGCGGTCATGATGGAGCTTACGGAGATCAATGTGAAAATTGCGGATCGACTTTGAATGCTACGGATTTGATTAACCCAAAATCGACGATTACCGGAGAAACTCCGATTTTAAAAGCAACAAAACACTGGTTTTTACCTCTTGACAGATATACTGATTTCCTGAGAGAATGGATTTTAGTTGGACATAAAAACGACTGGAAACCTAATGTTTACGGTCAGGTTAAATCCTGGGTTGATGGCGGACTTGAACCTCGCGCCGTGACGCGTGACCTTGATTGGGGAATTGATGTTCCGGTTGAAGGTGCCGAAGGGAAAAAATTATATGTTTGGTTTGATGCGCCTATCGGGTATATTTCATCTACTAAAGAATGGGCTCTCCGTGAAGGAAAAGACTGGGAACCGTACTGGAAAGATGAAGACACGAAACTGGTTCATTTTATTGGGAAAGACAATATTGTTTTTCACTGTATTATTTTCCCTGCGATGCTTAAAGCCGAAGGAAGCTATATTTTGCCGGACAATGTTCCTGCAAATGAGTTTTTGAATCTTGAAGGAAATAAACTCTCGACATCTAAAAACTGGGCGGTTTGGTTACATGAATATCTTGAAGAATTTCCGGAGAAACAAGATGTTTTGCGTTATTCATTAACATCAAACGCACCGGAAACTAAGGATAACGATTTTACATGGAAAGATTTCCAAGCGAGAAATAACAACGAATTAGTTGCCATTTTCGGTAATTTTATTAATCGTGTTGTGGTTTTAACCAATAAATATTACGAAGGATTTATCCCAACTCCAAATGAATTTTCTGAAGTTGACGAAAATACCTTGGCTGAATTAAAAGCGTATCCAGCCGTGATTTCGAGTTCGGTTGAGCGTTATAGATTTCGTGAAGCATTGGGTGAATTGATGAATGTTGCGCGTTTAGGAAATAAATATCTTGCCGATGAAGAGCCTTGGAAAGTGATGAAAGACAATCCGGAGCGTGTAAAAACTCAAATGTATGTTGCCTTGCAAATTGCTGCTGCGTTGAGTATTCTTGCCGAACCGTTCTTGCCTTTTACTGCGGCGAAATTGTCAGGAATCCTTAAAAATGAAGGCAAATTGAAATGGAATGATGTTGCTGAAATTTCGGAATTGATTCCGGAAGGTCACCAAATTGGTGAAGCAGAATTATTATTCGCAAAAATCGAAGACGAAGAAATACAAAAACAAATAGATAAATTGGAAGCTACAAAAACAGCTAATATTGCCGAAAACAAACAAGCAGAACCTCAAAAAGATTTAATTCAATATGAGGATTTTGCTAAAATGGATTTACGTGTAGGAACAATCATCGAGGCAGAAAAAATGCCAAAAGCAAACAAACTTTTGGTTCTTAAAATTGATACCGGAATTGACGTTCGCACAATTGTTTCGGGAATTGCCGAAAGCTTTTCGCCAGAAGAAATTATTGGTAAACGTGTTACGGTTTTGGCCAACTTAGCGCCAAGAGCTTTACGCGGAGTTGAAAGCCAGGGAATGATCCTGATGACAACAAATGCTGAAGGTAAATTGGTTTTTGTAAATCCTGATACGGATGCGCCAAATGGTGAAACGATAAATTAATTATTTCGATAAACATAAATAAGAAAAAGTTATCAGCCTAAAATACTTGGCAGATAACTTTTTTATTTAAATACGATTGTACAAATAATTATACTCAATTTACACAATCTTAGAATAAATCTTTAATTTTGAATAAATAAAGAAATATCATGAACTTGACTGCACAAATAAAAAAGAATTTAATATCCCGAATCAAAGATTCTGAGGATTTGAATTTCCTAAATGCACTTCAAACAATTTTTGATTCATCTGAACAAGAACTTTTTGAATTGTCTAATGAGCAAAAAAAGGCAATTGAGAGTAGTCGTATAGAAATCGAAAATGGAAATTTTCATAAAAATGAAGAAGTAATTTCTGAAATGAGAGAATGGCTAAAAAAGAAATAGTTTGGTCTTCTTTGGCAAAACTTCAACTACAAAATGTTCTTAAATATTATTTTATTAGAAATGAAAGTCCGACTTACAGCTTAAAACTGTTAAACGAGGTCGAAGATTTATTAGATACACTTTCAAATTCAGAATTGATTGGAAGACTTACTTCAAATAAAGTTACACGTCTTATTTCTATGAAAGTCTATTTAATATTCTACGAAATAAATGGAAATCAAATTGAAATAGTATCATTTTGGGATAATCGTCAGGATATTAAAAACAAAAAAGTAAAATAACTAACTCTTTTTATAAAAATGAAAACGTTAAAACATGGGAAATTTCTCATGTTTTAACGTTTTGTTTGAGTTTATAATTGTAAGTTTGTCTTGCAAAAATACAGTAAGGAGCAATCCTTGAAACTTAAGTTAACATAAGCGAATCCCTCGCCATGATGTCCCTGAGGAAACAATGGGAAACCTATCCTTACGGGTATTTTTGCACATCTAAAGCGAGGGATTCGTGCATTTAATATTTTCGGTATGCAAAAAGAAAATGAAAAAACATCGGAGCCAGATGTAATAACGGCAATGGCAAAATTTCTTTCAGACCTTTGGTTTGAAGAGGATTTTCGAAATCAACCGGAACATTTATCCGAAATTTTCGAGACAATTCTCTTAAACGAAATGGGCGATGATCAAGATCTCAGGATGACAATGATAAGTTCTATTAGAACGAGTAAATTATTGGCAAACGCACTTGGTTCTTTTTCGGATATGGAAATTAACAACGTCTGCAAGAAAATCATGAATGCATAAATTCTTGATATGGGAGAATCAGTTAAAAGTTTTAATTTGATTCTCTCATTGTTTTAAGTCAAGTCAAAATTTGTTATTCGGAAAAAACGTATTAATCATTAATTACCAGAAAATTATTTCGTTAATTTGATGTATTATTTAATTTTTAACGAAAAAATCGTAAAAACATGCTAATCCGTTTTGTTGTCAGTAATTTTATGTCTTTTAAAGATGAGACAGAATTCAATATGCTTCCCTCAAAAGGAAATGGCTCACGCCAACTTACAAATCATATAAAAAAAACTAAATCTGGTGTTGAAGTTTTAAAAACTGCAGCAATTTATGGTGCAAATGCAGCTGGTAAAAGTAATTTAGTAAGAGCAATTGCATTCTTGAAATCTATTGTCATAAATGATGTAGAATTATTAGTTCCTCAAAGCAAAAGATTCAGACTTGACAAGACGTACTTAGAAAAGCCTTCAACTTTTAGAATTGAATATGAATATCAAGGTATTCATTTTGATTATGCGGTAGAAATTTTTAAAGGAAAAATAAGGGAAGAGTGGCTTTACTTAATAAATTCAGTAAAAAAAAACAAGGAAGAACTATTATTTAAAAGAAGCAATAAAGAGGTCGAATTTGGAGAATATTTTAAAAACAAAGATGACGTTTTGTTTGCTAAAAAACTGCTTAAAAAACAACTTAAAGACAATGAAACTGTTCTAAATAAGTGCTATCTGCTTTTAGAGAGCGACATTATTTTAGACAAAATCTCCGAAGCGTTTTCAAAAATTCACTTAGTTTTTCCAAATTCTATAAATATTGAATTCACGGAATCTGTTTTATTAGGAACTAGAAAATTAGATTTTGCAAATAAAATACTTACAAATAGCAAAACAGGCATTGAACAAATCATTAGAAGAAAAATAGAGTCAGATTTATTTTTTGGTTTAGACGATATAAATGTGAAAAACAATCTTATTGATGAACTAGAATCAGACATTCAAAATAACACTGATAAAACAAAAAGAAAGGCAATTGTTTTTAACTATAGAGATAAACATTATGGTTTTATAAAAGAAGATATAAGTTATTTTGTTTTAGTATTATGTACCAAACATGAAAATTCCAATTTCATGTTTGATTTTAATGAAGAATCAGACGGCACAAATCGTCTTTTTGAACTAGCTCCAGCTTTCGAAGAATTATTGTATGAAGACGATTTTGTATATATTATTGATGAATTAGAAAGAAGTATGCATCCTTTATTAGCTAAAGAACTTTTAAGAACATATTCATTAAATTCTAAAACTAATAGTCAATTAATTTTTACAACTCATGAAAGCCATCTATTAGATGATAATTTACTACGACGAGATGAGATTTGGTTTACTGAAAAAAAATCTGATGGAAGTACTGAATTTTATCCGTTAAGCAATTTTAACCCAAGAGGTGACAAAGTTTTAGAAAGAGGTTATTTAGAAGGAAGATACGGGGGAATTCCATTTTTAGGAGATTTTTCCAAATTAATGAAAAGTAATGAAAATGAATAGAAAAAAATATTCACTGGGAGATTATAACAAAAAGCAAGAAAATCAAGATGCTACAAAATTTTTTATTGTTTATGAAGGAAATGTAAAAGAGCCTAATTATTTCGAAGCTTTTAATGAGACTTTTCTTGATAGAAAAACTGCTTATATTCATCATATTTTAGAAAACAATACTGGAGTAGTAGGAAACACTCCTTTAAAATTAAAAGAGAGAGTTGAGTCATTTATAAAAAATCCACCGAAAGACATTAAAGTAACCCCTACAATTGAAGATAAATATAGACTTGTTTTAGATGTAGATAAACATCCTGATGCGCAAATAATTGAAGTCAAAAACTTTTGTAACCAATTAGGTGATGCAAAATTATTTATAAGTAATTATTGTTTTGAAGTTTGGCTCTGGGCTCATTTACATGATTTGGATAAAATAGAATCAACAAAATCTGCAGAAATCAAGACAGAATTGGGAACAATTCAAACTGGAATCTATCCATTCTGCTTTATGAATATAACTCTTATAAATGACGCTATTAAAAGATCAGAAATGGCAGACGTTGACAAGGATAATTATTTCCCAGTAATAAAATCAACAAAGGTATATCTTTTAATTCAAGAACTTTTAAGTTATTCATTAATAAACAAGGAAGTTATTGAGCCTCAAACACTAGAAGAATAACAAAATTATTATCAGAACCATAAATTTAATGAAAATCACCAAACCAAGATTAGCCTTAATCTGCGGAATACTTTGTATTTCAATCTTCCCAATATTGGTTAAATTGAAATTAGCGCCAGGATTAATTTCGGCTTTTTATCGCATGTTTTTTGCGGTGACTTTGCTTTTGCCTTATGTTTTGGTTACAAAAAGTTTTAAACTTCCAAATACTAAATTTTTACTTTTAGCGGCACTTTGCGGCATTTTATTCGCATCTGATGTTGCCGTTTGGAATATCGCAATTCAGGATTCAAGCGCGACTCAGGCTTCGTTGCTGACTAATTTATCTCCGCTTTGGGTTGGAATTGGTTCTTTTTTCTTTTTGAAAGTTCGACCTGCAACAAATTCTGGATTGGAACCGTAGTTTCATTATTCGGGATGATTACTTTGGTTGGTTTTAGCTTTTTTATGGAGCTGAATTTCAATCAGGCTTTTCTGTTTGCGGTTTTCTCCGGAATCCTATATTCTATTTATCTTTTGGTGAGTAAAAATGTGCTTTCAGATGTTGATGTTTTATCGTTTATGACTATTAGTTTAATTGCATCGAGCATTTATTTAGGGATTATTTGTTATGCTTTGAACGAACCTTTTTCAGGATTTTCAGATACTGGTTGGTTTGTATTGCTTTTGCAAGCTGTGATTTGTCAATTGTGTGCGTGGCTTTCTATCAGTTATGCCACACAACATATGCGCGCAACGAGAGTTTCGTTAAGTTTACTGAGCCAAGCGATAATTACATCCATATTAGCTTGGTTGTTTTTAGAAGAACAAATAACTTTACAAATGGTTTTAGGCGGAATAATTTTGCTTTTCGGAATAAGAATTACTTTTTACGATAAAACAATATCGCTTAAGAGGCTTTTTTCTAAGAATTGAAAGATTGCCCACAGGATTATACGGATTTAAACAGATTTACGCAGATTGCTTTAAATAATTCGTGAATTCGTGGCGAAAAAAGTTTCCGCAGATTTAAGCAAATTAAAATAGATTCTTTATTTAATATTTTTTAATCATCTAATCTGCGCCAAAAAATTTGTGAAAATTTGTGTAATTTGTGGTGAAAAAGTTCTCTCGCAGATTTGGCAGATTGAGCAGATTTTTAAATCGTTTTAATCATTTTATTCCGATAGCTATCGGGAGTAGCAAAAAAATTCGTGAATTCGTGGCGAAAAAAACCTGAAATAAAGAAAACCTGAAACAAACTTTTCTTCAAACTTGAAACAATATTTTCTATGTTACATAAAAACAAAATACCAAATTTAAAAGTAATCGCATTTGATGCCGATGACACTTTGTTTGTAAACGAACCTTACTTTCAGGAAACTGAACATAAATTTTGCGCTTTGATGGAAGATTATCTTTCGCATCAGGGAATTTCGCAGGAATTATTCAAGATCGAAATTGAGAATCTGCCTTTATATGGTTACGGAATTAAAGGATATATCTTATCGATGATTGAAGCCGCTATGAATATTTCGAACAATACAATCCCCATTGAAGTTGTTCAGAAAATTATTCAATACGGAAAAGAATTATTGGAGAAACCAATTGAACTTCTGGACGGAATCGAGGCAACATTGCAATCATTACATGGAAAATACAAATTAGTCGTTGCTACAAAAGGCGATCTAAAAGACCAACACAGTAAATTACACCGTTCTGGTTTAGGACATTATTTTCATCATATCGAAGTAATGTCAGACAAACAGGAAAGTGATTATAAAAAATTACTGGGTCGTTTAGACATTCAGTCTAATGAGTTTTTGATGATTGGGAATTCATTAAAATCAGATGTTTTGCCGGTTTTGGGAATTGGAGGTTACGCCGTTCATATTCCGTTTCACACCACTTGGGAACACGAAAAAATTAGTCACAAAGTCGAACATGAACATTTTAGCTCATTCGAAAAAATTACTGAAATACTTCAGAACTTATTATAATGAAAAATGGAAGAACCTTTTTTTGGGGCAACCGTCGAAATTGATTGTACAAAAGCATATCAAACGGCAAAAACTCTTAAAGCTTCTTTCTTTATTTTTTACTTACATAAAACATTAGTTGCCGTAAATTCTATCGAAAATTTCAAGTATAGAATCGCAAATGACGCCATTTATATCAATGATCGCGTTGATGCTTCGGCAACAATTGGTCGTGAAGATGGTACTTTTGGGTTTTCTTTGATTGAATATAACCCTGATTTTACCATATTCGAACAAACTGCATTAGCCGAAATTGAACGTATTCAAAACACAACCGGACTTTTCACGAGATCATTTGATGATGATAATCTGATTCATTTTTCGGCAATCCCGTGGTTGAATTTCACATCGCTTTCACATGCCCGTAGTTACACATTTCCAGATAGTTGCCCTAAAATTTCTTTCGGTAAAATGATGACTTCCGAAACTGGAAAAAAAACCATTGCAATGTCCGTTCATGTTCATCATGGCCTGATGGATGGTTTGCATCTAGGACAATTTGCAGATCATTTTCAGGAAGCTATGAACGGCTAAAAACAGCATAATTATTTTTAACCTTATTCTGTTATATTTATGACTTTTACTGGAGAATAAATCTTACAATAAATCGTTTGTTTGGGGAAATTTAAAATCTCAAATGACAATGAAAAAAATCGTTCTTACTTTGGCTTTAGCATTGGCCTTAGCAAATGTAAATGCACAAACAAAAACAGAAAATGCTGATAGTGCTGATCGCTATAATAAATGGTCTGTTGAATTAGCTGCTGGTGTAAACAAACCACAAAGCCCATTTACAGAAAACTATTTTACTACTACACCAAGTTTTTTTACTGGTGATCTAGGAGTTAGATATATGTTTAATAATAAATTTGGTTTGAAAGTAGATGCTGGATATAACAGTTTTACAAGTAAAGACAATTCTGTAGACTTTGATTCAAAATATTACAGAGCAAATTTACAAGCAGTTGCGAACTTAGGAAGAATCATGAACTTTGAAACCTGGACTAAAACGTTTGGTTTATTAGGTCACGCAGGTTTTGGTTTAGCGCAGTTAGAAAACAAAGATCTACATGTAAAAGACAGAATGGGTAACTTTATTGGTGGTATTACAGGTCAAATCAGATTATCTGACAGATTTGCGTTAACTGGTGATTTTACAACTATTGTAAATACTGCACAAAATGTTACGTTTGACGGAAACTCTACAATTGATTCAAGAGGTTTTAGCGGAGTTATTTATAACGGAACAATTGGATTGAATGTGTATTTAGGAAGCAATACAAAACATGCTGACTGGGTTGTTATTTCAAAACAAACAGATCTTACTGATTTAGAAAACAAACTTGCAGAACTACAAAACTTAGTTAACAACAAAGTTCCTGAGAAACAAATTGTAATCGAAAAACAAATAAGCGCTCCAGTTGTATCTGATAAAGATATTGTAAAAGAAATGATCAACGATAAATATTATAGTGTTTATTTTGACTTTAACAAAGCAACTCCAATTGAAAATTCAACTGCTGCAATTGATGTGATTTTAACTTATTTAAGAAAAAATCCTTCGGCTTCAATTGACATAATTGGTTATGCGGATCAGGTTGGAAGCTCAGAATACAATGATAAATTATCAAACACAAGAGCAAACAACGTTAAAACTATTTTTGAAAAAGCAGGTATTGCACCTTCAAGATTAAATGTAGTTGCTGGTGGAGCTGATACTTCTATTCAAAAAGATTCAGAAGAAGCTATAAGATTAGCAAGAAGAGTAACTTTTAAAGTAAAATAATCTTTTTCTACAATCAAAATCAAGTCCTAAAGGAATTCTTTAGGACTTTTTTTATATCTTTAAGTTAAATAATTGCTCCGCTTTGTTTGTATCTCGATTGTTGTAATCAACTTATAGATAATGACTTACGAAATAAAGCGATAAATTTGGAATAATTATTGTTGCTTAAAAATCATGAAAAAATCATTACTACTCTTTCTTCTAATCTACAAATCAGTACTGTTTAGTCAAACGGTATTAAATTCTTATCCGATAGATTTAAATAAATATGATGAAAAGAATCAGATTCTGAATGTAGAGAATACGACAACACATGATGTTTTTGCTTTTGTAGTTAACTCCAAAAATCTTACCATCTTAAAATACAATAGCGCTTTATTTTTAAAAGATGAATTTACTCTTTCACGCCAGAATATCGCAGACAAAGACCTAATTGGATATAGTTTTAGTGAAGATGGAAACCCCACTTTGTATTGGTCTGTAAAAGATTTTTCAACCATTTTAGTTATCAAATATTACCTTGAAAATAAAACTTATAAAATTTTAAGTTTTAAATATCCTTCTTCACAAGAGTATGTAGTAGGTGCTTTTCAGAAGAATAATTTATTTTATCTTATTTCGAAAGAGATTTCAAAACCCGCATTAACATCGTATACATTTACAAATGGCACGGTAGAAGAACGAATATTTGATTTCTCTGAGTTTACTTTTCAGAATAGAAAAACACAATCTCTGACGTTTAGTCAAATTCTTGCCGAAAATCCTATTGAAAAAATTGAATCAGATGAATATAGTCCTTTAGATAAAAGCACGAAAAAAAGCAAAATGTATATAATGAACAATCACCTCATTTTGACATTTGACCACAATCCTAAAGAGACTCAGATTTTTGATCTTAATTTAGAAAATCATGAGATTATCGAAAAGAAAATCCCTCAATCTGTTACTCAGAGCGCGAAAAGATTAAGCAATTCTTTTTTCTATAACAATAAAATATACCAGATCAATGCCACTCAGGAGGAACTTTTGTTGGATATAAAAGATTATAATTCCGGTGAAACACTAAAAACTTTTAAAGTATCTCAAAATGATACCATCCGTTTTAAAAGTTCGCCTTTATTGATGCAGCGTGATATCGAAAAACCAAGAGAATTAAAAAAAACAAGTAAGTTTTTACAGCGTCTTTCAAATACAGATATTGGTTTATCGGTTTTTAAAAGCAACGAAAATACTTTAATCACTTTGGGAGGAATTCCAAGAATGGAACAAATTATGTATGCAGTTAATGATGGGTTTAATTCCTGGGATTATACGCAGACTTTTCACAATGAAACGGTATTTTTTGAAAGCACACTGAATCAAAATAATGAATTTGTAAATTTAATACAGCAACCTCTTGCCCTTGACAACATAAACTATTTTTTAGATCATAATAGAAAAGCAACATTACCAAGCATTATAAAATTTAAAAATTATTACATTCTTGGCTATTACGACACGTCAAAGAAACAGTATTTAATGCGAAAATTCACTGACGGATTTATTCCGGAAGAACCACGAAATCCGATAATTGACAAAGCTGCTTTTTCGAAATCTTTTCCGGTTGAGAATCCTTAAACTTATTGAGAATTAATCCAAATGCCCTGTGTTTATGGATTTCAAAAAAACGGAATGGATTATTTTTTCTAACTTTACAAAAAAGTCATTATTATGTTATCAAAAAATATAGAAGCAGCATTAAATAAGCAAATCCGCATAGAGGCAGAATCTTCGCAAACCTACCTTTCTATGGCTTGTTGGGCTGAAGTACATGGATTAGAGGGAATTGCACAATTTATGTATACCCAATCTGACGAAGAGCGCGCACATATGCTTAAATTAGTTAAGTATGTAAACGAACGCGGAGGTCACGCTCAAATTACCGATCTAAAAGCGCCTAAAACATCATATTCTACATTCAAAGAAATGTTTGAAGCTCTTTATAACCATGAGATTTTTGTTTCAGAATCTATTAATGAACTGGTACACATTACTTTTTTAGAAAAAGATTATGCAACGCATAATTTCTTACAATGGTATGTAGCAGAACAAATCGAGGAAGAAGCAACAGCAAAATCTATCCTTGATAAAATCAACTTAATTGGTGATGATAAAGGTGGTTTGTATCTATTCGACCGTGATATTCAGCAATTAACGGTTACAAGTTCTATTGCTATTAACCCAAAATAAAAAAGTTAAAGTTTATTTAGAATACTTAAAAATAACTATTTTCTTTTATATTTGCCTCTGTTTTTAAATACGGAGGAAAATTGAGCAAGAAAGAAAAAGATAAAGACAAGAAAAAGGACAAAAAGAAAAAGAAGAATAAAGAAGTCCTTGACAAGATTAAAAAGTTGGAAAACTGCAAATCATCTTGTTGTGAGAAATACAAAAAGAGCGAAAAGAAACGCTGCTCGCGTTGTCCTATGTTTGATTTATTCAAAAAAACTGCTTAACAAAATATATAAAAACCCACCAACTTCCTGGTGGGTTTTTAGCTTAATTACAGTTACCTTCTTATCTTAGAGATTCAAAATCAACTTATGAAAAACACTATTATACCTAAATCCAGTCTGGATTTTTTGACTCTGCTCAAAGAAAACAATAACAAAGTCTGGTTTGATGCTAATAAACCTAAATACCTGGAAGAATTAAATCATATAGAAACCTTTGCTGGTGCATTGCTTCACGAACTTTCTCAAACTGATGTTTTAGAAACGGCTTCTGGAAAGAAAAGTGTTTACAGAATTTACCGTGATATTCGTTTTGCTAAAGACAAAACTCCTTTTAAAACTTTTTGGGGAGGTAGTTTTACCAGAGCAACAAATCAAAGACGTGGCGGTTATTATTTTCATCTCGAAAAAGGAAACAGTTTTTTTGCAGGTGGTTTTTGGGGGCCAAATGCCGGAGATTTAAAACGAGTAAGAAGTGAATTTGCTCACGATTCTAAACCAATGCAAAAACTATTAAAGTCAAAAACATTTGTCAGCACTTTTGGAACTTTACAAGGAGAACAACTTAAAACAGCTCCAAAAGGATATGATATAACTCATGAAGCGATTGATTTACTGCGTTACAAACAGTTTTTGATTATTAAACGTTTTACAGATGAAGAAGTTTTAAGTCCTGATTTTTTAAATCTGGCTTTAGAGACCTGTAAAAACATGCGACCATTTTTTGACTACATGAGCGAAGTACTTACAACTGATGTAAATGGCGCTTCGGTTATATAATTCAAACAAAAAAACCCGATTTCTAATTTAAAGCAATCGGGTTTTGTCAAATTTGTTAAACGTTATTTACTGAGCAATAAAATTTCATTGACAACAACTTCGGTTACATATCTTTTTTCACCATTTTTATCCTCATAACTTCTGTGGGTTAGCTTTCCTTCGATCGCCACTTCTTTGCCTTTTATCACATATTTTTCAATAATTTCGGCAGTTTTCCCCCAAGCTGTGACACGATGCCATTCGGTTTGTTCGACTTTTTCACCTTTATCATTCGTGTATTTGTCGTTTGTAGCAATATTTAAATGCGCTAATTTTTTTCCGTTTTCTAGTGTTTTAATTTCCGGATCGTTTCCTACGTTACCAATTAATTGTACTCTGTTTTTCATTGCATTCATGGCGTATATTATTTTAATGTTCGTCTAAAGAATTCGTTTATCAAATTCAACATTGCAAAGATGCGATGAAGTGCAAAAGTTATTCGGTTGTAAACTAATTACTTTCGGTTGTAACTAATTGTAAGCGTTTGTAAATGGAAACATTTTTTTGTATATTTAACAGAAATCATACTACAATGCAAACAAAAATCAATAAAGTCGAATTAAGAAATTTAGAGTTCGATGACTATCAGCAGTTAAAAAATTCAATGGTTGAATCTTATCCAGAAATGGCAAATTCATACTGGAGAGCAAATGATATAAAAAAATTATTATCTATATTTCCTGAAGGTCAATTAGTTATATTAGTTGACGGAATAGTTGTGGGATCTGCATTATCACTAATTGTAGATGAAAAACTAGTCGATAAAAAACACAATTACAGACAAATTATTGGCGATTATACTTTTTCAACCCATAATAAAGATGGGGAAATTTTGTACGGAATCGATGTTTTTATCCATCCACATTATCGCGGTTTACGTTTAGGTCGTCGTTTGTACGATGCACGAAAAGAATTGTGCGAACAATTAAACTTAAAAGCAATTGTTTTTGCAGGAAGAATTCCAAGTTACAGCCAGCATTCTAAAAAACTGACTCCAAAAGCTTATATAGACAAAGTAAAACATAAGGAACTACATGATCCTGTACTTTCATTTCAGTTAAGCAATGATTTTCACGTATTGAGAATCATCAAAAATTATCTTGAAGGTGATGAAGAATCAAAGGAATTTGCTGTTCTTTTAGAATGGAACAACGTTTATTTCGACGAAAGTCCGAAACTGATCAATCTCGAGAAAAGTGTTATTCGTTTGGGATTAGTACAGTGGCAAATGCGACAATTGAACAATCTGGAAGAGTTTTTTGAACAAGCCGAATTTTTCATCGACGTTGTTTCCGGTTATGGAAGTGACTTTGCTTTGTTTCCGGAACTTTTTATTGCGCCTTTAATGGCAGATTATAATCACTTATCAGAAGCTGAAGCAATTCGCGAACTTGCCAGATATTCTGACCCAATCAGGAAACGTTTCCAGGAATTTGCAATCTCTTACAACATCAATATTATTACGGGAAGTATGCCTCTTTTAGAAAACAACAATTTATTTAATGTGGGTTTTTTATGCAAAAGAGACGGAACCTCAGAAATGTATACTAAAATTCACGTGACGCCAAACGAAGTACAGCATTGGGGGATGAAAGGCGGATCGCAATTTAAAACCTTTGATACAGATTGCGGTAAAATAGGAATCCTGATTTGCTATGATGTTGAGTTTCCTGAACTTTCCAGAATTTTGGCAAATGAAGGAATGAATATTTTATTTGTTCCGTTTTTAACCGATACTCAAAACGCTTATACACGAGTAAAACATTGTTCTCAGGCGCGTGCAATTGAAAACGAATGTTATGTTGCCATTGCCGGTTGTGTTGGGAATTTGCCAAAAGTGAATAATATGGACATTCAATATGCGCAGGCATCGGTTTTTACGCCTTCGGATTTTGCTTTTCCAAGTAATGGGATCAAAGCAGAAGCAACGCCAAATACAGAAATGACTTTGATTGTTGATGTCGATTTGAATTTACTAAAACAGCTTCATGAACATGGAAGCGTGAGGATTTTGAAGGACAGAAGAACGGATCTCTACGAAATTAAAAAAATCGAACCATGAAAACATGTCTCGAATGTGATGATAAAATTGTAGGTCGTGAAGACAAGAAATTCTGCTCAGATAATTGCCGAAATGCTTACAACAATAAGATAAATAAGGACAGTAATAATTTCATGCGAAATGTAAATAACAAATTACGAAAAAATTATCGTATTTTGTCTGAATTAAATACGGAAGGGAAATCAAAGTCAACACGGGATAAAATGATTAATAAAGGTTTTGATTTCGATTTCTTTACCAATATCTTGCAGACCAAAACAGGAAATACCTACTATTTCCTCTATGATCAAGGATATCGCTCTTTGGAAAATGATTATTTTATGCTTGTTAAAAAAGAAATATAGTACGCATTCATCATGAAAAAAAACCCTACCTCAATTCTGGCCATAGTCTGCATTTTAGCAATTCTTGGTATCATTTACGCCTCAATGATGCCTCAATGGATTTCGAAAAATGAAGAAGCTCTCGCTGAATTTTCCACTGAAAGAGCCTTAAACCAAGTCGAAATTATTGCTCAAAAACCACATTATGTGGGTTCGACCAATCATGAACTCGTAGCAAATTATTTAAAACTTGAACTTAACCGGATAGGTTTAGAAACTTCGGTTCAGGAAGGTTTTACTCTAAATAAAAAGGGTCTTTTAGTTAAATCTAAAAATATTCTGGCCCGTATAAAAGGTACTAACAATTCAAAAGCACTTTTGCTTTTATCTCATTATGATAGTGCTCCACATTCATTTTCAAAAGGTGCAAGCGACGATGCCTCAGGAGTTGCAACAATATTAGAAGGAATTCGCGCTTTTTTATATGCCAAGCAACCTCATAAAAACGACATTATTATTCTGTTTTCTGATGCCGAAGAATTGGGTTTAAACGGAGCAGCCCTTTTTGTAAACAAACATCCGTGGGCAAAAGAGGTTGGTTTAGTCATCAATTTTGAAGCAAGAGGTTCATCAGGACCAAGTTATATGCTGATGGAAACCAATAAAGGAAATGAAGGACTTGTAAAAGAATTTTCGAATGCAAAAACGCAATATCCGGTTTCCAATTCGTTGATGTACAGCATTTATAAAATGCTGCCAAATGATACTGATTTAACCGTTTTTAGAGAACAGGGAAATATTCAGGGATTCAATTTTGCTTTCATCGATGGTCATTACAATTATCACACGCAACAAGACGATATTCAGCATTTAAATAAAACTACATTAGCACATCAGGGAACTTATTTGATGCCATTGCTAAAATACTTTTCAAACGTTGATTTAAATACAACAAATTCAACTAATGATGATGTTTATTTCAGCGCTCCTTTCTCCTTCATAAGTTATCCTTTTTCATGGGTTTTTCCAATGACAATTATTGCTTTAGGCTTATTAACTCTTTTTATTTTTATCGGAAAAGCCAAGCGTGTTATTACTTTCAGAGAAATTTTCAGAGGATTTGTTCCGCTTTTAGGCTCAATCGTTATTTCAGGATTAGTTACTTTTTTAGGATGGAAAATTATTTTAGAAATCTACCCGCAATATTCAGATCTCCTAAACGGATTCACCTATAATGGTCACGCTTATATTGGGGCTTTTGTCTCATTAAGTATTGCCATTTCTTTTGCTTTTTATCACCATTTTTCGGAAGCCAAAATTACAATGAACCATTTTGTAGCGCCTTTGCTGCTTTGGATTATCATTAATGCATTTCTGGCGAATAGCTTAACTGGCGCAGGTTTCCTGATTATTCCGGTTTATTTTGGAATTTTATTATTTGGAATTTTTGTTATTTCGCAACATTATAGTTTGGGCATGAATTTATTATTCAGCATTCCTGCCTTAGCAATTGTAGCGCCTTTTATCGTCATGTTTCCCGTTGGTTTAGGGCTTAAAATTTTATACGGAAGCGCGATTCTAACCGTTTTACTTTTTGGATTATTACTTCCAATTTTTGGTGCATTCTTTAAAAAAGGAATCTGGACAATGCTCTTTTTTGCCCTTTCAATTGGATTTTTTATCTACGCAGGTTCTCATTCAGGTTACGAACACGGAAAAGCAAAATCAAACAGTTTATTATACATCTATAATGCCAATACAAACTCTGCTGTTTGGGCAACTTATGACACGAATTTAGACGATTGGACTAAATCATATTTAGGAGAAAAAAATCAAAAAGCGGTTGGTTTAAATGCACTTCCGTTATCCAGTAAATACAATTCGAGCTTTACTTATAGCGCAATTGCTCCAGTTGTTGATGTTCCAAAACCAACTATCGCATTTTTAAAAGATAGCGTTGTAGGGAATAACAGATATCTTAAAATCAAAATTTCGCCTAACCGAAAGGTAAACCGTTATGATATTTATGCAAATCCGAAAATGAACTTTTTCAACTTTAAAGCAAACGGAGTTGAAACTTCCGGTCAAAAAGGAAATCGTTTAGAACGAGAAGGCGGCAAAATATTATGTTATTATGTAGTGGGGAACGAACCTCTGGTTATGGATTTCTACATTAATAAATCGTCTATTTTTGATATGGATTTAATCGAAAGTTCCTTCGATTTAATGACAAATCCTTTATTGCAGGTCAAACCAAGAAGTGACTGGATGATGCCGACTCCTTTTGTTTTGAATGATGCTATTTTAATTCATCAAAAGATAAAAAGATATACAGCTCCGGCAGCTGTTTTAACGCCAGTAACCATAGTAAAAGATACAACTGTTGTTGCAAAAGATAGTTTAACAGCAGTCGCAAAACCGGAATAAATACATTCATTTAAAATAAAAAAAGGCAAACTTTATAATTAAAGTTTGCCTTTTTACTTAACAGGCACATTCGATTTTTGATCCTGATGTTATTCCGTTTGTACCTTCGGTGGCATACCCGTCAAACTTCCACCATTCTATTCCGCCAATTAATTCCTTTACTTTAAATCCTAGTTTCGCCATATTCAAAGCGCCTCTTGTTGAAGCATTGCAGCCAATTCCGTCGCAATATGTTACATACAAAACCTCTTTATCCAAGTGTTTTGTTGTTTCCATCGTCATTTGGCGATGAGGAATATTAATCGCCGTTGGGATATGTTCGGCTTCAAAGCCAAAAGCTTTTCTTGCATCAATAACCATTACTTTTTCTGCATTATTTAAAGCTTCAAACAAATCAGACGGATCTATTTCAAAAGCCAGTTTGTTTTCATAATGTTTAATTTGTTCTTCCATTTAAATTATAATTTAATGTTTTAAGTTTATTCAAAAGTAATCCAAGACAACATCTCATAAAAACGAAAAGAATTCATTAAGTCGATTACTTATTTTCATGAATAAGCCATTCTGAAATTTCGTTTCTTTGTACTTCTAATTCCCAAAAAATGGAAATACGTCATTTACGATTAATAAAAGCAATTGTTGAAGAAGGAAGTATCACGAAAGCAATTGATAAATTGCATTTGACGCAATCAGCGTTGAGCCATCAACTCAAAGAAGCAGAATATCAATTGGGAACGCCCGTTTTTTTGAGGACAAATAAAAAATTGGTTTTGACCAAAGCCGGCGAAAAAATCTATGAATTGGCAAATGAAATTCTGGAAAAACTTTCACAAGCCGAATCTCAAATTAAGCAAATGGTTTATGGAGAACATGGCGAAATTAGAATTAGTACAGAATGTTTTTCGAGTTATCACTGGTTACCACCCGTTTTAAAGCAATTTCATTTATTATATCCTAATGTTGATTTGAAAATTGTAACCGAAGCCACTCATATTCCGCTACAAAAATTATTAGAAAATGTAATTGATATTGCGATTATCAGCGATCAGATAAAAGACAATAACATTAAATATATTGAGCTTTTTCAGGATGAAGTTGTTATGGCTGTTTCTGAAAATCACGCCTGGGCAAATAAAAAATACGTCGTTGCCGAAGATTTTATCAACGAACATTTATTGATTCATTCTCTTCCGATGGAAACGGTTACGATTCACCAATTTGTTTTGGCTCCAGCCAAAGTAACTCCAAAAAAGATTACGCCTTTACCTTTAACCGAAGCTTCTCTCGAAATGGTTAAAGCCGATATGGGTGTAATGTCAATGGCAAAATGGGCGTTATTGCCACATTTAAAAAACAATCCAATTAAAGCCATTAAAATTGGAAAAAATGGTTTGAAAAGAAAACACTTTATCGCCATAAGAGAAAATCAAGTGTATCCACACTATTTTCATCACTTTATCACTTTTTTACAAAACGAAATCAATCTTCAATGGAATATTCAATAAGAAACTGTGAAGTTTCGGATTTACCTAAACTCGTAATTTTATGTCAAAAACACGCTGAATATGAGAAAGCTGACTTTTCTCCGGAAGGAAAAGAGGAAAAATTAAAGGAAGCATTATTTGGTGGAAGTCCGAAATTATATTGTTTAGTAGTTGCGGCAAAAGAGACAATTGTTGGTTACGTTTCCTATACAATTGATTATTCGACCTGGGATGCTGCAAATTTTATGTATATGGATTGTTTGTTTCTCGAAGAAGAAGCAAGAAGTTTCGGAATTGGCGAAATATTAATTGACAAACTAAACCAAATCGCAATAGAGAAAAACTGTATTAATATTCAATGGCAAACGCCTCAATTTAACGAAAGAGCGATTAAATTCTACAACAGAATTGGTGCAAAAGGAAAAGATAAAGTTCGATTTACGTTAGATTTGTAATTATAATTAAGAACAGAGGTTATTTCTCGCAAAGTCGTAGAGTCGCTAAATTAACAGTAAAATTGAATAGCGTCCAGCTTTAGCTGGATGAAAATATAAGTAATGAAACGGCTTTAGCCAAAACTATTGTTGATTTGGCTAAAGCCGTTTTATCTTAAATCTTATTTCTCCACCTAAAGCTGGAGGCTATTCAAAAAATACTCTGCGACTTAATAAGATTATTATTCAAAGCAAATTTTAAAAAAAATGACACAAATAAGCATCTTAGGCTGTGGATGGCTTGGTTTGCCTTTAGCCAAAAAATTAATCGAAAAAGGACATTCGGTAAACGGATCTACAGCTTCTGAAAATAAACTTTCAATTTTAGAAAACGCTGGAATAAATCCGTTTCTTATCATCCTGAGTGATCCTGAAACTTCGGTAGAAGGAATGGTTGAAAACAAAAGACTCTCAGAAAGTATAAATGATTTTTTAGACAAAAGTGAAATATTACTTATTGATATTCCGCCGAAATTACGAGGTAACAATGCTGATTCAGGAGATTCTCCAAGAAAGATTTTCTTAGAGAAAATTGAAAATTTAATTCCGTTTATAGAAAAATCGACAATAAAAAAAGTGCTTTTTGTAAGCTCAACTTCTGTTTATGGTGACGAAAACGGAATTATTACGGAAGAAACTATTCCGAATCCGGAAACTGAAAGCGGCAAGCAATTACTTTTGTCTGAAGCAATTCTTCAAAAAAATCAAAATTTTGAAACTACAATTCTGCGTTTTGGCGGATTAATTGGCGAAGATCGTCATCCGGTGAAGTTTCTTGCAGGAAAAGAAAATCTCGAAAATCCAGACGCGCCTGTAAATTTAATTCATCAAAAAGATTGTATCTCAATCATTGAACAAATCATAAATCAGTCAAAATGGAATGACGTTTTTAATGCTGTTGCGCCTTTTCATCCTACAAGACAAGAATATTACACTGAAAAAGCACAAGAACAAAACCTGATTTTACCAAAATTTACCACTGAAAAATCAAATATCAAAAAGACTATTTCAAGTAAAAAAGTCGAAAACATTTTGAGTTATCAATTTGAGCTGGACGTTTATTAACCATATAAGTTATATAAGTTCATGTAAACTGCTTCGTTAAACTTTGCGTAAACCTTTGTAAAATTTACGCCCCAATCAAAGAAAACTTAAATTTACTTATATAACTTATATGGTTTAAAACAAAAACTTAGCGAACTTTACCTTAAATCAAAACCATGGAAACAGTATATATAAATTCGCCTTTAGGAATCACCAAAATTGTTGGTGATGAATATGGAGTTTGTGTCATTTCTGTTTCAGATGTTGGCGCAAATGAAGTTTCTCAGGAAATTCCGGAAGTTTTAAAAGAAGCCGTTTCACAACTTCAGGAATACTTCGGTAAAAAAAGAACCTATTTTGATTTTAAACTAAACCCGAAAGGAACTGAATTTCAGCAAAAAGTGTGGAAATCGTTATTAGAAATTCCATACGGAAAAACTATTAGTTATATGGATCAGACTAAAAAGTTAGGTGACATAAAAGCAATTCGGGCCGTTGCATCGGCCAATGGTAAAAATCCGTTATGGATTGTGGTTCCGTGTCATCGCGTTATTGGCACGAATGGATCTTTAACTGGTTATGCCGGAGGTTTATCTCGTAAAAAATGGTTAATTGAACATGAAAACCCAACTCAACAACAGAGTTTGTTTTAGTTTTTGGCACGAATCAAACGACAGTAAACAGCGAAGTAATTAGGAATTTAACGCAAAAAAAAGCTGTTTAACGCGGCTTTTTAGAGATAAAGTTCCCCGCGCATGGTGATAACCGCAGAGCCACCAACCAAAACATCATTTTCTCTCGACATAACTTCAATCAACGAAGGCTGACTTAGTTTTACGCCTTGTAAAATTTTATATTCAATATTAGGTTGCGTGTATTTATTTGCGGTTAAAAATCCAATTAACGGGCCAGCGGCTGTTCCTGTTGCAGCATCTTCATCAATACCAATTAACGGATTAAAAAATCTGGCTTCGACTATATTTTGTGGATCTTCGTCGGCAATTGTGAAACAATAAAAACCTTCGAAGTCATATTCTTTAGATATTTCGATTAAGCGTTTGTTATCCGGAATGCAATCATGTAAAAATCGTCGGTTTTTTATGGGAACCATTAAATGGGCAACTTCTGTTTGAACTATTGTAGGCAAAAGATCGTCAACGGTTAAATCGTCAATTGTTAAACCAAGCGCTTTTGCGATTCTCGAAGCTGGAATTTCCTGCCCAATAACAGCTTGCTTTTGGTGCATTTGCACGATTGGATATTCTGTAACGGGATCAAAACTTGTCGTTAACCTGATTGGATTATCTTTCATGATTACAAAATGATCGGTTTCATTTTGTTCATCAAATATTTTTATATTTTTAAGTAGTGCGGCACAAACGGCACCTAATAAATTATGTCCGGCGCCATCAACTTCAAATCCTGTGGGCGTAAAAGACCTCACATTCAGCGCTTTTTGAACCGAAGAATAGTGAACAAATGAAGTTTCAGAATAACCAAATTCCTTTGCAATGTTGTGATACGATTCTAATGCTAAATCGCCATCAGTAAAAACAACAGACAACGGATTTCCTTTGTAACTTTTATTAGAGAATACATCTAAAACGAAATATTCTAAGGTTATTCTATCTTTCATTACGTTTTGTGTTTGATGAAATTAATTCGATAGAATAAAGTTACTATTTGTTCTTTGATCTTGGTTACAATGAAACGTTTTTCTTTTATAACATTCGTTTTTGTTCTGCGCTGATGTTTATCGTTTTTTCGAGTCGGGAAATTCTGGTTTTTTCCTGTTTTGCCGTCATAATCCAGTGAATCATCACTTTTTTGTACGATGGCGCTTGCGTATTAAAATATTCCCAGGCTATTTTATTGGCTTTAAATTGTTTCTCAAAATCCGGATCAAGAATTGAAGGTTCTTTTTCGTGCGAATAAATTCCGGATCTTTCTTCAGATCTTAATGCGAAAGCTTTTTCACCTTCGGGCGTCATTAATCCTGCTTTGGTTAAGTTTGCGATTTTTTTAATGTTGATTGCGCTCCAAATGCTCGATTTTTTTCTTGGTGTAAACCTAATCGAATAACTTTCGTTATCTATAGATCTTCGAACGCCATCGATCCAGCCAAAACAAAGCGCCTGATCTACAGATTCTGACCACGACATTGAAGGTTTTTTGCTATTCACTTTATAAAAACCTACTAAAAGTTCGGTTTCTTTTTTGTGATGCTTTTCCAGCCATTCTCTGAAATTTTCTTGGGTAGGGAAGAAAGTTGGTTTCATTTTATTTTATTTTCTTATAAATTATGCAATAATATTGCCATTAAAAACCGATAGCGCGGATTTGCAATCCGTGCCCGCAAAGTGATTTAAAATATTACGCTTTTAGGATTTTGTCATATCGTTGCGGGCACGGATTGCAAATTCGCGCTATCGAGTCCAGGAAATCTTCTTTGGAAATAAACAGTATCGCTTTGAACTTAATTGAACCGACATGTCGTAAACCCGAATAAGACAAAACAAAACGATCAAACGGAAATTCGCTCACTTCTTCTTTTTTACAACTAAAGACAAATAATAAAACTAATGAAATAAGTATAATTTTTACTTTCATAATAAAGTATTTGATTCCTAATAAGCCGACCGATAGCGCGGATTTGCAATCCGTGCCCGCAAAGTGAT
>NZ_JAYSPC010000126.1:0-2556 GCF_043722275.1 Flavobacterium sp. | reverse complement strand
TTTAATTCGCGAACTCTACGCGCAATAAGCTGTGTATATTGCGATCCGAAATCTAAAATAAGTACGTTGTGTTGCATGCGCAAAAATACTTTTTATATTCCAAAATGAAAAATCGGAGCAATGAAAAAATGATATTTTTTTTCATTGCTCAGATTTTAGGTACAAAGGTTCAGAGTTACAAAGGTTCAAAGTTTTTAAAATCTACGATTTTATTGGTTTGTTTTTTGTTCCTTTCCCCTTTGTCACTCTCAACCTTTGTCGCTTTGAACCTTTGGAAATCTGAACCTTTGCCTCTTTGAACCTTTGAAACTCTGAACCTAAAAATAAAAAAAACTTAGTACCTTCACAAAAAAACCTTTTCATCAAAAAAAACGTATTTAAGAAAAAACCCTTTTATGAAATCTAAATTAATTGCCCTTTCTCTTTTCCTTTCGTTATTTTTAAATTCTTGTAGTGCTGTTGATGATTTATTGAGTTTTACTATTTCAAATGAAACTTCGATTAAAATAAAAAGCACTTCACCTATTAATTTACCGGCAGAAATTATTACGCCGGATGTCACAACCAATTCTTCGGCTGAATTTGACAACAACAAAACCAAAGCGAGTTTGGTAAAAGATGTAAAAATAAGATCGCTTAAATTATCAATTTCCGATCCATCAGATGAAACATTTACGTTTTTGAAATCGGTTCACTTGTACATTTCCACAACAGATTCTGATGAAATTGAATTGGCTTATCAGGATAACATTAATTCATCAAGCAATACAATCGATTTAATTTGTACTGATGCAAAACTTGATAAATATATTAAGGCAGATAAATATAAAATCAGAACACAAGTTACCTTAAAAGAAACGCTTACAAAAGATGTAACCGTAAAAGCAGATATGAAGTTTAGAGTGACTGCAGATCCTTTCTAAAAGGCGCTAAGGTTCTGAGTTGCTAAGTTGCTAAGTTACAGGATAAAAAGGTTCAGAGGTTGAAAGCGTAATGGTTTTCTACTTCTGAACCTTTCTTAGTTTTTATTCTAAAAAAAAACTTAGTCACTTAGCAACTCAGAACCTTAACAACTTAAAAAAAAACTTAGCAACTCAGAGCCTTAGAATCTTCAAAAAAAATCCCTAAATTTATAAAACCTTTCCAAACCTCTTTTACATCATAACCGGATGTTTCTTAAAATATAATCATTAGAAAGTAAACCATAACCAATGTTTATTACGATCTGAATATTAATTTTAAAAATAAATCATGAGTAAAATAGTTGCAGAACAGTTAGTTGAGATGTTGGTAGAAGCTGGAATAAAACGCGTTTACGCTGTTACCGGTGATAGTTTAAATCATTTTAACGACGCGATACGCAGAAACGGAAAAATAAAATGGATTCATGTTCGCCATGAAGAAGTTGGCGCTTATGCTGCTGCTGCCGAAGCCGAACTAGACGGTTTTGCGGTCTGCGCCGGAAGTTGCGGTCCCGGACATGTACATTTAATCAACGGATTATATGATGCGCATCGTTCGCACGTACCTTTGTTAGCCATTGCATCCACGATAAATACCCACGAAATGGGAATGGGTTATTTTCAGGAAACCAATACTATTAAACTTTTCGACGATTGCAGTCATTATAATCAGATGATTATGACTGCGGAACAAGCTCCCCGAATTATACAAACTGCGATCCAGCATGCTTTAGGTAAAAAAGGCGTTGCCGTTATTGGCTTGCCCGGTGATGTAGCACAATTAAAAGCTGTTGAAAGTAATATTTCGACGCAGTATTTTCATTGCAATCCTGTTATCAGACCTTCGGATCCTGAATTGTACCAATTAGCAAAAGCGATAAATGAGAGTACAAAAATTACTTTATTTTGCGGAATTGGTGCTGAAAATGCTCACGATCAGGTAGTACAACTTTCACACCATATTAAAGCGCCCGTAGGATATTCTTTTAGAGGAAAAATGAGCATTCAGCCCAATAATCCTAATGAAATAGGAATGACGGGATTACTCGGGCAGCCTTCTGCATATCATAGTATGCACGAATCCCATTTGGTTTTATTGTTAGGAACTGATTTTCCTTATGATAAATTCATGCCATCAGATAATAAAATCATTCAAATCGACACAAGTACAGAACGTTTAGGCCGAAGAGCCAATCTATATATGGGATTATGCGGTGATGTTGGCGACACTATAGAAGCTTTATTGCCTTTATTAGAAGCCAAAACCGACGACAGTTTTTTACAAGCGCAGCTTAAATTGTATGCCAATGTAAAAGAAAATATGAATGTTTACATTAATGATAATGGCGGAGAAGACACAATCCAGCCAGAATATGTCGCTCATATTATCGATAAATTAGCTGATAAAGATGCCATTTTTACGGTTGATACCGGAATGACCTGCGTTTGGGGAGCTCGTTTTATTAAAGGAACGGGAGAACGAAAAATGCTGGGTTCGTTCAATCACGGATCAATGGCAAATGCAATGCCCATGGCGATTGGCGCAGCACTCGCACATCCTGAAAGACAAGTTATTGCCATGTGTGGCGATGGT
>NZ_JAYSPC010000125.1:0-7765 GCF_043722275.1 Flavobacterium sp. | reverse complement strand
CTTATGGGAGCTTAGGTGAATCTTATGGGAGCTTAGTTAAATCTTATGGGAGCTTAATTGAATCTTATGGGAGTTTAGTTGAATCTTGTGGGAGCTTAGTTGAATCCTATCGGGTTAATAGGAAAGATTTCGTTGCTTAAATCCGGTTGCAAACCGGTAGAATTGAAGAGGCATCAAGTGATCCCACGAACTTTACTCTTGAATTTAATGATTGTGGAAGGGAACACTTGCGCCAGATGGGGGTGATCCCACGGAGTTTACGCTTGGGTTTAATGATTGTGTTGGGAACACTTGCGCCAAAACATACTTGCGCCAGATAGGGCCAAACATACTTGCGCCAGATGGGGGAAGGCAAAACAAACTTGCGCCAGTTGGGGGGCCAAAACAAACTTGCGCCAGATGGGGGGAATAAATTTATTTTAAATTTAGAATAAATTTATATACTTTAGTTTTAAACTTTTAATGATCAGCTATAAAATTTAAAAGATTACAGCATAATGCTTTTCAAAAAAGCAAGATTAATCTTTTTATTTTTAAAAACTTAAATTAAGAAAAAAGTATAATATGGGATTAGAAAAACTTTGGGATAAAGAATTAAAGGTGTTTAATAAATATAATAATGAAAGCACGGATTTTGGTATCGTTAAGGTTTTTGGTATTATTTTATTAGCATTAAGATTTGCAACTCTTCCAGCTTTAATAGTACTACAGATTGGAGGTGTAAAAGATGCAGTTTCAAATGGGAGAGAAAAAACTATTGATTTTTATGTCACAGCCAAACTTTTAATTTCTGTTTTGATAGTTATTCTTCTAATTCCATCAAACAAAGATAATGTTTGGAGTATGATTAGCGTGATTTGGGTCTTCTATTCTTTGCTTGAGACTTTATTGTATATAATAACACCTATATACTGCTCACAAAGTTTTATTAAACCAAAGTCTTATAAGAGAGCTTTTATATTAGGTGTATTGAATTATTTTGAAATAATTTTTTATTTCGCTTTTCTTTATTTCTATTTTGATGCAATAAAGATTTCTAATACCTGCGAATCTGGCCCTTTTTCTAATCTAGTATATGTTTACCATAGTCTTATAGCTGGGCTTACGATAGGATTTGGAGATTATATTCCTAGTGGCGGTGTAGGGATGTATCTTTCGATTTTGCAAGGCGTAATTTTCTTCTTGTTTATTATCGTATTTTTTAACTATAACTTTAGTAATATAAAAAAATGAGTGATTTAGAAGAACATTTTAATAATAATGAAGATATAAATTACAAGGAATTACCTTTATATCATACTTGTGATATGGATGCGGCAAGAGTAATTTTTAATAGTAAGAAGATTAGTCCTAGTCCTTGCCCTAAATTTTTAGAAAATATTCTTTATCTTTTTCTTGGCAAATCTTCATATAAAAAAAATGCTGAAAAAACGCAAAGCAGATATTATCCCGTTTCATTTTGTATTAACCCAAAAATTAAAATAAATATACTACGTTCTTATCCATTAGATTCTGGAGCAATTAAAGAAGGTATTTATGAACCAATAATTGCGAAAGAGAAATTTGAAGTTGTGAAAGAACAATACAATTTGGGAAACCAGATTAAGACCTGTTACAAATTCATATTTTCTTTTTTTGAAAAGCTGGAATATTATATAAAGAGTGTTCCTTTTAAATCGTATACTGATTCCGCACTACCTCCCCACCTATATGAGACAAAGGAAATTTATGACATATATACACAAGCATATGGTGAAAGAGATGTTAGATCTGCAACAATTGAGGTTCAGTCAAATGATGTAATTGATTTAAATAGTCATAATGTTTTAACTGTCTTTTATCCAACAGTCTTACAGCAATATAATAACACGGATTTTTTAAATGAAAATTTTATGTTTGAGCCGCTCATTTACAGTGAAGCTCGTCTTGCTGCATGTTCAAAATATTATGATTATATTTATGAAGAATCGCAGAATATTTCAATTAAATATTTAGATCACTGTGAAAGTAACTAACTATATTAACCCTGGTGAAATACCAGGGAATTACTTACTCATTTCTGCTCCAGTTTATTCTGGTGATAATGGTGATTTATATCTACAAATTTTAAATCCAGTTACAAATTGCATTGAATCTTTTATAGAAACCGATGAGCAAATTACCAATTTAGTAGTTTGTGAAGAAACAGTATTTTGTAGCAAAGGTGATGAGGGTTTTGTAGTTGTGTTGTATAATGGTAAGGCTGATGTTTGTACAATAAACAATGCAAATAAACTCATTTTAAAATACCTAGCTACTTATAAACTTTCGGCGTATAATAAGTTTAGCCTGTATTGTTTTTTAAGCTTACCCGATAAGGTTTTAAATTCGATTCAAGATATAAACAATGAAAGAGAGCTTCGGGGGTATAAAAAATTATCGGATAGAAACTTTATTCTGCCTGAATCTATTGATATTTTTGACAATAGTATTTTTGTAAAAGCAATCTTATATAGATATGCCAATATTGTTTTTAATTCAAGGAAAAATATTTCAGTAACTGAATTATTAAATTCTAATCCGCATTATGTAAATTCTGGAGATTATCCTGACGATTTTTTTAATATTGGAAATGTTGTAATTAACAAAAAACATTTTGAAAAATATGCAAACGAAAATCAAATTGAATCAAAACCATACAATAGCCTAGATGAAATATTTTTAAATGACTTTGTAGTAAATGTTTTGCTTTTGAAGCGTATGGAAATTAGTTCAGGCATGAGAATAATTGAATATACTGATTCAAGCCTTTTAAAATCTTCCGAGACGAATAATAATAGTGATTATTTGGGAATATCGCTTATACAATGTAGAAGCGGAACAGCTTATACCGGCAAAATTGAACGAATTAGGAATATTGTTGAGCAGGTTCATAATATTGAATGGAAAATTGCGAATGAACTGTTTGAGAATAATAATCCCATAGATAGTAAAAAAGAAAAGAATAATATTGAAAGGCGATCGAATACAATAATGAATGAGTATAATCTAATAAGAGAAGAAATAAAAAGACATAACAGAGAATTGACAGAGTGTTAAAGAATAATAAATAATTTAAGCGATGGATCTCAGTAGACATATCAATGAGAGAGATTTTGATCTTGAAAATATCAAGTGCGACTTGGCATTACTTGAAAAAGAATATAATTTTTATTATGTTACTGACACCTTTGACATAATCGAATTTTGCTTTCCTGCTTTATACAAAAAGGAGACCTCCTTAACATTTGCCAAATCACTCGCCTCATCTTATTTTGCTTATGACGCTCTTTTTTTTCCAAATAAAAAAGAACAAAAACCAATAATATTTGATGAGTATAGAGGTGAAGTATTTTCCATTTGGGATATGGTGTATAAAAAGCATAATGAATTTTCTTCAAAGGAAAAGCTTGAAGATTTAATTCACGCATTAAAACTTGGAAGCGAAATTGATACAAACACAATAAAAGAACATATCAATTACATAGCCAGTTTAGTTATTGGAACTTTATCAGAAAGCACGATTGAGAAATTTAAACGTCTGGTAAATAAATCATTGCAACTTGACAGAATTGAATTATCAGATCATGCTATTGAAGACTCTGATATTATTAATGAGATTGTCCATTCCAGTCCTCCTTCTTCAAATAGCATTACTGCTTTTGATTCGTTTTGTGATTTTATGAAACACGATTTGGTTAATTTGACGTACGAAGAAAAATTTATTTATTTGGAGAGTGTAATGAGAGATATTAAGGTTTTTGACAGGATTATTAATATTAATAGAAAAATATCGGAAAGTAATACTCTAAAAAATAAACATTTATTTATTTATCTATCGTCTGCCCCTAGTAGGAATCACGCAATTCATAGATCTTTCCGAGAGAATAAACTTTTACCTAAAATTGACACATTTGAAAATTTTTCTGTACTTAGAAATATACGGCATTTTTCAAAAGTGTTGTTTATTAATGAATCTATAAAAAATAATTCGGAATGGAGGCCTCACGTAAATACTTACATAAATTACTTGGAGAATAAAGATGAAAAGCAATGGTTACTAGAGGAAATTAAGGATTTGGAATTGCCTGTTAGTTTTGCAAATTTTACTAGAGAGTACATTCATAGAGCCAAGGGTTTGTCAGATAAATACTTACGTCTTTACCTTAAGGAAAATGAATTTAATTTAAAAATTGAAAAAGCGATTTCTAAATTTGCTAAAAATAGACAGGATAATACTGACTTACTTAATTTGTTATACATTTTAAAGGAGGATATACAAAAAGATAGTGTTGACAATCAATCGCTTAATTTGGCAATAAAAGAATGTAATAATTCTTTAGTTGATCAAATAAATTACCTAAGACATTTTAGCGATAATAGTCAAAATATAAAGGAACAAATAGCTCTCAAATCACAAAAAATTGTACCTGGGAAAGACGTAATAAGAAGTTCCATTCAGTTATTCCCTGTTCTTATTGGAATGGAAAATAAGAATTTAGGATTGACAACGGATCACGAATACGAAATTTTGAACCTAATTTTTAATTTGTCAGTTGGTACAAAGAGGGGTATTGTGCATAGAAGTGGTAGTCGCTCAACAATAAGGCGACACATTTCATCCCTTGGTAACAATGTTGATAAAAGAGTATTTTCATTATTTTTAGATTTGATCACGCCTGAGGGAACTAATATTGATTCTGTAGAAAATAGTAGCTACGTGCTTAAGTTGGTGAGATATAATAATTCAAATGAGCCTAATGCAATAAATGAGCTAACAGAACTATTATCTATTTGTAAAAAAACAATTACTAAGTATGGAATTGTAAAAATGGAAGAAGGTAAAGAGCGTCTGGATTTTAGTTTTTCAGCACCCCAAAAGACTGAAATTGATATTATTTATTTTCTATCCTGGTTATTCAGACGAAGCAGAGAATATGATAAGGCTCTAGGAATTATTAATAGTTGTTTGGAAAAAAATCCGGAGGAACCCAGGTTACTCCATAGTCGGGCATTAATTCACATTTCAGAGATCTACGAAAACAAAATCGATTTGAAAGGGAATGCAAAAATTATTGAAAAATATTTAAATGCTATTGAAGATTTAACTAAAGCAAAGACAAAATTTGCTGAGTTATCAAGATTCACTTATAGTAAATTAGTTGAACATGTTATAATTGGAATTGAAAATACAATCATAGATGCTTACGCACAATTGTATATTATTTCTAATAGACAAATAAATTATCTGAGAGATGCAAGGAAAATGCTTAATTATTTGAAAACAAAACTAACGCTTTATTTGAATGAAGATTTTATTTCATTTCCATCTTATAATCACACTGAGGTTGATCTTGAATACTGCGAGTGTATTTTTTTAGAATCAATAGGGAAAAGAAGTTTAGCAAAAATTAAAATATCCTTTGCAAAAGAAAGGTTAGACTTAATGAATAAAATGAATTTTCTGAACGATTATGTTTTCTTTAATGAAACCCAAAAAAATGTATCCGATATGTATGAAAAACTGGTTGGCTAAGTTTATTTTTTTTGCTAGGAAGAAAACTATACGAATTAATTAATGAGGGTCTAAAAGAGTGAGGGCTAAAAACAAACTTGCGACAGATAGGACGTAATACTTAAACAGCATTGGCTAATAAAGAATCTATTTTACTTTTATAATTTCTACTAATTTTTTTTATTATTTGTTTAATTACAAATTTTCTGAAAACTCCGGAAGGCATAGCCTTTCTTACAGCTAACTGTAGCTTTCTCCCTCTTTGATTACTTTGGTTTACTTGCTTTTTTATGTCTTCAATCCATTCATTTTCTTTTCTTCGCTTTGCACTTTTTTTTCCTTTTTGTGTAAGAGAGAAGTCTTTAACCTCATTAATTTCAGTCATCATGTTCTTTATGTGTCTAAATACAAGCCCATTGTATAAATTAAAGTTTTTAAAAAAGGCATAATACTTTTTATTTTCCAATGATTCAACTATTAAACTTTCCAAAATTTGTAAGCACTCTGAATGAAAAGTATGAAAAGTTAGAATATAATTGGAATAAGCAATACTTATTTGATTATAATTAGGAGTTTGTAAATGAGTCAAAACGATATTCGCATTTTGCCTCGTTTTATAAACATTAAAATAATGATTTTCTGCCTGCTGAAAGTTATAAAATGATTCAATTTTAGGCACATCATCTTTTTTAGATTCAATTAAAAAGTACCGATGATTATTTTGATTTTGTAAATCAAACCACTGCTTTCTAACTTTTAGATAGTTTCTCGAAAAGACTTCACTGAGCTTTTCAAAGTAATTATATTGTTGAATAATCTTTGCTATTTCATACTTATCCCTAATTGTCAACTTATCTGGAGTTGATAGCAAATAGTGAAATCTTAATAAGTCTTTATTTTCACCATATTCTTTTAATTTGGAATCAAATAATAAGTCAGTTATTTCCACTAACGTTGCCCAATTATGATCAACTAAACTCCTTAATTGAACTTCTACTACAATATCACTGCACTTGTGTTTTACAAACAAATGAAGGCTCTTATAGCCATCAGACTGAGGTTTTTCTATATAATCATATACTTTAACTATTTCAAGCAGTGGTTCATTTTGAATAAGTTTTTGAAGTTTATAAACATCCTGATTATCTCTTACAATACATCTACATCCAGCAATATCCCACATCCTACTGAATCGCATGTCTTGAAAACGTTCGAGTTTTCCTATTATTGATTCAAATCTTTTAATCCTAAAAGTAACTATAGAAGTCGCATGTACTTTTCTAGTTGCGGAGCATAAAATATTAAAAGTATTGGCTAAAGAATCTTTATGAGATGTACGGTAAAATTGAAGTTCTGTTAATGTCTCATCATCTATTGCAATACTTTGTGTCCTTATTTTTTCACCAAGTCTATCAATCTCACCTTTTGTAAATATTCGGGTCATTTATTTATATTGTTATTTTCAATAGTCAACATAAAATTTAGCTTTTCTCATAAACTCTTAGTTAATTACGACTTAATAAAAACTTTATTTTACAGCATCGTCAGACAGTTTTGAATTTTACTAAACGGCATTTTAATTCATAACAAATCACTGGAAAAGCTTCACTTATTCTCCTCTTCGTTTTAAATTATCCCCAAAAAAAAAGCTGATGTTAGAAAAAAATGAGCCTTTATTTTTTTTCTTTAACTCTAAGATTCTATTTTTACTTTATTAAAAAAATAGATAAGTCTCTGACAATTCAATCTGGTTTTTTAACAGTTTGGACCTGAACCAGTTTCAGAACTTAACTACTCCTTTCAATCCAAGCGTAGCAACTCGGAATTATTTTAAGAGCGTCGATCTATACGACGCTTTTTTATTTATCCAAAATTATTTCTATCTATTGAAGAATTAGACTTATAAATACTAACATCTGTGGACAAAAATGGTGAAAAATCTGGAAAACGTAAACTGGTATTGGGTTTGCGTACTTTCCCACAGAAAGGGGAAAAATAATAATAATCTCCGCTTCGATAAAAGCTCCCCATTGGTATGCCGTACAAGTGAGTGACACAACGATGTCGCCATAAATACTTCGGCTTCGCTCAGTACAAATGCTTGTCCCCAAAAAAAATCCCGGCAATTAACTCGCCGGGATGTAAATAGATTCTTCCATTGTCGTACTTCGGCTTCGCTCAGTACTTCGTAAAGTCCCTTCGACTCCGCTTCCTTCGACTCCGCTCAGGACC
>NZ_JAYSPC010000124.1:0-14920 GCF_043722275.1 Flavobacterium sp. | reverse complement strand
AATTGATCTCTTTCACAAGAATAGGGTGCTCACTTTGAACCGGAATCAATTGCTCTCTTTTACCGGAATGGGGTGCTCACTTTTACCAGAATTTGCACTGGATTGAAGAAAACAATAATTCGTTTGAATTTGAGGAGAATAAATATGTTTTTAATTGCTTAACTAGAGTAATGAAAAATAATGTTGATGGAGAGGAAGAAATTATTATACCATCAAAAAAGATCAGAAAACTACTTGAAATCTCTGAGTTAGATGGTAAATCATACTTTAGTATTGAAAATAATGAAATAGGCTTCGAGCATAAAATAAATAATAAAGCATTGAGTTATGGAGATACTCAGAATATAGTTTTATTGGATAAAGAGCTATTAACAAAAGTTCTTAAAAAGAATAAGCTAAAAATATTTTGGCTGGCATCACATTTTATAAAAAAGAATCCTTTAAATAAGAAAATTGAGTCTTTAAAATATATTGATAAGATTAGGAAATATATAGTTTGGGAGGATGAAGAAAGTGAATTTAAAAAATGCAAATACTCTGAGCGAAAATAATAATCAAGCCTAATTTAAGTAGAGTATTTCCAAAACAAAGATGAAGTCTCAATACTAAAACAAGTCCTTGAGAATTGAATATTTGGGACCCACGCTCCTATAGGAGTCCGAATAAAAAATAGAAAAAGAGGTTATTTCCCTAGTTGTGAGACAGCCTCTTTTAAAATAATATATCTTCTATAAATAATTATTTCCCAATCAGTTTTTCAAGCCTCGCCATCATTTCATCTTTCTCTTTCAACAGACGTTCGTACAAAGCAATTTTTTCATCGTATAATTGTACAATTTTATCAATTGGATTAAATGTACAAGTATCATTCTTTTGATAACCAATTGCACCATTGTCAAAGGAGTGAGCAATAACATTTACCGCTTGTTCTTCATCAAAATTCTGAAAAGCCTCAACTGGAATCCTCATTGCATCTGAGATTTGTTTAAGCAAATTACCTTCAATTACATCTTTTTGCTCCAGCATAGAAATTTTCTTTTGGTTCCAGTCATTTCCCAGATCAAAAGCCAATCCTTCTTGTTTGATTCCAAGCATTTCTCTGAAGCGTTTTACGTTTCTTCCCTGATGTATTTTCTGTTCCATAATGAATATCAATTTTTCTAAATGCTCAAAGATAAAGCCATTTGTATTAAAAATCCTGAATTTCAATGATAAAAAAATATCCCGTAAAATATCCTTCAAAACAGCTTTTGCGGAAGATTTGTGGCAGGAATCTATTTAAGGTATGTCGTTATTAATTGGCAATATTGTTTCTCAGCCAAAGATTTACATCATCAAACATTTTATTTATAATAAAAGGCACTAAACATTTATCTACAAACCTATTATTTATGCCAATCAAGATTTGAAAGCCTGCAATTTGTGCCGTTAGGCATTAAATATTGGTAGTTAATAGGAATCGGAATAAATCTAGCGTGCCGTAGTACACAATAGTTGTCATTTTGTTGCGTACCTACGGCACGCCAACGTATTTCTAATTTATTTATTTACAGACATTTAGTACCTAACGGCATATTCAACTCTTTGTAATGCAAATCAAATATTTTGTAAATTTAGATATTGTGATTGCTGCTTATCTTAATCTGGTTTAAGAAATACCATTAAACCAGATTAAGAGTATTTCTTAAACCTGTTTATAAGCTTCAAGTACAGATATGTTGCAATTTTGTAAAATAAATTTGTTGCTCGAAAATCAGCAGTAAAAATTTAAACTTTAAATAAAAATAGTATGCAACACGTAAATGTAAAAATGTATCCCGGAACTTCTGAGGAACAAAAAGAAAAAATCGCACAAGAAATTACTGCAATCATTATGAAACATACGGGTAAACCCGAAGCAGCGGTTTCTATAGCCATTGCTGAAGTTGCCGAAGATATTTGGATGGAAGAAGTTTATGACAAGGAAATAAAGCCAAATATGGAAAAGCTTTATAAAAAACCTGGGTATTAATCCCTAAAATAATGCTGAAGTAATGAAAAATACAGCTATGAATTACACTAAAGAAAAAGAAGCAATTACTACATTCCTGAACAATTTTGCTCAGGTATTAAGTAACGGCGAAACAAAGATGATTCCGGATTTTTTTGATCGTGATGCAATTTTTATTCCTGATGGAATGAAAAAGATTATTGACGGTAATCAATTAAGAAAAACGGACAATGGGTATTTGAAACGGTCTGATTTTAAAATCAATTACACGATAAAAGATATTACTATAGAAAATCAATTTGCTTTTGTAGAAGCTTTTGCGACTACGACCGAAAATCGGATTGCGGATTTAAAACCTGTGCAGAAAAGAAGTATCGATTTTTTTGTTCTTAAAAATGAAGACGAAAACTGGAAAATTTACCGTTACATTTTTAATAATGTAAGGGAATTGGAATTAATCTAAAATAGTACAAAATGAAAGCAGCTGTATTAAGAATAGCAGGAGGAGCAGAAAACTTTTCTGTTGAAGAAGTTGCAATGCCAACTCCCTTAAAAGATCAGGTACTTATTAAAATAAAAGCTTTTGGACTTAATCGTTCTGAACTTATGACAAGGAAAGGATTATCGCCTGACGTGCAGTTTCCGCGGGTTTTAGGAATTGAATGTGTTGGTGAAGTCGAAAATGATCCTTCGGAAATATTGGCAAAAGGACAAAAAGTAGCCGCTTTTATGGGTGGAATGGGACGTGATTTTGATGGAAGTTACGCTCAATATACCGTTTTGCCAAAGGATATTATGATGCCATTTGAAAGTACACTTTCGTGGGAAATCCTGGGCGCTTTGCCTGAAATGTTTCAAACGGCGTACGGATCGCTTCATCGCGCTCTTAAAATAAAAGCGGGAGAAACGTTGCTAATTCGCGGTGGAACATCATCAGTAGGTTTACTGGCGTTGCAACTCGCTAAAGAAGCAGGACTTTTTGTGATTTCAACAACCAGAAGTGAAGATAAAAGGGATTTACTTATCGATAATGGAGCCGATGCAGTTCTTATCGATAACGGAAACTTATCGGAAACGATCAAAAATCAAAATCAATTTAAAATTGATAAAGTACTGGAACTTATTGGTACAACTACATTAAAAGATTCACTAAAAACGGTGATAAGCGGAGGAAGTGTCTGCATGACCGGAATGCTCGCCGAACAATGGTCAATTTCTGATTTTGCACCGATGGATTATATTCCTGCAACTGTTAATCTGACGGTTTACAACAGCGGACAAATTAGAATTGAGGCAAAATACTTTCAGGAATTTGTTAAGGATATCGAAAAAGGATTTATAAAACCAGCCATAAAACGTATCTTTAATCTGGACGAAATCGTTGCTGCACATCATTTTATGGAAAGCAGTTCCGGAGGTGGTAAAATTGTTGTACTTCCGTAATGATGATTTAAATGCGCTCAAAGCTCAGGTTTTTTCGAAATAAAATGAAGTAATTTTTTCACAAATTTTATCGTATAAATAACTACCTTTATTAGAAGGTCAGTAAACTGAGTGCTTAATTTAATACAATAATATGATACTAAAAACTGAAAAAACTTTAACCAAAGAAGTTGCAACACAGGATAATGCAATTGAGCAGTTTCGTTTTGACGTGCTTAAAGGCCTTAGCAGTACACCAAAAAAACTGCATTCTAAATATTTTTACGATAAAATAGGAGATACTCTTTTTCAACAAATAATGGCAATGCCGGAATATTATCTGACGAATTGTGAAATGGATATCTTTCAAAATAAAACTTCAGAACTTGCCAATATTATTTTGGAAACTGATGAAGCTTTTGACCTCATCGAACTTGGCGCAGGTGACGGAACCAAATCTGCTTTTTTGCTGAAACATCTGTTAGATCAAAAAGCTGATTTTAATTATATGCCAATTGATATTTCTGCCAATATATTATCGGTTTTAAATAGTAAACTAAAAGCAGATCTTCCTGAACTTAACATTACTTGTCTGGAAGGTGAATATTTTAAGATGCTGGAAAAAGCAACCGAATTATCTTCAAGACGAAAAGTAGTGCTGTTTCTGGGAAGCAATATTGGGAATATGGAGAAGGAGGAAGCACTTTCGTTTTGTCGCGGTCTTAACAGTTATCTTTCGTCCGGCGACATTGTCCTGATGGGATTTGACCTGAAAAAAAATCCACAAATTATACTCGATGCTTATAATGACAAAGCAGGAATTACGGCAGCATTTAATCTTAATTTGCTAACGCGCATTAACAAAGAATTGAATGCCGATTTTGTGATTGAAAAGTTTGAACATTACCAAACTTACGACCCATTAAGCGGAGCTTGCAGAAGTTATTTAATCAGTTTAGATAATCAGGTTGTTACTATTGACGATCAGTCTTTTAATTTTGAAAAAGATGAATTGATTTACATGGAACTTTCGCAAAAATATTCTTTAGAAGAAAGTGAAGAACTGGCAAATAGCTCTGGTTTTGAAACAATAAATCATATTATGGATTCTAAATCCTGGTTTACAGATGTAGCCTGGTTGGTAGCATAATTTAAAGATAATAGTATGCAAGTAAAAGAAGCAGGAGTAAGCCAAGAGTATTTTATAAAAAAATACAATACCGTCAGATCGCATTCTGAGCATATCTGCAAGCCTTTAGAAATTGAGGATTATGTCGTTCAGCCCATTGTAGATGTGAGTCCGCCAAAATGGCATTTGGGACATACAACATGGTTTTTTGAAACCTTTATCCTTAAACCGAATTACAAAGGTTATCAGGTTTTTAATGACCAATATGATTTTGTTTTCAATAGTTACTACGAAAGTTTAGGCGCGCGCGTGGTTCGTACGGATCGTGGTAATTTAAGCCGGCCTTCGGTTACGGATGTGTATCGTTATCGCGCTTATGTAGACCAGCACATGGAAGCTTTTCTGCAAAACAATTCACTTTCGGCTGATGTATCAGAATTGCTGGAACTCGGACTTAATCACGAGCAACAGCATCAGGAATTGTTGTACAGCGACATTAAATATATATTAGGACATAATCCGCTTTTTCCAGTTTATAGTTCAGATGCTGTTTTCGACCAAAAAAGTATTCAGAATAATGAATTTATAAAAGTAGCATCCGGCATTTATGAAATTGGTTATCAGGGCGAAGATTTTTGTTTTGATAATGAATTGGGGCGTCATAAAGTATATTTAGAAGATTTTGAAATTGCAAAATATCCCGTAACCAATGTGCAATATCTTGAATTTATTGCTGATGGAGGATATACTAATTTTAAATATTGGCATTCTGAAGGTTGGGAATGGGTAAAAGAAAACGCTGCAAAATCACCTTTATATTGGCATTTTATCGATCAAAAATGGATGAATTATACTTTTGCAGGTTTAAAAGAAATAGATTTAAACGAACCTGTTTGCCACGTTAATTTTTACGAGGCTTCGGCATTTGCAGCCTGGAAAGGAATGCGTTTGCCAACAGAGTCAGAATGGGAAATCGCTTCGCCAAATTTAAACTGGGGGCAACGCTGGGAATGGACAGAAAGTGCTTATTTACCCTATCCGGGTTATCACAAAGCGCCCGGAGCAATAGGAGAATATAATGGTAAGTTTATGGTAAATCAAATGGTTTTGCGTGGTGCTTCGGTAGCAACTCCGCAAGGTCATAGCCGTGCTACTTATCGCAACTTTTTTCATCCGCGTCATCAATGGCAATTTATGGGCATTCGTTTGGCAAAATAATTAATATCAGCTATTATATGATTAGTATAGAAGGAGTTTCAAAAAGTTTTGGTTCAAAAAAAGCGGTAGATACTATTTCGCTTGACGCCAATGATAAAGAAATTCTGGTAGTATTAGGCACAAGTGGCTGTGGCAAAACGACCACGCTAAAAATGATCAATCGGCTTATTGAACCTGATAGCGGGAATATCTTTATTGACGGCAAAAATATCAAGGATCAAAAACCCGAGGAACTTCGCAAAACGATTGGTTTTGTAATGCAGCATGCCGGACTTTTTCCGCATTATACCGTTGCGCAAAATATTGCCATTGTACCCAATTTACTAAAATGGGATAAGCAAAAAACAGAAAAAAGAACATTAGAACTTTTAGAAAAATTGCATCTTACGCAAGATATTTTAAAGTTATATCCGCACGAACTTAGCGGAGGACAATTACAGCGCATTGGCATCGCACGAGCACTTATTGCCGATACTCCGGTTCTTTTAATGGATGAACCTTTTGGCGCTTTAGACACCATTACAAAGTCGGCGATTCATAATGAGTTTAAAAATCTTGATGAACTCAAAAACAAAACGACCATTTTAGTTACGCACGATGTAGTCGAAGCCTTTGAACTCGGACATCGAATTTGCTTAATGGATAAAGGGAAAATTATTCAGATAGGTTCTCCGGCAGAAATATTATATCATCCCGTAAATAGTTTTGTAAAAGATTTTTTTGCGAGTAATCGATTAATGTTGGAATATAAAATTGCTTCGGTAAAATCAGTAGCATCTTTTCTTGATAAACCATTATCCGCTAAAGCAGAAGAACAACTTACTGCAACTGCTACAATTTGGGATATATTGCAAATTTTTAGTACTGAGAATGTTTATAATGAAGATTACGAAGAACTTTTACTGGCTTTTAATCAATATAGAAAACTTCAAACAGTATGACACAGGAGCAAACTCTTTGGCAATTTATAGTATCCCAGCATGAAAAGCTTCTTTTGCAAATAGCACAACATTTAGGGCTTACTTTTCTATCCTTGTTATTGGCAATTATAGTTGGGATTCCGTTAGGCGTTTTAATTTCGCGTAGACGAAAATTAGCCGCTCCGGTTTTAGGAACTGCGGGAATATTACAAACCGTTCCCAGTATTGCCCTTTTGGGATTCATGATTCCGCTTTTTGGTATTGGCGCAACGCCCGCGATCATTGCATTGCTAATTTATGCGTTGCTTCCCATTATTAGAAACACATATACGGGAATTACAGGAGTTGATCCCATAGTTATAGAAGCTGCAACGGCTTTAGGAATGAATAAATCCCAACGTTTGTTCAAAGTTGAATTTCCGCTTGCAATGCCCGTAATTATTGCCGGTATTCGAACCGCTGCCGTAATCAATGTTGGCGTTGCAACGCTTGCCTCATTTGTAGCGGCGGGCGGATTGGGCGAATTTATTTTTGGAGGAATCTCGCTCAATAATACCAATATGATTTTGGCTGGAGCAATTCCGGCGGCATTATTGGCTGTTTTATTGGATTTGATTATTGGTTATCTTCAAAAATCAAACTTAAAAACACTTAAAAAAGTACTTTATATTATTTGTGGCATTGTAGTTATTTCAGGTCTTTATTTTATATTTTCGGCTAAGGCTGAACGCAAGATAATCGCCGGATTTACGCCTGAATTTATGGGACGTCAGGATGGAGATTTAGGACTTCGATCCGTGTATGGATTAAAATTGAATCCGCTTGTGGTTTCAGATGCTATTATGTACGAAGCTGCGTATGAGAAAAAGCTGGATTTGATAAGCGGATATTCTACAGATGGAAGAATTAAAGCCTTTGATTTAGTCGTTTTAGAAGATGATAAAACCATATTTCCACCTTATTATGCTGCGCCGATAATTAAAACGCAAACGCTGAAGAAATTTCCCGGACTTGAAGAAACTTTAAATCTTCTTGCAGGAAAAATCAATGACAGTATTATGACGGATTTGAATTATAAAACCGAACTTTTAAAACAAACTCCTGAAAAAGTAGCTAAAGATTTTTTAGTCCGCAATAATTTATATAAAAAAGCAAATCAGGGAAATGGCGAAACAATCAGAATTGGTTCCAAAATTTTTGGTGAGCAATATATTTTGGCAGAAATGTACAAAATGCTCATTGAAGGTTATACAAATTATAGAGTGGAAACCAAAACCGGACTTGGCGGAACAAAAATATGTTTTGATGCTTTAATGAACGATGCTATCGATTTTTATCCCGAATATACCGGAACAGGATTGTTGGTTTTGCTAAAACCATCGGAACAAAAAATTAAGGAAGTTTCCAAAGACCCTAAAAAAACGTTTGAAATTGTTCAGGAACAATTTCAGAAACAATATCAATTGCAATGGCTTAAACCAATAGGATTCAATAATGCATATGCGTTGATGATGCGCAGAAATCAGGCGAAACAATTGAACATTAGTACGATTACGCAATTGAGTAATTATTGCGCTAAAAAATAAGTTTTAAACCAAAACTTTGTATCATGAAATATAATTTTGATGAGATAATATCACGTAATGAAACTGGTTCGATTAAATGGGATGAGGTTCCGTTTGGCGAAGTGCTGCCAATGTGGATTGCAGATATGGATTTTAAATCGGCACCAGCCATTTTAAAGACGCTGCAAAAAAAGGTGGATCATGGGATTTTTGGCTATACAGCAATTCCAGAAACTTTTTATGAAGCGATAATAAGTTGGTGGAAAAAAAGATATAATTTCAATCTTGAAAAAGAATGGTTAATACCGGTTTCAGGCGTAATTCCTGCATTATCAGCCGCGATACAATCGTTATCAAAAACAGGAGATCATGTTATGATACAATCGCCTGTTTATAATCATTTCTACAGCAGTATTGAAAATAACGGACGTGTTGCGATTGAGAATAATCTACTTTACAATAATGGTGAATATACAATTGATTTTGAGGATTTGGCGCAAAAAACAGCTGATCCAAAAGTGAAAATTTTGATTATTTGTAATCCGCATAATCCTGTTGGAAGAGTTTGGAAAAAAGAAGAATTACAAGCCGTTGGTGCTATTTGTTTAGAAAATAATGTCATAATTATTTCAGATGAAATTCATGCCGATTTGATTTTTAAAGGACACAATCATATTCCTTTTGCTTCATTGGGAGAAAAATATAGCCTTAATTCTGTTACATTAAGTTCGCCTACAAAAAGCTTTAATTTAGCAGGATTACAAGTTGGCTATTTTTTTACCCAAAATGAACAATTTAGAAAAGCAATTCAATCTTCATTTAAACTAATGGGAATTGAATTATTGAATTTATTTGGCATCACAGCACTTATCGCAGCCTATGAAGAATCGGAAGAATGGCTTGATGCTTTAATAGAATATCTTCATGAAAATTATCTTTTTCTAAAAGAATTTATAAACTTAAATCTGCCGCAAATTAAGGTTACACGTTTAGAGGCAACTTATTTAGTTTGGCTTGATTGTAAAGCATTTGGTAAAACTGCCGATGAATTATCGCATGAACTTCTTGAAGAGCAAAAGCTTTGGATTAATTCCGGTACAATGTATGGATCATCAGGCGAGGGATTTTTGAGAATCAATATTGCAACTCCAAAAGCTCAATTACAAACCGGACTTGAAAGACTTTTAAAAGGATTGTCGCGATAATCTTTTTAAAATAAAGCAGCAAAAAAAAGGCAGCCTAATATTTTTAGACTGCCTTTTTTTAGCATACAATGAACCGTTTTTCTTATTTTTTTGATGCCGTTACATTGATACCAATCTCGATATCTTTACTAATCATCCATTCTGCAGGATCAGCTTCCGAAGCTCCAAATTTGATATCCCAATCTGTACGATTAACAGTAAATTTAGCTTGTAAAGTTGCAGTTCCGTTAGCTACAGTTACTTTTGCAGGGAAAGTAACATTTACGGCTTTACCTTTAAGAGTAAGATTACCGCTTACCGTTTTATTTGCACCTTCTAAAGTATCTTTTGCAGCTAAGTTAGTTACGCTTGTAATTTTAAAATCTGCTGTTGGATTTTTTTCAACGTCAAAAAAGTCAGCGCTTTTTAAGTGCGCTTCTAATTCTGAATATTTTTTATCTTTTTCAGTCACAGATGCCGGATCTACTTTGATGGATGTCATATCTATTACAAAATCACCTGCTGTAACTTCATTATTTTCAACTGAAATTTCACCTGATTTAATAGCAAGAGTTCCCCAACGAGGCGCAAAACCACCTTTATGAAATGCTTTCCAGTCTACGTTAGATTTCTCAAGGTTTACGGCTAATACTTCTCCCGTTTTTTCGGCAACCTGTTTTTCTTCGCTTGTTGTTGTTTCGGAAGATTTTTTACATGCTGTTATAAATAAAGTGACAGCAACTAAGGATAATACAGTGATTTTTTTCATTTGTTTACGTTTAAAAAGTTTTGTTAATGACTAAATCTTATTTAATACAAAGTTCATTGATTAAAAAAGACAGGGTTATAATAATCGGAAATTTAGTGATAATTTCAGGAAAATCAAATGGAGCACGTTCTTTATTTGTGGTACAACAAAAGTTAATACTTTATAAATAAGTAGCTATTATACTGCATTTTTTCGTAAATTACAGATGCAAACGATGCTTTTAAAAGTAAAGAATCAGTAATATAAAACAGAATAGTTATGAGTAAAATAATTGGAATTTTCGCAGGAAGCCTTCGTAAAGAATCATTTTCAAAAAAAATAGGCAAAGCTTTATTGGCTATGGCGCCCGAAGGATTTGAGTTTAAAACAATAAGGTTAGACGACCTGCCTATATACAATCAGGATTTTGATGATAATAATGAAGTTCCGCAAGCTTACACAACTTTTAGAGATGAGGTAAAACAGCTTGACGGATTTATTTTTATTACTCCGGAATACAACAGATCTGTTCCGGCAGTGCTTAAAAATGCGCTTGATGTAGGTTCGCGCCCTTATGGTAAAAGTGTTTGGGATGGTAAACCGGGAGCGATTTTTAGTAATTCGCCAGGAGTTGTGGGCGGTTTTGGTGCCAATCATCATTTAAGACAAAGCCTTGTATTTTTAAATATTCCCGTGATGCAGCAGCCGGAAGTTTATCTGTCTAAAATTAATGAGCTTTTTGATGAAAGCGGAACTGCAAAAGAAGGCGCCACAAAAGATTTTATTAAAAAAGCGGTTGATGCCTTTATAATTTGGTTCAACCAAAACCAAAAATAATCTTTGAAGCAGATAGCTTTAAAACAAAGTATCTTAAGAAATGTGAGCTGTATTAAAACTTTTTAATACGGCTCACATTTCTTACTTTTACTACTTAAACAATTCTATGGATATTAATGCAGCATTCGCCGATAAAGATTCTCCGGCAGAACAATTGATTCGTTTTTTTAGCGGCTATTTTGCCCTTGATAATAAGGAATGTGACGAAGTTATTCGGTTGTTTTCACAAAGAAATATCAGGCGCAAAGGATATCTTTTGCAGGAAGGTGATATTTGCCGTCATTATTCGTTTATAGTTTCGGGCTGCTTTAAAATGTTTGCCGTCGATCCTGCCGGAAAAGAACACAATTTACAATTTGCTGCTGAAAATGAATGGATAAGCGATCTTCATAGTTTTTATGAGGAGAAGCCAAGCCGAATGCACATAGAAGCGATGGAACCATCGGTCGTTTTGCAGATTCAGCACGATGATTTATTGTACTTATTTGTAAATTATCATAAATTCGACCGTAATTTCAGGATTATCACAGAACGTAAGTATATCAATTTCCAAAACCGAATCCTGCAAAATATCAGTTCTACGGCAGAGGAACGATATATTAGTTTTACAAAAGATTTCCCTACATTGGTAAACCGAATTCCCAATACGCAAATCGCTTCCTATTTAGGGATTACTCCCGAGTTTTTGAGTAAGATTAGAAAAAAAATAGTATCGGATCAATAAGTTTTAAAATATTCAAAACAATAATTGAGTGGTCTTTTTTTTGAAGCTGAAACTTTTGTCGGGCAATAGATAATACCGCTACTATTTTGAACATTTTGAATGTTATTAACCTTTTGAGTGTAATTAAAAAACATATATTTCGACGCGGATTTGGCGGATTCGTTATCACGAAGACACGGATTTACACAGATCTTTTTTTTAATTCTATATAAAAATCTGCGAAAATCTGCGTTTTGCAAAGCAAATCTGTTTTATCCGCGTTCTAATTTATCCAGTTTGTATTTTTAACTTAATTGCACCCAACGGGTTATTATTAAAAAAAATAACAACTAGAATTTCATTCTTTAATTGATACATTTGGCTAACCAAATCTAACAAAACGTCAAACCTAATGGCGTTTTTAAAATAAATAAATATAAAATGATCAGAAAAATTACAATCTTAATTTTTAGTGTTTTGTCGAATTTTTGTTTTTCACAAACCAATTATTACGTTGCCGTAACGGGTAGTAATACCAATTCAGGAACACTTGCTTCTCCTTGGAAAACAATACAATACGGACTAAATCAGTTACCTGCAAATGGTATTTTAAATGTTTTTCCTGGAACTTACTTAGAAAAAATTCTAATTCCGAACAATAATATTACCCTGAAAAATTATTCTGCCACACTTCCTGTTATTGATGCAGGAGGAATAAAAACTCAAAATGCTATTGTTGCAATCAACAATAAAAGCAATGTTACTATTGATGGGATTGAGCTTCAAAATAATATTCAAAATGATGCGCAGGGAATTTTAGTTGAAGGAAGCGGAGCAAATATTACTATTAAAAATTGCAAAATACACGATATTCATTTTTCTTCTAATGCAAATGCAGCTGTAAATGCAGCTGTAAATGCGCAGGGAATTATTGTTTTTGGTACAAACGGAACAACAGCAATCACAAACTTAAAAATACAAAATAATGAATTGTATAATTGCAGATTAGGTTATAGTGAAGGAATTGCGGTAAATGGAAACGTAAACGGTTTTGAAGTCACGAACAATAATGTTTATAATTTAACTAATATTGGTATCGATTTAATTGGTCACGAAGGCACTTGCCCAACTCCTGCAAACGATCAGGCGCGAAACGGACTTATTAAAAGCAATATTACCCACAATTGTATCGCTGCTTATTCAACATCCGGAGGAATTTATATTGACGGAGGAAAAAACATAATTGTCGAAAACAATACTTCATATCATAATGGTTACGGAATAGAGGTTGGTTGTGAAAAAAAGGGAGAAACTACAGATGGAATTATTATCAGGAATAATGTTTTTTACGACAATCAGATTTGTGCAGTTGCCATGGGAGGATTTGATTATCCGTCTGGTTCCGGTAAAGTTATTAATTCTTCTTTTAGAAATAATACCTGTCTACAAAATGATTATAGCAATTCAGGAAACGGAGAATTATATCTTTCTTATAGTGAAAATAGTGTTATTGAAAACAATATATTTTATACGCGCACTCAAAATATTCTGGCTTTTGCCGAATTAACGCAACCGGGATTAAATTTTAATTATAATACATTTTTTTGTCAGGCAGGTTCGGCTAGTTTAACAACAGACTGGAACGGACAATCATATTCAGGATACAACGCTTTTTTGACGGGAACTGCTACAAACGCCAATTCGATATTTGCAAATCCGCAATTAACCAATGCAGCAATTACAAATCCTGATTTTCATATTCTGACAAATTCTCCGGGTAAAAATGCCGGAAACCCAACTTATGTTGCTGCCAATACTGAAACAGATTATTATAATGAATCCAGAATTGAAGGCGGAAGAATTGATTGTGGAGCTGATGAGTTTACAATTACTAATCTGGGACTAGGAGATAAAATAGAAATTGCTACATTCAATGTTTACCCAAATCCAGCTACAAATTTCATCAATATTGATTCTGAAGTAAAAGTTGATAAATATGAAATATTTAATATTAGCGGACAAAAAGTTATGGAAGGATTTGAGAGAAACAAAATCAATATTTCAGAATTGACTTCAGGAATGTATTTTATAAAGTTTGAAATTGAAAATAAAAGTTATGTATCCAAAATCATAAAAAAATAATTTTTTTACAATATAAAACCCTTTATCAGTTTGTTTTTATTCTTTGCAATTCAGTAGGTGAGTAGCCAAATTGTTTTTTAAACGCAAAGGAAAAATGCGATAAATTCTCAAAGCCTGTTTCATAATATATGTCAACAGGTTTTTTGCTTTTTTCGGTAAGTTGATAATGTGCTAATTCTAATCTTTTTTTGGTTAGCCAGCGTTGAGGCGTACTATTGAAAGCTTTATTAAAATCCCGTTTAAAAGTAGTCAGACTTCGGCCAGTTAAATACCCAAACTTTTCTAATGGCATATTAAACATGAAGTTCTTCTCCATAAAAGTAGTCAAATCAATCTTGTAGGGTTCTTCAAAATTGGCTAATATAGAGTCGATGGCTGGATCAATAGTTCTAAGAATCGAAATTGCTTCGGTAATTTTTAAGGAAGCGATATTTTCCGGAAAATTTTCCTGTATTTCAAAATACGGAATCAACGATGCTAAACAGCTTTCCAGTAAAGGATGCTTCTGGAAACTAAAAATTTTTGATGTAATTATTTTTGGTTGTGCATTTTCATGCTCATAAAATTCCCGAAGTCTTTTAGCCGAAAGATGCATAGCAACAGCTTTGTGTGGCAATCCATCTTTTGGAATATTGATGATTGTTGCCAATTGATTTCTTGGAATTAAAAAAGTACTTCCTGGACCAAATACAAAACTCTCATCTGCCTGAATAATTTTGGTTTCGCCCGAAATTAACCACACAAGCAAATGGTCATTAAACGCAGCTTCGGTTTTAAATAACTTGCCTGTGTAATTGGATAGTTTAATTTCCGGGTTGATGTAATTTACCTGATAATCCATATTGTTTGTGTGGTTTAAAAATACAAATATTAACCCGTTGGGTGTAATTAAAAAAAACTTATATTTCGACGCGGATTTGACGGATTCGTTATCACGAAGACACGGATTTACACGGATCTTTTTAAATTCTATATGAAAATCTGCGAAAATCTGCGTTTTTGCAAAGCAAATCTGTTTTATCCGCGTTCTAATTTATACAGTTTGTATTTTTAACTTAATTG
>NZ_JAYSPC010000123.1:0-23010 GCF_043722275.1 Flavobacterium sp. | reverse complement strand
CACATTCATTTTCTGAATTGCCTCCAGCTTTAGCTGGAGGTATATGATTGATTAATAAATATGGCTTTAGCCGAAATTGCAACGTATTTTGGCTAAAGCCTAATCTAGGTTTCATTTGTACCCCCAGCTAAAGCTGGAGGCAATTCATTAATCTACATGAATAAAAATCATTTGGATCGTTTTATCTTTTAGAATGGAAAGAAACCCTTTAATAATTAAAATAAAAAAAGGTTCCTGACAAAAAAGATTGCCAGAAACCTCCAATAAAAAAACAAAAAACATCTTTATATAAAAAAACTATAAGTTTTCAGTCTCAGTATTCAGTATACAAATTTCAATTTTCAAAAACTGAGACTGTAAACTGAGACTGAATACTCAGAACCAGACTAAAAACTATAACCAAGAGCAAGGTTAAATCTAGAACCGTTTCCTCTTGTATAATTCGCATTAGTACCGTAAAACTGAGAAGTTGTCGTATAATAATCTGTATTTAGTAAATTTTCTATTCCTAGTTTTACCCTGATTTGCTCCGTAACTCTGTAAGCCGTAGCCAGATTCCATAAGTTGAAAGATTTTATCGGACCTTCACCAATTGCATAAGTGCCTTTTGCATTTGGCTGAAAAACATCGCGATCACCAACCATCATCCAGTATAATTCTACATTTAATCTCTTATCACCATATTTTGCATAACCCGTTACTTTTGATGGAGGAATTCTGTTAGATTTTAAATAAATATCCGTGGGTCCGTAAAAATGCCCGTCAGAATCCTTATCACCTCTACCCTGCACATACGCATAATTTCCTCCTATTGTCAATTGCTTGATAATTTGATAATCTGCCTGAACTTCATAACCCCAAACTCTTTCCGGTAAACGTTCAGCAACTAAATAACCATCAACCTGAACCAGATTTGTTCCTAATTTTGAAGTACTGAAATAATACGCCGCACTCCAATTAAATTTCCCTAACTGACTGCTAAATCCTCCTTCATAATTGTTAACAATAATAGGTTTTGTCTGTAACTTTGATACCGCATCTTCCTTGGCATTTGTAAGCACACGACCTAAATCAAATACCGAAAAAGACTGGGAAAAACTCACAAAAGGATTAAAGAATTTAAATCTTGAATATCTCAAACCCGTATTAAAAACAAAAGCATCATAGGTAAGATCGCCGCCTTTTACGGCAATACTTCCTGCTCCGTTTGCTCCTGTTGCAAGCGTATTATAATCGTCGATATTTATCTTAATATTTTCGGCACGTAAACCCGCTTTCAAATTAAAATCGCTAAAAATCTGCGTCGAAATTTGCGCATAAGGAGCCAGATTGACCATGTTGATATTTGGAACCCAAACGCGGCCATCAACCAGTTTTTGGTTTGTTTTATCATTTAGTAAATCAAAACCATAAATTATATCACCCGTAAAGTTTGAAGAAACCGTAAAAGGTGTATTTAAATAAACTCTGAAACCCTTTTTTTGTGATGCCGTTTGTGATTGTCCGCTTCCGTAGAAAAACGTAGAATTAGAAAATATAGTCAGGAAATCCTGAAAATATAAATTTGCCGTTAATGACGTTTTTCCAAAAATTTCCTTATTTACATATTGAAAATTCGCATTGTGATTGTAGCGCGTTCCTTCATCAGATCCTGGTCTGTTGCCAAGAATTCCAATTGCCGGACTTACGCCGTAAACACCATTTTTAAGAATAAAATCAGAATCCTGATTTGAACTGAAATAATTATACATCAATTCAAACCTTTGTTTATCAGTTAAATCATAACCCAATTTAGTAAAAACATTATAGGTTTTAGTTTCACCTAAACCATATTCCGGTGAAATAACTTCGCCTTCGCCATCACGAAAAACACCCGTTTTTTCATAAGTTCCGCTTACCATATAATTAAACTTGCTGATTTTTCCGTAAAACTGTTGGTTAAATCTATATCCGGCAGTACTATCCCCTTTTATGTTTCCTGTAGTTCCAGCCTCACTATATCCCGCAAATTTCTTTTGAGTTTTGCCTGATTTTGTAATGTAGTTAATCAATCCACCATCAGCTCCGTTACCATAAATAGCCGTTGCGCCTTTGATAACCTCAATGCGTTCAATTACAGAGGGATCGATAGAACGAATTTCTCTTCCTGCAGATTTTAATGGAGTCGATTGAGGAATTCCATCAATAAGAACCAGCGGATTTCTTCCGCGAAGTGTCTGTCCATAATTACCCGTATTATTTGTTGCTGATCCTAAACCCGGAACTGCAAAAGCCACAATATTTGCAATGTTAGGACTCACGATTGATAAATCTTCGATATCCTTTGCATTAATTACCGTTACAGATGATGGTGTTTTTGATAAAGTTTCTACTTTTCTGCTTGCCGAAACAATAATTTCATCCAGTTGATCGCCGTTTTTTTCTGAAACTTCATCCTCTTTTCCTGAAAATTTCAATTGTAAATTCACATTTATTGTTTCATTATTTGCCACTGTAATTTCTTTTTCGATTGTTTCATAACCTGCTAAAGAAGTTTGTAAAGTGTAGATGTTTTCGACAACTTTATTAAATCTAAAACTACCGTCACTATTTGAAGTGCTTTTATATTTTGAATTTTTAAGAATAATGATCGCTCCTGAAGCTGATTTCCCGTTTGAAGTTGTTATTTCTCCTTTTATTTTCCCCGTATTTTGTTGTGCAAAAGAAGAAAAGACTGAAAATAAAAAGATCAGAATAAATAAAAACTTTGACGTTCTTAAGTAAAGATATTTCATTGAATTTAAGTTTTTGGTTAATATTTGCTCTTATTTAGAATTAATAAAAACAGTGCAAAAGTAGAAATTAATACTTGTTTAACAAGTATTATTTATAATAATTCTGAATAATAATTTTTTTGAAGTAGTCTACGGCACAAACAATCAGTCGTTTTTATATAATTTATACATTCTTAAATCAAATGTTTTTGAGAATTCTGAAGATGAAATTACACTAACAAAAACAGGTAAATTACATTTTATGAGTTGGAGAATTTCTCCTGAATTTAAACTTTAATAAGATTGATTTTATTTTAAAGTTTTAGTAGAATTAGTCTAAATAAGCATAAATTTGTGGCAGAATTTTAGAAAAAACTCAGCAACTCTATTTTTACGCTTAACAAATCAAATAGTTATTTATTTGAAAAATAGATTTGGAAAAATACCCTGTATGAAGAAAGGATTTAAGAAAAAAATTGGTTTCCTGCATTTATGGCTCGGACTTGGTTCTGGTTTAATTGTATTTATAGCTGCATTAACAGGCAGTATTTTGGTTTTTGAAAAAGAAATTGACAATACAATAAATCCTGAATATTATAAGGTTACAAGAATTGGAACAACAAAAAAGACAATTGATTATTGTACCGATATATTACAGAAACAATATGCAATAAAAAAGATAACCCGTATTTATACGTTTAATGATCCTTCAAGAACGATGCAAATTTTAGGAAAGGATTCAGATAAAAAAGCTCAATTTTTTTCAATTGATCCATATACGGGAAAAGTTCTCGCAACAACTCCGCAGGAAAGCAGGTTTTTTGTAGTCGTTTTATCTATACACAGGCAATTGTTATTGGGAGAAACTGGCGAAATCATTATGGGAACATCTTGTTTAATCTTGGCTTTTATGCTTATTTCAGGTATCATTTTATGGTGGACAAAGAAAATAAAAAACTTAAAACAAAGATTAACAGTAAAATGGAGCGCTTCGTTCAAAAGAGTCAATTTGGATTTTCATTCGACTTTTGGGTTTTACAGCTTTTTAGTTTTATTGGTTATTTCCCTAACCGGATTATCATTTGCCTTTAGCTGGTTTCAGGACGGAGTTTATTTTCTGGCTGACGGAACGACAAAAAAACCTTCGGCAAAAGTAGAAAACCCAACAAAAATTGATCCTAAACTCAACAATACTGCCTTTTATCAAAGCATTTACAACAAAACCGACAGTATTTTTCCGTACACGGGAAATATTCAAATCAGAATGCCTGTTGATACGATCAATAGTATTTTAGTATTAAAGGAAAACATTGAAAAAACGATTCCAAATCAATCCAGCGCTGCTTATTTTGACAAATATACTACCAAAGAAATTGAAGCAAGACCTTACGAATCTTTCTCAACCGGAGACAAAATAAAACGTCTGAATTACCCAATTCATACCGGAAGTATTTATGGTTTAACTACCAAAATAATTGCATTTATGGTCGCTCTTTTTGCCGCAACATTACCAATTACAGGATTATTGATCTGGCTTGGAAAAAAGAAAAATAAGAAATAAAATACGCTTGAAAACAACATAAAAAACGCCTTCAAACAGTAAATTTGAAGGCGTTTTTTATTGAAATTAAATCTTCTATTATTAATTAAGCCGGAATAAGGTTTGTTGCAATACCAATTCTGTTCCAGGCATTTATGGTAATAATGGCTAAAATTACCTGAGCAAGATATTTTTCATCCAGCACTTTTGCTGCTGCTGCATAAGTTTCATCTTTTACATGATTGCTAATCAAAGTAATTTCTTCGGTCAAAGCTAAAATTGCGCGTTCTTCCTCAGTGAAAAACGGAGTTTCGCGCCACGCATTCAAAGCATAAATACGCTGTTCTGTTTCACCGGCTTTACGCGCATCTTTAGTATGCATATTAATACAAAATGCACAGCCATTTATTTGCGAAGCCCTAATTTTAATCAGTTCTTTATGCGTTCTTGTCAGCGACGTGCTTTCAATAAATTTTTCAAGTCCCAGAATGGCATTATATCCAGCCGGCTCAATTTTGTCAATTTGAATTCGTGTTTGCATCTTTTTATTTTTTATAATTAATACTTTATTTAAAATCGAATTATAGTAGATTATTTATTTATTCAGCAAAATTAAACAACAAACTGGATGCAAAATATACCAATTTTAAAATAAAGACCAGCCCAGATATCAAATGCTTTTTTTAAGTATTTCGAATGCTTTCTCTATTTCATTTTCATCGATTGATGCAAAACCAATTCTCATTGCATTAGTATCAAAAACTTCATTTTTATAGAACTTTCCGTTGCCAAGATGAAGTCCGTTTTTCTCTGCATTTTGGGACATTTTTTCTAAATTTATTTTCTTATCAAAAGTGGACCAAACTGCAAGTCCGCCTTCCGGAATTGTGAATTCAATTGTATTTTTAAAATCCGATTGAAGAATATCACAAAAAAGATTCCTGCGTTGTTTATAGATTTTCAGGGATTTACGAAAATGCCTTTCCATATCGCCATTATTAAACATAACCGAAAATGCATCTTCAAGAAGTGTGTCGCCCTGTTTGTCAATCAATTCACGTAAAGCGGCGGCAGCGTTAATAAATGCTGAAGGTCCGGACATAAAACCAATTCGTAAAGCCGGGGCAAAAGTCTTAGAAATCGAACCTATATAAATCACATTATGATTGTGATCAATACTCGCCAAAGGCAAATAAGGCTTGTTTTCGTAATGAAAATCAAAATCATAATCATCTTCAATAATCGCAAAACGATATTCCTTCGCCAGATTTAACAACTTTAATCGGCGTTCCATACTCAGCGTAACCGTTGTTGGAAAATGGTGATGCGGAATAATATAAACGGCTTTTATGGTTTGTTTTTGTAAAATATGCTCCAGATAATCAATGTCCATTCCGTTTTCATCAATAGGAATTCGAACTAATTTTGCACCACAATGTTTAAAAGTATCATCGGCAAAACGATAATTTGACGTTCCGACAGCCACAATATCATCCAGATTTAAAAGCAATTGCGCCGTTAAATAAATCCCCATTTGGCTGCCTTTTGTTATCAGAATATCTTCTGATGGCGCCACTAAACCTCTTGTGTTTGAAAGATAATTTGAAAGCGAAATACGAAGATGTTCAGATCCTTTTGAACTTCCGTATTTCAAGAAATTTTTTCCGTAAAATTTTCTCGAAAGACTTCTGTATTCCCGCATAAGCTGATCTACAGGCGCCAGACGAACATCAGGAAATCCATCATCGATAGTAAGAATTGAATTTTGAAGGTTCCTGGTTAAAGTTACATTCTTAAAATTATTAGTCCAGATAAATGATTCCTTCTGATTATTATTTTTATTTGTTTTAGGAAGTATCACTTTAGAAATCGATGGCAATTTCGACAATACAAAAACACCTTTTCGCTCCACAGATTCTGCCCAGCCCTGACTTATTAATTCTTCATAAGCTAATTTGACAGTATTTCGATTAATGCCAATTAATTCTGCGAGAATGCGGGAACTCGGCAAAATATCAGATGGCTGAAGCGTACCGTTTGTAATCAGCGATATAAAATTATTACACACCTGAATGTAAATATTTACCGAAGCATTTCGATCAATTTGAATTAGGGATTTGTATGGCAACATCTGGGCTGTAGTTTTTATAAAAATTGGTATACAAAGTTAACCCAAAACAGCTTTACATTTGAAAAAAATTATCAAAATGAAAAATGTATTAATCCTTAATTCAAGCGCGAGAACGCAAAATTCCCACAGCAGAAAACTTACCGAAGTATTTGTAAATCATTGGAGAAATCTTCATGATAATGCTGTTATTACCTTTCGCGAAATAGGGATTTCAGCCGTGCCGCATATTAATGAAAGTTGGCTGGCATCGGCATTTAAACCCGAAGAAGAAAGATCTCAAGAAGACAAAGAAGCCTTAAAAATAAGCGATTCCTATATATCAGAATTGCATGAGGCAGATATTATTGTTTTGGCTGCGCCTATGTATAACTGGTCAATTCCCAGCGCTTTAAAAGCATATATCGATCAGGTTGTGCGAATTAATAAAACATGGAAATTGAATCCGGAGAATATGGAAAATCCTTATATTGGATTACTTGAAAACAAAACGTTGTTTCTCTTGCTTTCAAGAGGTTCTCAGGGATATGAAAAAGGAGGTTTTAACGAACATATGAATTTTCAGAGTAATTATTTAAAGACAGTTTTTAATGTTATGGGCGTTCATAATATTCATTTGGTTACGGTTGACGGATCTTCGTTTGATCCGGAAATATTCAAAGAAACAATCAAAAATTCCCATCAAAAAATACATTCTCTTATTGAAAGCGAAGTGCCTTAAAGTATCTCTTTTATGGATTATGTACTATTTCCCACGAAATAACCACAATCATTGTCATTCCGAGGAACGAGGGATCTCCACAAGAAACTAACGCAAAGTATTTCTTAAATTGTAGAGCTACTTATGTGTCCTTCGACTTCGCTCAGGATGACAAAAAAAACGCAGATTAACTTTTACAAATATTTCTTAATATCCACGTTTTAATCAAATTACGATTTACTATTTCTGAATTTCATTTAACACAAAAACTTCAAAATTAAATCAACTTTCAGATTGTCTATTTTAAACTTTAAATTGTCCGTTTCAGCATAATTTCAATTTTAAGTTGATGACTTATAGCGCAAATTTGTCCTATAAATCAACTTAAAAAATAGAAATCATGAATGTAAAAACAACTAAAATTATTTATTGGACAGGAATCGTATTAACTTCTTTATGGTTTGGTACCAGCGGAATATTCGAACTTACTAAAAATCCTTTAGTTTGGGGAATTACACTACAATTGGGTTATCCTGCACATTTTATTTATTTACTTGGCGTAATGAAATTGTCAGGAGTTATCACATTATTAATTCCGAATAGATTATTAAGATTGAAAGAATGGGTATTTGCAGGTGTGTTTTTTGACATCACATTTGCCTTCTTTTCAAAACTTGCCGTACTTGATTTTTCTGCAACTATTGATACTATAATTGCATTTGTAATGGTAAGTGTGACGTATATTATGTTCAGAAAATTATATACTGCAACTTATATTATTGCAAATTAATCATCACAAAATCCATTATAAAAAGAAAAAAATGTCTGAGAATCTTTGGGCATTTTTTGACATTACAATTGTCCAAATTCAAAAATAAAATTATATGAAAAATGCATTTTTAATAACCACAACTATTGCGCTTTCAAGCCTTTTTTTCCTGAATTGTTTCATGTTTCCGGATAGTCATGAAGAACTAACGGGAAAATTAACATCTAAAAAAAACAAAATAGAAACGACTAATAATAACAGTTTTGCCATTGTAGAACTTTTTACTTCCGAAGGTTGTTCGAGCTGTCCTCCTGCTGATGAATTAATGGCGAAATTGCAAAACGAAACCAAAGACAAAAACATTTATTTCCTGGCATATCACGTTGATTATTGGGATCGTTTGGGTTGGAAAGATCAGTTTAGTTCGAACAAATTTACGGTTCGTCAGCAGCAATATCAAAACTGGCTGAATCTCTACGTAATGTACACGCCTCAATTTATCATCAACGGAACTACAGAATTTGCAGGATATAACGAAGCCAGTCTTTACAAAAAAGTTTCTGATGCTTTAGAAACAACACAAAATTCAAGTCTGGAACTTAGCTCGAGTTCTGATAGAGATTCTTTGAATATTAATTTTAGAACAAATCTTATTCAAAAAAATACAAGTTTATTTATTGCAACGGTTCAAAAAGAAGCAACATCAAACGTTAAGCGCGGTGAAAATAAAGGAAATACATTGCATCACGTTCAGATTGTGAAACAGCTTAAAAGTTTTACTTTAAATGAAAAGGAAGGAAATATTGCAATTGAAAAACCTATAGGTTTTAATACAAAAGATTGGGAGTTAATTGGTTTTATCCAAAATACTTCAACCGGGAAAATTTCCGCTACAGCGAAGGTTGATTTGAAATAGAAATTGCCCACGGATGATACGGGTTTAAACGGATTTTCACTGATTAATTAAGATTACATTGCTATTGACAAACCCGACAGGTTTTAAAAACCTGTCGGGTTTAACTTTAAGGTTTTGAGAACTTGTATTTTTACAATGATTTGTCGTTTAGATTTTTATTTTTATTTCTCGCAGATTTTGCAGATTGAGCAAGTTTTTATTGGAAAAAGACTGTCGTTTCGAAGAATGAGAAATCACATCCTGACAAACCTGACAGGTTTTTGAAACCTGTCGGGTTTAACTTTAAGGTTTTGAGAATTTGTATTTTTACAATGATTTGTCATTTCGTTTCTATTTCTATTTCTCGCAGATTTTGCAGATTGAGCAGGTTTTTATTGGAAAAAGACTGTCGTTTCGGAGAACAAGAAATCACATACTAACAAACCCGGCAGGTTTTTAAAACCTGTCGGGTTTAGGGACAATTGTAATCATTTAATATTTAAACTTTTACCTATTCTCTAACCAACTTAAAAAAGCGGTCGCTTTATCTTTTCCAACTAATAATTTTTCTTCTGTTTGGATTGTTAATTTGATGATCAGCTTACGCGAAAAATAATGTTCCGCTTCTCTGATGGCCGAAAAATTAACCAAATATTGTCTGTTCGTTCTAAAAAACTGCGTTTGAGATAACAGCTTGTGTACCTCATCCAGAGATTGCGCTATTTGATATTCGACCTTATCAAAAGTCATAATTGTTGGAGTTTCATTTTTGATAAAGAAAAAAGCAATATTCTCTGTTAGAACAGTTTGATATTTATTATTTTTAAAAACCAAAAAACTGCTTTTTCCTTTATTTTCGCCATTTCTGGTTAATAAATAATCAAAATCAGGCATTGCTTTTTTATTTCTTTGGAAGAAATTCTTTAATTCACCCGCTTTTTTAATCGCCTGAGCAATACTTTCACGCGAGAAAGGCTTCAGTACATAATCGATTCCGTTTGATTTGAAAGCTTCAATTGCATAATCGTCAAATGCCGTACAAAATATTACGGGCGATAATACTTCAACATTTTTGAAAATTTCAAAACATAAACCATCTGCAAGCTGAATATCCATAAAAATAAGATCTGGCTGATCATTTTCTAAAAGATAAGTCACAGCTCCGTCTATACTTTGAATATACGACAAAATTTGGGCATCAGGTCTGATACTTAGAATCAACTGACCAAGTGCTTTGGCCGTTTTTACTTCATCTTCAATTATTACGATAGTCATAAAGCATTGGTATTTTTACTTTAAAAGTAGTTTCGGTTTTATCAATTTCAATTTCTTTTTGCATCAAATGCATAAAACGCTGGTTGATATTATCTAATCCAACACCGGTTGATAATACGCCGCGTTTGAGTTGTATTTTGTTTTCGATTACCAGGAAATCTCCTTCGGTATAAAGTTTTATGTGCAAAGGTTTATCAAGAGAAACCACATTGTGTTTGATGCAATTTTCGATTAATAATTGTAGTGTAAATGGCGGAACAGCCGAATCATATTGTCGTTGATCAACTTCATTTTCTAAAACAAATCCATCTTCAAAACGGGCTTTTAGCAAATAAACATAAGAATCTAAAATCTGAAGTTCTTCTCGTAACGGAATCACATCTAATTTTCTGCTTTCAAGCGTAAAACGATAAAAGTCAGATAATTTTAAAATAAAATCAGAACTCTGCGGGTCCTGAATATCTACCATGGATTTCAAAGTATTCAAACTATTGAATAAAAAATGCGGATTTACCTGTTGTTTTAATAACTCATATTGTGCGCCAAGATTTACGGCTTTGGTACGTTCTAATTCTACTCCCAATTGTTGGCTTTGATAATTTTGAAAAAGCAAATGCAGGAACATATATACAATCAGATTGATTAAAACTCCGCGTAATTCAAACATAATTGGAGCTTCCATTTTTGATATCTGAAAAAGTTCCTGATGTCCAATTACCAAAATAACCATCACCAAAATCCCCATTACAACACTTAATAAAAGTTTCCAGTTGAACAAACTTTTATGGGTTCTTTGCGACGAAAATTTGGGTAAACTGTAAATATTATAATACCAAATAAAAACAGAAAAAAGTAATGTAATCGAAGAGTTGATTATTATATCTCCAAGCGTTGAATTTGTATCGAATAATTTGGGTATTGAAGCAAGAATCGCCAATGCTATAGAACTTCCCCAAATAACTTTTCGGGAAACCTGAAAGCGTTTTACTTTTTCCATAATTTGTGTGTTTGTTTTTTAATCTTGCTTTTCAAAGATAGGGTATTTTGAAAATTATTTAAACGCTGAATTTAGCAGGTGAATTTAACTGTAAGGGTGTAAAAAATTTATCGAAGAGAACTCAAAGATTTTTTACAATGAAAATTTAATAAAAACGCAAAGTTCACAAACGGTGTGTTAATCGTTGTGAACTTTACGTAAATAGCTGTTTTCTATACGTTTAATTTTTTTTAAGCTGCTATTAAATTTTTAATTTTTAATTCTAAATTTTTAATTCTTAAAATTATCTACATCTATAATCGCCTGCGCAAATGCTTTTGGATCTTCTTGCGGTACATTATGCCCTATTCCCTTTAGGATTCTGTGTTCATATTTACCTGTGAATTTATTGGCGTACCCTTTTCCGTCAATATTTGCGCCGTCAAAATCGCTTCCTATTGTAATTGTTGGAACTTTAATTGCAGGTCTTGTTGCGAGTTTCTTTTCTAAACTATCATATTTAGATTCTCCCGCTTCCAGAGATTGTCTCCATCTGTAATTATGAATGACAATTGCAACGTGATCCGGATTGTTAAATGATTGTGCTGTTTGATCGTAAGTTGCTTTATCGAAATTCCATAACGGAGAAGCAATTTTCCATATCAGTTTATTAAATTCATAGGTATTTTGGCTATAGCCGATTTTCCCTCTTTCGGTTGCAAAATAATACTGATACCACCAACCTAATTCTGCCTGAGGAGACAATGGTTTTAAATTCGCTTCAAGATTTACCACCAGATAACCACTTACCGAAACTAATCCGTTTAAGCGTTCCGGCCAAAGTGCCGCCATTACAACCGCTGTTCTTGCTCCCCAATCAAATCCGCCAATAATGGCTTTATCAATTTTTAGCGCATCCATAAAAGCAATGATATCTGTCGCTAATGCTGCTTGCTGTCCGTTTCTAAAAGTATCTTTTGATAAAAATGTTGTTGTTCCTGAACCTCTTAAATACGGAGTTAATACTCTGTATCCTTTTGCTGCTAAAATAGGAACGACTTCATTATAACTGTGAATGTCGTAAGGCCATCCGTGAAGTAAAATTACCGGAGTTCCCGTTGATGGTCCTGCTTCTGTATATCCTATATTCAATAAACCTGCGTTGATTTGTTTTAATGTTCCTAATGAACTTGCTGTTTTTATTGTTCTATCTAATTGCGCATTTACAAATGTCAGCGTAAAAAATAAAGCTGCGATTAAAAGCATTTTAGAAGTTATTTCATTGATAAAATTGCTTTTGCTTTTTTGTATTATTTTCATGATTATTATTTTTAATAGTTTGATTAATAGTTGATTTCTTCGTCAAAAGTATCTTGATAACAATCCTTATACAATGAAAAAATAGTTGAAACGGACGAAGTAAAGATTAAAACGGACAGACTAAAACCTGAATATTGCGGTGATTTATTTTTTCATTACCAAAATTGGTTTTCCTTTCTCAACAATATACGTCGCCAGTTCAGAAGCTTTATCATTACTATTATTTTTTGCCGAATGAAATTTTCCTGCCGGAATAAAAAGTACTTCTCCCGCTTTTAATGTTACTGGTTTTTCATCCTCAATTTGATATTCTAAAACGCCTTCTAAAACATAGATTACTTCTTCTCCCGGATGAGCATGTTTTCCAACTGAGGTATGAGCATCAAAATCAATTCTTGCCTGAACCGTTTCATGTCCGGAAATGCTTAGATCGTGTTTTTGTAAATCTGTACGTTTAATTCCGTTTTGTTGTGCAAATGCGTTGTTTGAGATCAAAGCCATAAAAGCAAGAATGGCAATTGTATATATACTAAAGTTTGTATTTGTTTTCATATTCTTTGTTTTTGATTACGTGTTAAATTTTTCTCGCAGATTTTGCAGATTGTGCAGATTTTATTTTTTAATCTTTATAATCCTTTTAATCTGTGGCTTTAATTTAAAACACATAGAAAAATAGGTTTTGAGTATCCTAACAGGTTTTCAAAACCTGTTAGGTATTTATTATATCAGTTTATTATTTTCTCAATGATTTAAAAGCTGCACGAAGTTCTTCGGTAAAAAGTTGTGGTTCTTCCCAAGAAGCAAAATGACCGCCTTTTGATACTTCATTAAAATAAATCAGGTTTTTATATGCTTTTTCAGTCCAGCTTTTTGGTGCTTGATAAATTTCTCCCGGGAAAACAGTTACCGCAACTGGAATTTTAATGTCGTTTGTTTTTTGTTCTGCCACATTAAAATTGTTGGTATTATTTTCCCAATACAATTGAGCCGATGAATTTGCGGTATTTGTCAACCAAAACAAAGAAATATCGTCCAGTATTTCATCTTTCGTAAGTGATTTTTCGGCATTTCCTCCGCTATACGTCCAGTCGTTGAATTTATCCAAGAAAAAGGAAGCCAATCCAACAGGAGAATCTGTAAGTCCGTAGCCTAAAGTTTGCGGACGCGTAACCATCATTCCGGCATAACCTCCGCCTTTTGTATATAATTTATTAAGAGAAACAAAAGCTGCTTTTTCCTTAACCGATAATCCTTCAGGCGCCGGATCACCATCTTTTAATGCTTTTGCAATATCAGCAGGAACCGTTGCCGGCATATTTACATGAATACCTAATAATCCTTGTGGCGCCTGACGTGCCATTGCATCTGCAATTACAGAACCCCAATCGCCGCCTTGAGATACGTAGTTTTTATATCCCAAACGTTTCATTAAAATATCCCAGGCATTTCCAATTTTTTCCGGTCCCCAACCAGTTGCTGTTGGTTTTTCAGAAAAACCATAACCCGGCATTGACGGAATTACAAGATCAAAGGCATCTTCGGCTTTTCCACCGTAAGCAGTAGGATCTGTTAATGGCCCGATTACTTTTAAAAGTTCAAAAAAAGATCCCGGCCAACCATGAGTAATTATTAATGGTAAGGCATTTTTATGTTTTGATTTAATATGAATGAACTGAATGTCTAATCCATCGATATTGGTTACAAATTGAGGTAATGCATTTAATTTGTTTTCTGTTTTACGCCAGTCATAAGTTGTTCCCCAATATTTTACAAGGCTTTGAATTTGCTGTAATTTAACTCCTTGTGATTGGTCTGTGACAGTTTCTTTATCCGGCCATCTTGTTGCGTTTACTCGATTGCGAAGTTCAGTTAAGGCTTCTTGTGAAATACTGATGTGATACGGACGAATTGCTTCTGAATCTACTTTATTCTGTACCTCTTTTTTTTGTCCGAAGCTAGTTGCAGCGATCAGCATAAAAGTTCCTGTTGCAATTGCGTTTAGGAAGCTGCGTTTGTTTTTTTGAATTGTTTCCATTTTGATTATAAATTATGTTATTGTGATTAATTTCTTCGACAAAACTATGTCGATATCACAGGCTATAAAATCAGTAAATAGTCAAAACGGACGAAGTTGAACCCGAAACGGACATTCTCAAACTTGAAAATTTTACAATATTTGGATTTTGTAGAATTTCCTTTTAAAATCAAATTATATGGAAGAAAAAGGGATTTTGCATTCTATACTATAAGTAGGAAACAATTCGATAGATTAAAAAAATAACTACAGATAAAGGATTAAAAAAAATGTTTCACGCAGATTTTAAAAAGATTATAGCAGATTTAATTCGAGATAATCATCTGCGCACATCTGCTTAAATCTTTTTAAAATCTGCGTGAAAAAATTGACACCTAATAGTCTTATAATAAAAAAGCCCGATCGCATAATCAGGCTTTGGTCAATTAATTTCTTTATTATTTTTAAGCTTTCAAATCATCAAAATAAGTTGTTGTTTCTTCAATCAAGGAATGCATTAATTCTGTAGCTTTTGTATGTTTTAAAATGGGTGCAATTTGTCCGCCCCAAAATAAAATCATATCCCATTTTTGCTGATCAAGAGCCGCTTTTCGTAATGGCGATATAAGCGTAGTCTGTAACGGAAATGGCAGAATATCTGTTTCCTTACCCGAAATTTCTTTGGCAATTCTGCTTGTTAATCCGCGACCTAAACGTCCGGTATAAGCACGTGTCAAAGTAGTATATTTTGCTGCGTTAGAAAACAACATTTCTCTGTGAATAGGCAAAGCATTCGATTCATCGGTGGCAAGAAATGCGGTTCCTATTTGGGCAGCATCTGCGCCTAAAGCTAATGCTGCGGCAATACCTTTTCCGTTAGCGATTCCGCCCGCTGCGATAACTGGAATTTTTACTTTTTCCCGAATAAGTTGTAACAATACAAAAGTTCCGGTTAAGGATGATTCGGCGGAAGCCAAAAATGAAGGTCGATGTCCGCCAGCCTCAAAACCCGATGCGATAATCATATCTACGCCAGAATTTTCGAGAAAAACAGCTTCATCTAATGTTGTTGCCGCGCCAACGGTTACGATTCCGGATCTCTTACATTGTTCTAAAACATCGGCAGAAAGTACTCCAAACATAAAACTGAAAACCTTAGGTTTTATGTCTAAAATTACTTGCAACTGATTTTCAAATCTGGACTGAAACGGAGTTGGTTTTTCCGGTAACGGAATCCCAACTTCATCAAAATAAGGTTTGTATAATGTTTTTGTTTTACTGTATTGTTCGTCTGAAAGACCAGATTCAGGTATGTCATGATCAGAAACCCAAAGATTAATGTTATACGGTTTATTTGTTGCTGCTTTTAACTGTTTGTCGACATCATAAATTTCCTGAGGAGACATTGTATAGGCACCATATCCGCCAAGTCCGCCTGCATTTGATACCGCAGCAGTTAATTCTACCGTTGATAAATTACCTCCAAATGGTCCCTGCATTATCGGATAATCAATACCTAATAATTCTGTAGCTTTTGTATTGTACCACATTGCTTTTTATTTAAGTTTATTCGCTTATATCCGTCAGCATTTTATTGACAATAAGCCATTTTCCGTTAATCTTATGGAAAGATAAAAAATCCCGATAATTAAACTCGTACATTTTTACATTAATTTCGGCTGTAGCAATTGAATTTACTACGTTAATCTTCAAAATTTCTCCTTTAAAAGGCTTTCCCGAATCTTTAGGACTTTGTCGGTTTTTGACACCACTCAGGTAAAGATCGACCGTTTTAAAATAAGGCTGACCTTTTATATCTCCAAAAAGCAAAGCTCCTTCATAAAAAATACTTCCCAAACGTATTGCATCACCTTCGTAAATTCCTTTAAAATAATAATTTTCTAATGCATCAGTAATCGCTGACACGTCTGCCTGATTTTCCATTTTAGTATTATTTTGAGCTTTTACGCCCTGTAAAATACAGAGCATAAAAGCAATTAATAAAATAGTTTTCAACTTAATTTAAATTATGTCCTGCACCTTTACCACCATCAACATTGATGATTGAACCGGTAATAAATTTGCTTTTTGCCACGGTATATACCATTTCGGCAACATCATCAATCTCCCCTACTTTGTTTAGCAAATGTAATCCCGCGCTTTTATCTGCATTATCACCGTGCATTGGCGTACGAATAACACCCGGCGCAATGGTATTAACGCGAATGTTTTGTTTACCAAATTCTGCCGCTAACTGAATCGTCAAAGCGTGAATTGCACCTTTACTTGCTACAGGAGCCGAAGCCGGCCATCCGCCCAATCCGTGATTTACCAAAGGCGTTCCTATATTGATTACAACTCCATCTTGTTGTTTCAACATTTGAGCAATTGCCGATTGTGTGGTAAAATATGTCCCTTTTAGGTTTGTTGTCAAAAATTTATCTAAATAAGCTTCATCAACTTCCAGGAATGGTTTACTATCAAAGATTCCGGCATTGTTCACCAATACATCTACAGAACCAAATTTTTCTAAAGCGATTTTTATCAATTGTTCGCCTGTTTGTTTGTTGCTTACATCTCCGGCAAACATTGCCAGGTTTTCTCCGGCGCCAAATTCATTATAAGTTTTTTCTAATGAAGATGGAGTTATGGAATTAATTACAACATTATCGCCTCTGTCCAAAAAGTATTTGGCGATTCCTTTTCCTATTCCGGAAGCTGCTCCGGTAACGATTATCGTTTGTTTTTTCATGATATTTATTTTTTATCGGCTGTAATGCCTTTTTCTCTTAATACTGATACTTGTTCTCCTGCGTAACCCCAATCGTCCAGTTCAATTTCCTGAATTACAACATGGGTCAAATGCGGATCTTTGTTTAATACACTGGTAATCAAATTAGTGATTCCGCTTATTAATTCCTGTTTTTGCTCGCGGGTTACACCTTCACGAGTCAATTCTAGTTTTACGTAAGGCATGGCTTTAGTTTTTAGATTGTGCAGAAAATGCAGCTTCGGCTGTAATATTAAAATCCAACTCAAAGTCGTTGTAGATTAATGTATCTCCTAAATCTTTGAAGAAGTTTCCTGAACGGAATTTGATATTAAATTTAGTACGGTCAATAACCAATTTACCAAATAGTCTGATTTCATTTTTGTTATGCTCTACATTAACTTCAAAACCAACAATATTAGAAATATCTTTGATAGTAAGGTTTCCTTCAAGATAATATCTGTTTTCTGATAATTCTTTTACTAAAAGAATATCAAATAATGCGGTTGGGAATTTTTCGATAGAGAAAAAATCATCTGATGCAAGATGTCCGGCAAATTGAGCATTTGTATCAGGATCTGCAATGTCCAGAATTTTAATTGTTGATGTATTAATGATGATAAAACCCTCTTTTATTTTCCCGTCATTCAGTGTAAAAATACCTTCTTTGATATCAATTGTTCCATTATGTGCACCGGTAATTTTTCTACCAGTCCAATCGATTTGGCTATTTGCGCTTACGATTTTAAAATTTGTTGTTTCCATTTTTATTGTATTTAAAAGTACAGTACAAAGGAACGGCGGGTATGGAAATTGGTTACGTGATGTAGATCACTATCTTTTTTAAGGTGCAAGAGGCGAAGGTTTTTGTTTCACGCTTTATTTTTAATCGCGCAAAGTCTCAGAGGCGCAAAGTTTTGTTTCACGAAGATTTTAAAAAGATTTAAGCAAATTTGAACAGGATTTTTTAAATTACGTTAAGTTTATTTTATGTCGATTTTTTATCCTCCTTTTTTGTCCTCCTTTTTTGTCCTCCTGAGCGGAGTCGAAGGACACGTAAGTAGCTCGACAAAGATTGCCGCTTTATTTTGCGGAGTTGTAGTGTGTCCTTCGACTCCGCTCAGGATGACAAACTACGCGGAAAAATACAAACTAAATAATCTGCGTTTATCTGCTTAAATCTTTTAAAAATCTGCGTGAAATAAAGTCATTTTTTAATCTGTTTAAAAAAGCTTTTACGAGTTAAGTCGGCTTAAGGTTTCTCTTGAAACACCCAGATAAGCGGCAATTAAATGTTTGGGAACTAAATTGTAAAGTTGTGGATATAATGCCAAAAGTTCTTCGTAACGGGTTTTGACATTGTTATTCATAAAAGATAAAAGTCGTTTTTGTGATGCGATATATCCTTTGTTGGTTCTCCAGCGGAAAAAATGTTCTATTTGATGAAATTCACTGCACAATTTTTCGCGGTCACTATTAGAAAGACAAAGCAATTCGACATCAGAGATGCAATCTACATTTATGGTCGCGGGTGTTTGATTGTACAAAGCTGTATAATCTGATGTCCACCATGTTGGCATTGCAAATTGCAGAATGTACATTTTGATTTCGTCATTGATAAAAAAAGCTTTTAAACAACCTGAAATCACAAAATATTCGCAATCTACTTTGTCGCCTTCGCTAATAATGGTTTGCCCTTTTTTGAATGATAAAGGTTTAAAATGCGAAAAGAAATAATCGAAGTCCTCGTTTGTTAACGAAGCCGTTTTTGCGATGTGTTCTTTTAGGATTTCTTTGGAGGTCATTTTTTTTGAGGTACTGAGGTTCTGAGTGGCTAAGTTACTGAGTTTTTTTCTTTAAAGGTTTTTCTTGAAGGTCTGAGGTTCTGAGTTACTGAGTTTTTTTATCTTCTATATTTGTTATGAAACTAATTTCTAGCCCTGATTGAAGTGGAAATCCTTTTTATTTTTTTCTTTAAAAAATAAAAAGATTGTAGCGGAAAGCAAGAAATAGCTCCTAATTCTTCGACTTCGGGCAGAGTGACAATTTTAAATTCTAAATTTCAATAGGGAAAGCCCTTCGACTTTGCTCAGGGTGACAATAGAAAAAAACTTAGAAACTCAGATACTTAGCGTCTTAGTAACTTTTCTCCTCACTCTTCAACTGCAACGCTCTTTGTAAAAAACTCTGATGTATTATTTTGTTTTCGGCTTCGTTGATTGCCTGAAGTAAATTATTTTGATTGTCGGCAATTTCAGTGAGTACGGTCGACATGACATTCCAAATCGGTTTCATTTTCAGGATAAGTTCCTGCCCTTTTGGTGTAAGTGATAATAGTCGTTTACGTTCGTCTAATTTGTCTTTTTTTGAACGAATTAGCTTTTGTTTTTCGAGTTCCTTAAGCAAACTTATGGTGGAAGGATGTGTATAACCAATTTCGTTTGCAATTTCGACAACGCTCAAAACTTCTTTATGATGCAGGGTATAAATTACCGGAAACCATTTGGGTTCAAAATCGATTCCGTATGATTTGTACAATAAAGCGCCGTCTTTTCGCAATTGCTCGCTGAGACGCTGCAATCGTGTTGAAATGGCTAAAATCCCCGATTCATCTATAATATTCATCCTTATTTTTTTAGTTTTAAATGACAAAATACATTGTCGGCGCTCATAACTGGAAATGTCTGCGGAAGCGATTCTTTTTCAATACGATTAAAATTGTTTCTTTCGTAAAAACGCAAAGCGGCTTCTAATATTGATATTGTTCCCAAATATAAATCATCAATTTGATTTTCATTGCAATAATTAATTAAAGTGTCTAATAATTGTTGTGCAATAGAAAACTCTTTTCCACGGAATTCTTTTTTTACAAACATTTTTCTAATCGCGGCTTCATTGTCTGAAAATTTCACTAATGCAATTGTACCCACTAATTCATCATTTATGAATGCTCCCCAAAAACATCCGCCATTTGTGTAATAAAAGTTTTGAATGTTTAATAAATCCGGTTGGTCGTCTATTGTGATTGCGACATTAAACTCTTTTTGCTGAATGTTTAAAATTAAATCTACAATTGTATCTGCGTATTTATTTTCTATTGGAATAATTAGTGGTTTCATGTCTTTGAAAATTTATAATACAAAACTACGTAGTTAAATACATAAATAAAAATATTTGACTAAAAATTATTGTTTTTTTGTTTCACGCAGATTTAAAAAAAAATTTAAGCAGATATTGCAGATTACTTCAATTATTTTTTTACCTGGTTTAAATTTAAAAAATCTCTTCAGAATCTGCCCAAATCTGCCGAATCTGCGTTAAATAAACTGGCACTTTTTGTGATATTTCTAAAATAAAATCCCGCTATCAAATGTGAAACTTATCACAAAATATCAAAAACATTTGTATATATGACCAATCGGTCATATATTTGTACTCGTAAAATGAAAGTTACCATGACAAAGGGAGAAGAAACCAAACAATTTATCATAGAAAAAGCAGCCCCAATATTCAATATAAAAGGAATCGCTGCAACTTCTATGAGCGATATTATGGAGGCTACAAAGTTGTCTAAAGGAAGTATGTACGTTCATTTTGAAAATAAGGATGTGCTGGCTTGTGCTGCCGTTGATCATAATATGAAGGTATTGGGTGATAAACTTGTATCTGCAATTAGTAAAAGCAAAACTGCTAAAGAAGAACTGTTTACTTATATCGATTTTTTCAGTAATGCTATAAATCCTCCACTTACTGGTGGTTGTCCGTTATTGAATTTCGGGACTGAGGCTGATGATACCAATCCTGTTGTCAAAGAAAAAATAAATAAAGGCTGTAACGCTAATCAGCAATTATTAGCCAGTAGTGTTAACAAAGGAATTACTAACGGAGAGTTTAATCCTGAGTGGAATGCCGATGAATTTGCAATCGTTATGTTTGCCATGATGGAAGGCGGTCATCTAATTTCAAGGATGTCAGGCAGTAATGATAAGATGAAGATTATCATTAAAACCCTGAAAAAAATAATAGAGGAAAACACACTCTAATTTTTTTTTATTATAAAAATGACCTTTCGGTCATAAAAAAAACACAATCACAAAAATCAATATCAATATCAATATCAATATCAGCATCAAATTTAAAATAATCTGAACAGATGTTAGTATGATATTTAAAAAAATCTACATAATAACACTCTATAAAACAGTCAAGTAAGTACAGTACGTTCACAGTACCTTTATCATCTTGCCAGGGACCATCAATCTTCATTTCTCCCTCACTGTACTCAGATAATTGATTATTCTTACCCTGCTGTCCTCTACCTTCTCCTCTACCTTGACCCATGCCACTGTGGAACTTGGACTTGCTCATTCCAGAGTCATAATCAGCAGACCTTGGACCCTTGAATTCCACTATCAATGACTCATCCACTGATTCTTGGGTGGGAGATAGAGGCCTGTTAGGATCTCTGTTCTTCTTTTTAGTAGAAGATTTACGTTCTCTGGTATCTGTCGATAGAATATAATGATGAATTATGATATATTGATAAAAACTATATGAATGTAGATAATAATATATCTGTCGGTAATAATGGATAAATGAGAAAACGTATTATTGCAAGTGCAGTGTGTACTATTACAAATGCAGTACGTATTGTTGCAAATGCAGTACGCATGCAAGTAGAAAGGAGTGAATGATGTAATAGGACTAACAATTATAAGTTAAAAATCAACAATTGTAATGTCAAATAGCACTGAATTGTGATGCATTCATACTCAATGATAAACACATAATAGTTTCGTTATTTTTCTTGCTTTAAGAATGCAATCAGATAAGTTTCATACGATAGAATGATAGAAGTGTTATACAGTGACAATACAGTACGCACCAGTATTAGATCTTTCAACTGTTCTGTTTAATTGAAATCCTAAGAGCACGTCATTCTTCCCAACAGCTCTAGAACTGTTCCACGGAACGTTCTCTTCCTCTTCTTCCATAATGTTACCAGATGATTGTATAGGATTACTGGAATCAGTTCTAGGTCCCCAACCTTGTCTGCTTGACTGTACCCCTTTAGGGGAAAAGGTTTGCATTTCATTTTCTGATAAATTATTCCATTTTTCGAATTCCATTGAAGTTTCATGCGGGGATACACTTAGAGATAAATTAGTATTAAAATTATTTTTATAATTTTTTGATGATTCAGTGTCCGGTGTACTTATAGCTGAGGATCCTGGATCCTGTCTGGAATCTCTATGTAATCCTGGAGAGTCTACAAAAATGTTTAGATTGGGCTTTGTCGGAGGCCTTCTAGAAGGATCTTGGGTGCGGATTCCAGAAGGATGAGTGGGTTTGCGTGTGTGATGTTGTTCTGCATCCTGTGAGAGAGAGTGTTTATCTTGATATTCATCCCTAGGAACAGATGATTGTGAAGAATAAGATTCATAAGTCTCATCTTTCTTCTCAGACGCCTTGGAAAGATTCTTCTTTGATGCAGGAAAAATTCCAGAATCAGTTCTGAGTCTGGTTCCAGTCCCGGTTTTTAATTGTTGTTGATTAAGAGAGGCGAGCCGGTATAGAAGAGCGGCATCCATCTACATTCATGTGAAATAAGATAGAGATGCTTTAGTAAGAATCGTATGTAATAAATATGATAGTTCTAGAATAAGAAATAAGGTATAATGTGATGAAGAACTTGCTGTGCTGATGGTGCAGTAATTGTGGAGAGTCAGAAACTATGTTGCGATCATGCATGGAGAGGGGAGTAGTGAAGGTTGCGGAAAGGAGTTGAGAAACAGAGGAGGATAGGATAGGAGAGGAGAGGAGTGGAGAGGAGAGGAGAGGAGAGGATAGGAGAGGAGAGGATAGGAGAG
>NZ_JAYSPC010000122.1:0-6821 GCF_043722275.1 Flavobacterium sp. | reverse complement strand
ATTTTTGCGCATGCAACACAACGTACTTATTTTAGATTTCGGATCGCAATATACACAGCTTATTGCGCGTAGAGTTCGCGAATTAAATATATTCTGCGAAATTTTCCCTTACAATCACTTTCCTAGTGATTTATCACCTTATAAAGCCGTAATTTTAGGAGGAAGCCCATTTTCTGTTCGCGGAGAAGACGCTCCACATCCTGATTTATCTCAAATTCGAGGCAAACTTCCTATGTTGGCAGTTTGTTACGGAGCACAATACTTAGCCCATTTTAGCGGTGGCGAAGTAGCGGCTTCGAACACCAGAGAATATGGTAGAGCTAATTTATCTTATATTAAAGAAGGTGAAACTTTCTTTAACGGAGTTTCAGAAAACAGTCAGGTTTGGATGAGTCATAGCGACAGTATCAAGGCTTTACCAACAAATGCAGTAAAATTAGCAAGTACTCATGATGTAGAATTTGCTGCTTATAAAATTGAAGGCGAAACTACTTATGCTATTCAATATCATCCGGAAGTTTTCCATTCTACAGATGGATCAAAAATGCTGGAGAACTTTTTAGTAAATATTGCCGAAGTTCCTCAAAACTTCACACCAGGTGCTTTCGTAGAAGAAATGGTGGGAGAATTAAAAGAGAAATTAGGAAACGATAAAGTGGTTTTAGGACTTTCCGGTGGAGTAGATTCTACTGTAGCAGCGGTTTTATTACACCAGGCAATTGGAAAAAACTTATATTGTATTTTTGTAAATAACGGTTTATTACGTAAAAACGAATTCCAAAATGTATTAGATCAATACAAAGGAATGGGATTAAACGTAAAAGGCGTAGATGCCGGAGATCGTTTTCTTGGCGAATTAGCCGGAATTAGTGATCCGGAAACCAAGCGTAAAACTATTGGTCGTGTATTTATCGAAGTTTTTGATGATGAATCTCATTTAATCGAAGACGTAAAATGGCTAGCTCAGGGAACTATTTATCCTGACGTAATCGAATCGGTTTCGGTAAAAGGACCATCGGCAACAATTAAATCGCACCATAATGTGGGTGGATTGCCGGATTATATGAAATTAAAAATCGTAGAACCACTTAGAATGTTGTTTAAAGACGAAGTTCGAAGAGTTGGAGCTACTTTAGGAATAGATCCTGAATTATTAGGAAGACATCCTTTCCCGGGACCAGGATTATCAATTAGAATTTTAGGAGATATTACCCCTGAAAAAGTTCAGATTTTGCAAGATGTAGATGCTGTTTTTATCGACGGTTTAAGATCTTGGGGATTATATGACAAAGTTTGGCAGGCTGGAGCAATTTTACTTCCTGTAAATAGTGTTGGTGTGATGGGCGATGAGCGTACTTACGAAAAAGTAGTAGCGCTTAGAGCCGTTGAATCTACTGATGGTATGACGGCGGACTGGGTTCATTTACCGTATGATTTCCTGATGAAAGTGTCAAATGACATTATAAATAAAGTAAAAGGCGTGAACCGTGTGGTTTACGATATTAGCTCAAAACCACCAGCAACAATTGAGTGGGAATAAAGCTTGATTATCATTATAATAGATTAAAAAAATGTCCATATTTTATGGACATTTTTTTGTTTTATTAATTAGGCAAAAATATTTAATGTTCTAAGTTGTAACAAAGATGCAGGTGATAATAGTGCTATTTTTAAAATTAAGTTACATTTGTAAAGCCCTAATTTTTTAAACCTACTATTTATGAGAGAACTTTTAACGATTTCTCTTGTCTTTATTTTGTCTTTTAACAGAATAACTGCGCAAGATTCAATTATTGAACACAAAATTCAAAAAGGAGAAACTGCCTATTTTATTGCCCAAAAATACAAGGTTTCTGTCGAAGAAATTTACAAACTCAACCCCGAGTCGGAAAGCGGAATCAAAGACAATCAAATTATTAAGATTCCTGTTCACTCCGAAGAAAAGCAAAATCAAGACCAGCAAATTACTCATATTGTTGGTGCAAAAGAAACCCTTTTTGGTTTATCAAAACAATATAATGTTTCTGTAGAAGCACTTCAAAATGCAAACCCAATTCTTGCCAACGGACTTCAGATTGGTCAGGAATTAATTATTCCGCAGCATTCTAATCTTTCTAAAACTGAAATTACAACATCTTCAAAAGCAACCCATCAGGTTGTTGCAAAGGAATCATTGTTTAGTATTGCGAGACAATATAATGTTTCGGTTAATGATTTGGAAAATATAAACAAGGAACTTCTTCAAAACGGATTGCAAATTGGTCAGACAATTTCTATTCCGAATAAAAGAAAAACTTTAGATGGAAGAATTCGTGTAATTAATCAGGAAACTATTTTTCATGTGGTTGAACCAAAGGAAACTAAATTTTCTATTGCTAAAAAATACGGAATCTCAATTGATCAGTTAGAATCTCAAAATCCTGAAATCGTAAACGGATTAATTGTTGGAAATAAGTTAGCCATTAATACAAAAGAAGTAAAAGCAACGACTGAAGGCGAAGAATTAATGTTGGCTCTTGCCGAAAAACAAGTTGTAGTTGAAAAGGGAAAAGCTAAAACTGTTGAATTAGAGGATTTAAAAGACAGATTGGTTGTTCAGAAAGAGATGAATCAGAAAATTATCAAGATCAATGATTTAAAAGTCAATCTGAATAATATGAGCGGTTCTAAGGAAAATTCGGTTGAAAAATTACGATTGGTTCTGGAAGCGAATAAAAATGTTCAGGATATTTTAATGGCAAAATTAGATTCATTGGTAAACACGATGAATAATGATTTAATTGATTTAAAAAGAATGGATATTTTAAATGTTGACGAATCAAAACGTTTAGAAAAACAATCGTATGCAAGCATTGGACAAACTAGCGATTTATCATCTCAATTAAAAAAAGAACTGGCTGAAAACCGAAAAGCGTATGCCGGTTTAATGAATAAAGTGGAGAAAATTGCTGTTGAAGAAAATCAGGAATACAAGAAGAAAATCCGCGAAGGCGAAAAAAATAATAACGTAACTTCATTACAACAACGACTTTCGTTAGAAGAAATAAAACGCTATAAAATAAATCAGGAGCAAGGCGATGCGCAAAATCAGCTTTTGATTGCTAAAATAGATTCGCTTGATACTCAGAAAAAAATCGAAGTTAAAAGACATATTAGTAAAGCTACTTATTATAGTATGGAAGCCAGAAAATTTGATGATAAACTGGCTTTGATCAAATTGAAAAAATATCAGGACGAGGCGATTAAAAACCAAAATAAAACGAACTCGGCTGAATCTTCAAAAACAGTTTCGCTGGAAGAAATGAAGCGTGAATTAAAGGAAAATCCTCTTAAAACGGACATAAAAGTAAAGATTGAAGTTTATGATAATCTTAAAGAAGTTTCAAACGGCTATTACTTAGTTTTAGGTATATTTACAGACTCGTCGCTAAGAGATAAGCTCATTATGAAACTCATTGATTCTGGTGATTTTAACGCTAGCTTCTTCTTTAATATTAATAGTCTTTCCTACTATGTTTATGCTGATAAGTATCAAAATATGGAAGAAGTGCTGTATAAATGTAAGAAAAGTGAAGAAGATGAGTTATATAAAGAGATTATTATTGCTAAGGCAGAAATTGATCTTAGATAATAATTAGCGATAAAATAACAAATGGCAGGAATCTTGCTTTGAAGAGAATTGAGTACCTTGTTTTTGAATTAAAAATTAAATTGTTTTAAGCCTTATTATGAAATATTATTCAACATTATTGTTTCTTGTTTTTTTTATTACGTTTTCTGCTTTTTCCCAAGAAAAAGTCATTAAATATACTGTCGCAAATGGAGAAACGGTTAACCAGATTGCTGTAAAATTTAAGGTTACGCCTTATGATATTTATGCATTAAATCCAGATGCAAGAAGAGGAATTTCTACAAATACAGTTTTGCTGATTCCAACGAATAATGCAAAAACTTCTGCGGTTAAATCTGAGGCAGCTGCTGCAAAAACGAGCGCAAATACTAAAGAAGTAATTCATGAAGTACAGCCAAAAGAGACTTTTTATAGTATTGAAAAAAAATATAATATCTCTGATGAAGCCTTGAAAGCCGCCAATCCGGGTTTGGAAAAAAGCGGTGTTCAAATTGGACAAAAATTGGTTATTCCTGCAAAAGGTTCAAAAGTAAAATCATCTTTAGCAGCAGAAAAGCCAGCTAAAGAAAAACCGGCTAAAGAAAAAACTCAGGATAATAAATATGTTTATCATGATGTTGTGGCAAAAGAAACTAAATTTTCGATCGCTAAAGAATACGGAATTACAATTGAAGAATTAGAAAAACGCAATCCTGAAATTGTTTCAAATTTGCCAGTAGGTTTAAGATTGACCATAAAAGGAAAAGCGCCTAAAACAGAAGCTTCAGCTCCGGCCGTTACTGCAAATACTGCAAAACCGGCGGAAACTAAAAAAGCATCTGAAACTTCTAAAAAAGCGACTACTTATATGGAGTATCAGGTGAAACCGAAAGAAACATTATATAGTTTATCAAAAACTTTTCATTTGACCCAGGACGAATTAACGCAATTGAATCCTGCACTTTCTGAAGGTGTAAAAGAAGGAATGGTTTTAAAAGTTCCAACAGGATATTTAGCGCCTGCTCCAATTATTCCACAACAACAACAACAAGCTGTTGAAAAACCTATAGAAAATACCAACACCGGAGGTTCAATTCAGATTATTGATAAAGTAAAATCAGAAACAGTTTCGGTTAATCCGGAAGTTGTTGAGCTGACTAAAAAGAGAGGAGAAAACGAACGTAAAAAAGTGGTTTTACTATTGCCTTTCAATTTAAATAAAATGCAAAATGATACGATGAGCGCTGCAAATCGTATTAAAAACGATAAGTTTTTGAACATGACTCTTGATTTTTATTCAGGAGCAATGATGGCAATTGATTCGGCTAAAACATTGAAATTACCAATTGATGTTGCTATTTATGATTCGCAGGAAACAAAAATGAATTCAAATGTTTCGACTTTAATTTCTCAAAATAAATTACAGGATGCAAATGCGGTTATCGGGCCATTTTATCAAAATAATGCCGAAGCAACTGCAAATACTTTGCGTATGTACAATGTTCCTGTGATTTCACCATTGTCTAAAGATTCAGCAAACCCAATTGATAATTTATATCAAACGATTCCAACAAATGATGTTGTTCGTAATGCTGTTTTTGATTTTATGCGATCTAAAAACGGAAACATAGTTGCGGTTGTAGATAAAAAGAAAGAATCGGTTATTAGTTATATCAAACAAAATCAAAAAGGTGTTGTTTTTGCAGCTCTTTCAGAAACAGGTGGTTTAGATGCAGCAAATTTGAAAAGTTTGTTATTACCAAACAGAATGAATTATGTGGTAATGGAAACGGGAAATACCGCTATGATTAAAACAACCATCAAAGCCCTGCTTGATTCACAAAAAACATGTCAGGTACAATTAGTTATTTTAGAACCAAACAGCACGCTTGATACAGATGAAATTAGTTTTGAGAGTTTGGTTAAATTAAAATTGATGTATCCGTCTGTGACCCGCGAAAGTGATGAAGCGGCAGTTTTAATCTTTGACAAAGAATACAGATTAAAAAATAAGGTGAATCCTAATACATATGCAACTCGCGGATTTGATGTAACTTTTGATACAATGATGCGTTTGGTTCAGGGAAAAACATATCAGGAAACAGCAGATTTAATGACGACGGAACAAGTTGATAATAAATTTCAATTTTATAAAAAAGAAGATGGAGGACACGCAAATAAAGGTGTTTACATTTTATATTACGATTCAGACTTAACTTTAAAAGTAGCAAATTAATGACATCAAAAGTAACCTATTTAGGAGATTTAAGAACAAAATCAATTCACGTGCAATCAGGAAGTGAAATCATATCTGATGCACCTTTAGATAATAACGGAAAAGGAGAAGCATTTTCTCCAACTGATACGGTTGCAAATGCTTTAGCAAGTTGTATGATGACTATTATGGGTATTAAAGCCCGTGATTTAAATGTGGATTTTATTGGCTCAACTGCCGAAGTAACTAAAATAATGAATGCTGAACCAAGAAGGATTGGAGCAATCGAAATTGCTTTTGAAATGAAAAGCGATGCCGATGAAAAAAGCAGAATTATTCTGGAACGTGCCGCAATGACTTGTCCGGTATTTTTGAGTTTATCAAGTGAAATTGAAAAAATAATTACTTTTAACTGGAAGTAATTACATGAATGAATGGTTTAAAAGCCATCAGGAAACTGATGGTTTTTTTATTGGATAAAGTTCGTCGGGAATCTGAAAAAGCTGAAAAATTAACAAAAGTTTTATATTACTTATAGATGAAATATAACTTATTAAAGTATCTTTGTAGTGCAAAAAAAACGCATATATTTGCATAAAAATTGCAAAGAAGCATTTTACATCTTTTGGGTTATTGAAATGTGTTTTTATTTCCTTGTATTACAATTCAAAACTTGTTATATTTATAAAGTGTTGATTGTTATTGATTTAAACTTAGAATAGAATAAAAAAAACTATATCATGTTAAAAAGTAAAGTAGACAAAGCAACAGGTTTCGAAAAGCGATTTGAAAACATCAATACCGTTGTTTTTGAAAATTCAGGTGATGCTTCAAAAGCGGTGGCTCAGGAAATTGCAGCTTTAATTCAAACCAAACAAAAAGAAAATAAACCTTGTATTTTAGGACTTGCAACAGGATCTTCGCCAAAAGGATTATATGCTGAATTGGTGCGTTTGCACAAAGAAGAAGGTTTGAGTTTCAAAAACGTAATCAGTT
>NZ_JAYSPC010000121.1:0-10095 GCF_043722275.1 Flavobacterium sp. | reverse complement strand
TCAGGTTTCAGGTTTCAGGTTTCAGGTTTCAGGTTTCAGGTTTCAGGTTTCAGGTTTCAGGTTTCAGGTTTCAGGTTTCAGGTTTCAGGTTTCACATATAAAATTCCATTCGTTTTACGATTGAAATTTTATATTTTATAGATTCCAACAACTTGAAACCTGAAACCTGAAACTTTTTTAACCTCTAACTTTTAACTAACTCTAAAAAATAATTGAATTGATTTTGCAAAAATAAGGAATAACCGTATTTTTGCATCTCAAAATAAAAAATTAGTAATGGGAAGAGCGTTCGAATTTAGAAAAGGAAGAAAAATGAAACGTTGGTCAGCAATGGCTAAAACATTTACCCGAATTGGTAAAGACATCGTTATGGCCGTTAAAGAAGGTGGTCCTAACCCTGATGCCAATTCTAGATTAAGAGCTGTTATACAGAATGCTAAAGCCGCTAACATGCCTAAGGAAAATGTGGAGCGCGCGATAAAAAATGCAAGTAATAAGGATACTGCCAACTATAAAGAGATTTTGTTTGAAGGTTATGCGCCTCACGGAATTGCGATTTTGATTGAAACAGCATCTGACAACAATAATAGAACTGTAGCTAATATTCGCAGCTACTTTAATAAATGTAACGGTACAATGGGAACGCAAGGTTCTGTTGAGTTTATGTTTGACCATACTTGTAACTTCAGAATTGCTAAAGGAAATCTTGATCCTGAGGAATTAGAACTTGAACTTATTGATTTTGGTGCTGAAGAGGTTTTTGAAGATGAAGACGGAATTTTAATCTATTCGTCTTTTGGAAGTTTTGGTGCTTTGCAAAAAGAATTAGAACACAGAGGTCTTGAAATTTTATCTTCGGGTTTTGAGCGTATTCCACAAATTACAAAAGAACTTACTGAAGCTCAAATTGCAGATGTTGAAAAATTAATCGAAAAAATTGAAGAGGATGATGATGTGATGAACGTTTATCATACTATGAAGGAAGAGTAAAACTTACTTTTTATATTATAAATGAAACTCCAGAGCAATCTGGAGTTTTTTGTTTGTATAGCTTTATAGCAACTATTTATTTTTAAATCTGAGAAAATCAAATGATAGATTGTTTATTATTAAATGTTTTTCAAGATTTATAAAGCAAAAAAGCGACTAAAATTAGTCGCTTTTTATTTAATTAAATTTGTTTTTATAGATCAATTCTGTTTATGGAATTATCTGAAATTATTATTGTTTCTATACTTATAAGTAAACTCATTGGCTTGTTTATCTCCCGGCAAATTATATTTCATTACAATTTCATAATTTCCGTAACGCATAAACAAGAAATTAGAATTCTGAAAGCGTTTTGCAATTGACTCAATGCTTGTATCTCCATTAATATAGCCATTGACAACCTGATTGTCTAAATCAACCCAATCTTGTTTGTAAAGCAAAGGCATATTGTATTTAAATGGAAAATTTTCTTTTGTCCACAATTGGTTTACATTATTTTCTATACTTGTTGTGTAGTGCGCATTAAGTGGTATTGCTTTTGCCGGAACAACTCCTAATTCATTTGTATCTCTGTTAGTTATAGAATAATTACCATTTAAAGGATAATCTTTATATAAATACGGAAAAATATCTGTTGTATAATATTGATCATTAAGTTTAGACTGCGCGGTTATTATAGGTTTATTATCACTATAATTCACTCCCTGAAGATCGACAACATCAAATGCTTCCTGGCTTGAAATGGTATTAGTTAAGTAAATAATATCTGAATCTAATACTCCAAAATTATAGCCCTGCGTATTTATCGAATTCATCTTAGCTGTAAATGTTTTGTATTTACTTGTATTAAACGTGTATGATAAACGTTCAATACTGCCTTCTGCTTTGGATAATGCATCTGCCTGGTTTTCTTTTATTTGTATATCATTACCATCATTGCTAATTGTGTTTGTTTTTGACTCAGCTACTGTGTTTCTGGACGTAGTTTGTTTCAGGCTACTTACAATTGAAAAATTATATTTTTTATCCTGATCAATATTTGGCAAATCATAATATACTTCATTTGAACTGTTATTATAATTAAAAGCCGTAGGTTTTGAATTAGATGTTCCGTCCTGATCTAGTTTGACGCTTGTTGCCCAATTTGCATCTTCAAACATATAATCCTGACCGCGTTTAAGCTGAATATAACCTTTAGGATATTCTTCTTCAAGGAAATATTTTTGATCAACAACAGGATACGAAAACTTAATATTGTTAAGCGGAATATGATTTGGAGCTCCACCAGTTGTGAACAATCTCTCTTCAAGTTCTGTGGCTACTTTTCCATCAACTTTTATTGGCTGGAACGAACCATTTATCATCTTTTGGAAACTAACCTCAACCTGAACTTTTAATTCTTTATTTGGAGGTAAAATATCTGTTGAAACAAAATTAGCTTTGTCTTTCATGGAACTCCATTCCAGTATCCCCGGAATTTCTTTTGTTCCGTCAAAAACCTTGAATTTTTCTAATATTACTTTATAGGTGACATCGCCGGCATCTTCGGGAATTACAAAAGCTTCATTAACTTTCATTGAAAAAGCGGCTTGTGGTACAGCAAAAACATCAACATCTGTTGAACTTTGCTTTGGCGTTACATCTGTTATTAATTTAAGCCCTCCTAATGGTGATGCATTTTCAAATTGACATTCTTCTCCAAGTTCAAATTTAAATCGGAATTTTCCTTTTATTAATCCTCCCAGAATATTCATATTTCCTCCTACATAGCCGCGCATCCAAACTGGGTTTGGCAATTTTGCCTGCAATAAAACGGCAGCTCCTCCTGAAACAATTGGAACTTTTAATTTTAAGAATGATAATTTAATTCTGATTCCTAATTCTCCTTGTAAATATGCATACGATTGTCCGTTAGCATACCAGCCATTTATACCTACACGCTCTCCTGTATTGGAACATCTGGCTTCCTGATAATCTTTAAGCATGATATCAAATCCCATTCCGGCCTGGAAACGGGCATAAAAAAGCAAGAAACTCAAGTCGCCGGTATCAAAATCTAAACTGGCTCCAAAGGCTAAACCTCCGCCATTTGCCAATGAATTTTCATCGCGCATATAATCTAATTCTTTTGCATCGACACCTAAAATTTGTGCAACTACAGCGGGCGGTGGCGGACTTCCTGGAAGTACTGTTCCTGCCATAAAATAACTTGTGGTTTTTAAGTACATTCCTGCAAATCCTATTTTTACACCGCATCTGTCATCTGGAGTTCCCATGTACATGTACCAATCTTTCGGGTCTTTATGAAAAACTCCCCAAATGGCTCTTCCTCCCTCTCCTGTTCCTGAAAGAAAATTTCCGGGTGTATTAATATATACATCTGTTGTTGCATGCATCGAATGATTTTCAAAATCAAATTCTACTGCTGCCGCCATTTTGATCCCTACTTTAGCCGATAAATCTCCCGGAATTGATTCTTTTGCTGCAGGAATGTATTTACTGGCAAAAGAACCTTTAAGATCATTGTCGGTTACGCCCATGAAACTTTTCTTTGCAGTAACATTAGAGGTCACTTTACTCATTAAGTCGGTTACATTTTTAAGTCCAGGTATTGAGGCCATAACATTTGCTTTACCAAAAATTGCAAGTCGGTTTATTCCTCCTTTTGAGTTAAAAGCAATCTCAAAACCTGCTTCACCATCACAAACACTTTCTGAACCAATATTAAAATAAATTAAAGCTTTAATTCCTAAACTTATTTTTTCATCCGGAGTATAACTCAATCCTGATGGCGAGAAATCACCAATGGCTACATCGGGATTTCGGTGCATTTTATAATAGGCACCTCCACCAAAACCGGTAATCATGAACGGTGCCGGAACTGGCGGCCATTTTACGGCGGCATCAAAATACCAATATCTAAAAGTAGTACGACCAAAAATAGCTTTCGCTTTTACATTGACTATATCGGCAACATCTACTTCTAATTCAGCACTAAATCCGTTTCCATATACAGGGTCTTTCTCCATTAAAAGAAGACTTCCTTTTATTGTCAATCCGCTAAATTTACAGTCAATACTAATGGCCGATAAATCTAATCCGTCATATCTGCTTCGTTGCCTGTAGCCGTCATCATACATTTTACCTTTTATCCCTATTCGGGCTGTGGCTCCGGCTCCAAGACTTTCCATTAAATTAATTCCTAAATCAAAATCGATCCTGGAATTATCTCCATTAATGGCAACATTTATATTCCCAATGGAAACAGGGAAATTACCAAAGGAAACTGTGCCTTTGTAACCCATATTTCGGACAGAAATAATAGGCGAAACTGTCTGCAATTGTAGATTTTCAAATGAAATTCCTTTAAAATCAACTGTTTTTTTGCCTTCTACATCCTTATCATCAGAGGCTCCTTTATTGGTACCAATAGAAACTGTTCCGTTTAAATTTGCTTTTGGTAAAAATTTCCCATTTACTAATTTTAATTCAACAGAACTATTAGGCAGTAACAAAGCTCTTGCTTTCCAGATATCAAACGATATGGAATCTTTTGTAACAACAATTAATTGCTGCTCTTCCATAGATATAAAACCGCTATAAGCTAAACCTACTCGATTTGTTTGTGCCGGTTTAGCAGGAGTTGTGGCTGTTGCCAGAGTTGCAGTTTCTTTTTTCTCTGTTGCTTTACTAATTGGTAAAAGAATCTGACCGTTTAAATTTGCTTTTACAAAAGTATTTGCTGCAATAGTTACATCAATATGATCTAAGGAATATGCCCATGATTTTTCCTGACTTGTTATACCACGATCCAGCGGAAAAACATTATCTGCATAGAAAGTTCCCGAAACTCCAAATTTATCTATAATAAGATTCTGAGCTCCTACATGTATTCTTTCTTTACTTGATGCGGTATCTGTTGTTTGAAATTCTTTTGGAAGACCAACTTCAAAAGTCTGAATGAATACTCCTTTCCATGCTTCCTGAGTTGGTACTAAAAGTGCATTTTTAGCATAATATTCGGGAAAAATTACTGTTGGATCATTTTTTATATCACTTAAATCCAATACCGCATTACTAACCAAAAACTGGAAATTACCCTCAAAGTCTTTGCCGTTTCGTTTGTCCTTTAAAGTAAAAGGCTGCAAACTTACATTGACTAAAATATCATTCCAGCTGCTTGCCGTAAAGCTAAAATCACCTCTTACTCTATTAGGAATTTGAACTGTTTTACCGTTATAGAAGGTTTTAGGCACTGTAAGTTTTGTCTCGTCTACAGTTTTTGTGAGTGGATCAATTGGCAATATCAAATTTCTTGAAAATTCAACTGCTCCTGATATTTTCATTTCTTTAAAACCGTCGCAGTCAATTGTAACATAAGTTAGATCCGGGACTGCTCCTGTTGCCATATCAAAACCGCCATATAGCGATACCTGCCATTTATTATCACTAAACGGAATGTCAATATTACCTAATAATACTAGTTTGGCTTCTCCAATAATTCCTCCCTGATGTGATAATTTTACATTATCTGCACCAAAAAACAATTGCATTGGCTGTCCGTTTTTATCTTTTTGCGGAATATCAACTCTGCAAAAAACGGTCAAAGTTGTGTATTCCGGCGAAAAAACAGCTTTTGTTATCCCAATAGAATATTGAACATTGCTTATTGTTTTACGAATCCCTATTGGTAACTCTACCAAATCCTGATTCGAAAATTTATCTACCCAGCGGTCAGCAGCTTCGATCTTTTCGATAGAACTTGCAGCGACAGCTAATTCTTTAGGCGGTGCAATATCCTGCCCATAAGAAAAAACAACCGAAAGCATGATAAATAATACCGATAAATGCATTTTGTAAAAATTTTTCATAAGCAAATAATCCTGTTTTTTTGTAAAATAAAGCATAGTAACTTTTTTATATTTTATCCAAACTATTTTTGAAACGATCTATAGATTTCTTTTTTATTTAAAGAATCACATTTTATGATCATTAATTATTCTTTAAATATTTAAATTCAACTTCATCATCTTTGACACTTTTAATGGCTAAATCATGATAATACGGAATTAGTTTTATCTTCAATTCTTCTACTATTTCTGTATCTGTTTTTTTGTCTTTCATCATTTTAAAGAAGTGACTTAACTCTTCTTTATTAAAATTTGAAAAGTTTTCATTTTTATGAATTTCATCTGCAGATGTATTCGCAAGGATCGAAATTTCATTAATCATCCATCGATGTACTAATAAAGGCTGTAACTTTTTATTTTTTCTTTCGACTAATTTTAAATAAGAATTATAGCTGGTTTTATTCGTCACATCCTGTTCACTTACGCCATGCATTTTATGTTTATTCACTCTTCCTAATGCCATGACATAATCATTTTCGAATCCTTCATCTTTTCGAATCATGTCTTCTCGTAGACTTTGTACTGTTTCCAGAATATATTTGTTATATCGGTCTAAAATATCATTATTTAAATCGTACGCTTTTAAATAATCTAAAGCTTTTTCTTCAAAACTTTTATCATCAGGAGTTAGGGTTGTGAGAGTCAACAAATGCTGCAATTCATCTGAATCTTCTTTTGGCATTGGTCGCAACGCAAGCTGAAGATCCTGTAATTGTTTTATGATTTCATTTCTAGTTCCTTCGTACGTTTTGTCTTTATGTTTTATTTTTAAAATAGGATCTGATGCAATTTTGGTTTCTTCTTTACGCTCTTTTTTAGCCGGTAATTTTAGTTTATCAATGGAATAAGCATAATTTAATGTAGCGGTCAAATCATTAAATTTTTGAGCATTAGTACTGTTTCTAAACATTGAAATAACACTCATATTAAAATTATGCTGTTCGAGCAATAAATAACTGCTATTGAATTTTACTCCAAATACTGAACTTGAATTCATATTTCCCTGCGAAGTATTATACAGAAATCCCAAATTAGTATTCAGCTTATCTTTGAATAACTTTTTTGAAGCTCCAACTGAGGCTCCAATTGATGAATTATCGTTTTGACTTACTTGATTACTGGTGTAATTAAGGGAGCTGTTTAAGCCAATTTTCGTTTGTAGAAAATTTACTGAATGTGCTACATTATAATTCTGAACGGTGCTCGCCTGTCCTCTTCGTATCACGCCTCCCTGCTCATTTGCTTGTCCTGCAATGCTATAATTGAAATTTAAATTTTGATTTCTCTTTTTTCCAAAAGAATATGACATATTCATATTGGCATTTTGCGATAATTGCCTGTACTGTAACGTATCAGCCTGGACTACGTTTGGATTGTTGATAAGCTCAAACTGATCTAATTTTTTATTGGTATAAGTAGAAAAATTAGAATAACTTCCTGTAAAATTTATTTGGTCTGTTACTCTGTAATTCATATTTATCGAACCAACAACGCGTTTAGTATCTTGCTTTTTTACTTTTGCAAGATCATCTCTCTGATATCCTAAACTTGTAGATACGGTAATTTTATCCTGATAAAAAGGACGGGCAAATCGCAATGCTATATTTTCTAAATCATTATTAAAATACAATGCTCCTAATGTGTTATAATTAGGATCAATACGTTCGTATGTTAATCCAATGATGCTTTTTTGAATATTATAATCAAAATTTACATTTAATGCGTTCAAATAACTGGTGCTTTCTTTACTGGAAAATAATTTATTCCTTAAATTTCCTCCTGAAAGATTTTTACTTCTGGTATCATCGGTTAAAACAGATAAAGCATATTCAACATTCAAATTTAAATTTTTAATTAGAGACGTACTGAATATCAAACTGTTTACAAAATTTTCTTTTGGAGTAACTCCTTTATCATATACTAAGTTTAATGAATTCACATTATCTTTTGCGTAGAAACCAATCCAGCCAATTTTATATTGTTGCTGCTCAAAACCTATTTTAGCTCCGTAACCGTTACGTTGATATACCGGAATTCCTCCCATTGCATCGTCTCCTTCAACTGCTTTTAGTAATTGTCCTCCCATTAAGGTTATTTTAAACGGGCTTTGTGGCGTAAGTTCTAAACCAACTCCCTTAAACGGAAAACCGCTTAATGTGTAAGGCGAAAACGTCATACTTACATTCCCAATATATGCTTTAACCCACTTGTATTTAGGCATAATACTTAATCTGTTAAAATCAAATGGGGCTGTATAGCCTAAATTTTTTCCCTGATTGGTAATGCTATAAAATAACGGAACACTAAAATTAAAAGCACTAATATTCAAATTTCCCGAAAGCAAATAGGTAAAAGGCTCACGTGCATTTGGCATACTGGAAGTATAATACATCGCATTCGCGTTTACACTACCTGTAACTTTAAAATTTGGTTTGTAAAAATTCTCTAAATCTACATCTTGCGCATATCCTTTCCTGCAAATACAACAGGCAAAAACAATACATAACCAAAACAAGATTTTTTTATTCTCTATCTTCATTTACTGGTTATTGTTTTTGTACTTTGATGTCGCATAAAATATAAGAACTTGTGCCGTTCTTTACCATATCTTTAATTTTGATGGCTCCTTTTCTTCCGTCTTGTGTTTTAAATAATATAATTCTTGGGTACGTAAACCCGAATTCCTGTGCTCCTGCTGCGCTATAATTTATATTTAAAGTTTTTATCGGACTATCGTTTACCATTGCATCAAACTGAGCTTCGGTAAAATTTAATCCACAGCTGCACAAATTTTGAGAGTTTACAAAAATGGTACTTTGTGCATTTTTTAATTCTAAAAAACCATAGTTATTTGCCTGATCCGGCGATACGAATCTATTGTAGGTGAAATTGTTATTTAAACCCTGAAAAACAATATCAATCAAACTGCTGTTCTGATCGTTAATTTCATTTGCTTTATAAACCTGTCTTGTTACTGTTGAGAACATCGCACCAATATTGTTATTGTTATGTGCTGCATTTATTCCCAATTTAACGTTGGTTAAAATGCGCAAATTCGTATCCGGTAAAACGGTAATGGTTGATTTATAAATTTGGCTTGTTTTATCATTCAAAGCTTCTAATGTAACTTCATGATTACCCGCATTTGTAAAAACAACTATAGGATTTTGTTCTGTTGAAGTTGCCGGAATTCCGCCTTCAAAATTCCATTTATAACTTGTTGCACTAATTGATTTATTCGTAAAATTAATTGTTACCGGAGCTTCATAATCATCATCTTCGAACTTTGGCTCATATGAAAACAAGCTCACTAAATAAGGTGCAACCGTTATAGTCTGTGTTTGTTTATCTGATTCAAAACCATTAGAAACCGTTAAGGTAATCGTGTGTTCTCCCGGCGTTGTAAATACAACATTTGGCGGTGTTTTACCTGTAAAAACTGCTGGCATTCCGCCCTGAAAATCCCATTTAAAAGTTAATCCTTCTCCAACAGTTGTGTTTTTTAAAACTACCTCAACCGGAGAATAATTGCTTTTGATGATTTCATGTGAAAACTCAATATTAAGTCCTTCCTTAATTAGTACTGTTTTACTAAATTCATTACTCTCGCCGTCTACATTTGTAGCTGTTAATTTTATGGTATAAGTACCTTGTTTGTTGTACAATATTTCGCCCGGATTTTTTTGAGAAGAACTTGACGGATTTCCTCCTTCAAATGTCCATTCGTATTTATCTGCACCGGTAATTTTATTGTCTATTTTTATAATAACAGGAATAGATTCGTCATCGTTGGCATACGAAGTCGTAAAATCACCTTCTATGGCTATAGAAGTTTCCTGATAACAAGAGGTAATAACAATAAATAAGAGTAAGAGTAAAGTTTTTTTCATTCAGTTTATTTTAAACACTACAACTTTTAAAGGTTGTAGTGTTTTTAATCTTTTTATTTTTCTGCTAAAAATTATAAATAACGTTTGATTATTTTATCGGTAGAAATTGCCCAGACAACATTATTTTTATAAGCTATTGTTCTAATAGATTGGTCGTGTGTATAATCAAGAATCCAAGAAACTCCACCATCTGTAGTTTTATAAATTTTATTTTCTAAAACTGCCCAACCTGTGTTAGCATCTTTAAAAGTGAATTTTGTGAATTTTTCTCCTGTATAAACTTTACTCCAGGTATCGCCTCCATT
>NZ_JAYSPC010000120.1:0-12195 GCF_043722275.1 Flavobacterium sp. | reverse complement strand
GAAGTCTTTGATGGGGATTTGTTTTATCCTGTAAAAAACGTTTTTCTAAGGTTGGACGAATATCCTGATCCATGTGTGCGGGACTTCCAAAAACGGCTTTCCATTTTGCCTTAAAACCTTCGGATCGTTTCCATAATTCATAAATTTCGAAGTAATAATGAAAATGCTGCCATAGGAAACTATAACTTTTTAGCGGATGTGTTAATCCGTATTTTGGTTTTTCCTCTTCGGCCTGAAAAGTCCCAAAAAGCCGATCCCAAAAGGTGAACATATCTCCGTAATTTTTGTCTAAATATTTCTCGTCAGATGCGTGATGAACGCCGTGAACTGATGGCGTTACCAGAACATACTCAAGCCATTTTATTCGACCAATAACTTGTGTGTGCGTAAAAAACGAATAAGCGCCGTGAACAATCAACATTGTAATTACCATTGACGGATGAAAACCAACTAACGGAAGTACGCACCAAAAACCGGTTCTGACAACGGCCTGAAAAGTTGTAATCCTGGCTGCAGCGGTAAAATTAAACTCTTCGCTGTGATGATGTACAATATGTGCCGCCCAGAAAAAATTAACTTCATGCCCTAATCTGTGGTACCAATACCAGACAAAATCAGTGGCGAGAATTAAGGCAAACCAAATAAAAACATTACTCGGAATATCAAAAATTCTATAGTTGTCATAAATCAAATAATACAATTGATAGAAACTTGCGGCAATAAATAAATTGATCAATCGCTCTGCAATGCCAATGCTAATATTTGAAACTGAACTTTCATAATTAAAAATTTCCGGTCTCTTTTTGCGTTTCGCTAATTTATATTCTAAAAATAAGAAGAGAAAAAAAGCAGGCATTGCAAAAGCTAGAAAATTAATATGTTCCATTTTAAAAATTACTTTTTTTGATTATAAAAAACTCAAATACAATTTGCTATAAATTTTAAACAAAGATATTTTCATCAATTAACAATCAATTTTCTTCTGAAAATCAAATCATTAACTGATGAAAATAATCTTTAAAATTATAAAACCTACTTTTTAATTCTGCTTAAACTTCGGTTCCTCTAATGCTACTTCTTTTACAGCTTGAGTATCGGCTACTTTTTGTAAAGCGATGATATAAGCGGCAATACGTGGGGTTACGTTATGTTTTGCTGCAACTCTAAAAACAGTTTCAAAACCTTTTTCTAATATATCCTCCAAACGAGTATTGATCTGGTGAATTCTCCATGACTCTAAAAGTGAATTTTGAAGCCACTCAAAATAAGAAACCGTAACGCCTCCCGCATTTGCCAAAATATCAGGAACCACTAAAACATTGTTATTGTGCAATATTGCATCAGCATCTGATGAAACTGGTCCGTTTGCGCCTTCAAGTATAATTTTTGCACGAATATCATTCGCATTTTTTTGTGTAATAACATCTTCTTTTGCAGCCGGAATCAACACATCAACTTCTAATAATAGCAAGTCTTCGTGTTTGATGGGAACTGAATTTGGATATCCTTTAATACTTTTATTATTGAGATTATAATATAAAATCAGTTCCGGAATATTAAGTCCGTCAGGATTGTAAAAAGCTTCGGAAACATCACTAACAGCGACTACTTTTAGTCCTTTTTCGAACAAAAACAAAGCCGAATGCAATCCTACATTTCCAAATCCCTGAATCGCAACGGTAGATCTTGCAGGTCTTAGTTTTAATTTATGAAGCGCTAATAAAGTGATAATACTCACGCCTCTTCCTGTTGCTTCTACTCTGCCTAAAGATCCTCCTGAATGCAAATGTTTTCCGGTTACAACGGCATGAATTGTTTTGCCGTGAACTATTGAAAACTCATCCATTAACCAGCCCATTTCGTCAGGACCAGTTCCCATGTCCGGAGCCGGAACGTCTTTTTCAGGTCCAAAAATATCTGCTAAAGCTTTTGTATACGCTCTGGTAATTTTTTCTAATTCGGTTTTAGAAAGTTTTTTTGGATCACAAATGATTCCGCCTTTTGCTCCTCCAAACGGAATTCCCGTAACGGCTGATTTCCATGTCATCCAGGCAGCAAGGGCTTTTACTTCATCAAGATTTACGCCTGTATCATAACGAATTCCACCTTTTGATGGTCCTAAAGCCGTATTATGAATTACGCGATATCCTTCAAAATTTTGTTCTGTTCCGTTGTCTAACGTGATAGAAAAATTAACGACGATTTGTTTTTCAGGTCGTTGTAGTTTCTGTCTGATCGATTCATTTAAATTTAGAATGTCAGCAGCGATATTAAAGCGATCAATCATTGATTGAAAAGGATTCTGTTTTATTAATTCTGCACTCATGATATATTTTTTTAATTTGGGTTATTTGGTATCTTATTTTTGAAGCTCTTATATCCAAGCTGTTATTATTTCTTCTTCATTAATAATTTACAGCTGCAACATGGAATTTTCATCAGGCAGCACTGCATCATTATATTGGTATTTCTATTTGATCTCATTTATTTATTTTTTACTAATTCTAAAAAAAGCCTTTCATGGTGCATGAAAGGCTAAAAAAAAAATAACTAACAAGTACTTTCTCTATTAACGCCATCTCATCGCATAGTTCGTCATGCAACACATCGTGAAGCTGCACATGAACGGGATGATATTTAGACTATAGTTTTTCATTGTTACTGCAAATCTATAAATATATTTCTTAAATTCTATAGAATTAGTAGAGTTTATTTTCGATATAATGATAAGATAACATAAAAACAGCTGTAAATTAAAGGCTTAAGGCTTAAAAAAAATTATTTGAATTGTGAAATAACTATAAAAAAAATTGAAATTAAAGCTAAAAAGAGACCTATAAAATTAATTTTGGATAATTTTTCTTTAAAAAATAGTAACCCAACAAGACTTCCTAAGATGATAACGCCCATATTCATTCCTGCAAAAACCGTTGATGGATTTTCGGCGAAAGCCTTATGTGCTTTTAAATAAAATAGGATATTTCCAAAATTAAAAATTCCCACGAAAATCCCGAAAAGAATATTTTTAGGCTGTAACTTTATTTTTTTAGTCGTCATTTCGTAAATCGAAATTAAAATCGCAACTGCTAAAGAAATGCAAAAAACAACAAATAAAGAAGTAGGATAAGGCAAGGTTGTATAAATGGCAATTTGCTTGAAGAGAATATCAATTACTCCAAAACCTATGAAAACAGCAGTGGGAAAAAGCCACTTATTTTGGGTATTATCAGATTGCTTTTGCAGAATAAATAAAAGTGCCAGAAATCCTATTATAAGTCCAATAACTTTATATGAATTAAATTCTTCCTTGAAAATAAGCCAGGCTGCAATTATTGGTATAAACAGTGATAATCGTTGTGCTGCATCGGTTTTTACGATTCCCATATGTCTTATTGAAGCCACTAAAGACAACAATACAAAAGGTAATAAAACGCCAATTGCAATATAAATATTCCAGGGTGCATTTGAATTAACTTCCGCCAGATTTGGACTAAAAGTAAAATAACAAAGCGCTAAAGCAGTCAAATAATTTATTGCTACAATTTGAATGGGATTACTATTGTATTTACGGGTTATTTTGAAAATTACACCAACAATTACACTACAAAAAATACTTAAAACAAGAAACAGCATAGGATAGAATTTTGAACAAAAATAGTACTTAAAGTCTTTTGGTTTCATTTTTTTTTAACGCAAAGTTGCAAAAGCTTTATTTTGAACCTGTTTTGCAAACTTGAGGTAAAATTCTCATTTCGATGTAGAATTAATTTACCGCAAAGAACGCAAAGATTTTCTACTTGCAAGGGTTTTATATAAACACAAAGTTCGCAAAGCTTTGTGTGAAACTGCTTTGTGAACTTTTTATTTTTCAACGTAATATTGGGTAAAAATCTTAGCGTTCTTTGCGTTAAAATTCACCTTTTTTTTTGCATCTTTTAAAAAATTAATCACTTTTAAGCCAGCCCGTAATACTCATTCTGGTATTTTGAGTTACCAAAACTTCATGAACTAATTCGTTGCTTTTAAAGAATACCGTTTTGCCCTGAGTTGGTGAAATTTTTTGATTGTTGTTTTCCTGGTGAATCATTAATTCTCCTCCGTCACTTTCCTGCCAATTGCTGTTAAGATAGCTGATCATGGAATATTTTCGGCTTGGATTATTTTTAAACTGATCTAAATGTTTGAGATAAAAATCACCTGTTTCATACAAAGAATAATGAAATTCATAACCGGTGATTCCGGCATAACAGCTTTCGTTAAGGTAAATAATAAAGGCGTCGATTTGAGCAAAAAACTCATTTTCGAAAACATTATTATGATTTTTGTCCAGCCAATAAATAGAATCGCTCCTGATGGCGCCATCATAAGACAGTTTTTCTGAATTTCCTATTCCTGCTGCCTGTAACAAACTTTTCTGATTTAAATCGAGTAAATTCTGCTTTAAATTATTGGCTAATTCAGCACTTAAAAAATGTTCTGAAATTCCTACTTTGTTCTCAATATAACTCGCAATCAAATCTTCGAAACCATTTTCCATTTCTATTTTGGGGAAACTGCAAATACAGTCAACGGAGCAAGGTAGATGAATTTAAACTGGTAATAGCTTTATTCTCAATAATAAAAATTTTGAAATATAGTTTGCTAACTTCTATAAATAGTAAACCCGACAGGTTTTAAAAACCTATCGGGTTTGACGCAATCTTTGTCATCCGACGAAAGGAGAAATCACACTAGAAGCTCCGCAAAGATTGACGATTTTCTTTGGCGAATACTTGATGTGATTTCTCCCTTCGGTCGAAATGACAAACTACAGAAATAGTAAACCCGACAGGTTATGAAAACCTGTCGGGATTGACATAGAAAATAATATTTTATTTTACAATTTACTGATATAACTTCCGTACATATCTTTAAACTGATGCCCTTGCGCAAAACGGTCTTTGCTTAATTTTTTATATTCGACTAATCCCCATAAAATAAATTCTTTGAAGAAATATTGATCGTTTTTATCTAATTGAGGCTGATATTTTTTCAATATAATATCTAATGGCGTTACTTCGTCAAGAATCTTTTTATAGTCTTCGTCTTTAGCATCATCTAATAATTCAAAACCGCTTTCGGCAAAAAACCATTCGATCAAATCAGAATATGGTGTTTTTGCATCTGGCTTTTCAAGCTTTTCTATTTTAGGTAAAAGTGTTGGAAACAAAGTTTTAATCGCTGAACCTATTAAATTCTGTGCAACTGCGGCAGCTCCCTCCTGCTCTCCTTCGTAAACTAATTCTACTTTTCCTGTAATCGCCGGAATAATTCCGATAAAATCAGATAAACGTAAAGTTGTTTTATCAACTCCTGATTTTAAAGCTCGACGTTCTGCGGTGCTCATTAAATTCTCAAAAGCCGTAATACTCATTCTCGCACTTACTCCGCTTTTATTGTCGATGTATTCGCTGTCACGAGCTTCAAAACTTATTTGTTCTAAAATGTCTTTTGCCAAACTTGGCACATGAACCAATTTGTGTTGCGTTTCATCTAACTTGGCTTCTTGTTCTGTAATCATCCTTGCAATAGCAACACTTTCAGGATAATGTGTCAGGATTTGAGATCCAATTCTATCTTTTAACGGCGTTACAATGCTTCCACGATTCGTATAATCTTCTGGATTTGCCGTGAATATAAATTGCATATCAAGTGGCATTCTCAGTTTAAATCCTCTAATTTGAATATCACCTTCCTGCAAAATATTGAACAAAGCTACCTGAATTCTGGCTTGTAAATCTGGTAATTCGTTTATGACAAAAATACAACGGTTCGCTCTGGGAATCATCCCGAAGTGAATTACGCGATCATCTGCATAGGATAATTTTAAATTTGCTGCTTTTATAGGATCTACGTCTCCAATTAAATCGGCTACAGTTACATCCGGTGTTGCTAATTTCTCAAAGAAACGTTCGTTTCTATGCAACCAGGAAATTGGTGTTTCATCACCTTTTTCATTAATTATATCTTTTGCAAAACGAGAAATCGGATTTAACGGATCGTCATTAATTTCTGATCCCGCCACAAACGGAATGTATTCATCTAATAATTCGACCATTTTACGAGCCAAACGTGTTTTAGCTTGTCCGCGCAATCCTAATAAATTGATGTTATGACGTGATAAAATAGCTCGTTCCAATTCTGGAATTACTGTATTTTCGAAACCATGAACGCCTTCAAAAACCGGTTTTCCGGATTTTATTTTCTCACGTAGATTATTTCTTAATTCGTCCTTGATACTTATACTTTTATATCCAGCGGCTTTTAATTGACCTAATGTGTTTATATTTTTTATTTCCATTTTATGAAATATGTATTTTGTTATTTTATTGTTTTTGTGAATGACAAGGAGATTGTGTCATTACTTTGTGTAAGACGCACTGCTGTGCGCCTCTACGATATGCGTTATGTATAAAATCTTTGAACAAAATGCGCTTCGACTTCGCTCAGCGTGACAGCTGAAAACCTTTGTCGCTTTGTTACTCTGAACCTTTGAACCTATTTAACGAACTCTTTTCTTCCTGTTTGTTTCATAATCTTCAAAAATCATTTCTCCTAAACCTTTTAGTCCGGTATAAAATGCTTTTCCCTGATTGGCTTCGGTAAATTGATTGACAAAACGCTGTAAATACGGATCGTTTGCGATCATAAATGTCGTAATTGGTATGTGTAATTTTCTGGCTTGTTGTGCCTGCGTGTAACATTTATCGACAATATATTCATCGAGTCCGTTACTGTTCATATAATAGGAACCATCACGTTCTCGCACGCAACTTGGTTTTCCGTCGGTAATCATGAAAATTTGTTTGTTGGTATTTCGCTTTCTGCGCAAAATATCCATTGCTAACTGAAGTCCCGCGACCGTGTTTGTGTGATACGGACCAACTTGTAAATATGGCAAATCCTTTATTGGAATTGTCCATGCATCATTTCCGAAAACTAAAATATCCAGCGTATCTTTTGGATAACGCGTTGTGATTAATTCGGCTAAAGCCATCGCTACTTTTTTGGCTGGCGTGATTCGATCTTCGCCATACAAAATCATACTGTGACTTATGTCGATCATCAAAACGGTGCTCATTTGGGCTTTGTATTGGGTTTCTTCGACAACCAAATCATTTTCGGTCAGCATGAAACTTTCAACACCATTGTTGATTTGTGCATTTCGTAAACTTTCAGTCAATGAAATACGTTCTAATCCATCGCCAAAATTAAATTCGCGGAATTCTCCCGTATGCTCATCACCATTTCCGGCATGTTTTGTTTTGTGATTTCCGTTTCCGGAACGCTTTAAATTTCCGAAAATTTGATCCAATGCTTGTTGACGAATCGCGCGTTCTGTTTTAGCAGTGATTCCAAAACCTCCAGTTCCGTCCTTCTTAACCTCGTCTTTTATGTAACCTTTCTTTTTTAAATCTTCGATAAAATTATCGATTGTGTAGTTTTCGTCGGTCAGTTTATATTCTTTGTCCAATTCCCGAAGCCAGTCTATAGCTTCATCAAAATCGCCCGAAGTATGGGTGATTAGCTCTTTGAAAATGCCAAAAAGTTTTTCAAACGGAGACTGAAATGGGGCTTCGTACGTCTTAAAATAAAAACCTTTTTTAAATTCGTTTTTCATAATTCTAAAATTACGCTATTTTAGAATTATGAAAATAGAAACGTTTATTAATTTTTAGTTAAAGTATTTGAAATAAATTAACTGATATTGGCAAGAATAATATCGATTATTCAAACTTTCCGTCAACGTAATACCATGCATTATTTTCAAATTTAAATGTCGAAAATTCATAATGTATTTGAGGTTGATTATTTGAATCCAAAAAATAGGCTTTAAACTCTACTGTATTTTCAGAAGAACTTAAAATTTCTAATTTTTGCCATTTATTACTTGTCGCCCATTTTAAAATTTCTGCTTTTGAGTAATATTTTCTTTCGGAAACATAAGTAGTTTCCAAAAGATAATCGGCATTATGAGTTCCATACGCCGAATATCGAGAACGCATTAAAGATAAAGCTGTTGGCGCTTTCTCATTATTTTCAAGATATAATCCGCAGCACTCTTTAAATAATAAACCTGTATCGCAAAAACATTTATTCTCCATCAACTTGTTCTTCGCCGTTTATTTTAACGTGTAACTGATTCAATAAAACCTGATATCTGCTGATTTCTCTTAAATCTTCATCTTCTTCTGCATGATCCAGCATTTCGTCTAAAGTTTCATTTACTTCAAGCAATTTATTATTGGCTTCTCTATTATTTTTTGCAGCAAGTAAATCAATAATTTCCTGTACGCTTACTTTTAAATCTTCGAATTTCATATGTCTTGTTGTTAATTTTTGTTTCAGGTTTCAAGTTACTTAGCGTAAAAACTTGAAACTATTTTTTTTACTCTTCTTTTTTGTCTTCGTTAAACTTTTTGATAATTTCTTTCAATTTTTCTTTGCGTGAAATTACAGCTTGTTTGGCTTTATCTTGCGCTTTATGAAGTTTATCATTGTGTTTTTTGATGTTTCTGTCGTTGTTGCGTCCCATTATATTTCTCTTTTTATTTCGTCTAAAGTTTTCTCGGTGTAAATTAATTCGGTGATAATTTGCTTTCGTAAATCATCAATATCGTCATAATCAAAATGTTTTGCCCATGATGTTAATTGCTGCAAGTTCCTGATTTGTTTGATGCGTTTTGTGGTTTCAAAACTGGTTCTTAAAATTGCTTTATTATTATAATCAGGATTTTTTTTATGCTGATATGTTACGGTATTTTTATCAAAATTGGCTTCGATATAATATAACTTTTCTTCGGCATTATCAGGATAAAATTCATTCCAATTGGCAAAACCAATTTTAGTTTTCGATTCGGTTTCCGGTTCACGAGCCACTAAACGCCATTTGCTGTTGGCTAATCTACCCCAATGATTTGAAACGCGATACATTCCGGCTTCGGTATAATAATAGGTGCTTCCGGCTTTGCTTTCAAACTGTTTCTTTAAACCTTCTATTTCATTTGAAAGTACTTCGTGAAAAACACAAAATGTATTTTTGAACGAATTAGGATGTGGCTTGAAGTTTTTTTGCATGTGCAAATATACTGAGATTGTCAAGAACTCCCTAAAACAAACATAAATTGATTAACTTTGTACCTTTAATTTTAAAATAAAAAGTCATGTCTAAGGATTCACAAGAAAAAATGTTGCAAAAAGGAGTTTATACTGGCATCATGGAAAAAGATGAAAACAATAATTATTTTTGTGGTGAATATCTTTTGGATTATAAAATCGCACATGCTAATCATGCTATTGGTGATTTGATTACCATTAAATCGATTATTGAAAACCCAAGTGATATTAGTTTTAATAAATATCCAAAGAAGTCTAAGAATTTTCATAAAGCGAATCAGAAACCTGAGGATAAATAGGATTTGTTTCAGGTTTTCCTTGTTTCAAGTTGAAATGAGAATTTACCGCAAAGTTGGCAAAGTTTTTTGTCTCACATTGCGGTTATAAAACACAAAGTTCGCAAAACTGGTTCAATACAAAGCTTTGCGAACTTTGTGTTTTTACAGAACCTCCAAATTAAAAACTTTGTGTTCTCTGCGGTAAAAAACATTTTAAACTAAATTTCTAATTTGAACCTAATACCATAGCCCCGATAGTAGTGGAAATCCTTTTATACTGAGGTTCAGCATAAAAGATTACTTCACATTGCATTTATTTAATTGGAGTTCAGTGAACTTCGTTTGTAACGGAGAGCGGGAAATAGCTCCTTAATATTACTATGGAAGATAATACATGGCTTTTTAGCACTTACAATCAAAACTTTAGATATTTTTTGAATATTTTTTGCTTCAAAAGTAAAAAGTTAAAAAAAAGTGTACCTTTGCAAAAAATTTGTCTTTTGAACAATTAATTTCAATTTCAAACTAATAGACAAGTAGTTACCTTATTTATGAAAAAAATAGTTGAATACCGCAAGTTACTAAACGTAGACAAAACTGCAGAGTTAAAAGATTTAAAAACGATCTATCGTAATGCGATGAAAGAATCTCATCCTGATAAATTTCAAGGTGATGACGCTGGATTGAAAGAAGCAGAAGAAAGAAGTAAGGCTATAATTGAGGCTTATCACTTTTTGGTAAGTATTAATCCTGAAACGATTAAGGCTAATTTACCGGAATATACAGAGACTATCGCAACTTCGGCAATTACTGATTATAAATTTGTTGAAGGTCGTTTGATCATCGATTTTTCTAACGGAAGTGTTTACGAATACATTAGTGTTCCTAAAGCTACTTACGTGAAAATGGTTAATGCTGATTCTCCTGGAAGATTCGCAAAAAGACACATTTTGAACTCTTTTACTTGGAGAAAGAAAACTAATCAAGAATAGTTTTATACCTAAATATTTACAAAAGCACTCTGTTATAAGAGTGCTTTTTTTATGCATATAAATTAAAAAATTATCTATTTAAACTCATAATAATAATATAATTAAGAGTTTTAAATCAAATCAACCCTGTAAACACACTGATTAGATGCGAATTAAGCTTAAAAAAACTATAACAAAATTTTAGGTTACAAAATTCTGTAAGTTTTAGATTTTTAGATACTTTTGTTGCACAAATCAATTAACTAATTAATTTTTTATAATGAAAAAAATACTTTTTTTACTAACCGCTTCTGTAGCGATTATTTCATGCAGCAAAGTTAAAGACGGAGAATATCTAATTACTGGAACTGCAACAGGAATAGAAAACGGAAAAACAATCATTCTTCAAGGTCAGGATCCTACTACTAAGATGGCAGTATCTCTTGATACAGTAAAAGTTGAAAACGGTAAATTCGAAATAAAAGGAAAAGTAACTGAGCCGGCTTTTCATACATTAATTCTTCAAGGTGCTAACGGACCAATTCCTTTTATATTAGAAACTGGAGAAATTAATATTGCAATTGATAAAGATAGTATCCATAAATCTAAAGTTTCTGGTACTTATAACAATGAAGAGTATGTGAAATTCAACGAAGATTTAACAAAAACTCAAAAAAGTTTAGTTGATTTTCAGAAAAAAAATACTCAGAAAATGCAACAAGCCCAACAAGCTCAGGATACTGCAACTATCAATGGTTTGATGAAACAATACATGACGCTTCAAACTGAAGTTCAGGCTAACTCAAAAAAGAAATATTTAGCTTACGCTGAAAGTCACCCAAAAGCTTACATATCTGCTTTGATTATTCAAAGTATGGTTGCTGATCCTACTGCTGATATCAAAAAGACTGAAAGCTTATACAATGCTTTAGATGAGTCTTTGAAAAACAGTACTCCAGGAAAAGAAATTAAAGCAAAATTAGGTCAAGCAAAAATGCCTGCAGTTGGTGCGTCAGCAGCTCCTGTTGGTAGCCCAAACTGAAGAGCAGATTTTTCAGCTCCTAATCCGGAAGGAAAAGTAGTTTCGCTTAAACAAAGTTTAGGTAAAGTAACTATTGTTGATTTTTGGGCTTCATGGTGTGGACCATGCAGAAAGGAAAATCCTAATGTTGTAGCTATCTATAAAGAGCTACATTCAAAAGGACTGAATATTGTTGGTGTTTCTTTAGATAAGGAAGCAGCAGCGTGGAAAGAAGCTATAGCAAAAGATGGTTTAGCATGGACGCAAGTTTCTAACTTAAAATTTTGGGAAGAACCTATTGCAAAACAATACGGAGTTGAATCTATTCCGGCAACATTTATTCTTGATGCATCAGGAAAAGTGGTGGCACAAGATTTAAGAGGACCTGAATTAAAAGCAAAAATATTAGAGCTTTTAGCTAAATAATATTCATTCTCAGAATAAAAAAATCTCCCTAGTGGAGATTTTTTTGTTTAATATCATTTGATAAATTAATTTAAAAAACGATAATCACAGCTTATATTGTTTTTATAAAATTTTAAAGAAGGAACTTTAAAAGATTAAATACATTCATTGTTTTACAAGATAAGGCCACAAACAGACTAAAAAGAAACTGTAATAAAGATGATTTATACAAACTTAAGTTTTAAGCTAAAAGTTTAAGCTAATCCCAATCGCAAAATAATAGGAATTAGAATCATGTTTTGTCAACTCTTTTATTATTTTATCCAAAAAAAAACTTTATGAAAAGACTAAAGAGATACCAAAT
>NZ_JAYSPC010000119.1:0-87244 GCF_043722275.1 Flavobacterium sp. | reverse complement strand
AAAGCAGTATAATTGGTAGTTAATAATTTTTAGTATGACTAGAGAAGAAAAATCAATCGCGATTGAAGATTTAACTGCACAGTTAGCTGGTACAAATATTATTTATGTATCTGATATTTCTGGATTAAACGCAGAAACAACTTCAAACTTGAGAAGAGCTTGTTATAAAGCAGGTATTAAATTAGAGGTTGTAAAAAATACTTTGCTTGCAAAAGCAATGGAAGCTTCTGCTAATGACTATGGTGATTTACCTTCAGTATTGACTGGTAATAGTGCTATATTTATTTCAGATGTTGCAAATGCACCTGGAAAAATAATTAAAGATTTCAGAAAAAAATCGGCTAAACCTTTATTAAAAGGAGCTTATATTAACTCTGAAATTTATATTGGCGATGATCAATTAGATGCATTAGCAACTATTAAATCTAAAGAAGAACTTCTTGGAGAACTTATTGGATTATTGCAATCACCAGCACAAAGAGTTATCTCTGCTTTACAAAACCAATTCGCAAAAAGCGAAGAGGCTGAGACTGAAGCATAATAACAAATGCATGGAATTTTATTTCCTTGCTGCTTAAATAGCGCACAATAAATAAATTATATTTTACAAATCATTTTAAACGATAGAAAAAATGGCAGATTTGAAACAATTCGCAGAACAATTAGTTAACTTAACAGTTAAAGAAGTTAACGAATTAGCAACAATATTAAAAGACGAGTATGGTATCGAGCCTGCTGCTGCAGCTGTTGTAGTTGCTGCTGGTGGTGGAGAAGGTGCTGCTGAAGAAGCACAAACTGAATTTACAGTTGTATTAAAAGAAGCTGGTGCTTCTAAATTAGCAGTTGTAAAATTAGTTAAAGAACTTACAGGTTTAGGTCTTAAAGAAGCTAAAGATGTAGTTGACGGTGCTCCAAGTAACGTTAAAGAAGGTGTTTCTAAAGAAGAGGCTGAAGGTCTTAAAAAATCATTAGAAGAAGCTGGAGCTGTAGTTGAACTTAAATAAGTTTACTCAGTTTTAAGAACTAGGTTTAGGTCTTGAGTTAATGCTCATGACCTAAACCATTTTTCGTATAATAAAATATATCAAGTTTTATTATCAAATAGTTTAAAATACGAAAAAGTTTTTGATCAATACGAAGAAAAAAAATTGACCAATTTTATACGGTTATTTTTAAAGATGTATTGATTATAAAAAGAAGGTATAAATTAGACAATGTGTTTTTACACAAAAACTACTTTTTTTTAATCAAAATTTTGTCCATTGATGATAACAAATCAGACTGAAAGATTGAATTTTGCCTCTACAAAAAATATTCCTGACTATCCGGATTTCTTGGATGTTCAGGTTAAATCTTTTAAAGATTTTTTTCAATTAGAAACTAAATCTGACGAAAGAGGCAACGAAGGGTTGTACAACACCTTCATGGAAAACTTTCCAATTACAGATACAAGAAATAACTTTGTATTGGAGTTCCTAGATTATTTTGTTGATCCACCACGTTATACAATTCAAGAATGTATAGAGAGAGGTCTTACTTATAGTGTGCCTTTAAAAGCCAGGTTAAAACTATACTGTACAGATCCAGAACACGAAGATTTTGAAACTATTGTACAGGATGTTTATCTTGGAACAATACCTTATATGACTCCAAGCGGTACTTTTGTTATCAATGGTGCTGAGCGTGTGGTAGTATCTCAACTACACCGTTCTCCTGGGGTTTTCTTTGGACAATCATTCCACGCAAATGGAACAAAACTTTATTCTGCCAGAGTAATTCCTTTTAAAGGTTCCTGGATAGAATTTTCTACAGATATCAACAGCGTAATGTATGCTTATATTGATAGAAAGAAAAAATTACCGGTAACAACTTTATTCCGTGCAATTGGATTTGAAAGAGACAAGGATATCCTTGAGATTTTTGACCTTGCTGAGGAAATTAAAGTTTCTAAAACTGGTATTAAAAAATATATTGGAAGAAGACTTGCTGCACGTGTATTAAACACTTGGCACGAGGATTTCGTTGATGAAGATACTGGTGAAGTAGTTTCTATCGAACGTAACGAAATCATCCTTGATAGAGATACTATTATCGACAAAGATAATGTTGAAGAAATCATCGATTCAAACGTTAAATCTATTTTGTTACACAAAGAAGATAATAACCAGGCAGATTATGGTATTATCCACAACACGTTACAAAAAGATCCAACAAACTCTGAAAAAGAAGCTGTAGAGCACATTTACCGTCAGTTGCGTAACGCTGAACCGCCTGATGAAGAAACTGCTCGTGGTATTATAGATAAATTGTTCTTCTCTGATCAACGTTATAACTTAGGTGAAGTTGGTCGTTATAGAATGAACAAAAAACTTGGTTTAGATATCCCAATGGAAAAGCAGGTGCTTACCAAAGAAGATATCATTACCATTGTAAAATATTTGATTGAATTAATTAACTCTAAAGCAGAGATTGATGATATTGATCACTTATCAAACCGCCGTGTTAGAACAGTTGGTGAACAATTGTCTCAACAATTCGGTGTTGGTTTAGCACGTATGGCGAGAACTATTCGTGAGAGAATGAACGTTAGAGATAACGAGGTGTTTACACCAATTGATTTGATTAATGCTAAAACATTATCTTCAGTTATCAACTCTTTCTTCGGTACGAACCAGTTATCTCAATTTATGGATCAAACGAATCCATTAGCTGAGATTACACACAAAAGAAGATTATCTGCACTTGGACCTGGTGGACTTTCGAGAGAGAGAGCTGGTTTCGAGGTTCGTGACGTTCACTATACACACTATGGTCGTTTATGTCCGATTGAAACTCCAGAGGGACCAAACATTGGTTTGATTTCATCTCTTGGTGTTTATGCAAAAGTTAACGGAATGGGTTTCATCGAAACTCCTTACCGTAAAGTTACAGATGGTGTAGTTGATTTAGTAAGTACGCCTATCTATTTAAGTGCTGAAGAAGAAGAAGGAAAAATGATTGCTCAGGCAAACATTGAGATGGATGCTTCTGGTAAAATTACAGCTAGCAATGTTATTGCTCGTGAGGAAGGTGACTTTCCTGTTGTTGAGCCTTCTGCAGTACATTATACAGACGTTGCGCCTAACCAGATTGCTTCAATTTCGGCTTCATTGATTCCTTTCTTGGAACATGATGATGCGAATAGAGCCTTGATGGGATCTAACATGATGCGTCAGGCGGTTCCTTTGATCCGTCCGGAAGCACCAATTGTTGGTACAGGTTTAGAGCGTCAAGTAGCTTCAGATTCAAGAGTATTGATTAATGCTGAGGGAGATGGAACTGTAGAATATGTTGATGCTAATATCATTACTATCAAATACGACCGTACTGAAGAAGAAAGAATGGTTAGTTTTGATGCTGATGAAAAAACATACAACTTAATTAAATTTAGAAAAACCAATCAAGGAACAAGTATCAACTTGAAACCAATCGTAAGAAAAGGTGACAGAGTTAGTCTTGGTCAGGTATTATCAGAAGGATATGCTACTCAAAATGGTGAATTAGCTTTAGGTAGAAACTTAAAAGTTGCGTTCATGCCATGGAAAGGGTATAACTTTGAGGATGCGATTGTAATTTCTGAAAAAGTAGTTCGTGATGATATTTTTACTTCTATCCACGTTGATGATTATTCATTAGAGGTTAGAGATACTAAGTTAGGAAATGAAGAGTTAACAAACGATATTCCTAACGTTTCTGAAGAAGCTACTAAAGATTTAGATGAAAACGGTATGATCAGAATTGGAGCAGAGGTTAAACCTGGCGACATTTTGATCGGAAAAATTACACCAAAAGGGGAATCAGATCCTACTCCGGAAGAGAAATTGCTTCGTGCAATCTTTGGGGATAAAGCAGGAGATGTAAAAGATGCTTCATTAAAAGCTTCTCCATCTTTACACGGTGTAGTTCTTGATAAAAAATTATTTGCAAGAGCCGTAAAAGATAAACGTAAACGTACTCAGGATAAAGATGCTTTAGGCGCTTTAGAAATGGAATTTGAAACTAAATTTGTTGAATTAAAAGACAGATTGGTTGAAAAATTATTCCTGATCGTGAACGGAAAAACATCTCAAGGTGTAATGAATGATTTGGGTGAAGAAGTTTTACCAAAAGGTAAAAAATATACTCAAAAAATGCTTTACGCAGTAGAAGATTTTGCTCACTTAAGCAAAGGTCAATGGGTTGCTGATGATGCTACAAATAAAATGGTGAATGATTTAATTCATAACTATAAAATTAAGCTGAACGACTTACAAGGATCTTTAAGAAGAGAAAAATTCACTATTACAGTTGGAGATGAATTACCATCTGGAATCTTGAAATTAGCGAAAATTTATATCGCTAAAAAACGTAAGTTGAAAGTAGGGGATAAAATGGCAGGACGTCACGGTAACAAAGGTATTGTTGCAAGAATCGTTCGTCATGAAGATATGCCTTTCCTTGAAGACGGAACACCGGTTGATATCGTATTGAATCCACTTGGGGTACCTTCACGTATGAACATTGGTCAAATTTATGAAACTGTTCTTGGATGGGCTGGACAAAATTTAGGTAGAAAATTTGCTACTCCAATTTTTGATGGTGCTTCTTTAGATCAAATTAATGAATTAACTGATGAAGCTGGAGTACCACGTTTCGGACATACCTATCTTTATGATGGTGGTACTGGAGAGCGTTTCCATCAAGCTGCAACTGTGGGTGTAATTTACATGCTTAAATTAGGACACATGGTTGATGATAAGATGCACGCACGTTCTATCGGACCATACTCGTTGATTACTCAACAACCACTTGGAGGTAAAGCTCAATTTGGAGGTCAGCGTTTTGGAGAGATGGAGGTTTGGGCACTTGAAGCTTATGGAGCATCAAGTACACTTCGTGAAATCTTGACAGTTAAGTCGGATGACGTTATTGGTAGAGCTAAAACTTACGAAGCTATCGTTAAGGGTGAGTCTATGCCAGAACCAGGATTACCTGAATCATTCAATGTATTAATGCATGAATTAAAAGGTCTTGGACTTGACATTCGTTTAGAAGAATAAATAAAGTTTTCAGTTACAGTCTCAGTATTCAGTTCAACACTGAAAGCTGAGACTGAAGCTGTTTATTAAAATAAAAGTTTTTAGGATTTATACCCGTAACCCGTTCCGATTTTTTATTTAAACCTTAAAGTTTTTATAATTAGCGCTTCAAATTTAGTTTGAAGTTTAGAGAAGTAATCCGAGGTATTGTTAAAGTCATAAAGTCAAATGTCTTAAAGTTTTAAAGTCCTGAAAATGGCTTTTGACTTTCGACTTTCAAACTTTCGACTAAAACGAGAATCAATTTTTTAATTGCAGATAAATCAATAGTAAAAACTATGATGAATAATAGAAATAATAATAAAGATAAGAATCCTATAAAAAGATTTAACAAAATTTCGATAGGATTAGCTTCACCTGAATCTATTTTAAAAGAATCAAGAGGAGAGGTTTTGAAACCGGAAACTATTAACTACAGAACTCACAAACCAGAACGTGATGGACTTTTTTGCGAAAGAATCTTCGGACCTGTTAAGGATTTTGAATGTGCTTGTGGTAAATATAAAAGAATTCGTTACAAAGGTATCATCTGTGACCGTTGTGGTGTTGAAGTTACAGAGAAAAAAGTACGTCGTGACAGAGTAGGACACATCAACCTTGTTGTGCCAATTGCTCACATCTGGTATTTCCGTTCTCTTCCAAATAAAATTGGTTATATCCTTGGTCTTCCATCTAAGAAATTAGATATGATAATTTACTATGAAAGATATGTAGTAATTCAAGCTGGTATCGCTAAAAATGCAGAAGGAGAATCTTTACAAAGATTAGACTTTTTAACTGAAGAAGAATATTTGAATATTTTAGATACTCTTCCACAGGAAAACCAATATTTAGATGATTTTGATCCTAATAAATTTGTTGCCAAAATGGGAGCAGAATGTATTATGGATTTATTAGCGCGTATTGACTTAGATGAGTTGTCTTACCAATTAAGACACAGTGCTAATAACGAAACATCTAAACAACGTAAAACTGAAGCTTTAAAAAGATTACAAGTTGTTGAGTCATTCCGTGAGTCTAACTTAAACCGTGAAAATCGTCCTGAGTGGATGATTATGAAAGTGGTTCCAGTTATTCCACCAGAATTACGTCCGCTTGTGCCGCTTGATGGAGGTCGTTTTGCAACTTCAGATTTAAATGATTTATACCGTCGTGTAATCATCCGTAACAATCGTTTAAAAAGATTAATGGAGATTAAAGCTCCAGAAGTTATTTTAAGAAACGAAAAACGTATGTTACAGGAATCTGTAGATTCATTATTTGATAACACTCGTAAAGCTTCTGCTGTTAAAACAGAATCTAACAGACCATTAAAATCATTATCAGATTCCTTAAAAGGTAAGCAAGGACGTTTCCGTCAAAACTTACTTGGAAAACGTGTGGATTATTCTGCCCGTTCGGTAATTGTTGTTGGACCTGAATTAAAATTATTCGAATGTGGATTGCCAAAAGATATGGCATCTGAATTATACAAACCTTTCGTTATCCGTAAATTGATTGAAAGAGGTATTGTAAAAACTGTAAAATCTGCTAAGAAAATTATAGACAAAAAAGAGCCAGTAGTTTGGGATATCCTTGAAAATGTAATTAAAGGACATCCAGTATTACTTAACCGTGCTCCTACGTTACACAGACTTGGTATTCAAGCTTTCCAACCAAAATTAATTGAAGGAAAAGCAATCCAGTTACACCCATTAGTATGTACGGCTTTTAATGCCGATTTTGATGGGGATCAAATGGCGGTTCACTTACCATTAGGACCAGAGGCTATTTTAGAGGCACAATTATTAATGTTAGCTTCTCACAATATCCTTAACCCTGCAAATGGTGCGCCAATTACTGTACCTTCTCAGGATATGGTCTTGGGTCTATATTATATGACCAAAGAACGTATCTCAACACCAGAACATGTAATTTTAGGTCAAGACTTAATTTTCTATTCTGCCGAAGAAGTAAATATTGCATTAAACGAAGGAAGATTAGAATTGAATGCTCGTGTAAAAATTAGAGCAAAAGATTTTAATGAGGCTGGAGAATTAGTGTATAAAATTATTCAAACAACTGCGGGACGTGTATTATTTAATGAAGTAGTACCTGAAGCAGCCGGATATATCAATGATGTATTGACTAAGAAAAACCTTAGAGATATAATTGGACACATTTTAAGTGTGACTAACGTACCTACTACAGCAGCTTTCTTGGACAATATGAAAGATATGGGGTATAAATTTGCATTTAGAGGAGGTTTATCATTCTCTTTAGGTGATATTAGAATTCCAGAACAAAAAACACAATTAATTGCAGATGCCAGAGAGCAAGTTGAAGGTATTTCTGTGAATTATAATATGGGTCTTATTACAAATAACGAGCGTTACAACCAAGTTATTGACGTATGGACTTCAGCAAATGCTCAGTTAACAGAATTAGCAATGAAAAATATTAGAGAAGACCAACAAGGTTTCAACTCTGTGTATATGATGCTTGATTCTGGAGCGAGGGGTTCTAAGGAACAGATTCGTCAGTTAACTGGTATGCGTGGTTTGATGGCTAAGCCTAAAAAATCTACTGCTGGTGGTGGTGAGATTATTGAAAACCCAATTCTTTCTAACTTTAAGGAGGGACTTTCGATCCTTGAGTACTTTATTTCTACTCACGGTGCTCGTAAAGGACTTGCGGATACGGCCCTTAAAACTGCCGATGCCGGATACTTGACAAGAAGGCTTCATGACGTTTCACAAGATGTTATTGTTAACATTGAAGATTGTGGTACTCTTAGAGGTGTTGAAGTTTCTGCTTTGAAGAAAAATGAGGAAATTGTTGAATCTTTAGGAGAAAGAATTTTAGGACGTGTTGCATTGCAAGACGTTATTAATCCTCTTACTAATGAAGTATTAGTTCAATCAGGTCACCAAATTACTGAAGCAATCATGAGAGTTATTGAAGCTTCTCCGATTGAAAGAGTAGAAGTTAGATCGCCATTAACTTGTGAGGCTTTAAAAGGTATTTGTGCTAAATGTTACGGTAGAAACTTAGCTACCGGAAAAATGACACAAAGAGGTGAAGCTGTAGGAGTTATTGCAGCTCAATCTATTGGAGAACCAGGTACACAGTTAACACTTCGTACGTTCCACGTTGGAGGGGTTGCCGGTGGTATCTCTGAAGAATCTAGTATTGTTACAAGATTCAACGGTAGACTTGAAATAGAAGATTTGAAAACTGTAAAAGGTGAGGATAGTGAAGGTAATGGAGTAGATATCGTAGTATCACGTTCAACTGAATTAAAATTAGTTGACGAGAAAACCGGAATTGTCTTAAATACACACAATATTCCTTATGGATCTAGTATCTTTGTTAAAGATGGCGAAATAGTTACTAAAGGATCTACAATTTGTAAATGGGATCCATATAATGGTGTAATTGTTTCTGAATTTACTGGTAAGATTGCTTACGAGGATTTAGAGCAAGGACAATCATTCTTGGTTGAAATTGATGAGCAAACAGGATTCCAGGAAAAAGTAATTGCTGAAGCAAGAAATAAAAAATTAATCCCAACTTTATTGGTTTACGGTAAAGAAGGTGAATTGATTCGTTCGTATAACTTACCAGTAGGAGCCCACCTTATGGTTGAGAATGGAGAGAAAATTAAAGCAGGTAAAGTATTGGTTAAAATTCCACGTCGTTCTTCTAAAGCAGGAGATATTACAGGAGGTTTACCTAGAATTACTGAGTTGCTTGAGGCTCGTAACCCTTCAAACCCAGCGGTTGTTTCTGAAATTGATGGTGTTGTTTCTTTTGGAAAAATCAAAAGAGGTAACCGTGAAATTGTTATCGAATCTAAATTTGGAGAGATTAAAAAGTATTTAGTTAAACTTTCTAGCCAGATCTTAGTACAGGAAAATGACTTCGTAAGAGCAGGAATACCATTGTCTGATGGAGCAATTACACCAGATGATATTTTAAGAATTCAAGGCCCGGCTGCTGTTCAACAGTATTTGGTAAATGAAATTCAAGAGGTATACCGTTTACAAGGGGTAAAAATTAATGACAAGCACTTTGAGGTAGTTATTCGTCAAATGATGCGTAAAGTAAGAGTTCAAGATCCGGGAGATACATTATTCCTAGAAGATCAATTAATTCACACTAAAGATTTTATCGTTCAAAATGATAAATTATATGGTATGAAAGTAGTTGAAGACGCTGGAGATTCTGCGGTATTGAAACCAGGTCAGATTATTTCTCCTCGTGATTTACGTGATGAAAATTCATTACTTAAACGTAATGATAAAAATCTAGTTGTAGCCAGAGATGTAATTACAGCAACTGCAACGCCAGTTCTACAAGGTATTACAAGAGCGTCGCTACAAACTAAATCATTCATCTCTGCTGCTTCATTCCAGGAAACAACAAAAGTACTTAACGAAGCTGCAGTAGCTGGTAAAGTAGATCATCTGGAAGGATTAAAAGAAAATGTAATTGTTGGACACAGAATTCCTGCGGGAACTGGTATGAGAGAATACGATAATACAATCGTAGGATCGAAAGACGATTACAATGAAATGATGGCTAATAAAGAAGAATATATCTATTAATTAGGAAACTATGAGTAATCCGAAACAACAACAGGAGCAAATTAATATTGAGTTAGACGAAACTATTGCAGAAGGAATTTATTCCAATCTTGCGATTATCAACCACTCATCATCAGAGTTTGTTTTAGATTTTGTGAGTATTATGCCAGGTATTCCTAAAGCCAAGGTAAAGTCAAGAATTGTCTTGACACCACAACATGCTAAAAGATTATTAAAAGCAATTGGAGAAAACATTCATCGTTTTGAAGCCGCTCATGGCGAAATCAAAGAGACTGAACAAGCACCAATACCGCTTAATTTTGGTCCGGCAGGACAAGCATAAAAATAAGAAAGCCCCATTTATAATGGGGCTTTTTTTATTTAACAGAAACAAGTAATTGCAATTCATCTGATTTAATTTACTTTTGTCGATTAAATTTCTTGTTATCAATCTATTATTCTAAATTAGTTTCTCCTAATAAATAGGATTAATTTTTGGAATATAATAACTTGTTAAGGTTGGTTTAATTCAAATTAAAAAAAAGCGCTAATGTATCATTAGCGCTTTTTTTATGCTTTTACAAATCTTAGATCTTGTATGCAGGTTCTACTGCTTCAATTATGATTTAATTAAAAAAATATTTTGCTGAATCTGATTATTGCCTAAAGAATTTTTTCTTTGTAAAGCTTATTTTACATCTTCAAATTTTGCGTTCTTTTTTGCAAAATTTATTTTAATTATTTTATAATAATAAAAATGTGATTTTTTATTTATTTATTTTCATAAGTGATTGTTAATTAATGAAGTGAGTTTTTTATTAGGAAAAGCAACGATCTTGTATTGTCTTTTTACTACTACAAAAGAGATTCTCTATTATTTGGATTTAAAACTAGGCCTAACGTTTTCGAATGTTAAAATATTATATTTACTTGCTTGTATGTGTTAAAGTTAACGTTCGTTTTGCGTTTAAATCATTAAAAATGGGAAAAACCTTAAAAATTTCAATTGTGTTGTTGTTTTCTGGACTGGCACTAAGTTTTGCCAATACTCATCTTTCGATTTTAATAGTATGCCTGAGCATCGTTCCTTTATTTGTTTTACTAAATGAAAGTTCAAAAAGGCGATCAGCTTCTATGGGCTTTTTGTTCGGTCTTGGAATTGGATTGGGTCTGTTCTTTTGGATGATTAAAGGAATTAATCATTATACAGGAAACGGGTTTCTTTATGGAATTTTTGTTTATCTTATTAGTAGTGTTTTTTTAGGATTTTATTTCGCCTTAGTTTCCTTTATTACGAGGGGGATTTATATAAAAAATATAAAATCAAGTAGGTTATTATTTTTAAATAAATTGTGTGTAGCAGCAGCTTGGACAGTTTTGGAATCATGTTTGGCATTTGCTTTGGAATCTTTTCCGCTGCATTATTTTAGAATTGGTTTTCCTTTTGTTACAAATGTTTATTTTGTTCAACTATCAAGTATTGGCGGATTAGCTTTATTAAGTTTTTTGACTGTCTTAATAAACCTTTTCTTAGCGGAATTTTACATACAAAAAAAGAAACTTTATCTCATATACAGTTTATCCATTTTAACCTTAATGTTTGTAATAGGAAGTATTTGTTATTATAGTTACTCACCTGTACTTGCAGGAAAATCTTTTAAAGTTGCTATAGTTTCAGACAATACGAATCCGGAAACAAAATGGAATAGTGAGAATGGAAATGCTTTTGCCAATAAATATTTTCAGTTATGTAAAGACGCTACGGATCTTCAACCTGATTTTATTATTTGGCCAGAGACTGCATTACCTTGGACTTATACTCCTGATGACGATTTGCTAAAAGAAATTATAAGGATAAGCAATACCCAAAATATTACTCACGTTATTGGCATTAATAATGAAAGCAAAGTAGATAAGGCATTATACAATTCCGTTTTTTATATTGATAAACGCAATAAAGTAAATGGAATTTACAGTAAACAAATTCTATTAAAAGGAATAGAAGAGCCTTTAGGAAAAATTTTAGTTCCTTTTTTGAGTCAGGAAGGTTTTGTTTTATCAAGAGGTAAGAATCAAAAGCCAATTCAAACGCATTTTGGAAAAGCCGGGAATTTAATTTGCAACGAAGTTGTTTCTGAAAATTGTGGATTAGAACAAGTGAAAAATGGCGCTAATTTTTTGTTTAATTTCAGTAATGATGGTTGGTTTAAAGATAATTACATTTCAGATCTTCATTTTTATTATGCACGATTACAAGCGGTAGAAAATCGTAAAGATATAGCCGTTGCTAATAATTGCGGTATTAATGCCATTATAAGTAGTAGCGGTTCAATTATTTCTGAAAAAAAAGATACAAGTAGTACATTGGTTTTTGGATCTATCCAACCTAATAACAATTTATCATTATTTACGAAATTTCCATTCTTGTTTAATATACTTCTTATCCTATTTATATTATTTTATCTAACATATTTAAAACCTAAAACTATAAGAACAGATACAAATGAAAAATTTTAAGAACAAATAATTAATTTAACAATTTATAAATTTATAATATGAATAAAACTTTACTCTTTACATTATTGCTTGCCAACTTCTTTTTTGCTAATGCAAGTACGAGAATTTCAGCTTATCGTTGGCGAAATAATAATGGTACCGAAACTACAGCTACCTGGAAAGCGCCACTTAACACTTCTGTAGAAATCAATAACTTTGATGCTTTAAGAATTAGAATAGCTGCAGAAGAGTATTCTACTGGAAATAGTGGTAGTGGAGTGGCTGTAAACCTTAATTCGAAGATTCAATTTTCAGATAATAACGGAAATAGTTGGCAGAGCATTACAATTCAGAATTCTCCATTTATTTTCGAAGTTAGTCCAGATGTAGCTCATGAAACCGCTACTACCCAGCAAATAGTAACAGGGAATCCAGGCTCATTTGTTCCTGGATTATTTTTAAGTGCAGATTCAAATAGAATTATATCTTTACCTGTTAGTCAGGGTAAATTTACTGAACAAGAATTTAGCTTAAAGCCTACTGCTTTTATTAAAATAGGCATAACCTATACTTTTAGAATTGATGGTGTCCCTGACGCATTAAATATTCCTAAACTTATAAGTACTGTGGGTATTGCATGTACAACTCCTGAAGCCTCAGTAGGGTCGCCTCAAAAATTAAATATCAATACAAAAGTTTCTGATCTGGTAGCAACAGGAACTGATATAAAATGGTACGCTGATGCTGTTGGTGGTAGTCCATTAGATGTTACAACTCCTTTATCAACCGGATTGTATTATGTTTCTCAAACTGTATCTTGTGAAAGCTTACGTACTGAGGTAGAGGTAAATGTTGTTGATCTTAATGGTACTTCCTTAGAGTTTCAGGGTGGTTATGTAGAACTTCCTAATAACATGCCTGCGACTTATACGAAAGAAGCCTGGATAAAAATAAATGATTTTTCACCTGTAAATAATATTATTTCAGGTGGTAGTAATGTTGGCGAACATGCAATTTATGTACCTGGTGGTGTATTGGCTTCTGGACATAATGGAAATTATAATGCAGTAGAAGACAGTGAACAATTAAATGCAGGTACTTGGTATCACGTTGCTGTAACTTATGATTTAGCCACGACTACAATGATATTATATAAAAATGGTGTTGCTATTGATGAAAATAATAATGTACCTGCCTTTACAGGAAGTCTGGTAATGATTGGAGCATTTGATCCGGGACAAAATTTATTTAATGGTGCAATAGATGAAGTTCGTATTTGGAATAAAGTTTTGACTCAGGCTGAAATCCAGAATAATATGAATTGCGAATTATCCGGTGCCCAACCTGGACTGATAAATTATTATAAATTTAATCAAGGAGTTGAAGGAACAGACAATTCAGCAGTTGATACATTGACAGATTCAAGTGGAAATGGAAATGATGGTGCATTAGTAAATTTTGATTTATCAGCGAGCAGTTCTAACTGGATAACTGGTTCAATTATTCAAACAGGAAATACTTGTACTACTCTTAGTGTGGGCGACCATAATCAAGAATTCGCTTCAAGTTTAAAAGTGTATCCAAATCCATCCAGCAGTGCATTTTTTATCAATAGTGATACTAATGGAACAGCTGTAATATTTGATATATTAGGAAAAACGATCCAAACACAAAAAGTAAATTCAGGAACGACTGCATTAAATTTAGGAAGTATTCCAAATGGAATTTATCTATTAAAGATAACGAATGAAAACAATCAGTCAAAAACTGTCAAATTAGTTAAAAATTAAGTTTAATTATTTTGAATTTTAAAAAATAAAGGAAATTTAAAAACAGCAAAGAGAATGATTTAAAAATCAATTTCTTTGCTGTTTTTTTATAGCCAAAATCTATTCTAAACAAAAATGCCAACTTAAAGCTGGCATTTTTTTATTAAAATATTTTAATCAAACTCCGAAGTAAAAAACAACTTCACGGTTGGATATTTACTTTGTGTCATTTGAATTGTGAAGTCAGAATCTGCTAAGAAAACCAGTTGACCGTATTTATCATGAGCTAGGAATTTTTGTTTGATTCGTCTAAATTCTTTGAATTGCTCATTTTTTGCGTCATCAGGCTTTACCCAACAAGCTTTATGAACAGGGAAGTTTTCATAGGTACATTTTGCACCATATTCATGCTCTAAACGATATTGAATAACTTCATATTGAAGTGCTCCAACAGTTCCGATGATTTTACGGTTATTCATTTCTAAAGTAAATAACTGTGCTACACCTTCATCCATTAACTGGTCGATTCCTTTGTCCAATTGTTTGGCTTTCATAGGATCAGCATTGTTAATATATCTAAAATGTTCCGGAGAGAAACTTGGAATTCCTTTGAAACTCATTATTTCTCCTTCGGTTAAAGTATCACCAATTTTGAAATTTCCAGTATCATGCAAACCAACGATATCACCGGGATACGAAATGTCAACAATTTCTTTTTTCTCAGCAAAAAAAGCATTCGGACTTGAGAATTTTAAATTCTTTTTTTGACGAACGTGGTAATAAGGTTTGTTTCTTTCAAAAGTTCCGGAAACAATTTTTATAAATGCTAAACGATCTCGGTGTTTTGGATCCATATTAGCGTGGATTTTAAATACAAAACCACTCATTTTTTCTTCAGTAGGATCTACTAAACGAGTTTCAGAATCTTTAGCTCTTGGAGATGGTGCAATGCTCACGAAACAATCTAACAATTCACGAACTCCAAAATTATTTAAAGCAGAACCAAAAAATACCGGTTGTAATTTTCCATCTAAATAATCCTGACGATCAAATTTAGGATAAACCTCATCAATTAATTCTAATTCTTCACGTAATCTGTCAGCTGGTTTTTGACCAATTATTTTTTCTAATTCAGGACTTTTAACGTCTGAAAAAGCGATAGTTTCTTCAATGTTCTTACGGCTGTCTCCACTAAAAAGATTGATGTTTTGTTCCCAAAGATTATAAATTCCCTGAAAGTCATAACCCATTCCAATAGGGAAACTCAAAGGCGTAACCGTTAATCCAAGTTTTTGTTCCACTTCATCCATTAAGTCAAAAGCATCCTTTCCTTCACGGTCTAATTTATTGATGAAAACAATCATCGGAATGTTTCTCATTCTACAAACCGCCACTAATTTTTCAGTTTGTTCCTCAACACCTTTTGCAACGTCAATAACAACAATCACACTATCAACAGCAGTTAAAGTTCTAAAAGTATCTTCGGCAAAATCCTTGTGACCGGGTGTGTCAAGGATATTGATTTTTTTATCCTTATAATTAAAAGCAAGTACAGATGTTGAAACCGAAATACCTCTTTGGCGTTCGATTTCCATGAAATCACTCGTTGCTCCTTTTTTAATTTTATTGTTTTTTACAGCCCCAGCTTCCTGAATAGCCCCTCCAAACAACAATAATTTTTCGGTTAAAGTTGTTTTACCGGCATCAGGATGCGATATAATTCCAAATGTTCTTCTGCGTTGTATTTCTTTTAAAAAGCTCATATTTCGTATAAATAGGTTGCAAAAGTACTATTAATTACGGCTTAATAAAAATATTCACTTCTTAAATTAGGAACTCTTTTGATTTATTAAATTTAAACTATAATCTAAAAAAAGGCTGTTTTATGAGAACAGCCTTAGAATTATAAATTTTGAAATTATTGGTTAATAGACCAAACAGTATATCCTTTAGGCGGACATTGAATTTTTACCCATTTATCTCCTTGCGTGGTTGGAACCCAGGTTGAGTTTCCTGTAAAATCCTTAATTTGAGTATTTGCCCAATTAGTCTCCACCCATCTTTCCTGCCATGAAGTTGAATTATTAATATAAACCACTAATCCCGGATTTCCATTATATCCATTTCTTCGGGCTACATATTCATCATTATCTGAATATAATATAGAAGTTGTTCCGGTAGCTTTATTATTATGAATCCAAATCAAATTATTTAATTTGTTTTTATCCAGCCATTCTTCATAATCTCTATAAAATATTGTTGGATATCCTTCATGAGTTAAAATATAAGAATAGGCCAATAATTTATTTGAGATTTCATCCGTATCATGATTGGTCACAAAAGTCACCGCTTTATATGGATTTCTCTTCCACATCATGTCATCATTTAATAATGAAAGATTATTACCATCAAAAGCATCATTCATTTTATAATAACAAGCAAAATCAAATACAGAACTATTGGCATTATTTGCCCACCATTCAAGCGTATTTACGTTAGCATCCCAATATTCCCCAACCGAAAATCCACCTACATTTGCATTCCATGAGTTTATAACCCACGGAGCAAAACCTTTTACATAGTCAAATCTCCAGCCATCAAATTTCATTGTGTTTTTATAATATTTACCAACTCCGTCAGCTCTTAGCCACAACCAATTTTGTACATTAGGAGCTTGATGGCACAAATCCGGAAATCCACCAAAAGCGCCTTCATCATTATTGCCGTAACTGTTTTTATAGAAGTCATTATAAGTACGCGGGAATTTTCCTGAAGCTATTCCCGTAAAATTAGTCCATGTACTTGTTCCTGTAAACGGATTCGCTTCTGATTGTCCGCCGCTATTATGATTAATTACAATGTCAGCGTACACTTTCAGGTTTTGTGTATGTGCATTTGTAATCAAACTGACTAATTCAGTTTTTGAACCAAATCGGGTTTCTATAGAACCATTTTGATTATAATCTCCAAAATCAAAATAATCTGTTGGATCATATCCCATAGAAAGCGCCCCGTTTTGAGCTTTAGAAGCAGGAGGAAGCCATATAGATCCTATTCCTGCATTTGACCACGCAGTAACTTTACCGCTTACAGTATTCCACCAATTTCCTCCGGCAGGAACATCCCAATAAAAGGCTTGCATCATAACGCCACCGCCCGGATTGTCAACATATTTGCCTGTTGTTGATGAGTTGGAAATCCCTGTACTAAAAGGTTTTCCGTCGTGATGCGTAACATTAATAATTTTAAATTCTTGACTTTCAGCTTTTGAATCTACTTCGTTTGTTTCATTTTGCGAGCATGAACAAATAAATGACGTCATTGCTGCGAGCAGAAAAATCTTAACAATAGGTTTTTTCATAATAGATTTGGTTAAGGTTAGATAATAAAGTTTGTAATTTGATATTTATTTGAAATAAAAAAGAACTATTCGTAATTTAAACGCCAATAAATTATCAATTATTTATCGAAAGTAGGATTTTTTTTAATTGATACGTTTTTATAAGAAAATATTTATTCTACGAAAACGTTGTAGTATTGATAACTTTTTTATTTAATGGTAAGTGGGAGAATTGAAATTGAATTAAAAAAGTTATAAATTCTTATTTATAAAAGCTTTTTCGGCTAGAATATGATATGTTTTATTGATATAAATCTCTTATAATTCAATTGCTTTCAATAAATTTAACTGCGTTCCATATAATTTTTTGTTAATAGTATAGACGATAGTTGTATTATGTAATTGAATTGTTATTTTTGTTCGTTATAAGTTAAAAAGAACTAGATCTTAATTATTTAGTATTTTCCATTAAATAAATTGAAAATGCATTTTAAAATGATTGTAGTTTAAAACGAAATTCTAAAGCAAGATCTTTACATTCAAATTAAATTTAAAATAATGTTATTAAAAAAATTACAGTTAAAAACAATTGATTACAAGTTAATGTTGACAATGTGTTTTTTATTTTTTTTCACCTCAATTATCTCAGCTCAGGAAATTATTAAAGATACTGTAGTTAAAAAAACAGTTGAAGTTCCTTCAGGGCAAAAGCAAAAAATTGATGGTATTATTGCTAATGTTGGAGATTATATTATTTTAGATTCTGATATTGATAAAGGATATTTAGAAATTACAGCAAGCGGCGGTTCTACAAAAGATATTACAAGATGCCAGATGCTTGGTAAACTTTTAGAAGACAAACTTTATGCGCACCAGGCAATTCAGGATAGTATTGTTGTAAGTGATGCTGAAGTAAGAAGTATGATGGACGACAGATTGAATTATATGATTCAGCAAGTTGGAGACATCAATAAAGTTGTTGCTTATTATAAAAAGAATTCAGTAGAAGAGTTTAAAACTTATTTTGCAGATATCTTAAAAGAGCAAAGATTAGCATCAGAAATGACTAAGAAAATTGTTGATGCTGTAGAAATTACGCCGGAAGAAGTTCGTAATTTCTTTAAAAAAATACCAAAAGACGAATTACCAACTTTTGGAGCTGAAATGGAAGTTGCACAAATTGTTGTAGAACCTAAAGTTTCTGCAGAAGATGAACAAAAGGTAAAAGATAGATTAAATGCTATTAGAAAAGATGTTCTTGAAGGATCTAGTTTTGCAACAAAAGCAGTTTTGTATTCTCAGGATCCGGGATCTTCGCCAAACGGAGGGTTTTATAAAATGACAAGAAAAACTCCTTTTGTAAAAGAGTTTAAAGACGTTGCTTTTAGTTTAGGAGAAGGCGAAGTTTCAGAACCTTTTAAAACTACTTTTGGATACCATATTATTATAGTCGAAAAAATAAAAGGTCAGGAAGTAGAATTACGTCATATATTAATCGCGCCTACGGTTTCTGAAACTGCATTGAAAGATGCTAAAGAAAGAATTACTAATATTAGAAATAAAATAGTAAACAAAGAAATAACTTTTGCAGAAGCTGCAAGAACAGAATCTGATGAAAAAGAAACCAGAGCAAACGGAGGAACTTTAGTAAATCCGAATACTCAGGATACGCGTTTTGAGTTGACTAAAATGGACCCAACATTATACAGCCAGGTATCAAACCTTGCAGATAATGAAGTTTCTCAGCCTACTTTAAATACAGATGATAAAGGTAAAAAGACGTATAAGTTAATTACGATCACCAATAGAATTGATGCACATACAGCTGATTATGCTAAAGATTATACAAAAATTAAAGAACTGGCATTAAAAGAAAAACAGATCAGTACAATTGCAAAATGGTTTGATACAAAAATAAAAGATACTTACATTAAAATTATTGGAGAGTATAGAGATTGTAATTTTGTGTACAACTGGCTGAAAAAATAATTTTTATTAAATAAATAAAAAGAGTTAGCTTTATGAATTCATAAAGCTAACTCTTTTCAATTTTAAAAACATATCTAAATGTCTGACGTAGCAGCAATTCATAATTTAGTTCAAAAAAGAAATGAATTAAAAACCGAAATAGCAAAAATCATTGTAGGCCAGGATGAAGTTGTAGATCAAATTTTACTTTGTATATTTTCTGGCGGGCACGCACTTTTAATAGGAGTTCCCGGTTTGGCAAAAACATTAATGATAAATACTCTTGCACTTGCATTAGGTTTAGATTTTAAAAGAATTCAGTTTACGCCGGATTTAATGCCATCGGATATTTTAGGAAGTGAAATTTTAGATGAAAACAGACAATTTAAATTCATCAAAGGACCAATTTTTTCTAATATTATTTTAGCTGATGAAATCAACAGAACTCCGCCTAAAACGCAGGCAGCTTTACTTGAAGCAATGCAGGAACGTTCAGTTACGATTGCAGGACAAAATTATAAATTAGATTTACCTTATTTTGTATTAGCAACCCAGAATCCAATTGAGCAGGAAGGAACTTATCCGTTACCGGAAGCGCAATTAGACCGTTTTATGTTTGCTATTAAACTTGAATATCCATCTTTTGAAGAAGAAGTTCAGGTTGTAAAACGTACAACATCAGATGTTAAAACAACCATTAATCCGTTGTTTACGGCGCAGGAAATTATAGATTTCCAACATTTGATTCGCAGAATCCCTGTGGCTGATAATGTTATTGAATATGCAGTAACTTTAGTAAGTAAAACACGTCCGGATAATGCGTTATCTAATGAATTTGTGAAAAATTATTTAGATTGGGGAGCTGGACCAAGAGCCTCTCAGAATTTAATTTTAGCAGCGAAAGCTCATGCTGCTTTCAATGGTAAATTCTCACCGGATATTGAAGATGTTAAAGCTGTTGCAACCGGAATTTTACGCCACAGAATTATTAAAAATTATAAAGCAGATGCTGAAGGAATCACAGAAGAGATTATTATTCAGAAATTGATGTAAAAAAAATATATAAATTGAGAAAGCCTGATAATAGTATTTATCAGGCTTTTTTTATGTCAATTTTGTTTTGCTTGTTTCGTTGATAAGTCGGGCAGACTTATTGTAAAAGAGTTTTATCAAAAGAACTTCTACTAGCGAAGTGTATTTTTTATTGTCACACTCATACCACCAATACGAAAAATATTGGACGCCATTTTTCTCCATTAGTACGAAAGATATTTTTTCATTATTTCGAATAATAATTTTTGATTCAATAATTTTATAGCCAGTCCCAGTCCAGCAAATCAAAGGATTATGCGTCGGAGTTTTAATATATACAAGTTTATTTGGTGTTGCAATTTTAAAAACTTCGGTATTGACCCAGATTCCTTGCTGGATATTATATGAAGAATCAAGATTTTCAAGTAAGTTGTGCCGTTGTTCTTTTTTAATTTCTAAACTTGTCACTAATACTATTGCAAATCCTGTTATAACGGAAACAATGGCAAATTTTGAAGAATTCACGTTTATGATTTCTTCTTTTTTTGGTTTGAAAAAACGAATTAAATACAAGATTGGGAGTATCTGATAAAACACGAAACAAAGTAAACCAATGGAATAATGTAAAGTGTTTTCTTGGGTACAATCAAATAATATTAAAATTATAATTCGGAAATAATTCGAAATAATATTCAATAGGATTATCAAAAAGCAGAATAAGAAAATTTGTTTGATATTAAAATATTTTTGTTGTTTTCGTTCTTCTAATGTCAATAAAAATGCGCCAACAAGCAATCCTGTTTTAAACATGGATAATCCCATACAAGCGGTATCAATGGTTATTTTTGCATTATTGATATAAAATTTCACTCCCTCAATTTTAGTAATCGGAATGAAATTTTTTAAACTTAAATACACGCCATAACAAAGTGTTTGCTTGATTTCGACCGTTAAATAGTTGAAAAAAGTATTAAAAATAGACGAGAATAATATAACGCAGATAAAAGCAATGAACGAAAATTTCCTTGTAAAACTATAATAAACAAAACAAACCAATATCGCTAAAGCTAAAAAATGTAGCGATTTAGTATGCAATTGAAAGCTGATATATTCTAAAAGTGCAACCATTCCTAAAAGCGGATAACTCATTTTAAGATTCGTTTTTCTGCCGCCAATAATAAATAATACAATTGAGAATATAATTCCGAAAAGATTACTATCTAATGCTGTTATTATAATAGGATAGTTTAGTACCAAAAGGCAAACTAAAACAAACGAAATCATTATTTTTTTATGCTGCGTCAACCTTTTCATTAAATAGTTTGTTTTTTGTTTTTTCTGTAATAAAAGAAAAGGATTGTTGATCCCACAATAATTAACAACCATTCATGCGGTTCCGGAACTGCGCCGTCATTATTGATAGAAGCATTTCCTAAAGTATCAACGTTTTTTTCGATTCCGTTCTTTTTGTAATCTTCATCTGTTTCAAGAACGATTAATGATGAAATTGGTGTTACAATATTGGCATCTTTTGCTAATTCAACATATTGATTTTGAACCAAAGAGTCATTTTGAATTTTAACTTGTTCTTCCAGGACTTTCCCAAAAGCGTACATTCTGTAAATATGATTCGGTCCATTATTTTTTAAAGTATTGTTTTGCTGACTTTCTACAATTGAGATATTTGCAGGTTCAATATTTACAGCATTCGTATCAGTTTTAAATAAAATAAACCGCTTCTGTTCAATCAATTTCAAGCTGTTTTTTAAACTCGTTTGAAAATAAGTTACATACTTTTGTTCCTTCGCAGTTTGCCAAAACGGATTTATATCTGAAGAAATATTAATTACTTTTAAGTTTCTCTGTTTCGTTTCGGTTTTAATGTTCTTTAAATATTCAGAATCCTCAAGTTCTTCAAAATTGGCAGAAAAAGTTCCGCATTTTGTAATAACTAAACTATTTTTAGCAATTTTATAAAGTGGTAATAACGAATAATGTAAATCTTCAAAATCCTGCTCAACGGCTCTAAAGTTTTCTTTATTGATTTCCTTCTTCTCACCATTTAAATAAACAAATAAGTTGTGTTTGTTTAAATCCACAAAAGATTCAATTTGTTTGATTGTCCAGCTGCTATTTAAATCTAAAATAATCTCTGAAGGCGTAAACGGAATAATTATTTTCTGAATGTTCTTAACTTCATAAACTTTATTTTTCCATGCAAATGAATTTGATGGTAAAGCTTTGGTTAAAGGCATACGAGCTTCCCAATCGTCTAAACCTTTTGATTGATTAATGTAGAAATTGTTTTTAAGCTCAAAATCTTTACTGGTTGTAATTTTTGTGTTTCCAACCGTCTGAATTCTTGAAATAGTTTCAGCATTTGAAATATTTGGACCTTTTATAGAAAGACTTTGGTATTTCATTTCATTGTCTTCGACTTTTAGCGGAGTTGTAAAACCACATTTAAATGTTCGTGGATTATTGCGATTTACAGGAAAAACTCTCACTACGACTTTGTTTCCTTCTTTCCATTGCATTAATGACGGATCACGGCTTTCAACTCCAACAATCTGATTGTATGCAGCTTTGGCTTTTTCTTTAGTAGTCAAAACACCTTTTCGCTCAATTCCGTTCACCCATAACGAAAGTGAAGTTGCGACAGAACCTTCCGGCAATTGAAAAGAATAAATAGCTTCCTGATCTCTCCATGAATCTTCGGTACACTCAATTTTCATTGAAATTTCGGTGTAAGCCAAACGCGCCTCCGGATATATTTTTACATCTTCTTTAATATTTTTGGTAATTAAATCTTCACCGCTCCATAATTGGTCTTCGGCTTCTAATCGTTTGTCAAAGTTTGACTTTAAAATATTGATTTTATCATCGTCATCTAAATTAAGATCCTGACAAAATAAATAAGCAATAGAAACAATTGGGTTGTGTATTTTTCTTTCATTGTATTGTTTACTGCCAAAAGAGTCAAAACCTCTTAATGCAAATATGTCGTGAAGCGGAATGTAAACAATATCTTTTTTTAGCAGAATTTCATTAAAAAAATTAGGTTTTAAACGCTGCGAAATCGCAATATAATTGGGTAGATTATCATTGTGATCAAATGATTGCATTTTAACGCTTTGAGCTATTTTTCTGCTTTCGATGCTTAAGCCAATTGTAAAAACAGTCAGACCAATTATTACAATCAAAAATCCTGCACCAAATGAAATGTAATTGATTCTGTTTCTGGTCAAATGTCTAATAATTGTAATGATATGAATGATAAGAACAAGCGCGGGAACTAAACCATAAAAACCTAATCCTAAAGCTAAAATTGCTATAAACGAAAATGGCATAAGTGGGAGTAAGTAAATCGTAAAATACAATATCACGGCAAATGACAAGCCATTAATAAGAAGGAAATGCTGGTTTCGCGATCTTCATCAGAATTTTGATAGATAAAAAAATTAGACAAACAAAAGGCAAGAGTTGCAAGATAAACCCATATTGGTAAATCATGAAAAAGGGGGATAAAAGTATTTAAACAAAAACACCCGATCAACCAGTTTGTAATTAAGAAAGGAGTTAGATGAATGTATTTTTCTTTTTTTCTCAGAATTACAAAAGAAAGTCCAAGACCATAAATAAATTCAAATATCAAACCCAATAATGCAATAAATATAAAATAGTCAAAATGTATCTTTTTGGAAACAAGAGTTCCAATTAGCAAGATACTACTAAAGATTGTTATAATTAAACTAAATACGACTCCCGGTTTTTGAATATAAGATTCTAAAAAATCTGATTTGTGTTGCATAACTGTAATTTGGTTAAAAGTACTTTGAATTGCAAAGTTATAAGAAATTTCGAATTACAACTTTTTTATTTCATTTATTTTCGAATGCGATAAAATGAGTTTGAAATGGAGAATTGGTTTTGTACATATGAAGTGAAATTTGATAAACTATAACGTTATAGAATCTAATTTAGAAAGGTTCTTAGTTAAAAACGAAGTAAAATCCGACTTCATTTATAACATCAAATTCCGACTTTGTTAAAGAAAAGATTTTAAAATATTAATAATTCATTTTTTTAATGCAAAATTGATATTTTGGCAAAAACAAGCAGTGAAAATCGTTTTTTAACAATAATAATTTTTGAAAAGGCGACTTCTATTATATTTTTTTTAATTGTCGGCTTTAATACGTAAATTTGCGTACAAAAAAAATAAAATACCTAATTGCTATGACTTTTGATATCAAAATGATTAAAAAAGTGTACGAAAATAAGACAATCCGTGTCGATAAAGCACACGATTTGATTCGTCGTTCACTCGCTTTAATAGAAAAAATTTTATACAATCACCTATGGCATTCAATGCCTTCTCAAATTCTTAACAGAGGTGTAAATTATGTTGAATTTGCTCCAGATCGTGTTGCATTTCAAATTGTAACAGCTTAGATATATTTAATTTAAGCAAACTGGTAAACAAAAAACGGCAGTAAATAAAAATTTCTTATCTGCTTTTAACATTAAAAAAAAAGACTTTCTATTATGAATAATATTTATGCAGATTATATTAAAGAGATTGAAGAACGTAAAGCTCAGGGACTTCATCCAAAACCTATTGATGGCGCTGATTTATTAAGCGTAATTATTGAACAAATTAAAGATTTAGATAACGAATATAGAGAAGATTCTATAAAATACTTTATCTACAATACTATACCGGGAACAACCAGTGCTGCTGGTGAAAAAGCAAAATTTTTAAAGGAAATTATTCTTGGACAACAAGTAGTAAATGAAATAACTCCTGCTTTTGCTTTTGAGTTATTATCACATATGAAAGGCGGACCTTCAATTGAAGTACTGCTTGATTTAGCTCTTGGTGACGATGCTGTTATTGCAAAAGAAGCAGCAAATGTTCTAAAAACACAAGTTTACCTTTATGAGGCAGACACAGACCGTTTAAAAGAAGCATTTAAAAATGGTAACGCAATTGCAATAGAAATTATTGAAAGTTACGCACAAGCGGAGTTTTTTACTAAACTGCCGGATGTTGTTGAAGAAATTAAAGTAGTTACTTATATCGCCGGTGAAGGAGACATTTCAACTGATTTGCTTTCTCCCGGAAATCAGGCACACTCACGTTCTGACCGTGAACTTCACGGTAAATGCATGATTACGCCTAAAGCACAAGACGAAATCAAGATGCTGCAAGTACAGCATCCTGACAAAAGTGTGATGTTAATTGCAGAAAAAGGTACAATGGGAGTTGGATCTTCAAGAATGTCAGGAGTAAACAACGTGGCTCTTTGGTCCGGTAAACAAGCAAGCCCATATATTCCATTTGTTAATATTGCTCCAATTGTTGCAGGTACAAACGGTATTTCTCCAATTTTTTTAACAACTGTTGACGTAACAGGTGGTATTGGTTTAGATCTTCAAAACTGGGTTAAAAAACTGGATTCAGATGGTAATATCATTCGTAATGAAAGCGGAGATCCAATTCTTGAGGAAACATATTCTGTTGCTACAGGAACCGTTCTTACAATAAATACTAAGACAAAAAAACTTTATAATGGCGATCAGGAGCTAATAGATATTTCTAAAGCATTCACGCCTCAAAAAATGGAATTTATCAAAGCAGGCGGATCATACGCAATTGTATTTGGTAAAAAACTTCAAACATTAGCTGCTAAAATTTTAGATATTGAAGCTCCTCTTGTATTTGCTCCGTCAAAAGAGATTTCTATTGAAGGACAAGGTCTTACAGCAGTAGAAAAAATCTTCAACAAAAATGCTGTTGGTATTGCTCCGGGTAAAGTATTACACGCTGGTTCAGATGTTCGTGTAGAAGTTAACATCGTAGGTTCACAAGATACGACGGGTCTTATGACTGCTCAGGAATTAGAATCTATGGCGGCTACAGTAATTTCGCCAATTGTTGATGGTGCATACCAATCCGGTTGTCACACAGCTTCGGTATGGGATAAAAAAGCACAGGCAAATATTCCAAAATTAATGAACTTCATGAACAACTTCGGTCTTATCACTGCACGTGACCCAAAAGGAGTTTATCATGCAATGACAGATGTAATCCATAAAGTTTTAAACGATATCACAATAGACGAGTGGGCTATCATTATTGGTGGTGACTCACATACCAGAATGTCTAAAGGTGTTGCTTTTGGTGCTGATTCAGGGACAGTGGCTCTTGCACTTGCTACTGGTGAAGCTTCAATGCCAATTCCTGAATCTGTTAAAGTGACATTTAAAGGAGAAATGAAAAGCTATATGGATTTTCGTGATGTGGTTCACGCTACACAATCTCAAATGCTTAAAAAGTTTGGTGGTGAAAATGTATTCCAGGGTAGAATTATTGAGGTTCACATTGGAACTCTTACTGCTGACCAGGCATTTACGTTTACTGACTGGACTGCAGAAATGAAAGCAAAAGCTTCAATCTGTATTTCTGAAGATGATACTTTGATTGAATCACTAGAAATTGCTAAAGGCAGAATCCAGATCATGATCAACAAAGGAATGGACAATCAGAAACAAGTTCTTCAAGGATTGATTAATAGAGCAGATAAGAGAATTGCGGAGATTAAATCAGCTGAAAAACCAGCTTTAACTCCAGATTCAAATGCTAAATATTATGCCGAAGTAGTTATTGATCTTGATCAGATTATCGAGCCAATGATTGCTGATCCAGACGTAAATAATGTTGATGTTTCTAAAAGATATACGCATGATACCATCAGACCTTTATCTTTTTATGGAGGAGAGAAAAAAGTAGATCTTGGATTCATCGGTTCATGTATGGTTCACAAAGGCGACATGAAAATTCTTGCTCAGATGCTTAAAAATATAGAGGATCAGCAAGGTCAGGTTGTGTTTAAAGCGCCACTTGTAGTAGCGCCGCCAACTTATAACATTGTTGACGAACTTAAAGCCGAAGGTGACTGGGAAGTTTTACAAAAATACTCTGGTTTTGAATTCGACGATAATGCTCCTAAAGGCGCAGCACGTACAGAATACGAAAACATGTTGTATTTAGAGCGTCCCGGATGTAACCTTTGTATGGGTAATCAGGAAAAAGCGGCAAAAGGAGATACTGTAATGGCAACTTCTACACGCCTTTTCCAAGGAAGAGTAGTAGAAGATACAGAAGGTAAAAAAGGCGAATCATTACTTTCTTCTACACCGGTTGTAGTATTGTCTACAATACTTGGAAGAACACCTACAATAGAGGAATATATAGCTGCAGTAGAAGGAATTCATTTAACCAGATTTGCACCTTCTCACAAACTATTAGAAAGCACTTTTTAATTAGGCTTTTATAAGTTAGAATGTATAATAATTAAATTAAGAGATATGGCATTTGATATAGAAATGATTAAAAAAGTGTACGAAAACATGCCTGGTCGTGTTGATAAAGCACGCGAGATTGTTGGTCGTCCACTTACTTTAACTGAGAAAATTTTGTACAATCACCTTTGGGACGGAACTCCGTCTAAGGCGTTTGGAAGAGGCGTTGATTATGTTGATTTTGCACCGGATCGTGTAGCATGTCAGGATGCAACAGCTCAAATGGCATTATTGCAATTTATGCACGCCGGTAAAAAAACAGTTGCAGTTCCTACAACAGTACACTGTGATCACCTGATTCAGGCAAAAGTAGATGCTGTAACCGATTTGGCAAGAGCAAAAACACAAAGTAATGAAGTTTTCGACTTCTTGTCATCAGTTTCTAATAAATACGGAATTGGTTTCTGGAAACCGGGAGCAGGAATTATTCACCAGGTAGTACTTGAAAATTATGCATTTCCGGGCGGAATGATGATTGGTACCGATTCACACACTGTAAATGCAGGTGGTTTAGGAATGGTAGCTATTGGTGTTGGTGGAGCTGATGCCGTAGATGTTATGTCAGGTATGGCTTGGGAATTGAAATTTCCTAAATTAATTGGAGTAAAATTAACCGGTAAATTATCAGGCTGGACTGCTCCTAAAGATGTTATCCTTAAAGTTGCCGGTATTCTTACTGTAAAAGGTGGTACAGGGGCAATCGTTGAATATTTTGGTGAAGGTGCAACTTCAATGTCTTGTACCGGTAAAGGAACTATTTGTAACATGGGTGCCGAAATTGGAGCAACAACTTCAACTTTTGGTTATGATGATTCAATGAGCCGTTACCTGCGTTCTACAAACAGAGCAGATGTTGCAGATGCTGCAGATAAAGTAGCTCCTTATTTAACAGGAGATCCCGAAGTTTACGCAAATCCGGAACAATATTTTGATCAGGTTATCGAAATCAATTTAACCGAATTGGAGCCACACTTAAACGGTCCTTTTACACCGGATTTAGCTACTCCAATTTCTAAAATGAAAGAAGAAGCGATCAAAAATAACTGGCCATTACAAATTCAGGTAGGTTTAATAGGTTCTTGTACCAACTCATCTTACGAAGATATTGCTCGTGCAGCTTCTTTGGCAAGACAAGTAAGTGCAAAAAACTTAAAAACTAAATCTCAATTTACAATTACCCCAGGATCTGAAGTAGTACGTTATACAATTGAAAGAGATGGGTTTATCGAAACTTTTGAGAAAATTGGCGCAACTGTTTTTGCGAATGCCTGCGGACCATGTATTGGTATGTGGGACAGAGATGGGGCAGAGAAGGAAGAAAGAAACACAATCGTTCACTCTTTCAACCGTAACTTCTCAAAACGTGCAGATGGTAACCCAAACACATTAGCTTTCGTAGGTTCTCCGGAATTAGTTACAGCTATGGCAATTGCAGGTGATTTAGGATTTAACCCTTTAACAGATACTTTAATCAATGAAGATGGAGAAGAAGTAATGTTAGACGCTCCAACAGGAGACGAATTGCCTCCAAAAGGTTTCGATGCAGAAGATCCGGGCTTTCAGGCTCCCGCTGCTGATGGTTCAGGAGTTCAGGTTGCAGTAGATCCGGCATCAGAACGCTTGCAATTATTAGCTCCGTTTGATGCATGGGATGGTAAAAACATTACAGGCGCTAAATTATTAATCAAAGCATTTGGAAAATGTACAACGGATCACATTTCTATGGCAGGACCATGGTTACGTTTCCGCGGACATTTAGATAATATTTCAAACAATATGTTGATTGGCGCAGTAAATGCATTCAACCAAAAAACAAACTCTGTTAAAAATCAATTAACAGGTACTTACGACGCAGTTCCTGCTGTAGCTCGCGCATACAAAGCGGCTGGAGTTCCATCTATTGTTGTGGGAGATCACAATTATGGTGAAGGTTCATCACGTGAACATGCCGCAATGGAACCACGTTTCTTAGGAGTTAAAGCGGTATTAGTAAAATCTTTTGCTCGTATCCACGAAACAAACCTTAAAAAACAAGGTCTTTTAGGATTAACTTTTGCTACTGAATCAGATTACGATAAAATTCAGGAAAACGATACAATTAACTTCACTGATTTAACCGAGTTCGCTCCGGGAAAACCATTAACATTAGAGTTCGTTCACGCAGATGGTACAAAAGATATTATTTTAGCAAACCATACTTACAACGCTGGACAAATTGGCTGGTTCGTTGCAGGTTCAGCATTAAACTTAATTGCTGCCGGAAAAGCTTAATCTTTAAGATTTAGATTATACTAGAAACGCTCTGTGAAAACAGGGCGTTTTTTATTTAGGAGCTTATTCTTCCGAAGCTTCGGGATTCGCTGTATCTTTTTATTTTTAAAGAAAAAATAAAAAGGATGCCGCTTCCATCATGGCTAGGACAATTGTTTTCATCAGAAGATTTTGTGACAATTTTAAACAGTTTTTTTGTCTTATAATCCAAATAAGAATGTTGTTCAATTTTTTTTTCCGTTTAAGTCTCGTTTTCGAAAAAAATAAAGCGTGCTTAAAGTACATATTTTTAAAATGTTGGCACGGGTTTTATACTGCGGTAGTTAATTTGAGATAAATTTGTTGTTAAAAAACGTGTTTCTTTTACATTAAAAGGGTAAATTCGCTTTTTATATAATATATTTACATTTTTCTAGTTTATATTATTCAGGTTAAAAGTTATATTATTTAAACTTAAAGAAGTATTCATTAAACTTTAATAGGTATGGTTGTTAGATTAATTATAGTGTTGTTTTTTTTCAGTGTTGGAGTGTTTTCGCAGGAAAAGTTTATCAGGCACAAAATATCAAAAGGAGAAAATCTTACTGTAATTGCTAAAAAATACGGTGTAAAAGCCAAAGACATCGAGGAAGCCAATCCTGACGCTCCCAAGGTTTTAAAGTTAAATTCGGTTTTATTGATTCCGAATACCAATAAAAAAGCCACTACAAAAAAAACTGAAACAGTTGCAAGTACAATCCCCGCAGCAACATTAAGTTCAGATATACACGAAGTACAGGAAAAAGAAACCCTTTGGTCTATTTCAAAAAAATACAATGTTACTGTTGAGGATTTAAAAAAAGCAAATCCCTCGTTAGAAAATGATGGTTTAAAAATTGGGCAAAAGCTTAATATTACGTCTAATACTATCGCGTCGACTGAAACTACTATAAAAAATCAGAATACACAAAAAACAGAACTAATGCCTTCAACAGATGTTGAGGTAATAGTTGAAGTAAAACCAAAGGAAACAAAATATCTTATTGCCAAAAAATACGGAATTACAGTTGCAGAACTGGAGCGACAAAATCCGTATATTAAAGGGAAATTACCTGTAGGATATGTTTTAAAAATTAAAACTTCAAAAGAAAAAGCAGGTTTAGCGCAAGCATTAAATGCAAATCAAACTCAGGTTACTGAAAAAGCCGTCGTAAATTCAGAAAACAAAACTAAAAACGGTGATTTACAACCTGAACTAGTATCCGCTAACAACAACGTTGATATAGTTGTTGAAGTACAGCCAAAAGAAACAAAATTTGCTATTGCTAAAAGATATGGTCTAACAGTTGCAGAACTGGAACGACAAAATCCATTTATAAAAGGAAAGTTGCCGGTAGGTTATGTATTGAAAATAAATACATCAAAAGAAAAAGCAGATGCAGCACAAGCATTAAATCCTACTCCCGAATTACAAAATAACGTACCAACATCATCTGAGGTCGCAGATAATTCAGAAATTAAAAAAGACACAACGACAATATTTAGAGTAAGCAATCATTCTGAATTAGTCAATCAATTGATTATGAATGCAACCGAAAATATCGGAACGCGTTATAGATCAGGCGGAACCACAAAAGCAGGTTTTGATTGTTCAGGTTTAATGATTTGTACCTTTAATAATTTTGATATCAAGTTGCCAAGAAGTTCTATCGAACAATCCAGAATTGGTACTAAAGTAGATACTGACGAAGCACAAAAAGGAGATTTGATTTTCTTTAAAACTAACGGACGACGCCAAATTAATCATGTTGGAATGGTAGTAGAAGTAGCAGATGGAGAAATTAAATTTGTTCATTCTTCGACTCACGGAGGCGTTATGATTTCTTCAACCAAAGAAGCTTATTATCAAAGAACCTTTTCACAGGTAAATCGTATTTTGCAATAATATTTATTGTTTTTACTACTATGATTGCTTTAAGTTTTTAAACTGAAATAATGACTTTTTTATTCCAGTTCATGCCAAAAATGTCCGCAACCATTTTTACATTCTGTATTTCTTCTTTGAGTGTCTATAACTTTAAAAATCCAAAGTAATGAGGTTACTACTTTTACATTTTCGTTTTCAGGAAGTTCAGCTAATTTATTAAAGGCAATTTTTGTCGAAAAAGATCTTAGAATTGCAATTGGAGTATAAGTCGCTTTTAACGGAATTGTATTAATAGCATTTTGATACGTTTCAGTATTATAATCTGTCTTATCGGGAATAGCATTAAATATGTAATTTTTTAAAGTTGCAAAAAAATCCTCAAATTTAAATTCGGAATCTTCTAATAAAAGTTTTAGACCAAAATTGAAATCAATTTTATCTTGGGCAATTTTGTTGATTATCTGTTCCTTTTGAGACGTTATCATTTAGTAAAAATTAATTTCTCTTTTTCTATTTAAGCTTATTATGATGAAAGATATATACATTTAGAAAACTGATTTTATCCTGAGGTTTTTAATAGAATTCAAAGATATATTATTGCTATTGAAAAAAGCTACAAATTTATAATGTAGCTTTTAATAATTTCAAAAATAGAACAGAATAGTTATCCTAAAAATAGAAAAGTGTTTTGTCTACTCCATTCTTTCTTGAGCGTCAATTTGTTCGTTATACCAAAATTTCTGCGTTGAGAAATCTAATGGCCAATCTTTTTCTGCTTTCGCTTTTATTGAATTGTTTTCTATGCTTAACATATATTCGTAATCGTCAATTTGTTGATTAACCCAAAATTCTTGTGTTGTATAATCATTCGGCCAATCTCTTTTTGCTTTTTCTTTTAATTTAGTTATGATAGCTTCTTTTTGAGTGGGAGATTTTTCTTGTTCTTCAGTAGCCATTTCCGGCTGAATCGGAACTGTACTTGTATTCTCATTTGGTGTAGGTTGTGTTGGTTTTTTATTGTTAAAATTTGTAAAAACAATTAAAGATATTATTATTATACTAATTTTCCAGCCCTTTGAAATAATTGTGTTTTTCCACAGGGCATAAAGACCAATTGGAAAAAATATAATACAAAGAATTATAACTAACCATTTTTTTTCATACCAGGAACTTGAATTGTTAGTTTGCATTAAGTTTGAATTTTTAACTGTTTGATAATTATTTACCTGATTATTCATTAGTGGTTTGTCTAAAATTGTTTCAGTGGAAAGTTGTTCGTTTTCATCAGATAAAATTTTTGAAGTGTTGAAAAGAATATCCTCAATATTTTTTCTATTTTTCCCCATATCAGATGAACCTCCAAACATATTGCCTGTTTTTGGGGAAGAAGTAAGGTTTACTCTAGTTCTGTTTTCAGAAATTTCAGTTAATTGAATTGGTATGTTTTCGCCCCAGCTATATAAACTAACTCCTGCTTTTACTATAAATCTCCCTTGTAGTTTGTCTGCAATTTCAATCGTCAATCCTTTGATTGTTGGTATTGCCCTTTGCATTGCTTTAAAAACTTTTTCTTTTGACATTGGAAATTCACTTTCTCCATTGTGATCTAAAAGTGCCATAAATTTTATTTTTTTAATTATACCTACTCTTTCGGTTTTCAGCTTTACCGTCTTTTTTTGTTTTTTCTAGAGACTTAATTTTGCTTGTTCTAAAAGTGATAAAAGTTTGGGTAAATCCTCTTTATTTAAAAAGACATAAGATTTACCATCATATCTTTCTAATTTCAAATATATATCCCAGCTTTCTTTTTTTGAAAAGCAGCCAGCCTCAAATCCACTTCTACTTCTAAATGAGATTTCTGTATAATTAGTAGGCACTGTAGGAAGAATTTTCTCTTGAATTAATTTTAAAGATTTTATTAGTCCATCAATTTCATCAGAGTCCAATAAAGCAAGTTTATTATCTGTTGAATAAGAACTAATGTAATTATATTCAAATCGTACAGCACTTGTTTTTTGAGTGGTTATTAAATCAGTAAATTTTGCTGTTTGAATTTTGCATTTTTTTAGATCACCTATATCAATGAATTCTTTTTGAATTAATGTTCCAGATTTATCTGTAAACTTTTCAGCATTACTGATTTCTTTTTCTTTTGTTGAAATTTGTGCAAACGAAATGTTTGAAATTATTAAGAATATTGTCAAAATTACTTTGTAGTTTTTCATGTGGATTTTTTATTACTATTGTTTTTTCAAATGTAAACACATCAAAAAGTATAATTTTATGGAAATCCGTAAATGAATTATTTCTCAAACTTCTTATGAAATGAGATTTGCGTAAGGGATAGAGGCGATATCCTTTTACCAGCGAAGCGTTGTAAAAGATAAAGCCGAAAGCCCGACCCGAAGGGATACGCCCATATTATTTTAGATTTAGATTTTGAAAAAAATTACCTTAAAAATTACTTTCTTCAAAGTTTTGCCGTTGATTACAATTAAGTGGCAAATAAGAATTGAAATTTGGAATTTCAGGATTTGGAATTTGAGAAAAAAGTATATCTTTAGCCAACCCAAAAAACCAAAAACAATGCAAGAAAACGATCAGGAAAATTTTAAAAGAGAACTCGGATTATTAGACGGAACCATGCTTGTAGTGGGTTCTATGATTGGATCAGGGATATTTATTGTGAGTGCTGATATTGCCAGACAAGTAGGCTCAGCAGGATGGCTAACTTTAATTTGGCTAATCTCTGGATTAATTACTATAATTGCCGCTGTGAGTTACGGCGAGTTGAGTGCGATGTTCCCAAAAGCGGGCGGACAATATGTTTACCTGAAAGAAGCGTATAATAAATTAATAGCCTTTTTGTATGGCTGGAGTTTTTTTGCTGTAATTCAAACCGGAACTATTGCTGCCGTTGGCGTAGCGTTCTCCAAGTTTGCCGCTTATTTATATGAACCTTTAAGCGATGAGAATATATTGTATGAGTTGGGTTCTTTTAAACTCAACGCGGCACAGATTGTTTCGATTTTCACGATTGTGGTATTGACATATATTAACAGTCGTGGTGTGAAGAATGGAAAAATTCTACAAACGGTTCTTACGATTATTAAGATTTTATCATTATTGGGATTAATCGTTTTCGGATTGACATTGGCTGCAAAAGCTTCGGTTTGGGATGCAAACTGGACTGATGCATGGACAACGCGTTCGTATAATAAAGATACCGGATCGTGGTTGCCAATTAGCGGAACAGCTTTGATTACCGGAATTTCGGCTGCTATGGTTGGATCGTTATTTTCCAGTGATGCCTGGAACGGAGTTACGTTTATTGCAGGAGAAATTAAAAACCCAAAACGTAATGTTGGTTTCAGTTTATTTTTAGGAACTTTTATTGTGACCATTATTTATGTTTTAACTAATTTGATGTATTTGGCTGTAATTCCGCTTGACGAAATTGCAACAGCAAAATCTGATAGAGTAGCGGTTGTGGCTTCACAATATATTTTTGGCGATATAGGAACTTTGATAATCGCAATTATGATTATGATTTCGACTTTTGCCTGTAACAACGGATTAATTATGGCGGGTGCGAGAGTATATTATACAATGGCAAAAGACGGTTTGTTCTTTAAAAAAGCAGCTATTTTAAATGAATCAAGTGTTCCTGCGTGGGCACTTTGGGCGCAATGTATCTGGGCCTCGGCTTTGTGTCTGACAGGGAAATATGGTGATTTATTGGATTTCGTAATTATCATAGTTTTGATTTTTTACATCTTAACCATTTACGGAATTTTCATTTTACGTAAAAAAATGCCGAATGTCGAAAGACCTTACAAAGCCTTTGGATATCCATTTTTACCAATGTTGTACATCGTGATTGCAACGGCAGTTTGTATTTCGTTATTATTGACAAAATTCTCAACTTGTGGTTGGGGAGTTTTGATTATGTTAACGGGAATTCCGGTATATTACTTAACGAAGCCTAAAGAATAAAAGCCGGGTTTCAGGTTTAAGTTTCAAGTTAATTTGCCCACGGATTTTGATAGATTTAAACGAGTTTGCACTGGTTTTCTTTAAACTTTGTGCTAAGTTTTATAAAGAATAAAATATAAAAATGTCTTGCTTTATTAGCAAGGCATTTTTTTTGTTTCATAATGATGATACAAAAAATGAGTTTTCATTATAGAATTTATATTACGGTTTTTTATAAAGACAGAATGTGTTAAGAATAATAGAAATATTAAATGAAATATAAATTTTGGAAATAGCCATTAGGTATAGCGAAAATATCTTAAATAACCTCATCTGACTACTCCATAAGCTCAATAAAACTGTATACTGTATCCTAAAAACGTATAAATATTATACACATCACAAATATATGAAATAGGTAAATCGCTTAAAACCAGTAAAAAGTGATAATGGCACAAGGCTTGCAAAATGGGATAATGTAAAATCCTTGACGATAAATGAAAATAAAGAATCGGGAGGAAATCAAATTATATAAAAGCCATACAAAGCAATCAAAAAGTAGTGTCATATGAAAAGTGAAACCCTAACAACAGACCAATTTTATACTTCAAGTACAGATCTTAATAGTGAACAAGCCTTAAATAGTTCTATTTTTCGTATCAACAATTCAAATGTATCAGCCAAAAAAGTAAATGAGCGTACCAAAAGCAAATTTGGATTATTTATACTTGTAAGTACATTTATTTTGATGTTTGTTGGAGCGTATTCGGTTTATGAATTACAACCCGACTTTGATCAGTTTCAAATTGACCGAATGAACTCTACCTGGGGACTTCCGTTTTTGATAGTTGCGGGACTTTTATTTTTCTTCCAGACAGGAGTTTTTCTATATAACTTATACTTGTATTTTAAATACAAACCTATCGAATCAGTTTCTGATGAAATGTTGCCAACAGTTACAGTAATCGTTCCTGCGTATAACGAAGGGAAACTGGTTTGGGATACTTTATTGAGTTTGGCAGAAAGTGATTTTCCAGCACATAAATTAGAAATATTAGCAGTTGATGATGGCAGTAAAGATGATACCTGGTACTGGATGCAACAAGCTAAAATAAAATTAGGAGATCGTTTAACGATTTTTCAACAACCACAAAACGCAGGAAAACGTCATGCATTATACCGTGGATTTGAATTAGGAACAGGTGAAATTTTTGTAACGGTTGATAGTGATTCAATCGTAAAAAAAGACACTTTACGTAACTTGGTTAGTCCGTTTGTAGTAAACGAAAAATGTGGCGCAGTAGCAGGAAATGTTCATGTTTTGAACAGTAAAAAAGCAATATTGCCAAAAATGCTTAATGTTAGTTTTGTAATGAGTTTTGAATTCATGCGTTCTGCCGAAAGTCAACTGGGCTCTGTTCTTTGTACTCCCGGAGCAGCAGCAGCATATCGTAAAACTGCGGTTTTTGCTTGTCTTGATGAATGGATCAATCAAACTTTTATGGGACAGCCATCTGATATTGGAGAAGATCGCGCAATGACAAATATGATTTTGAAACAAGGTCAACATGTATTGTTTCAACGTAATGCATATGTACTTACAAACGTACCGGAAGAATATACGGGATTGTATAAAATGTTTATAAGATGGAGCAGAAGTAATGTGCGTGAAAATATTGCAATGGCAAAATATGTTTTTACAGATTTTAGAAAAGAATCTAAATTTGGAGCCCGACTTTTATGGTTAAATCAGGCATTGAAAATTGTTATGGCTTATCCGTTTATGATTTTTATGTTTATTTTTATCGCAATGCATCCGTTATTGTTTTTAAGTTCGACATTATTGGGAATATTGATTGTTTCGAGTTTCCCGGTTTTATTTTATGCTAAAAGATATAGTTTTTCAGATTCGCTTTGGGCGTATTCATACAGTCTTTTTTACACGTTTAGCTTATTCTGGATTACACCTTATGCTATTGTTACTGCCAATAAAAGTGGTTGGTTAACTCGTGGATTAGCATAATTAAATAGAAAATTTAGATTAGAAATAGAAATTAGATTTGTTTTTGAAACTCCTGTTCATTTTTTGAGCAGGAGTTTTTTTTATGGAGTAATTATAGAATCCGTTTTTTTAAACCCGACAGGTTTTAAAAACCTGTCGGGTTTGTCGTTTGAGTGGATTTAGAAAAGAAAGTTTCTCAAAACATAATATTTAATCTATCGGGTTTCTTTAAAAAAAAAAAATCAACAAAAAATAATTAATAAAAGAATGCTTATTCATTTATTAATTTATCTTTGTGAAAAAATTAGCATATGAGAATTCGGGATATTGATAAGGAGAAGCTGGTAATTACAACTGCAATCGATCAAATCGTTCGTGACGGATTTCAGGGTTTCAGTATGAATAAGCTGGCGAAAGCCTGTTCAATTTCTGTTGGAACATTATATATTTATTACAAAGACAAAGATGATTTAATACAAAAAATAGGTGCTGTGATTGCACTTAAATTTTTTACCGGAACAGTAAAAGATTTTTCACCCCAAATGTCGTTTGAAGAAGGATTATGGAAGCAATGGGAAAACCGGGCGGCGTTTACCATGAAATACCCCAAGGAAGTTGCTTTTTTTGAAATCGTCAAACATTCTCCCCACTCAGAAGTCATTCTGGATTCTATTAAAGAGTTTGCAGATTTTAGAATGATTATGAAAGAGTTTATTGATAACGGACTTCGTAAGAAAGAACTTGTTCCAATGACATTTGAAGCCTTTTGGTCTGTGGCTTACGGACCGTTGTATACGTTGTTGAACCTGCATACTGAAGGTAAGAGTATGGGAGGAAAGCCATTTAAACTTACCAAAGAAATTATGAAAGAAGCTTTTAGCCGAACCATAAAAGCCTTAACACCATGAAAAATTATGGAAACAGATTTAAACTCAATCTACGTTTTTAAAACGAATATTACGAATATTGATCCAGCCTGCGAGATGCGTAAAACGCTGGACGAGCATCAGGATATTGAGCAATGGAGTATCGATCATGAAGATGTCGATTGCGTACTTCGCGTTGTTTCAAATGTGCTTAAACCCGAAACAATCATTGGTATGATCAACGAATTTGGTCACGAATGCCAGGAATTAAATTAATAAAAAACAACCCATTTATATGGAAAAAACAATTGGGGATAACCCCGCTTTTACTTCTCACCAAAAAATCATTATTGCAATTTTGGCACTTTTGCAGTTTACTGTGATACTTGATTTTATGGTTATTTCTCCGTTAGGAGATATCTTAATGAAAACCCTTGATATGACAACAGCCAACTTTGGTTTTGCCGTTTCAGCTTATGCGTTTAGTGCCGGAATTTCGGGATTACTGGCTGCGGGTTTTGCAGATCGTTTTGATCGAAAAAAATTACTGATTTTCTTTTATACAGGTTTCATTATAGGAACTGTTTTCTGTGCGCTTTCGTCCAGTTATATGATTTTACTAATGGCAAGAATCGTTACCGGACTTTTTGGCGGTGTAATTGGTTCTGTTTCACTAGCAATCGTAACTGATTTATTTGTTATACATCAAAGAGGACGCGTTATGGGATTCATACAAATGGCATTTGCAACAAGTCAGATTTTAGGAATTCCGGTAGGTTTGTATTTTGCAAATAACTGGGGATGGCATTCGGCATTTTATATGATTGCCGTTTTAGGAGTTTTAATTCTTATAGCTATTATAACTCAAATGCAGCCAATTACCAAACATTTAGAATTACAATCAGATAAAAATCCTTTTCTGCATTTGTGGCATACCTTAAGTAATAAACATTATCAGGTAGGTTTTACCGCTATTGCATTTTTATCGGTGGGAGGATTTATGTTACAGCCTTTTGGAAGTGCCTTTTTGGTTAACAATATTCATATTAGCCAACTCGAATTGCCAATGGTATTTTTCTTCACCGGACTTTCGGTATTATTTATTATGCCTTTGGTTGGAAAATTAAGTGATAAAATCAGTAAGTTCAAATTGTTTGCCGCAGGATCTGTAATTTCTGTGATTATGATATTAATTTATACGAATCTGAATCCGATTCCGCTATGGGAAATTGTAGTAATTAATATGATTTTATTTATGGGAATCATGAGTCGTATGATTCCGGCAACGACCTTAAATACTGCCATTCCAGAAATGAAAGATCGTGGCGCTTATATGTCGATTACTTCATCTTTACAACAAATTGCGGGTGGAATCGCGGCTGTTTGTGCAGGTTTTATTGTTCATCAAAAAACGAAATCATCTCCGCTGGAAAACTATGATATTTTAGGATATGTTATTGCTGTGATTACGCTTTCGACCATATTATTAATGTGGAGAGTAAATCAGCTGGCAAAAAAGAAAGACGCTGCTGCGAAAGAAATAAAGATATAAATTAGTTGTTGGTTTAAAATTAAAAAGCATGTGAAATAGTAGTTTTACATGCTTTTTTCCATTTGTAGCGTTTTTGGTTTAAGAAGAGTTTTGTTCTCTTCAATTTTGTCTTTAACTATTTTAATAAAATCATTTGCGTTGTCAATATAAAGCAATATTTTTTTAGGTTGCTTTGTGATTCCAAAGGGTAAATTAACTTTAATACTATTTTTTAATTCAATCGAAATATTATGAGGTTCTAATTTTCCTAATAATGCAAATTTTACAAGCTGATTACTTTTGTCATAATCACCTTCAAATTTTTGTAATGTAATAATCGAATCAATAGGTATTTCTAAAGTATCAAAAAGTCCGTAACGAATCACAATTTTTTGAGATAAAATAAGATGATTTCTGAAGAAAATAGCTTTTAAATGACCCGTAAGATTAATAATTAAATAAATATGAAGTACAAGAAAAAGAATCGCAGCAATTTTACTTCGTGAAATTAAAAATACATGCAAACCAATAGCTTCAAAACCCGAAGCTAACATTAAACCAATATAAAGAGCACTCACGCCACTTTCCCGATATCCTGAAAAATTATTTTGATTGTTTTTATTTCCTGTCCATTTTATAAAACAATAATAGAAAGAGCAAACTTCAAAAGCGATTGTTTTTCCTAATTTTTTGAATGGAATTGATTCTTTTAAATAATCAGAAATAATAGAATATTCGTCTTGTTCGATAGTGTCTTTTTGTCTGGCAGCTTTTCTAAAGTTTCGAATAAATTGAAAAGCTTTCAATAGTAAGAAAATCAGAAATGCAATATTGAAATAAATTTTCCACTGAAAAATGACTTGAAAAAAGTTGTTTTTCCATCTGAAAGATATAAGGAGTAATCTTAAAAACGGAATAGAAAATAAACCAAAAAGTGAATTCAGTTTCTTTTTTCTTAGTTAGAAAATAATAAAATGCAGGGATTACCATTAAAAATAAAGCGGTTAAAACAGAAAGTAAAGCCGAATTATTAGTAATGTAATTATTTAAACTTATGGACGCAATTTCAATTTCAATTGCCGTAAATAAAAGTAATGAGCTGTATTTTTTTAGCATAGCTTTGTGAAATATATTGAAAAAATATACTTCTTAAAAGTAGAAATTTAAAAATTGGATTCTATTATTTGAAAGTATTTTATTGCGGTTTTCGGGCTTTATAATCTCATAAAAAACCTCTAAAGCAAAACTTCAGAGGTTATACTATTAAACAAACTATTTAATCCTGCTCAGCAATTGTAGATTTGTTGAGTCTTATAACTCTGATTGTTTTATTTGTATTATCAGAAATAACCGATCGTTAAGTTATTGTACGTATATTTTTATTCTTTTAATATGCGAGTCTATTTTTCTATATGAAGCTTAGGATCTATTGTGATCAAAAGCCTTTTAAAAAGCTGTATCAAACGATCTCTTACCAACTTTAGAATTAATGTCATTGCATCGAAATTTTCGACTTCTTTTTTTGTTTTTATAGCAATAATATTGCTTATAATTGAAATACCATCGCTAACAATAAGTAAGTCCATTACTATAGTTACAAACCATTTAAAGTTGTAATTAAGTCCTATACTCATTAATGCCAAAGCGGTTGGTATTAGTAATACGGCTAGTTTAGATACAAATCCTAAAGCCAATTTTTTAAAGCTAAATGGGTTATTTAATACTATGGTTTTGATAATGCCTAAAAAAGTATCCATTACCATGAGATAAAACAATACTTTAACAATTTCTATATCCATTTCTAAGTAAATAAAAAATCCATATAGCAATAGTTTCATTTCGTTTGAGTATTCTGAAATTTTATGCATATCGTTTTTATTTATGTTAATCTTTTACTATTGATTTTTTGGCATGTTCAAAATCAATTACTCCCAGTAAGTTGGTAAATCTTTTGCCAAAAATCGATAGTGTGTTGTCTCTTTCATTTTCTCCTAAATTATCGCTTATCGTTTCCTGAACAGCACCAAATTTATTGGTTGAGGATGCAATAATAAAATTGTCATTTAGCAAATCTCCGGCAATCATATTTCCATTAATATCAATACCTAAACTAAGTTTTCTTAAATAGCTTAAAAAGCCGTTCCATTTGATGGCAGAATACACAAAACAAATAGGGTAGATCCCTAAAGAACAAATTAATGCAAATAAAAAAAGGATCCATTCTGTGTAATGTTTTTTTGATATAAAAAGGGTTGGTGATAGTAAAGCTGCTATCGGCATCATTGCCAGAATTGTTAATAAAAGCCACAGCAATGCTGAGGCCGTAAAAATAAATTTTACAATTTTCATGTATGTTTTTGTACGTTTTAAGTTTTTTGATAAAGTAATCTTTTGGGTTTTAGGCCCAAAAGATTGCTTAGAGATATTTGGTTTTTGAATATTCAAAACCTTCTATCAATTCTATTCATCTTCCAGACTTGGATTTGCTTTTACTTCAAGAATCTGAGAAAAATCTGAAAGAGGCTCTCCAGCTTCATTTATAATTCGCAATTTATAATAGTAAGAATTATACTTGGTTACATTTAAATCAATATAGCCATTCTCATAGGTTTGGCCTATTGCTACATAATTTTCGAAATAGCGATCTCCTGTTAAAATTTGATAAAGAACATTCCCAGTATTATTTGGCTCAATACTCCAATTAATTAGAATACGATTTACCCCTGTAAAACGGGCATTTATGTATCTTGGTATTATTGGTCCTGTTGGTTCTACAATTGACGTTGTGGTTGCGTTTACAATATTACTGGCAATTGATGAATTGTTTGCCGAGTCTTGTGCTATAACATAGAAACTATAATTTGTACCTGGCGATAATCCGGAAACATTATGTGAAAGAACGTTGCCTAACTGAAGCGGCACAGCACCGCTTTGATATAAAATATAATCACTAACAGCTACATTGTCGCTTGATGCTGTCCAGCTTAAAGTTATACCTGTAGTCCCAATATTTGATACTATCAAATTTGTTGGACTTGTTGGTGCTGTTGTATCACTTGAAAGTCCTGTATATTCTATGAAATAAATTACTGTATGGGGATTCATGATAGAAAAAGGTTGACCTCCTCCCGTTTCTTCTGTTTTTTGACTGGCTACTCCAGTCTGATAGCTCTCATTTGATCCGAATCTTAAACCATCCTCAAGGGCATTGTTATCAGAAACGAAGTTGTGAGAGTGTGAAGGTATTTCATAAACCTCTAGCTTTTTAGTTTTTGAGCCAGCGAAGTCTCGAAGTCGGCTAAAATCGGGATCATCAGGATTTAATCCCAACGGCATTCTTCCCCTCAATGGCAGATATTCTTTCCAACCATCAGGAAATGGTGCAGGTTTTCCCCAAATAGCCACCATTCCAATAGGTACAGCTGCTGTTGCTGTCGATATTTTACTTTCTAAAACAGTGATGCGATTAAGTAATTCTGGTAGCGAATTGCTTTTCGTTACCTGATGATAATCATCTATAACCAATAAAGAACCAACTGAGTTTGTTGTACTTAAATTCTCTAAATATACTTTTCCTCCAATGGAAGTATTCTGCCAATCAGATTGATAGTTTAGAGAAAGACTTGAGATTATTGTGTCACTGCTATTTACTAAAGCTCTTCCAGTAGAATTTGTAGGTTGTAGTAACCTTTTGCTACTCATTGAAAAATCTCCTGTCATTGCTTTTGAGCCGTCAAGCGGAAGATAGGTTTGATTAATCACATTAATAGCTGTTTCAACAGAATCAATGTTACTTTCTATTGTACCAATATTTCTTTCTATTGCATCGATATTTGCATTTATTGCTTCCAGAATTCCTTCAATAGCCTTACGATCTTTCACAATTTGAAATTGTGCCAAATCATAATAATTTACCGTTGTTGCATCACTATTTTCAGGAGATTCAGGACGATTTGTATAATCTTGTGCGCTAATGTATTCGGCCTCATAATCAAAATAAGCAGTTTGAGAAACTCCTGTTCCGTATACTAAATTTGTTCCGGTTCTGGTTGCCTTTAAAAAGCCTGTTGGAGCAGCTTCTTTAATAGGGTATAAAATTCCTTGCATTTTTGTTCCTCCGGCAGGATCTTTTGGATCTTTTTCTTTTATACGAATTACAGCCCAGCCTTTTGTATTGATTGTTGCCGGAGCTAAGATATAATCAGTCTGTGTATCAATGCTTAAATGTGCTTTTAAAGCTCCGAATAATTCAGATCTGTAAGCGGTTTGAAGTCTCTCTAAAGTTTCTTGCTCAAGAGGAAATCCCCCTTCATGACTAAAATTTATTTGTTTCATTTTTATTTATTTAAATGTCGGTTTTTTTTTATTTAGAATCTCTGATATTTAGTTTCTCTTTCTAACCTTTTGAATAAGAGTAACTTTCGTAACTTTTACCTGCCAGTTTATAAAAGTTAAGCAAATTGTGGTATTCTATATTCGCTATTTTAATAGCTTCTGTTTTTACAGAACCGTCTTTAGTTGGTTCGATAACTATATTACCGTTTACTATTAAACTTTCCGGAATAAATACCCTGAAATTGGCATACGTTATTTTTGTATAATCTTTGCGATGCGCGAGATAAACAGGTTTGTTGTTTCTGTTTTTATATTCCTCATTTGTATACACTTTCAATTGCGGAATCATCAAAGTACCATCAGGTTCATAATACTCTTTATGAAGATATACATATTGTAAAGTAGGCTTCACAGATTCGTCTATATAAATTAACTCCTCTAATCGTTTTTGCTCAGTACTTAAATTAGGATTGTAAATTTTTGTTGGATTATAAGTATCATTTAGTACTTTTTCAAGATAAATGACCTGACCGGTATGTTGCATTTTATAAAGAATCTCTTCGTAAATAGTATGAAGAGGCGTCAGTAAAACATCGAGCCAGTCAACATGAGTTTTTTTTCTAAGAATAGGAGGAATCAGCCATAACAACAGCTTTTCCCACTTTAAAACGGTGTATTTATTCATTGTATATATATTAGACTATTGTTTATCGCGGTAGAATGTGTAAGGAATATAGTTTATCTCAACCTGAAACAAATCCATATCAAAATAACCTGCGTTTGGAATGAAATATTCAATCTTTGTTACATCCGCAAGAGCCTTTGGTTCATCACTGGGATTTGTTGCCCAGGCAGTTTCGATTTTAGTCAATATTGGAATCTTTATTCCTTCAGCTTTTTGAATCGCATCAACCAAATAAGTTTTTACGAAAGCACCATTAAACTCAATATTTTTTAAGTGATCTTTGATAGCATTTAATACTGGAAATTCCTCATTTTTTAATATTAAAGAACCATTTCTTGGATCTAACGGCTCGGCTTCCAAAGCTGTTTCATATTCCTCTAATTTGATTAGTTCCTCCGGTTTTAAATCTCTGTTTAAACTTTTTAACTGATAATATCCAATGTCTTTTGGATTGATAAAAATGCTTAAAGGATCGATATAAACATTCAGGCTTAATTTTAGATTATCGCCTTGATCAGATGTGATGTAAACCTGATTTCCTGCATCTTTAATTTTGGCGATATACTCCTTAAAGGCAAAAAGCTCGTTTGGAACATCAATTCTCGAAATTTTATCATCTGTTACAGTAGCAACTTTTATAAAAACGACTCCAACCTTATTATGGAAATAATCAGAGAAAATTTCTTCAATTTCTTTTTTTGGTTTTAATACCGTTTCTAAATCAATTTCACTTACAGCACAATGTTTGATTATTTTAGAATTTTCAATTTCGGTATCTGTAAGACCTGTAGTATCAAACTGATAAGCACCTTCCTTCCATATCAGCGATATTCCGTTACTGGAATCGGGATCTAAGGAAATTCCATAATGAAAATTTAAAGCCTGTTCACGATACCAGTTTAAGGTGTGAGGTCTTGAAATAAGCGCATTTTTTTCTACTATTTTTTCGTGAACCCAAATCGCAGTTGCGACAATGTTGATCCAAAGTTTCCAAATCGCAGCTTTTGAATCAGTTAAACCGCTTAAAGAGGATTGTTTATCTTTTTCGCTCAGAATTTCATTCTGTATTTCAGCAATTGTACGTGCCATATTTTAATTTTTTAATATAGATTAGCCTGTAAGACATGTATAAAATGCTTATAGATAATTGTTTATGATTTTTTTGTAAATACTACAGAGCGTAGTTTATCTTTTAGAGATTCTAAAAAGAAGAAGTTTTAGCACCGACTTTTTCGGTATTTATATTTAAGAATATTGACTAATAAATGATAAAATCATCTTCAATAATCATATAATCAATTCCGGAGAAATTATCCAGTAAATATTGTTCCTCGTCTGTGATAGAAGTTGCAGGTTTTAAGTTTCTTGAATTGTAATATTCAACAATATCCTTTTTAAAAGCTTCTCTGCCTATTTTTAAATCCTCATAAACAGAAAGATCATCTGTAAGATTGAATTGATCATTGTCTTCTAAAAGGTCAAATACCTTTTCTATACTTCCATATTCTTGTAAAGAAATGTCAAAAATGTTTTGGTTTTCCTGTGGTTTAATAGTTCCCATCGATTTTAATGTTTTGTAAATCGTTGACATCTAATGTTTTTACATAAAATTTGTCATACGATAATTGTTTGTCTATTTCGTTTTCTAGTCTAAGCCTGGAAGTTGCGTCCGGGCTGTTGATGTATTTTTTAATTCCTACACCAAGAATTGGAAATTCCTTATAACTTCCTTTTTGAGTTAATAGTAAATGTTCTATGTTTTGTTGATCTGCCTCATTAATTGCAAAATCCCCTTTTATAATTAACAAGTCATCCTCGATGATAAAATCTTTCATATCGTTATTATTTGTTGTTTTTATAAGATGTTTTTTTCGGATAAAATCATCTTTAGATTTGCGCGCCATAATTAAAAGATGATGTTTTATTTGATACTGTAAAAATACGCCTTGATTTCTCGTTAACCAAGATTTTAAGGCTTGCTAATCAGTAGTTTCAGTAAGTTGTGTTTTGTGTTAAAAACGCCTTGTAGTCAATTTGTTATGAGGCAATTTTTCTTGTTTTTTGTTCTTTAAAATAGGACTTTAAACAACCGGAATAATCAGCTCCAGAATAATTTTAAAAATGGTTTTTAAAATATTATTTTTCAGTGCATTCAGTTTTACTTTTGAAATTCCTGTTGTTTGTAATGCCTGTAATGCGACTAAATCAAGCTGACTTTTTAAAAGCCATTCCAGTTCTTCTTCGGTTATATCTCCGGTTGATAAAAGAAAAATCCAGCGTTCCAGTTTTTCCCTGGATGCTTCTAAAAATGCATTTAGATCTTTTTCTAATTCGGGTTTGATATCTTTATAACTTTTTGTTATAATAGTTTTTAATTTGCTTTTCAGCTCTTCTATTAATTGATCGATATTCATAGTTTATGTGTTGAGGTTGATTAATTCTAAAAGTGCATCTTTTGATTCTTTGTCTTTTTTACTTTCATATTGAATCAACAAATCCAAAGCATCTAAAACCTGTTTTTTTGATTCATCCAGAAAAACCGGAGATAAAATTCCTTTTGTTTCCCAGCGTTTGAAAAATCCGACAAGAAGATTTTTTTCTTTGTCATTTAAAACTTTCCACATTTCAAAAGTGATTTCATTATTGGGTTTGTTTTTTTCATATTCGGATAATTTTTCGATGTTGCGTAATAGAGTTTCAACTTCTTCTTTATGAGAGTTATAAGGCGTAGTAGCTTTACTCATTAATTTTGTTGCTTCAACTTTTAACTCAATTGTTTTTTCATAAGAATATTGATCGAATAATGCCGTTCTGGTTGAGGTACAGGAAGAAATTGCAAAAGAAACGGCAATTAATAATGCAAGGCGTTTTAATTTTGAATGTTTCATAGGTTTATTTGTATAAGATTACATAGTTTTTCTTGTCACGTTTTAGTTTACTGAGGATTTTCCAGTCACTATATCCTTTTTTATCAAAATGCGGAAGATCTTTAAATGTTTTCCAGTCGCCGCCCCAGTTCCAGTTGTATTTGGTGAAAATTTTGACACATTCCTGCCAATCAGAGATTTTATCGTTATCCCAATCTTTTGCCGTATCCCACGAAGCCGTTTTTCCATCTATAATCAGGCAAATGTCTACGGCGAATCCGTAATTATGAATAGATTGACCGCCTTTTGCATTCGTAACTTTTTTTCCTGGTTTTGTTCGTCCAAAAGCATAAATATCTTCCTGTTCCTGAAAAGTTCTGAGTCCTTGCGTAATGCGCACTTTTGCTTTTCCCGTAAGGGCAAGGTCGCATTCCTCTATGATTTTGGTAACTTCTTCCCTAACCGAAGGATGAAGCAAATCAATGTGTTTTTTTGTTGTTTGATCCATATTTGTGTGTATTAATGATTTCAATTTTGAGAATAAAAATCCTTTAGAATTGTTTGAAGACAATCAGGATTTTTATTATTCAGTAAGATTATTTGTGTTTTAAAATTTATATACAGCTAAAAAAAGTCCGTAAATAAATCCGAGAAAGTTCTTTTTTATCATCACATTTAAGAAAGTGATATATCTTTTAAGAACACTGTAAAAATACACCAAAATTGTGTGTTTTGAAAGTAATATGTTGTTGTATGTCAGTAGTTTCAGTAAGATGTATTATGCTTTTTCTGAATTTATATTGTAGTTTGAAATTCAGATATGGTAAAAAAATTCCCGTTTTTCTACGGTGAAAAACGGGTTTATGATGAGTCAAATTTGTATTTAATTTTCTGGAAATTTATCAAAATACAAAAACATTTTGCATAAAAATATTAAATTCATAATCAGAAAAACAAAAGAAAAAATAAGACAACTTTTATTTTTGAAAATCCTGAGAAACACAAAAAAGGAGATTGCAAAAATAGTAGTAGTGGTAATTGATTTACTCTTGATCCCATCCTCTTACTTTTTGATTATAATATTGATAATTGTAGCCATTTTTAATCGCCTGTGTATCTTCTGCCGAATCCCCATTCTGAAATCCTGAGAACAAATATTCATAATTATTTACTCCTTCTAAAGCTGACTCCAAAAGAAAACCTGAATTACTCACAGCATTACCCCATAAAAACTGACCTGCATCGGCAATATTATAAATGATATTATGTTTACCAAACTTAAAATAAGTTCGAGAACCACCATTATACCCTGCTTTATTCATTTCTTCGTTTGAGATTTTATATTCCATTTTTAAACCTATAGGAAAATCCCAATCTTCATTTGATTTTATAGCCAGTTTAATATAATCTGAAATATTTTTGTAACTTCCTGAGACATTCGGACTAATTTCTCCTGCAGCTTTGATTCTATCCAGCACATTTATTATAGGAATAAATATTTTATCTTTAACTTCAAAATATCCATACAACATATGTTTGTCTGTAATTTTGGGATCATTAAAAAATAATTCTGTTCCATTTTCATCAAAAAATCTATTTGAGCCTTCTTTTTTTATAAGTTTCGTGACATATCCTTTAGAATTTATAGTTACATTATTTCCCAAGGCTCGTTTATCAGAATCATTAAGCACATTTGTATATTGCGAATCGAATTTATTTAATATTTCGTGATTTTCTTTAACGAATTTAAGCATTTCTATTGAGTTCTTATCATCTTCAATCTGCTGACGCCAAATACCAAGCATAATTTGTCTAAACCTTGCCATTTCAGATTCGCTGGTATCGTTGAGTTGGATGTTATGTTTTCTAATATTCATTTGGTAGAGTTTTAAGGAAAGGCAAAAGAGTGGATATTATTAGAGTATTTCTACTTTTACTGGTTTCGGCTGAATATGATCTGAAAATGCTGTGGTAATATTGAGGCGTAAATCATCTTCCTGTTCAATTTTAGCATCTCCGCCCAAATAGCAGTTTTTGAATAATACTTCCAGCGCTTTAAATTCGTCCATTTTTGACGCTTGTAATACGGCAGAACGAATACTGATATCCGGTTTTTTGAAATAAGCAAATAAAATAGTTTCGTCATCATCTGCAATCGTCAGTTTTACTACTTTTTTATGCTTGTATTTCCATTGGTTTAATTGAGCCTGAGTAATATTTCCGTCAAGAACGTCAGCGGTTTTTGGGTTTGTTGTTTCCATTTTAAAAGGATGTATTATTTTATGATTGAATAATCGAATTTTGATTGTATGATAAAAAAGAGGCTGCCTGAGTTATTTTTTTTGAGATAAATAAGCTCAAAGCAACCTCTTGAAGAAAATTCCCCGTTTTTAAAACGGACGAATAAAGAGCAGATATAAAAGTATGCATACAAAAATCATGTTCTTTGAACTTCTTTTTTGCGTAACGCAATAGATAATGGTAATCTCTTTTAAGTCGGTTTTAAAAATAGGGAAGGGGATTGTGGTTTAGTTGTTTAAGAAGTTCATTCTCAGATTAATTCCACTCAACATGAGAACAGATTAAGTCAAAAGAAACCGCGATTTTAGTATCTCCCTGACTAATTCCTCTGCTGTTTGAATTGAACTCGCAGTTTCTTACTGTGTGCGTAATTACTTCGTTGCTGTCATCTAAGTAGCTTACAATGATGCTGAAAGGATTGATATCCTGCAATCTTTGTCCTTTTGGTAAAGCTGCCAAAATTGCTTCTACTTCATAATTGTATAAAGTGATCGAAGCTTTTGCCTCATATTTTCCTCTACCTCTGTGAACTGGCATATCTCCGGCTCCGTAATGGTTTTCTTTAGATACTGAATCGCTATAGTTTACAGCTGTAATTCCGGTAACGATATTACCTGCAATACTTACTTCAATTGATGACCAGCTGTGTTGTTGTCCGTTAATTAATGGTAATTTATTCATATGTAGTTTTATTTTTTTAGAAATCCTGATAACGTTCAGGAGCTATCACCTTAATTCATTTGTATTTGTAACAAATGAATTTTGGCGATATAATTGTTGAATTTTTATTTTTATTTGAATTGTAATAGATTCAATAAATTATGCTTTGTCGATTCCAAAAGGATTTTTAAATCCTAAATCAACCATAATTTTACGAGCAGTTCCCAGTGGAGTGATTTCTGCTTTAACTCTTAATTCTGAAGTGGCTAAAATATTTTGTTTTGGATCTACATAAACATCAAAATCAGAAACTTCCTGATTTGCAACCATTCCTTCTAAAGCGCTTCTGCATAAGCCTTCAAAGCTTTTTGACACTGATTGTGGTAATTTACCATCAATATCTACTAAAACCGGAGAAGCTAATTTTGGCAATAAAGCGGTACGTAACAAGCGCGTTGCTTTATTGATTGTACGATTGTTTTCTACATAGGCAAAGTCAGATGTACCAGTTGTACAAGTATGACTGTCATTAAAATAAACACCAGCTAAACCAGTATGCGTTTTTGTAAAAACGTATCTTTTTTCGTTTAATTCGCTTAAAGTTCCAAGAGTTTTAATTTCCTGTCCGCCAATAAAACCTGCTTTTGCAAAACCTTCACCGGTAAGATTGAATTTTTCGATCCAGGCAATATTTTCAGATACTTTTGCTCTTGATACAGCTCCTAATGCTAATCCAACTGCTGCTGTATTTTTGTATGAATATTTTAAAACAAAATAGAGAACACCTTCATCTCCTTCTTTTAAACCATCAGCGTTTTTTACGTTGTAAATACCTGGCATATTTACTTCAGGAACTAATTCTTCGTCAGGAGCTAAAGTATAAAGTGTTGATGTTCCTTCGTGATACACCTTTTGTTCAAACGCCTTTTCAACATCCATGGCAATAACTACAGATACGTTTTCAGCATTTAATCCGGCTAAAGAAGTAGCATCATCGACATTAAAACCTTTCCCTTCTAAAATTACTTCAAATGGCATATAATCTTTATAACCAAGTGCTGCTTGTGTCTGCGCTTTTGTAACAGCTGCTTTTGTTGCTGTAAATGCCGTTGCGCCACTAAAAATCACTGCTATTTGACGAATGTTTCCGTTTGCCTGCTCTTGCATATTCATCGCTTTTCCTACGATATCCTCATATGAACTTCCTGTAGTGGCCATAATGTACAAATCACCGGAAGGGTTCATTCTGAAAAATTGTTGAATTTGATAATAAGCAGATTGTCCAACAACATCATATTCAGCCGTAATTCCTAATGCTTCAGCATCTTCTAATGAAACCAAACGCTCAATTTTGTTCACTGTTAATTTTGTAGTGGCAACTCCATCAAAAAGTAAACCTGAAACCATGTCTTGTTCCGGATTTCTTCTTCCTAATCCGCCTGATAGTTTGGTAATTACCACATCGTTTAATGTACTCATAATATAAATTGTTTTTAAATGTTTAAAATTTGTTTTTGCTTAAAAAAAGGCAAAAGATTGGCTGTAACAAGTATTTAAACTTGTAGTTGTAAATGATTTTAATGTATTAAAAAAGTATTCTTATTGTAGAATCCAAAAAGTAGATTTAGTATTTTTGGACGTTTCTTGTAAGCTGGTTTTAATTGGATTTTACTCTTGGCCAAGACGTAAATTTGCTTTTCCCATCGTGTACAAATTTAAGTCTTAAGATGGCTTTTTCCAATTTTTTTGATTCTCAAAACCAGTAGTTTCAGTGCTTTAAGCTCTGGCTTCTGTAGCAAGCCCTTCATTAATTATAGTATAAATAGTGCGTTCTGTCAGGAACAAACTATCCGAAAGTTCAGATACTACAACTTTCATTTGTTTAGCTTGATTTCTATTTAGGTAGTTGATCACATAATCTCTCCTTTTGTCTAATAGTGTTCTGCTTCTTTTCATATTTGGGATTTTAAAAAAGTATGGTTTGATTTTATTTATTTAAAATTGTTAATAGTATGCTGCGGTAGTTTTATGTCATATTTTGTAAAAGTGTGGTATTTAAGTTTGACATTTTTTTATTTTATGTGAATTATATTGTGGTATTTAAATCTATAGTTCCTTCAACCTGATTAGGGTTTATTGCTATAATATCTGTTGTTAAATTATATCCAAGTTCTTCAAGAGCTTCATTACTTAATCCGTTATTAAAAAGGATGTATTTCTTTTTTAAGATATTTTCTATTAAGGTCGTTTTATATGTTATTTCCCAAATGAAGTAATCATTTTTATCCCAATGAACATCTTCGTTATTACATTGCTTTTCTTTTACTTTAAATGTTGAATTAGTATCAATAATAGAATTACTTGCGGTATGTGACAAGACGGCTTTGTCAATTCTGTGTGCAATTTCAAATACATTTTCGTAACTTGTTGATGCAATAGTTCCCACAGGAAGTACAATATAAAGGCAAAAAGAGACATCAGCTTTATAGTTTTTTTCAGATGATGTTTCCCAGGAAATTGTATCGTACTTAAACATTACTACAGGTTCTGTAATTGCAGTTTTAAAAATAGCATCACTGTATAAATGTACAGTTGGTGCTGTGGAAGAAAACTCATTTTCGATCGCGATCTTCTTTTCTGTATAAAAGTCTTTTAGAATCATATGATGGATTATTTTTTTACAAATATACAACATATGTTTTAAAATATACAACATATTACATTAAAAAATGCAATAGTTTCAGTAATATGATTTACTGAATCCTGCCTTATATTAAAGTAATTCAATAAGAAAGTGATTACAAATGCATTGAAAATCAGGTGTTTTGTAAAATAATTATAAAAGATTGCGATTATTTATTATATATTATTTAATTTTGCAACATATAGTGGAATGTTTTATGTTAAACAAAACATATTACACAATAAAAACATAAGCAATTACAACATGGAAATACATACTAAGATAAAACGTATTATAGATGAGATGAAGTTAAACAATAACTCATTTGCGAAGTTGATAGGAGTAACCAGTACTACAATAGATAGTATCACAATTGGCAGATTGCAGGCTGATGGAGACAGAAAAAGAACTAAACCAGGATTTGATCTGCTTCAAAGCATAATAACTCATTGTAACGTTAATCCGGATTATTTTTTTGGAGAGAGTAATGAAATTTTTGTTAATCCAACAACAACGACAGAAGTTGGTTTAAAGCTTCCAAAGATTATTACCGTAAATGAAGACGGTGAAGAAAATATTAATTTTGTTGGCGTAAAAGCCCGAGCGGGTTATTTAGACGGATATGCCGATCCGGAATATATGGAAAGCCTTCCATCGTTTAGTATGCCAATGCTAAAAAACGGAACTTTTAGATGTTTTGAAATAAAAGGAAATTCGATGTCAACAACAATACACGACGGTGATTATCTTTTTGGAAAATATGTCGATAATTTTGATGATATTCTCGACGGAAGAATTTATGTTATCATTAGTAAGAATGACGGAGTGGTGGTAAAAAGGGTTTTAAACCGAATTAGGGAAAGCGGAAAATTAATCCTGAAATCAGATAACAGAGACGGAAATTACCCAATGTATTCGATTTATGCCGAAGATATTCTGGAAGTTTGGTACGCAAGTATGTACGCGTCTAAACAAATGCCCGATCCTATAAATATTTATGAAAAGATTCATGATCTAGAAAGTAAATTCTACGAGATGGAAGAGGCTTTTAGGAAGAAACTGAATTAAAACAAAAAAACTGCAACATATTTGTTGCAGTTTTTTTTTTGTTACATTTTTAGTTCATTGTGTTTTGATACTTCCTGTGTTAAAAAAAAAGAAAATTATTTTTCTTTATACTCATCACGTAATACGCCTGGCTCGTCTTCTAATACTTGTTCGGTACTTGATTCTTCTAGACTTACACCAAACATTTCCATTATCATTTTTTCTTTTTCAGCACAGACGTCTAAACCTTCTACTTCCTTATTAGTAAAACTTGTTCTTCGAAATATCTGGCTAGGAAATGCGATATAGTCTTTGTTTCTACCGTTTTTTACAAATAGCAGAATAATTTTAGGATAAGTATCTTCTATGCTAGTACACCCCGTTGTTCTATAACTCAGAATAGTAAAGTTGTTGTATTTTATTTCGTAATAGTTAAAAAGAATTTCTGAAATTTTATTCATTTGTTCTTCTGTAACTAATGTTTTAGAATCATGGAATTTTGATTTTATATAATTCCGAGGTTCTTTATCCTCATAATATTTTGGTGTTACAACATAAATCGAATCGTATTGTGAAAAAGGGAATAACGTTCTTCTTTTCTCTAATGGAATTTTGAAAAAGGGCACAAGTGTATGCTTCTCAATTAATTGTGGTGGCGGAGGTGGCGGCAAGTTTACTATGCTTTTAAGTAAATTTAAGTTTTCATGATATAATTCACAATTATTATCGCAGTAAATTTCTCTTAATTCCTTTAATTTTTTTTCTTGCGCATTATTTACTAATGTTAGAAATAAACATATTCCGGATAAGATTTTCTTTAATTTCATATTGCTGATTTATTTAAAATCTTCATATTTTTTTTCCATTTCTTTTTTCCAATTTTCATAACTAATTGTTGTGACATATTTTTTATGAAATACTTCGTATTTCTTAGAAAAGTACAATTGAGCATAATGCTCTTTATCAATTTGTTTTTGAGTTAAAGTACTATTTCTGGCTAACAAGGTATATATTTTTTTACCCATACTATGTAGCCAAAGTTCTTTTTTAGTAACTTCTAACTTATTGGTTTCGGTATCATAATAGATCCAGCCATCTTTATTTTGCCATGATGATGATAAATAACTGTTTAAAATGGAGTGATAGGCATCAAGGGTTAAATTATTGTATTTAAAACCACGCCCATCATCAATAAAAGAAAAATTAGTATTACCCAATATTTTAATTTTTTTATCTGTGAAATCTGCAAGTTCTTTTAAGAAATCTGCATCATCAGCTTCATTACAAGCTACCGAAATAAAAGTGCCGTCCTCCAGTAATTGCCCTATTAATAGTTTGAGTCCCAGAAAACCTTTTATTTCAGTTAATTTAGTTCCTTTTTTATAAACAGTCTTGCTTTTATCAAATATTTTGACAGCATATGCTTCGTTTATTTCAATTGGAGGTTCTAATTTTGAAATTACATTTTTTATTTCCTTCATTCGATATGACATCAATTCTACCCTTTTTGCGAATCCCAGCGCCGTGTCCGAAAATACATTACCATGATGAACAATGCAAATATTATTATAATCATATTTTACGTTTAACTCTTTTATAGAATCAATATCTATACTATTTAATTTAACAACTTTCCAGATATCATTAAAAGTTCTGTCAAACTGTGACTTACCTCCTAATTCGAGAGCTATCAGGAGATTTATTTTCTTTTTTTCAACAACTAATGTTTTATCTTGAAAACTAGTATCGCCATTAACTTCCTTTATTCTAAATGTTCTATCCATTTTTTGTTGCTAGTTTATATTTTCAAGTAAAACTTCTTCTTTTAAAATGGCAATACCATCTGCATTTATGTCACCACTAAATTTTAATAGTTTGGTGTTTTCTTTGATGTCTTTCCCGTTTACTTCATCAATTATAATTACGATTGTTTCTCCTTCTTTGTAATTTTTTGTTTCTACAACTAAACTCACTTTGTCTCCAATATTTGCAGAATCTATTTCACTCTCTAAATCTGAATTTTTCCAGCTGGCCCTTAATATCTGCTTTGTTAAAAGTGTTATTGCTGGAGAAGAATAATCATCAAAGATTACTATTTTCGCTCCGGTTTGAAGTGGATCTGTGATAGTAATCGTTCCTCCAATTGTACATTTTACAGTTGAGGTTTCTAATAGTGCTTTTTTATCAATTTCAATTACATTACTGGCAGGTTTTTCCCATTTAGTCACTATAGCGGGACTACAAGGTTTATTTTGATTTGCAGCACAAGTTCCAAAAAAAGGAGTTTGGAAAGTTGTATCATCATCTGTAGCCATCAATTTTTCCTGTATGAAAATGTTGGTTTGAGATTTCACATCTAATATACCTGGCGCAGAACCTTTGTCACAGGCACATAAGGCGCCATTACATACATATTTGGTTGCCATGTTAATTGATTTTTACGTTATTTCCGCTAATAGTGGTATCTCCTGTCGCATTAATATTAATCTTTTCAGTCGATTTCATATTAATATTTTTTGCTTCTATGTTAATATCACCTTCAGTTTTTATAGTAATGGTTGTTTTTCCTTTTAGTTCAATTAAATTTTGATCGTCTTTTTTTAATCGAATACTATCTGTCTCTCCATTTAGTTCAAAAGCTAATTTTTTTAGCTCATCATCTTCAAATAAGTATCCTGCTATTTTATTTTTTTCAATTGATAATGAAGATTGTTTTTTATCATCATCATTTTTTAATAAAATAGTATACTTTTCAGGAGTTGCAACCATAGAATTTAATTCTTTGCCTGTATTATTCTTGAATGTGAAAGAAACAGCATCTTTAGAAACAGCCAAAGCCAATCGCTCTTTTATTTCGTTGTTTTCAATAGAATTAAAAGTCGTTGTTAGACTATCGGGAGTAAAAAGTGTAGTTGCCAATGGTTTTTCATTGTCATCAAAATAACTAATTTTAAAGTTTTTGTCTTTGTCAAACTCTATTTTAGCAACATCAAGAATTTTAGTTTCATTAGTTTCTGTTGCGATATCTGTGTTTATATAACGGATATGCAGTTTATTGCCATCAGCACTATAATCCAGAAATAATTTAGGATCGCTTGGAACTTGTATTCTTCCCATTAGTCTTTCGACTTCAGCATATTGCGAAATAAATGCACGAGTTTCTACTCCGTCAATTATTGTGGCTAAAACCCAACTGTCTTTTTTAGGAATTGTAACAATTCCTTGTTCCAAGTCCAGAATTGAAGCTTTCAGTCGTACATTTTTAATGACTGCGCCGTCAGCTCGCATAATGTTTACGGTATATGCATCTTCCGGATTATGGAGCGATTCAGGTTCCTTATTTATTTCGATGACTTTTGCCGCAAAAGTTTCGATAATCTGATTTTTACCGGCAACGTCTTTTATTAAATCGGTTATATTTCCCATTTTTAATGTTTCTTTATATTGTTTCTACTCTTCGTCCTATAAAAATCCTTTGTCTGTAACCGTTTTCGCCGTAGCTTCGTTCTACTTTCTCCACCTGAAATGTTCCGTTTTTTTCTTTATCCTTTGCATTTTCCAGGATTACTTTGTCTGTAGGTCGCACAAATGGTTCACCAAATGTGAGAAAAGAGCCTTCAAATCCGCTTGGTTTAGATTCCATTGCCCTCAAAGCGGCATATTGATACAATTCTGAGGCTACTTTAGTTGCTGCATTTTCAAAAGCTGTGGGATCTTTAGGCAAATCATCAGAATCACTATGCAAAACATGTGTTTTTATTAATTGACCATTTGGATCGCCTAATTCAATATAAATTGGTGTATTAGAATTTTTAAAGTATTTTTCTACTCGTATGCGGGTATTTTTTGTAGATTCGTTCACAACTACTAATTTATCTTCAATAATATTATATCGAAATCTAAAAGTTGCTTTTCCTAAAAAACCTCCCGTAAGGGTTTGAGCTATTTTATTCAACTTCGAACTTAAAAGACTAAGTCCCTTATTAATTAACTTTTTGACAAGTGCTCCTGCTAAAGGACTTTTAATGAAATTTCGATCAATAAAACCCGCTAATTCGGTTATTGTATGTTGTTGCGGATTGTTGGTAATCATAAGTACTGGCGCGGCATCCTCGATTTTGAAATAAGTGTAAATTCCTTTGTCTTTTAGCATCTCAAAAACCTGAGCCAGACTATGATTTCTGTTAATCATGATATTTCCTAATTCTTCGTCAAGCGCGTTTACTTTAAAAGGTAAATTGAGTTCCTTGATTCTTTTTTCAAAGAAAGTTTTAGGATTAAAATTCTCAACATTTGTTGTTGGATTTGTTGCCACAATATTCAAAACATCATTTTTGTCCTGAACATCATCATCTTTTACCGCTTTTACTTTTTTAAAAGCATACATAGCATCTTCACATGATATTGTAGCATTTGTATCTGATTGTACTCCTGTAATATAACCTCTAAATGCGGGTTTGTAATTACCATCATAACCTAGAAATATTTCTATGAAATTTTCCAGTTTAAAAAAGTCGTGAATTGTTTTTTGTTCGCCGCTTGCATTTGCAAATAAGCTTTGATCGAATCCCTTTGTATCTGTATATACTTTTTGCGGCATTACAATAGTTGCCGTATCTGTAAGTGATTTGTACGAACTGCTTATCGCTACATTTTTTACATAAGTAAATTCATAAAACTTGGGCGTGGGGATAAGTCCTATTGTTTCGTAAACTCTGATTTTAGCATTTAGTTTAAGCATTGTCTCTAATTATTAGTTCTACAGTTTCATCTGATGTTGCGCTGGCAGTGAATTTTTGAATATTTTTTGTTCCTGAAATAGAAGGAATTGAGTAGGAATCGATTACTAATTCATAAACACCAAAACGGTTTAGGATTGCATGTGTAATTCGTAAAGAATATGGCGCATTTAGGAATTGTTTCAACAGGAAAAGTTTTTCTTTTGGATATTCATCTCCAGTTTCATTGGCGATTAATCCTTCGATAGAAATACTAAAATCGCCATTTGTGATATGTTCCTTGATTGTTGAATCCCTTCCTTCAACTCCTTCTTTTTTAATGGTTTTTGAACGATTTAGATTTACAGTAACAGCATCTATTCGAAGACTTGGTAAATTAAGATCGCTTTTTACAAGAGGTTCAAAAACCAAAGGAGCAAAAACTCTCAGATTGAATTCGCCACCTGATTTATCAATAATAAAATCCTTTGATTCAGAATCGTTATAATTAATGCCCGTATATTCGGTTTGTTTAGTGTCTAAAATTTCGTTTACGTTAAAATTGAATTTCATAATTATTTATTTTTATTTTAATTTGAAAATGTTTGTGCAAATGCGGTCATGAGCGTATTTTCCATTCTTTTTTCGGTATGTTTTTGTAGCCAAAGCGCTTCTTCCAGTAATTTATAAAACTCGTCTATGGCTAATTGATAGGGATCTACCTGAAAAGCAGCCCTGATAAGTGCAGCCGATTTTTTGAATTCATCTTTTTGTGGCGTTGCATTTATTGTGAATTCACTATCTTTTTTGATTATTTCTACAATAGAATTCCCTGCAGAAAGCATGAATTCGTCATCATAATTTTCTTGATCTAATACACATTCTTTAAATAAAAACAGGATCGCTTCATGCGGATTGTCGTTGTATTTATTTTGGTAGTTTAAAAATGTGTCGAAGGATGGTTTTTTGCAGTAAGTCGTAGTTGATTGATCGTTTGAGGTAAGTTTTAATACTGTACCGTATTTTTCTTTTAGTTTTTGGATGGCTATTTTGTCAGGCATTTTTATGGTTTTTAGAGATTTTATTTAAGCTGAAATAAGTTTGATATTTCTTGAAGATCTAAATTGCGCTGTCTCTGCTTTCTTTTTTTAGGGCATCGGAAAGGCTTTCATTTTTCTCGGAAACATTTAGAGGTGTAATATTGAAACTCTCTATAAAAATGCTTGCTTCAGATGTTTGTCCCAGAGGATTTTTGAAATTACTCATGTCTGGTGTTTTAGGCGTTTCTCCTAAATCTCTTGGTGTATAATCCATGATTGGTTTAGTGTTAATTGTTAATATGATAATTAAGGATGATCTCTAAAGTTGAGGTTTGAACTTTCTGAATATTCTGAAAACAGGAGGTAACTTCGTATCTGTAACAGAGACTGATATTGAAAATTACAGTATGTAAAAATAGGGCAGAAGAGTGTGAAAAACGAAAAACTGAACCTTCGTTTCCAGTAGTTTCAGTAGAAATAAAACTGGTTTAAACTGTTGTTTTTTAGTAGTTTAAAGTTTTTACCAATCAATCCTGATTAGGTATGTTGAAGAGTAATTTGATCTTGTATCTGTTACTATTCGGATAGGTTGTATTTGGCGTTTAATAAAAATACATCAAAGTCTAAAGAGCATTTAACGCTTTAATAGACTTCGATGTATTAATAGAAAAGAATATGATTTTATGATAGAAAACTATTTTTTGTTTTCCATAAATATTAATAGGCGATCATTAATATTCCTGTAGATGTTCGATAAATATCTCCGGCAATTAAACCGCCTGCTAAAGCCGTTGTATTATTTTCATAAACGTGTGCTGTTCCTACATTAAGAGTTCCTATTAAGGATATTTTTGCATCTTTTGAAATAAATTTATTTCCTATATTTATAATGCCGGAAGCCTGAGCATCTGCTACAACTCCTTCTGAACCAATATAAATGTTGCTGTTTCCCGTGGCAACATATCTTCCAGCATATTTTCCAATTCCAATATTGGCAACTCCTGTTGTTATAGCTCCCAAAGAATAGTTACCATATGCGCTATTTGAATTTCCAGTGGTATTTAACCCCAGAGCAGTATGCCCAACAGCTGTATTAGAAAATCCTGCTGTATTGTAACGCAAAGCGAAGGTGCCAATAGCGGCATTTTTATCTGTACTTGTGGCATCAGACATACAATATGCTCCAATAGCAGTAGATTGCCCTAATCCTGATATCATAGTTGATAGTGAATTACAGCCAATCGCTACATTGTATTGTGATGTTTGGTTTTCTGCTAGTGCATATCCACCAACTGCGGTGTTAGCATAACCTGTAGTATTTTTGCTCAAGGCATATCCTCCAAAAGCATCGTTGTAAGATCCTGTTGTATTTGTGTTTAAGGCAGAATCTCCTAATCCGGTATTTGATTCTCCTGTGGTGTTTGTTTTTAATACTCCAGAGCCAATACCAGTATTACTTGAACCACTAGTATTTGCAGATAAAACATTCATACCAAAAGCAGTATTTGAAGTTCCGGTGCCTTCACCCTGACCAATTCTGATGCCGTTGACTAATTTATCAGCGCCTCCAAGTTCTTGCAAAGAGGTATTATCAACTATACCGGACTTTGTTTCAGAAACGGGTGTTCCCCCGGCAATATCGCTTAATGTGGCAACTTCGTAAGTTCCGGCAGGTCTGTTGGTGCTATTAAAAGTGTAATTAACTTTATTATCTCCCAACTTTAAATTTATTGCAGTTTCTTTATCAAAAAAAGAATATTCTCCTTCAACGGCATCAAGATTTATAATGCCAATTCTACCAGTGTAATCACCATTAATTCCAAAGTTTAATTGTGATCTGCTGATATTGTCCTGAAAATAAACTTCATTAAATGATATTCCACCCGTTCTCTGAAAAGGTAAATTGCTGTAATTTGCTGATCCTCCTGATATTCCGGTAAACTGCTCTTGTCCGTTTGAAAGACTTATTGTTTTGTCAAGACCTTGATTTCCAGAAGCTAAAATCTCATTTAATGTCGAGGTTTGGTTACTAATAACCAAATCTCCTGATCCTAATATTGGTTGTCCGTTAATTGTTTTAAAATCATCCTTTCCGGTTTTAGTTAAAAGCAATTCGTTTAAATCCTGAACGTCTTGTACAGGAACCTTTTCATCTTTATGACGAAATGAATCCCAAGTATCCCAAAATTGAGCTTGAGTTGGTTTTAAACTAGTTTTAAACCATTGTTTTATGGTATTTAATGTTTGTACAGCCATGTTTTTTCTTTTAAATTATATGTGATAGATTGATAAGCTCAATGTTCTGTATACACCCAAGATTTTTAGAAAAAACTTATTCTCTTAGAATTCCGGGTGTATTGCCTAAATGAGATTAGATTTTTATTCGTTCATTTTAAAATTAGTTTTTACTCTTCTTCTTTAGAAAATAACGGAGTAATTCCTGGCAATGCTGCTGATAAAAACAGACCCAGTAGTTTAATTCTATTGATAAATACCAATGATAATCCTGCCTCTTGTAAAAGATCGAATTTTGTGTCGAGGAATCCTGTTATGACAATTAAAAGACTAACGATTACTGCAATTTTTTGTTTATTCATATGATTAATTTTGATTTAAATTTTTAAGGAAGCACATTTATTACATATTCTACCCATCCTGTAGAGGTTTTTTCGTAAATTCTTCCACCTTCCTCTATGTCTAAGCAATGAATCTTATCACCTTTTCTAGCTTGTGTGTACAGAGAATTTAAAGCGTCTTTATTAAGCCTTGTCGTTATATTGCTATCAAAAACTTCAGCTACTGAAAGTTTATATGTTCTTGTAGTTGGTAGTGATGGAATAAGAATAGTAGCCCCATCATTATACATTGGCGTCTCAAAAGTTAATTGAGTTTGATTTGCACCTATTTTAGCTTGAAACAATATACCACCCCCTCCAACAGTTATGTTTCCATAATTTTCTCCATTAACTCCAGTATATACACCCATCTTCAAAGCTCCTCCCGTCAGACTTAAATCCGATACTGTTTTATAATCCCCAGAGCCGGTTTCCACTGTAAAATAAGTCTGTAAAAATAGTCCTGACCCTTGTAATAAAACAACATTACCTACAATATCGCCGTTCTCATTTTTCTTTTCTGCTACGTTGCTATCAGTTTCTATCAGGTTTTGTAATGTTATATCTTGAGAATCTATGACTATATCACCAGCACCAACTATTGATTCTCCATTAATAGTTTTAAAATCAGATTTTGCAGTAAATTCTTTATCAGATAATATAACATTTCCATTTTCATCTAATGTCAATAAATTTTCAGCATCATGATTGGCAATTTTTATAAGATTATATGAAGCGCTATTGCTGATATAAACTATTCCAGATTTAGTTACTGCCATATATCTGGGAGAATTTCCCGCACTGCCAAAAAGACGAACCGCACCTCTAGGAGAAATTTTATAGACTAAACCATTATCATAGTCATTATTATGGACATATAGAAAACCATTTTCTGCAACATGAAGTTCGAATGATCTATAGGTCAATGAGGCAAATACATTGTTTTGAGTACTATTTACCGAATAAATATTTTTGTCATCATCATTATTTGATGTAACATATAGCGACCCATCTGGTTTTGTGCAGCCTGTTCCTATTTCAAAGTTGAGAGTTGCAAAATTCGATACTCTTCCTTCTGCATCTATTTTATAAATTAAATTGCGATTATCATAATCGAAAAAATAACCATTCGATTCCAAATCAAATCCTAAAGTGCCTAGTGTTAAATTACCGGTATAATATTCACTATTATTTAATGTTATCGTATTTACTCTAAATATTTTCTGCGAACCTATTTCTTGTATATAAATATTATCATTTTTATCAATATCTAAAAAATAATAACTCAAGATGGAAGATCTTAGGACAGATAAAATACCAGTTTCATTGAATTTTATTAAAGAATAGGATGAAATTCCATCAAATAAAATTAGAAATAAATCTCCATTGTTAGGACTTGCTATTATTTTACCACGTATTAAATATCCTTCGGGAAAAGAATAATAATCAATAATAGTTTTATCTAAGTTTACTTTTTTTACTGTATTTCCATAGGGAAAATAAGCTGTTCCATCAATCCCAGCTGTTGGAATCACATCTTGAGTAAATACAATTTCACTTATCGTTTTTGATTCGTTTTTTAATTGAGTAAATTTTAAACCGCTTTCACCATTAATCTGACTATCAATTTCTGTAATAGAATTAATGTTTATTTTATCTCCTGTGTCAGTGATATTTGACTCTGCTAAATTTGATTTACCTTTTGAATCCTGCTTTATTTTTGTTAGCCTGTTTGGATTTCCACTTATATTGGGTATTTCCGGAATAGCTTCTGTAAGCCATTCGTTAATTCCTTCGATATCCTTAACAGGAACTTTTTCGCTTTTATGCCTAAAAGAATCCCAAGTATCCCAAAATTGTGCTTGTGTTGGTTTTAAGCCCGTTCTAAACCATTGTTTTATGGTGTTTAAAGTTTGTATAGCCATATTTTTTGCTTTTAAATTATATAAATTAATTATTGATTTTTTAATGTGGATTTTTCTGGTAGATGCTCCAAATATGAAAATTGTTCTTGTCAGGAATTTTAGGTTTTTTCCTTCTGCCTTTTAAAAATAAATAATCCATAATGGCTGTGGTTTTAGTTTAATTGTATGAAATAAGTTGATTGTTTTTGTGAAAATAAGAGGAGAATCTTGCACCTTAATAGTATATAAAAGCAACTTCGCTATTTTATTTTGAGGGTGTAAAAGTAGAACAGAACTATAGAAAAAGCACCAAAAAAACACTTCACTATTCAGTAGTTTCAGTAGAAAGATAACTTGCTGAAACTACTGAATACAAAGGAGTTGAAATTTTAAAATCACAAGTTTGCATCGTATTTTTACACTCAGAAAAACAACTAGCAATGAGTAAAAATTCAATTCACAATTTCAATCTTTCAATAAAAAATAGTGCTGATATAAAAAGCTCAGAAGACTTAACTAAAGCGATCATAAAAGAGTTAGCCAAAGTTTCAAAAGAAATGAGCCAGCAAAAAGATATAGTGCAAAAATGGCAGGAGCAAAAAAATCAAAATGCTGCTCCGGCTGTAAACAATTTCAATACCTTTTCTAAGGAAGGCGCTATCAATACCTCTGCTGAAACAATTCAATTAATTAGCAATACTTCTTCGGATACTGAGGCAAAAATTCCAAACCTTAATGGCTTAACTTCAAACACTCTAATCGAAGGAGGCGTTACTAATAACAATGCAGGAACAAAAACGATTTCTTCGACATTAGTCAATAATACCCCTTCGAATTTAAGAGTGGAAAACAATACTCTGAATTTTAGCCGTGGCACAACATCTCAAACTTATGCTAGTGTTGCATCACAACAAACCATAACTGTGCCTCAAACACTTGAGGGAAATAATGTTGAACCAACTATAAAAGTTATTAAAGCAGCAATCAGGAAAAAATTAGATGCTGCTATTAAAAAGAATGTTACTGCAGAAATAGCATATTGGAAAAATATTTCAAAAGCTTTTGATGAAGGAGCAAAGGTTCAGGATTTTAATGGTAAAGATGGCCAGGAACTTTTTTCAAAAATGTATTTTGATTTTCAAAAATGGCGTCTCGCTACAATTGATGAGTCAATTAATAATATAAATTGGACTAAAGCAAGTCACTTGATGATTTTGAAACTATTGCAATTATCCAAAGAAGAATCAAATGAAGATTTGAAAGGATATTTCAAAAGAATGATTCGGGAAATTAAAAATCCCGACGTAAATATTCAAAAACTATTTTCGGAACATGATGAATTGTTTTTATTGCTAAAATCCCTCTTTCCTAATTTGCCTGGTAAAATAACCATACAAACTAAAAAAGTACTATATCCTGATTTAAGTCCTCAAAAAATGTATCCTGACATTGGGGTAGAAAGTATGTACTTTATTTGGTCAAAAACCTTATTGGATAACGTAGAGATTAAGTATGGTAAAGGTGAAATAAAAAGTGATATATATGGTGTTTACCCCACATTAAAAAAAGGTCAATGGTATGATTATGACAGAATCGACAATCCAACAAAAGAAGGATCTACTTTTTGGAATGCCTCATTGTATAATACTATAAATGGACAGCATTATTTTTATCATACCATTGCACAACGTCACGCTTATTATCAATTCGTTGATGCTTATTTAAAAACTGTAGGTATTATATCTGAGTGGTTTGATGCTGCGGCAAGAGTAACAATGGGGTCGATTAAAACTGCGATAGATGGTGAAATGGCATTAGGAGCCCCAGAAATGCGTTTCAATCTTTGGTTCTTATCTAATGAAACTGATGAGTTTTTAAAAGGAGGAAACAGGTATTTATTTTCTGACAATATGAATAATGTAAAACTACTATTAGAAGGAAAAGGAAAATTAAGTGGAGAATTTATAGATGCCAAAGGAAATAAGCAAAGTTTTAAAGATTTATCTCAACAAGACTTAGATTTTAAATTAGTAGAATTTGAACAAACTATCGTTCAGGATTATATAAAATCTTCTTTTAGTAATTTAAATCACAGTTTTCTTAAAAAATCATTAGATGAAGTAACTGAAATTACTTGGAACCGGGAATTTGATGCTGTTATTAAACAAATTAATGACAATTTTACACTTTGGATGGCTCCGGATTTGGCGGAAGATATCATGAGTAAATATTTTACCACAAATGGAAAATCAACTTTCAATTTTGCGAAATATGAGGACAGGGTAAAGCTTGGGCAAGTGATGGTTAAAGAATTGTATTATTTAAAACTGAGCGATACTTTTAAAAGTGATACTCTTGATAAAATAATCAAAGACCCTATGAAAAATAGCATAGAGACTTTCAATTATTTTAGGATTGACCAAAAAACAGCAGTAAAAGAAGAGTCAAAACACTTAAAGGAATACAAATTACTAGAGCGCTTATCAAGAATAAAAAATAAACTTGCTGAAAAAACGATCTATATATTATCAAATTTAGATGAAGTTGTCATACTTTTTTTGCATACCGAAATAGCAACAATTGAAGAAATAATATACTCAATAATTGATATTGGAGAAGAAGTTACTAATGACTTAGTAGGACTTTACTATGAAATTAAGGAAGAATTTGAAAGAACAACATTAAATGATCATTATTATACTAAAACATATGTTGATAAAATTAAAAATTTATATGATGATATAACCGAAATTAATGCAATTAAAAATAGATTAACGCAAAAAATAGAAGAAAAAATAGAAGAAAAAAGAATCAAAGTAGGGAAAAAAATCACACAGGAAATTACTGATTTACCCAATGAAATAGCTGGAAATGTATTAGCTAAAACAGCAATCCGTATTTATCCCGAAGTTAGAAGACTGATTAATAAAGATGAAAATGAAGTTGAAGGGGAAAAACAATCATTATTTAGAAAAAGTTACGAAGCTACAGTTGCTATTTTGCTTTATGAATTTGCAACAGGTAAAGGACCGAAAGATAGGAGTTTTGATTTTCGCCAACATAAATTTGCACAAGCGATTTTAGAAGACCGAATGATTAAGGAAATCATGGAGGAAACTTTAAAATTATTGAGACAAACCAATTACGACTTTGTTAATAAACCTGATAGTCAGGAATTAAAAATTGATTTAGAGTTTAGTCCAACTCTAACTTATGCCATTGAAAGTCTTGACAAACATTTTGATTCTAATTTAGCACAAATATTTATAGGCGGAGCCTTTGCTTTGGTACGAATTAGAAACGGAAAATTGGAAGGATATATCTACAATGAAACATCAAGAGAATCTTTAGTGCTTCTTTTAAATATTGGAGATCTGAAAAGAAAAGGCGATGGAAGTGAAGAACGCAGACTGTCAAGTATTGTACAAAGAATTTATTTCACTTTTGAATTGCCAAAATAAATAATTACGATCAAATAGATCCTACCGAACACAATAAGGAAATGTAGACTTTAATAACTTCTCAAAATAACTTCAAACAAAAAAATCCTGTAAAAATTACAGGATTTTTTTTGTGGAACTGACAGGATTACAATCGAACACCTAATTCCTATATTAATGTTTATATTTAATAGTTGCTATAGTTATAAAAAGGAAGTCTTACTTTTAAGAATTTTAATTATACCCATATTGCTGAAGTTCAAAATTAATTCAGAATGTCTGTTTAATTTTATGCTGTTTTTACATGTTTTCTAAAAAAAATATTGCTTTGAAGTTTTAGAATTATGGACAGATCTAGCTTTTCAGATGATGAATGAAGAAAGAGTTGAAGTAGAATTGAAAAAAATATGGGATGACAGTTATCCTGTGCATACCAATGATATAAAAATGGCTTCCTGGGAAAAATTTCAATCCGAAATCTTTTCTTTACAAAAGCAAAGAACAAAAACGCTTCAATTTTGGTTTACTTTTATCATAAAAAATCTTTACAAGCTTCTGCGTTACAATTCTTAGCTCTTGGTACAAATAAAAACCTGAGTACTTGTGGGTGATGACAAGACGACTGCCATTACCAATAGGATTAGAAATTTATATATAGTGTTTATTTTTTAACTATATATGATGATTATCGTACCGCCAATAATCATAATGACGCCAACAATACCCAGAGGACTTATCTTTTCATTTAAAAACACCACAGAAAGTATAATTGCGATGGCAACACTTATTTTATCTACCGGTGCAACCTGAGAAACTTTTCCTATTTGTAAAGCTTTAAAATAAAATATCCACGACAGTCCGGTGGCGATTCCGGATAAACCGAGAAAAATCAGGTTTTGCTTCGTTAATAAATGAATGCTATTAGTTCCGCCCCTGAAAAAAGCAATTCCCCAGGCAAGAATCAGGATAATTACAGTTCTAATTGCGGTTGCTAAATCCGTATCGACGCCTTTGATTCCTATTTTTGCGAAAATAGCTGTCAACGCAGCAAAAAAAGCAGAAAGCAGAGCAAATATCCACCACATAATTTTTGTTTTTTAATTCATAAACTATTCAAATGATATCGATGAAATCTAATTTATGCAATTAAGTGATAAAAGTTGAATTTTTTCTGAATTTTGTTTAAAGTAATTCAGGTTAAAATCTTTTTTTTCTTTGCTAAGTTCTGATCTGAATGTTAAGAAATAATTACAAATCACAGATTCAGGATATATTCAGAATTAAGATCTTATTTTGGCGTTATAAATTTTTGATATGCGCTATTATATATTAACTCTGGCTTTTTTTATTTCACTTGCTACTGTTGCACAATCTAACTCCAATAAAGGAAAAATCACAGGAAAAGTGATGGATGCCGAAACAAAACTACCTATAGAAATGGCAATCATCAGTATTTATAAAACGGGTGAGAACAAAGCTTTTAACGGAATTACAACAAATCAAAATGGTTCTTTTTTGATAGATAACCTTCCCGAAGGATCGTATAGAATTGCCATAGAATTTATTAGTTACAAGGAAATTATTTTAAATAATGTAGCTATTGCGGCAAGTCAAAATGCGGTCAATTTAGGAAATGTTTCACTTCAGCCGTCAACAAATCAGCTTGATGAGGTTAAAATAATTTCAAAGACAGCAACAATTCAAAATAAAATTGATAAAATGGTTTACAATACCGCGAACGATCTTACAAGTCAGGGCGGTGTTGCGACTGATGTTTTGAAAAGCGTTCCGATGGTAAGCGTTGATATTGATGGAAATGTTGAATTACAGGGAAATCCAAATATTAAATTTTTAATTAACGGAAAACCTTCCAGTATATTTGGAGCCAGTGTTTCAGATGCCTTACAAGCTATACCAGCGAGTCAGATTAAAAGTATAGAAGTGATAACAAGTCCTGGTGCAAAATATGATGCTTCGGGAACAGGAGGAATTATCAATATTATTCTTAAAGAAAGCAAAGTTCAGGGAATTAACAGCAGTATTAATTTGTCTGCCGGAACACGCTTAGAGAATGGTTCATTTAATCTAAATGCGCGCAAGGGAAATTTTGGAATGGGAATTTATTTTAGCGGCAACAAACAATTAAATACAAAAACGAAAAGTATAAGTGACCGTGTTTCTTATAATGCTGCAAGAGACAGTATTAATAGATTATATCAAAATGGTGTAAGTCCGTTTACCAGAAGCGGATATCAAACCGGAATCAATTTAAACTGGAGCATCACCCCAAAAGATGAATTGACGGGAACTTTTGGCTATAATCATTTTGAAAATAATTCATCCGGAATGACGCTGCAAAATCAAATAGCGTCTTTGTCTGATGGAACTATTTTATCCCAAATTAACAGCGAAAGAAACTCAACAAGTAATTTTAAAAACAATGCTGTTGACTGGAGTTTAGGTTATAAAAAGACTTTCGAAAAAGAAGATCAGGAATTGGATTTTTTAGTGACATCAAGTTACGGCAGAAGCCAAAATGATGCCGGACAGCAAACGCTTTATCAGGACGATGTATATCCTGTTTCAGGACTTAGAAGTTACAACCCCGGAAAAGATCATCAAACAGAAATAGCGCTAGATTTTGTAACCCCAATTGCAAAGGGATTTACGCTTGAAACAGGATCTAAAGTAGCATTAGAAACCATAAACAGTAATGTTGTTACAGATACTTTGGACATGGATGGTTCTTATATAAATAATGTAGGTCAGACTTATGGTTTTACTTATAAACGAAATATTTATTCGGCTTATTTTTCAAGTTCCTTTGCTTTATTTAATGGTTTTTTAAACGGTAAAGCAGGACTTCGTTATGAGCGGACTAATACAACAGCAGATTTTGTTGGTGTGAGCATACCGGACTATGATACTTTTGCGCCATCTTTTATGATTCAGCATAAATTTAGTGAAGACCAGTCTATAAAATTTGCCTATAGTTATCGTATCGAAAGACCTGATTATGAAGAGTTGAATCCTTTTTTCAACATTAGTGATCCACATAATATCAGTACAGGAAATCCATTTTTAAAACCTGAAATTGGTAATCGTTTCGAACTTGGATACAGTAAAACGTTTACTAATGAAGCAAATGTTTATTTTTCAGGATATTATCGCCGTAATACGCAAGATATTCAGAGTTTTACCACATTTAACCCAACATTAAATATCAACGGAACAGATTATACAGATGTAACCTTAACGCAGCGTTATAATTTTGGTTCTCAAACTGATATTGGCGCCAGCATCTTTGGATCATTGTCCATAAATAAAAAATTAAATATCAGATCGACTATTGAACTTGGAGAAAGAACAACTACAAATCCTGGTTTTACAAGTGTAAGTGGTTTTAATTACAGGGCGAATTTGAATTTAAGTTACCAGTTTGAACCTACTATGACGGCAGAAATTTTTGGAAATTACCGTTCTTCTCAAAAGAACCTGCAGGGAGAGCGTCCGTCTTCATTTTTCTATAATCTGGCAGTTCGAAAACAGTTCTGGCATAAGGCTGCAAGTTTAGGAGTTACAATGGCAAATCCTTTTAATAAATACATGAATCAAAAAGCTACCAAATTTGGCGAAAGTTTTAATCAGGTCAATATTAGGGAAGTTCCTGTTCAGTCATTCGGGATTTCGCTTAGCTATAAATTTGGAAAATTAGAATTCAAAAAAGGAGAATCAGATCATAATAATGAACCGCAATTACCAACAATTTAATCAAAAGCACAGCATTTCTTAATGCAATATTAAGCATCGGCAAATGAATAATTCAGATTTAATTCAGGATTGATAAGCAACTTTGTTTAGAATTTAAATTGCTTATTATGAAATGTTTATCTGTGCTTTTGTTCGCGCTTTTTGTCTCTTTTTCACAAGCTCAAAATCTAAAATTGTCCAGCGAAATTTCCGTTGCGGGAGATCTTGGATGGGATTATTTATCTGTTGATGAACCGGCCCAGAGATTATTTGTATCTCATGGCAATGTTGTTAATGTTATCGATTTAAAAACGGATAAGGCAATAGCTGTAATTCCTGATACAAAAGGAGTTCACGGTATTACTATCGCTAATGATCTTAATAAGGCTTTTATATCTGACGGAGCTGATAATGCTTTTACAATCGTTAATCTTACCACTTTTGAACTGATCGAAAAAGTAGCTATTCAGGGCGTTAAACCGGATGCTATATTATATGATAAATTTTCTAAAAAAGTCTTTGTTTATAATGCCAAAAGCAATGATGCAACGGTTATAGATGCTGTTACTAATAAAGTTCTAAAATCAATTCCGCTTGACGGAAAACCTGAATTTTCTGCAACAAATGCAAAAGGTTTGATCTATGTAAACATTGAAGATAAAAATCAAATAAAAGTTATAGATGCCATCAAACTTGAAGTCGTAAAAACTTTTGATATAAGTCCGGGAGACGAACCTTCAGGATTAGCTTTTGATGTGGTTAATAATAGACTTTTCAGCGTTTGCGGAAACTCAATTATGGTGGTAACAGATGCTATTACAGGAAAAGTTGTTACAACTCTGCCAATAGGCGAAGGCTCTGACGGTGTTTTTTATGATGAAAAACGAAAACTGATCTTTAGTTCAAATGGTGAAGGAACTTTAACCGTAATCAAGCAAAAAAACAAAGACAGCTATGCTGTTTTAGAAACTGTTCCTACGATAAAAGGCGCCAGAACAATTACAATGAGTAAAGCGACCGGTACGATTTATATGCCAACAGCTTCTTTTGGAAAAACACCTGATGCAACGAAAGAAAACCCGAATCCGCGTGCTGTCATTATTCCCGGGACTTTTAAAGTTTTGACGGTAAAATAATTTCACATCAATTTTGAAAATCTTCATAAAATGAAAAAGTATTTTTTTTTCATACTTGTTTTGATTGGTATCCGGTCTTTCTCGCAGGAGAAAGATTTGATTTACTTCATTGAGAAGGCCAGAACAAATTCTCCTTTATTGGCTGATTATCAAAATCAAATTAAGATTTCAACACTTGACAGTCTTCTTAACAGAGCTGCTTATAAAACACAAATAGCAGGAAATTTAAATGCAAATTATGCGCCCGTAATTAACGGATATGGTTATGATACTGCTTTGAGTAACGGGCAAATGGTTTCGGCTTTAGTTGGCGTGAATAAAAGAATATTAGGAAAAAATCAAATCAATTCACAGGCAGATTCTTTTAAACTGATTAAAGACGCGCTGGTTATCAATAAAAAAATTGCAGTTAAGGATTTAGACAAAAGCATTATTGCACAATATATTGCTGCTTTTGGTACTGAAACGCAAATGACGTACAATAACAAAATAACGTCTCTTTTAAAAGAAGAAGAAGTTATTCTGAAAAAACTAGCCAGAAATTCGATCTATAAACAAACAGATTATCTCATTTTTAATGCAACGGTGAAACAGCAGGAATTAACAGCTTTGCAGCTCAAACAGCAATATCAGAATGATTTGGCTTTGTTAAATTACCTGACGGGAGAAACAGATACCACTTTTGTAAAACTAAAAACGCCGGATTTGACCATTAAATCAGATCAGGAACAAAACAGTATTTTCTTCAAACAATTTGAAGTTGACAGCTTAAAGATAAAAAACTCAGATAAACTTATTGATAATGCTTATAAACCGTCATTATCACTTTTGGGAGATGCAGGTTACAATTCTAGTTTTATTTATCAGGGATATAAAAACTTTGGAGTAAGTGTTGGTCTTGGATTAAATATTCCTATTTATGACGGAAACCAAAGAAGCCTTCAGCATCAAAAAAACAGTATGGCTTTGGCTACGATCGACAGTTATAACAAGAATTTTAAAAGACAGTATGACCAACAACTTTTACTGCTGAATCAAAAATTCAATCAAAGTACAGAAACATATAAAGTATTGCAATCACAATTAGCTGTAGCAGAAACATTAATCGAAGCCAATAAAAAATTACTGCTTACCGGAGATGCGCAAATTACCGAATACATTATTGCCTTAAGTAATATTATTTCGATTCAGGATGCCATTTCACAAAACACGGTAAATAAACTGCAGATTATTAATGAAATAAATTACTGGAAAGCAAATGAATAATAAGATATCCACCATAGTAATGCCTTTAATGGCAATTGCACTTATTTTAAATTCCTGCAACAAAACCGCTCCGGCAGAAGCTCCGGCAGAAGTGAGCGTTCCGGTTACAGTAACAAGTATTGATACTACGGCAATTGAGAATTATGTTGACCTGAATGCAACAACAACTTATTTGATTAAAAATACCATTAAAGCCAATACAACGGGGTATTTAGAAATTGTAAATGCGGCATCGAATGATTTTGTGAGAAAGAATCAGCTTCTATTTTCTCTTAAAACGCGTGAAGCAAAAGTGCTGGGAAACACCATTAATAAAATAGATCCGAATCTGCATTTTGGCGGTGCCATAAATCTGAGAGCAACTTGTGATGGTTTTGTAACGGCGGTTAATGTTCAAAAAGGAGATTATGTACAAGAAGGTGATGCTCTGGCGGTTATTAATGACGCGGCGAGTTTTTCGATTGTACTGAGCCTTCCTTATGAATTAAAAAGATATGTAAAACCAAGTGATTTACTGGATGTGTCTTTGCCAGACGGGACGACAATAAAAACAAAGGTAGAAAAATACATGCCTACGGTTGATCCGGCTTCACAAACGCAGAATGTTATTTTAAAATCACTGCAAAACTCAAATATACCAGAGAGTTTAATTGTAAAAGTTAGAATCAATAAAACGGCTGCAAATAAAATGATCAGCCTTCCTAAAGGAGCTGTTTTGAGCGATGAAACACAAACTGATTTCTGGATTATGAAAGTAACAGGCAAAAATATGGCCGTTAAAGTTCCCATTAAAAAGGGAATTGAATCCTTTGATAAAGTAGAGATTTTATCTCCAAAATTAAAACCTGACGATAAAATTCTGCTAACAGGAAATTATGGAGTTGGAGATACGATCAAAATAAAAATAACAAATAAATAAGCCGTTATGCTGCCTTTTTTTGCCCGCCATAAAAACGGATTAAGTACGATTATCTTCCTGATTATTTTAGGAGGTATATTTTCTTATTCTAAAATGCAGACCGGATTATTTCCTGAAATCACATTTCCTAAAATAAAAATCATTGCCGATGCTGGTCAGCAGCCTGTAGATAAAATGATGATTACCGTGACCAAACCCCTTGAAAGCGCTATTAAAAAAGTGCAGGGATTGCAAACTGTAAGAAGTACAACAAGCAGAGGAAGCTGTGAAATTTCGGCTTTTATGGACTGGAAAGCGGATATTGATCTTAGTAAAACAAGAATCGAAGCCCAGATCAATCAAATTAAAAATGATCTTCCGCCGGATCTGCAGGTAACGGTCGAAAAGATGAATCCATCGATACTTCCCGTTATTGGGTATGCCATTAACAGTAAAGAAAGATCTGCTGTTGATTTGAAAAAAATAGCCAATTACACAATAAAACCATTCCTTTCCCAGATTCAGGGAACAAGTGAAATTCGTGTAGTAGGAGGAAAGGAAAAAGAATATTGGCTTTCACTCGATTATCAAAAAATGAGCGCTTACGGTATTACTCCGGCAATGGTAACCCAGGCAATGAGCGAAACCAACTTTATAAAATCAAACGGTTATCTGGCAGATTATCACCATTTATATTTAACTATTACGGATGCTCAGCTTGATAAAAAAGATGAACTGGAGAATCTGGTAATCCGCAATAACAGTAAAGGAATTGTAAGGCTGAGTGATATTTGTCTGGTAGAAATAAGAGAGGCAAAAGAATATATTAAAGTCAATGCAAATGGCAAAGAAAGTATACTCATTGTAGTAATAAAACAGCCGGATGCCAACCTTATCGAAATGTCTGATGCGATGAATCAGAAAATGGAAGATCTTAAGGCAATATTGCCTAAAGACATTACCATAAAACCATTTTATGAGCAGGCAAATTTTGTAAACGATGCCGTAAAAAGCGTAACAGATAGTTTGCTTATCGGATTGTTTTTGGCCATTATCATTGCGGTACTTTTTCTAAAATCGGTAAAAGCAAGTGCAACCATATTAATCACGATTCCTGTTACTTTAAGTTTGACCCTTATTGTATTGTATTTTACAGGACAAACATTCAATATTATGACTCTTGGTGCTATTGCGGCTGCCTTGGGATTAATTATAGACGATGCGATTGTGGTGGTGGAACAAATTCATCGTACGCATGAAGAAAATCCGGATGAACCTGTAAAAACCTTGTTGCAAAAGGCTGTTAATTATTTGTTTCCTGCAATGCTGGGTTCTTCGATAAGTACCATTGTAATTTTTATTCCGTTTGTTTTGATGAGTGGTGTAGCGGGTTCTTACTTTAAAGTTTTGACAGATACGATGATCATTACTTTAGTTTGTTCTTTTTTGGTAACATGGCTGCTGCTTCCGGTAATTTATCTGATGCTTTCCAAAAACGAAAAATCTTCTAAGAAAAAACAGTACGAAGCACACGATGTAAAAGAGCAAAAATGGGTTTCTTTTTTTATTAAAAAACCTATTTTGAGCATAGGATTTTGTATCGTTTTGGTGTTGTCTATTTTTCTTATTCTGCCTAATCTTGAAACTGGTTTTCTTCCTGAAATGGATGAAGGAAGTATTGTTTTGGATTATGAATCGCCACCGGGAACTTCTCTTGAAGAAACAGATCGAATGTTGCGCGAAGTAGAGAAAATAATCATTAAAAACCCTGATGTAGAAGCTTACAGCCGAAGAACAGGAACTCAAATGGGCTTTTTTATTACCGAACCCAATACAGGAGATTATTTAATTCAATTAAAAAAAGACCGTACCAAAACTACAAATGATGTTATTGACGATATAAGAGCCAAAGTCGAAAACAGCCAGCCTGCTTTAAGAATTGATTTTGGACAGGTTATAGGGGATATGCTGGGCGATTTGATGAGTTCAGTTTCTCCTATTGAAGTAAAAATTTACGGAAACGATCAAAAGAAACTCAATGAAATCGCACAACATATAAGTAAACTTGTGGAGAATACCGCAGGAACGGCGGATGTTTTTGATGGAATCGTTCTGGCTGGTCCAAGCATTAATATTGAGCCCAATTATACTTTGCTTGCCCAATATGGTATTACGCCTGCTGACTTGCAGTTTCAGATGCAAACTCAGCTGGAAGGCAATATTATTGGAACTTTATTAGAGCAGGAGCAAAGCACGGCAATTCGTCTTATCTATAAAAATTCAGATAAAAGAAGTCTTGAAGAAATTAAGCAATTGCAGGTATTTCTTCCGGGCGGGCAATCTGTACCGCTTTCAAATCTGGTTAAAATTACACCACAAAAAGGAAGCGCAGAAGTACAGCGTGAAAACCTGCAAATGATGAGCGTTGTAACGGGAAGGCTCGATAATGGAGGTCTTGGAAGTGTGATGACAGCAATTAAGAACAAAATAGATCAGAATATCAAATTGCCCCAAGGTTATTATATTGAATACGGCGGCGCTTATAAAGAACAGCAACAGGCTTTTAGCGAATTATTATTGATTTTGATTGCTTCATCGCTTTTGGTTTTTGGTGTGATTTTATTTTTATTCAGAGATTTCAGAGCCGCTTTGGTTATTCTTTTAATATCTGTATTGGGAATTTCAGGCAGTTATTTATTGCTTTTTGTAACCAATGTTCCGCTGAATGTGGGAAGTTATACCGGAATCATTATGATTGTTGGGATTATTAGCGAAAATGCCATTTTTACTTTTCTGCAGTTTCGCGAAACCTACAAACTGACTTCTGATATTAATCAGTCTTTAATTTATTCGATATCAACACGATTAAGACCCAAATTAATGACAGCTATTGGGGCTATAATTGCCTTACTGCCTCTGGCTATTGGAGTTGGAACTGGTTCAGAATTACATCAGCCATTAGCAATTGCGGTAATTGGAGGATTTATTGTGGCCATGCCTTTATTATTAATTGTGCTGCCGAGTCTTTTGGCAATAGTCTATAAAAACCCTAAACACCATACTTATTTACTATGAGAGAAAACTACTTGTTTGATTGTCAATGTAATATTAATTTCTAATCTCTATTAAAATGCTAAAAGCTTTTTTATTATTCGTTCTGGGTATTTCTGCTGTTCAGGCACAAGAACATGTAGCAGATTCTATTGTAGTAGTTAAAGATACAGTAGTTCAGGCACAAAAACATGTGGCAGATACTCTTATGGTTAAGGATACTGTGCACAATTTAAAGTTTAATTACAAACAGCTAATTATTCCCGGCGTATTGATTGGTTACGGTTTTATTGGTTTGGAAAGTGACTGGCTTAAAGGCTTTAATTCTCAAATTCGTGATGAGGTAAAAGAGGATATTGATAACAAAATCACAATTGATGATTTTTCTCAATATGCGCCCGCAGCCTCCGTATATGCGCTTAATGCGATGGGTATAAAAGGTAAAAACAATCTTAAGGACAGATCGATCATTTTGGCTACTTCTTATCTTATGATGAGTACGACGGTTTTTGCCCTAAAAAAGATTACACATGTGCAAAGGCCGGACGGCACATCTTATAATTCTTTTCCTTCGGGACATACCGCAAATGCTTTTGCCGGTGCCGAATTTCTTTGGCAGGAATACAAAGACAAGTCAATCTGGTACGGAATAAGCGGCTATATCGTAGCGACTGGAACAGGGCTTTTCAGAATGTATAATAACAGACATTGGCTTACTGATGTAGCTGCCGGAGCCGGGATTGGAATATTAAGTACTAAAGCAGCTTATTGGCTTTTTCCTTATGTAAAAAACAGCATTTTCCCTTCAAAAGAAAATAAAGTTACCTCAATGGTGATGCCGTTTTATAACGGAAAACAATTTGGAGGCGGAATGGTAGTACAGTTTTAAGATAATTTAATTATTTGATTTTAGACAATAAACAAAATACCACAAGCTATAACAGTAGCATTTAAAACCTTATTGCAAAAATGAAAATTTCGAAAAACATAAATAGTATAAGAAGAAGTATTATGCGCTTTTTCACCAAAAATATGAGCACCTCTAAAATTTCTTCAAGGAATATTGAAGATCCTGCTCAAATAAAAAAAATACTGATTTGCCGACCAAATGCCAGATTAGGAAATCTTTTGCTCATTACGCCTTTAATTAAAGAAGTCAGCAGCACTTTTCCCAATGCCAGAATTGATCTTTTTGTAAAAGGAGGTTTAATGCCGATAATTTTAAAAAATTATCCGCAGATTGGAGAAATTATTGTGCTTCCAAAAAAGCCTTTTAATCACCTTTTTGCGTATTTAAAAGTATGGTTAAACATTAAGGGCAAAAAATATGATATGGTGCTAAATGTAGATAAAGATTCTTCATCAGGTAGATTAGCTGTAGAAATCTCTAACGCAGCTTATAAATTTTATGGTGATACAATAAATGATGATGAGGTAAAGCAAGACGATTATCATCATATTGCCAAATATCCGGTGTACAATTTCAGGGAATATCTAAAGGCTTTGGGTGTTAACACAAATTCTAATCCAGTTGCTACTATCGATCTTGAATTAAGTAAGGAAGAAATCGCTCATGGCAGAAAAATTCTTAACGGAAAATTTGAAAACCAAAAGCAGACAATTGCCATATTTACTTATGCAACAAGTGATAAATGTTATTCGGAGTTATGGTGGACTGATTTTTATGAGTTGTTAAAAAGAAAATATGAAAGGGATTATAATATTATTGAAATTCTGCCTTTGGAAAATGCTTCTCAAATTCGATTTAAGGCTACCAGTTTTTACAGTAAGGACATTCGTGATATAGGTTCAGTAATAGCTAATACGGCAATTTTTATTGGTGCCGATAGTGGTATTATGCATTTAGCAAAATCGGTTCATGTACCGGTAGTTGGGCTTTTTTCGGTTTCTAATTGTAAAAAATATGAGCCTTACGGTGACGGAAGCATTGGAATTGATACTAATATCAAGGTCAACAAAAATTTATACATACTGGAAATGGACCGTATTTTATTGAATTAATTTCAGAAAAAATCTCTGAATAAGTTTCCTGCTAAGGATTTATTCAGAGATAAATTAAATCTATAATTAATCAGTACCTTCAAAGCTTTGAGCAAGATGCGCACATTTATGATTTACTTTTTATATTTGTCCATTTAAGAGAATTAAAATTTAAAACTATAGCCAAATCGGACTACTTGTGTTTCATAATAATCTTTACTTATATAACTAAAATCTTGTCCTTTTATGTTTTTTTCCAGGACTAATGTGTTGAAAATATCTGTAGCATTTAGAAAAACTTCTCCTTTTCCTTTTTGAACTGTCTTTTTTAATCCTAAATCAACAGAAAACCTTGAAGATACTTTTCCCTGCGGAATAATATCCGGAGCGAGATAAATAACTGATACCTGAGCTTTTAGAGTTTTATCAAATTGTAAAGTATTGTTCCATTTTGCATTTCCGGAAATCATTTCCTGACTTTTACCATAATAAGTGGTTGGTACAGGATATAAGTTGGTAACTGTAAAAGCATCTATGGTATTTTTATACAGATTTCCGTTGATATTGAAAGAATACCACGAAGTAACTTCTTTAGAATAAGTAGCTTCAACTCCAAATGAACTGCTTTCATCTGCATTTTGAAATACATTATAAATTAATGTACTTCCGGGAACAGTTGTCGCAATTCGTGTTATAGTTCCGTTGATTACTCTGTAATAAAGAGAAGAAGTAAAATATCCTTTTTCAAGATTCTTTTTATAGCCAATTTCAAAAGCGCTGGTAAATTGAGGTCGAAGTGCCGGATTTCCTACTTTTATAATCTCAGCATCATCATATTTAGGAAAAATACGAATGTCAACTTCGCTTGGCCTGTCGACTCTGCGGTTATAAAAAGCGGTGATTTTATCTTTCTCATTTATTTTATACCCAAAACGAACGCTCGGAAAAGGTTCTGTATAATGATAACCATTACTTTTATAAGTAGGATGATATGGGTTTACATCATATTGTAATTTTACATATTCATAACGAAGTCCAAGTTCTGCCTCAATTTTATTGGTTTCGTAGATATAATTAGAATAGAGAGCCGGAATGATTTCTTTATAATTTGCCCATCCGCCGGCATTGGCATCAATTGGAGAATTCTGCCCCGGATAAAATTGCATATTGGTCGGGATTTCTCTGTGTCTGAATTTAAAACCGGTTTCAAAACGACCATATTTCAATGGCTGAACATAATCAAGATTAATATCAATCACTTTTTCATCAGAAAGTAATTTAAAAGAATCTTGTCCTGTAAATGTTGGTAAAATATTGGTAAAGAAATATTTTTCGTCTTCTCTGTGATAGGTATAATTAATTCCGGCATTTAATTTATGTCCAGCTTCCTTAAACTTATGTTCGTACGAAGCGCTTGCCATAACAGTTGTTTTAAGCTCATCTTCAAGAAAACGCCAAAGACGTAAACGCTCTGAATAATCCTGATTAAAAAAGGGTTCATCTCCGTTATCAATAATTTTTTCACTTCCAAAAAGTCCTGAAAAAGCAAATGTATTATGTTCGTTATAATTCCAGTCTATACCGGATTTAAGTGTTGTAAAATGAGTATCGCGGTTTCGTACCGTTTGTTGGTTGATGATAGTTCCATCATCATAAGTACGCGTTACAAATTCATTTTTATTAAGCGTTTCCGTATATAAATAATCTGCCTGAACGTAAGCATTTATTTTATTTTTGCGATAATTTAAGGAAAACGAAGGATTCATTTTTGGAGTCATCTGATATTGCGGACGTATGCTAGGTAAATTTGCTTTGCGTTCCCATAATGCCCCATATCCGGAACTAATGCCTACTTTTCCGTTTAATCCTTCCTGTTTGTTTTTCTTGTAAATAATATTGATGATTCCTGCGTTTCCATTGGCATCAAATTTTGCAGAAGGATTATTGATAATTTCGATTTTTTCGATTGCCGAAGCCGGAATATTATCCAAACCGGATTGATTTCCAAAGCCTGTTAAAGCAGTCTGTTTTCCATCAATTAAAACCATTACTTTATCATTTCCTCTTAACTGTACTTTTCCGTCATTAATGGTAACGCCCGGAAGACTTTGCATAGATTGCAAAACAGAACCGCCGCTTTGGGTAATATTATCGGCTACGGAAAATACTTTTTTATCCATTTTCGCACTTATCTCAGCAGTTTTTGAAGTGACTACAACTTCAGATAAGGCGTTAATATCTTCTTCAAGATCAATGGTATTCAAGTCCAGAAAGTCTGATAGCGTACCTACAAATACTTTTTGCAGTTTGAGTTTGTAGCCTGTGGCAGTAATTTCCAATAAATAGTTTCCGGAAGGAACGGCTGCCAAATTAAAACGGCCGTCTTCAGCTGTAACAGTTCCAAAAAGAAATTTTTGGTCCCTGGCTGATTTTAAAACTATGTTTATATAAGGCAGAGGAGCCTTAGAAGTTTTGTCTTTAATTAATCCTGATAGTGTTGCGGAGTTGTTTTGTGCTGTTACGTTAAAAATTTTCATTACAAGGAATGACAGCACCAAAATTATTTTTAATTTCATTTTTATGGTTTTAGTCTGCTATGCTTTTTATATATGTACCTTCTTTGTCAAAAATCAGGTCAATAGAGGTTACCTGAGCTTCAAATGAAACAACGTCATGAGCGTCGATTATTTTTGCAGCTTCTTTGATCTTTGTGTTTTTGTAATTTTGTCTGATGTAAGCCAGGGCTTTGGCCGGAAGTTCTTTTACGCTGATTTCTTCTTCGGTTTCTATGATGTTACCACTAGAATCTACAAGCACGGAGCGATCTGTTTTACCAATGGTAAAACTGGCTTCATAATTTTCTTTTTCCTTTTCCCACTTCACATTGGTCTGGTTAGGATAGGATATTAAAAAGGTTGATTTTACAATGTTAGGAATGTCTTTTTCACGTACACTCTGCGCTATGGCAAAGGAAGAAAAAAGCAGGACTAAACATGTCAGGATTGAATTTTTCATAAGTACTATTTTTTTTAATGGATAAAAAATCTAATACAAATTTTAAATACGAATCTGTAGGAAGTTTGAATTTTTTAGAATTTGACGCTGAAGCTATGTAAATTATTATGGAAAGTATAGCTTATTTTCCAATGATTAAGTTCCGTTATTTTTTTGATGATTGCCAGACCAAGACCATTTCCCGGAGATGAAGGATTAGCTTTTGAAAATCGATTAAAGAGTTTTTCAATTTTTAAAGGAGTATTTTGACCGCTGTTTAAAAATATCAATTCATTCTCAAGGATTGTAATAATAATTTTGCCGTTTTTTTCATTGTGACGAATCGCATTTAAAAACAAATTATTGATAAGTACCTCGGTAAGCGCCGTATTTCCTGTTACACTTAAAGTGGAAGTAAATTCGGTGATAATCGTCAGGTTCTTAGCATCTGCCTGTTCGGTAAAAAAGTCCAAATGTTTTTTAATGTATTCATTAAGGACAATCGTATTTTTTTCAAGGAAACTCTCGTTGTCAATTTTAGAGAGCAGCAGCAGGTTTTTATTAAGCCTGTTTAACCTTGATACATCCATATTTAAAGATGCAACCAGAGAAGATTGTTCTTCATTTAAATGAAGCTGACTAAGAGTATCAATTTTATTTTGGAACAAAGCTAAAGGAGTTTGAAGCTCATGGGCCGCATTTTCAACAAACTCTCTTTGGCTTTTATAGATGGCTGTATTTTTTTCGATAAGCCTTTCAAGACTTTTATTTAGGCGGTCAAATTCGTCGATATCAGTAGTAATGAAATGGGGCGGTTTATTTTTATCGATTTCAAAATCCTGAATCTGATTCAGCGTATTATAAAAAGGACTCCAGATTTTAGCGGCAGTGGCTTTTGAGATCCAGATAATTCCAATCAAAAGTACAATGATGATAAATAAAAACATGGCAGCAATACTAAAAACCATTCCTTCCATTTCTAATAGATTTATTCTCTCTGTATAGGTATATCTTTTTCCATTTATAGTAACAGGAGCATACAGTACGCGGAAAGGTTCTTTTTCTTTTGCAATAGAATCATACAGCATTTTGCCAACAATCGAATCACGGCTAACACCCATATCAGGCACAATCATTACTTCATGATTGTATTTGTTCCATAAGTCAATATCAGTTTGTGTAAAATCCTGATGGCTTTCCTTTACAAAAGCGCCTTTATGAAAATGCAGCACTTCATCAGTTTCATAAATATAAAGCTGCTGGCTAATGAAATAAAATAATGGTGCCGCTATCAATAAAATGACGATAGCATAAGCTAGAAAGCTGTTTGTAGTTTTGTTAAGCAGTTTTTTATTATTCATTTTCCCATTTATATCCCAGGCCGTATACTGTTTTGATATAATCGCCGCTTCCTGCCTGATGAAGTTTCTTTTTTAAATTTTTGATGTGCGCATAGATAAAGTCATGATTGTCAAGCATATCAGCCATATCTCCGGAGAGATGTTCTGCAATGGCTGATTTGGACAGGACTTTATTTTCATTACCAATTAAAAACAGAAGAAGATCCAGTTCTTTTTTTGTCAGGTCTAATTTTGTATTATTTACTGCTACTGATTTGGAGAATATGTCAATTACAATTTCATTGAAAGTAATGCTATTGCTTCCTTTAAAATTCTTTCGTCTGATGAGCGCCTGCATTCGAACCAGAAGCTCCGATAAATGAAAAGGCTTGGTTAAATAATCATCTGCGCCAAGATTAAATCCTTCCAAACGTGTTTCGAGTGTTTCTTTGGCAGAAACCACAATAACCCCATCAGTTTTGTTTTTTCTTTTAAGCTCCTTTAGTATATCAAACCCGTCTCCATCAGGGAGCATTAAGTCCAGAAGTATGCAATCATAGTCATAAGAATCAATTTTGCTTAGCGCCAAATCATAGTTTTCAGCGGTTTCGCACTGGATTCCATTAGTTCTAAAATAATTTTTGATGCTTTGAGCAATTTCAAGCTCATCTTCTATAATTAAAATTTTCATGCGGCAAGTTTATGAATGAATTTTGAAGAAAAGTTGAATCTTAGATGATTTACATTTATTTCTAACAAATCTAAAGTAATGATTTAAAGTTATATAATTCTTAAAAATAACAGATTAATCTTATCTCTAATGAGGTGGAAATTAAGTAAATGTTAAGTCAATATTATTCGCTGTTTAAATTTTTACTCGAATTTAAGCTTTGCTTAAAAAAATATGCTACACCAATATAAATTCTAAATTTATTCAGAATTCATCAATTGCTTTACCTGTTTTTAAAAAGTAAAACATGGACACCAGGAAACGATTAGTTGAGCTTGCAGATGGCAAATTTGATGTATTATTAACGATTTTCCCAAAAAGATGGATTGGTTCATAGGCAGATCAATTGTTTGAGAACCAATTTGAAATTTAAAAACATCAATAAAGAAAATAATGAATACACGTGTTATTAATAATTACTCAAAGCTTAAACCGTTTCTGTTTTTTTTACCTCTGTTTCTCTTAATTGTCCTTGTTTTATTTTTGTATAGTAAAGGTGCCTTATGCACTGACGGATATATTCAAATTCAGAAGACTAGTTTCTTTTTTATCAATTATCATTTGGGTCAATATCCAAATCTTGAATATAATCTTACCCAATTAGGAGATGCGCTAATCTTTTTATCTTTTTTAAGTATTTTGATTCTCTATGCCCCTAAAATTTGGGAAGCTTTATTATCATCTCTACTGGTTTCGATACTGCTTTCTTGTCCGCTAAAAAGTGTATTTGCAGTACCAAGACCCGACGCAGTGTTTAATAATGATAATGTCATTATCGTCGGGAAAGCATTGTGCGGGCATAATAGTTTGCCATCGGGACACTCCATAACCGTTTTTACAATACTTACCGTTTTATTGTTTGCCCTTATGCCCAGAGGATTAAAATTTAAAATTTTATGGATCTTTTTAATCGTTATTATAGGATTGATTGTTGCCTTTACAAGAGTAGGTATAGGAGCACATTATCCGCTTGATGTTATTATAGGAGCTATTATTGGGTATATTTCAGGGCTTTCAGGTATTTTTATCAGCCGAAAATACAAAATCTGGAATTGGATTAATAATAAAAAATATTATCCCATTTTTATTTTATTGTTTGTGATTTGCGGTATTTCATTAATCAACAGAATAATTCATGAAAACTTAATAATTTTTTATTTTGCATTCACTAGTTTAGCTGTATCACTTTATAAAATCATCACTGTTTATGTTAAAAAATAACTTAAGAATAACTCACTTTGCTTTACTGATGAGTTTTTTGAACTTTTTATTCTTTCATTTACCATTTTACACATATGTCTTTAATAATGTTGATTATAAAAGTTTCAACGGTATAATTTTGGTTGCCAGTTTGGTAATTCTAATGTTGGTTTTAAATGCTTTTGTTTTTTTTCTGATATTTTCTCTCTCACGTTATTTTGGGAAATTTTTATTGGTCTTATTCTTTATGATCAATGCAATTGCAGTTTACTTTATCAACACCTATAGTGTAATAATAGATGAAAGTATGATTGGTAATGTATTGAATACCAATTATGAAGAATCCAGTAGTTTTTTTTCCATAAAGTTAATAG
>NZ_JAYSPC010000118.1:0-42014 GCF_043722275.1 Flavobacterium sp. | reverse complement strand
CCTTAGGTTTTTATTAATTTAATGCCCTAAGAAAAAAAATCAAATGAATGAATAAGCATTATTGTAAAAGCTTATTTCATTGATAGATAAGGAAACACTGCCGATATCTTTTTTTAGCTTTGATAAAATGTCTGCCTAAATTTTATTAAATTCGTAGCTGTCTACAGATTTTTTAATTTTATAACTGCAATTTCATGACTGTGTATCTTAAAACTTTTTTATTTATTGGAGCTTTTTTCATTCTCGCTCATGCAAACGCACAAAATGAGGTTTATTCAAGTCCTGTAAAACAAGAAATTGCCGATACTACATTTGTGAATTTAAAAGATTACAGCAACGATTTTATCTACGATATGAAATATGCAACCGAAGATAATTTCCTGAAAGCAAAAGTCTATGATTGTGCCGAATGCATGTTGCGTTACAAAACGGTTCAGGCATTGATAAAAGCCAATAAAGATTTTATCAAAAAAGGCTTCAAAATCAAATTATACGATTGTTATCGACCTTTAGCGATTCAGCAAAAAATGTGGGAGATTGTATCAAATCCCAAATATGTTGCTGATCCAAAAAAAGGCTCCATCCACAATAGAGGAGGAGCCGTTGATATTTCAATAGTCGATATAAATGGAAAAGAAGTTGATATGGGAACTCCGTTTGATTTCTTTGGTATTCGTGCCAGTCATAATTATACGATGCTTTCTAATGATGTAAAATCTAATAGAAAATATCTTAAAAGTATAATGATCAAAAATGGCTTTAATTCATTTGATTCAGAGTGGTGGCATTATAATTTAAAAGCAGGTTTAAAAGATAATGTTTCCAACCAAAAATGGAAATGTGATTAATTACTCAACACATCTGATATTTTCCATAAAATACGTATTCGGGTTATAAACCTTCGCATTAAGCTCAGATGTTAATTCTCTTTTTACGATATAATCTTCAGTAGTGGTCAGGTATTTAATACGCATAATCGAAATTGGAGATTTTTTAAGCTCCTCAAAATTTTCTTTCATGAACATAAAAATTCCCGTATTAACACGATTATCAAAACCTTTTTCGTCGTGAATAAGCGTTCCGCAAGTTTCCCTGTCCATATGAATTAGCGTCACTATTTTTCCGTTTTCCAATTGTAAAAAAACTTTCGAATTTTTATCAAAGCAATTCGCCTTTATAAAATCCTTACTTTTCTGGATCAATTGCAAATTTAAAGTAGGCATTCCATCCGTTTTTGCAAGCGAAAAGAAAATATAATCAAATGTTCCGCCAAAGTATTTCTCACTCATCAGGTATTCATTCGTAACTTTATAAGTACCAATTGAGTCGGTTACATTTGCACTGTATTCACATGGTTTTTGGGCAAAAGCGGTAAAGGTTAATAAAAAAAAGGTTAGCGTAATTAGTTGTTTCATTTTTAAGTAATTTTTCTGCAAATTAAAACTATTTTGCTCTCATTTTTATCAGTTGTAAAAAAACAATACAAATTTCCGCCATTTTTTATTTTCCATTTTTTTCGGATGTTTTCCACCGTGTCCGGAAAATTTCTCGTAGTAACATTTGCCTGTTGATTAGCGAGTTCCGTTTTCATCTCATTTTTACTGTACGGAATCACTTTTGTAACCTCAAAACTGCGTCCGGGAAAATCAATTAAATCATCCGAAGTATATAAATGAGAATGTTTATGAAGCTTATTGACATCAAAAATAGCACTAACTTCATCAAAACCACCGGATTTCATAATTGCCGAATTTGGCTCATAAATATAACGTTGAGGTAAATGATAAGAAGCAAAAAGAGAATCATCGCCCAGAACAAATTCAAATGTTTCGGTTTTATGTTTTAATATATTAGCCGTTTTAATCGTGATATCGCCAGAATAATGATTGTGAATTTCGAAAAGCAATTCCTTAACTTCATTTTCAAGCGCAATAATATGAATGTTTTTTACAAATTTAAGTTCAGATAATCCTGCCGAAATATCCAGTAACGGAGCCATTTTTATTAAAATCGAAGAAGCTTTTTCAAAATAAAAATCTAATAAATCAGGAACATTTGGCAAACAATCCTTCAACATAAAAACTTTGCCTTTTGCATCATTTCTTCGCGAGGGATCAATATAAATCCAATCCCATTTTTGATTTGATTCCGTTAAAACAGTAGTAGAATCTTCAGCATAAAAAGTACAATTTATTACTTTAAGCTGTTCAAAATTATGTTTTACAATTGCCGATAAATCTTCGTTGATTTCGCAATGTGCAATGTTTTTAAATTTCTTTGAAAAGTAATAATCATCAACGCCAAAACCTCCCGTAAGATCAATCAGGCTTTCGCCCGAAATTAAAGAAGCTTTATAAACAGCTGTTTTTTCAGATGAGGTTTGTTCAACAGAAATTTTACTGGGATAAATAATATTTTCGGTCAAAAACCAGGTTGGTAATTTTTCTTTTGCCTTGGACTTCGCTTCAATCTGATTTAAGATTAAAATCCAGTCAATTTCAGGAAACGGATTTTTTTGAAGCGCTAACTTTGTAATCGATGCACCACTATTTTGAGTTATAAATTCCTGTATGTTTTTGTCTAAAATAGAAATATTCAATGCTAAATTCTTTCGGTTAATACGGAGACAATTTTGTTTTCAGGAAAAAATTCTTTCAGGATTACTTTCAGCATTGTAAAAACAGGAATCGCAATAATCATCCCGACAATCCCAAAAGTAATTCCACTGATTAAAGTAACCAGGAATATCTCCAGCGGATGCGAATTTACACTTTTTGATGAAATTATGGGCTGACTAATATTATTATCAATCGCCTGAACTACTAAAAAGCCAATAATTACATAAATCGTTCTTGGCAGGATTTCGGTTTGAAAATCACTTCCAATCATACTAATCATCGTTAAAATTCCCGCTAAAACAGTTCCTATTATTGGTCCTATATATGGAATCACATTTAATATCGCACATAAAAAAGCAATTACAAAAGCATTTTTATTTCCAAAAATCATTAAAACAATTAAATACAAAATAAATACAACCGTTAACTGAAGTAATAAACCAATAAAGTAGCGGGTTAAAAAGTGATTTATTTTAGTAATAGAGTTTAAAATTTTATCCTCATTATTGTCCGGTAAAATTTTGCGCGCACTTAATTTAAAAGAATCCTGATCTTTAAGAAAGAAAAAAGTAATGAAAAATACAGAAACTAATCCCATTCCTATATTGGCCAAAAATCCCAAAATCGAATTTAAAAAAACAGTAAAATAACTAAAATCTATTATTGATGTAACCTTAGAATCTTTCAATACTTTACTTAGATCTAAATGCTGAACATTAAAATAAGCTTCGACATTGCGTTCAGCTTCAAGAAATTGAAGTTGTAAACTATGAGTATCTAATAAAGATAAATTATTAGCCTGCGATATAATTAAAGGAACAAATAAAAATATAAAACCTACTAACATTAATATAAATACAATTAAAGTTGTTGCTGCCGCGAGCCCATTACCAAACTTTAATCTGGTTTTTAAAAATTGTATTAACGGATTTGCAATTAAACACAATAACAAGGAAATGCACAAGTAAACAATAACAGTTTGTATTTCGTATAAAAAATATAAAATAACGCCAACAATTAAAATCGTTGCTAAAGCCCTTAATATTCCGTTAGAAATAATTTTTGATGTAATCATGTTTTAATTTTAGATTATAAATATAGGAAAAAGCTTTTAAAATATGTGATTAAACAAAAAAAAGCGAGATATCATCCCGCTTTTCCATTTATTATTTTAATCTGTTTTTTTAGATTCCAAAAGCAGCTCTTGCACCTCCAGTTACGAAGATCGCAGCCATTCTGCTTTTTTGTCCGTTAGAGAACATATACATAGCATTATCATCAGTATAATCCATGTAGTTCATAGTCATTTCTACAGGAGTTCCTGAACAAGTGCTATAATGAGGATAAGCCGGAACACCATAATTTGCAGTATTGTGCGTAGGTGTATCAGATACTAAATCGCTTCCGCAAGTTGCATCTCCCCAAATGTGACGTAAATTCATCCAGTGACCAACTTCGTGAGTAGCTGTTCTTCCTAAATTGTAAGGTGCAGCTGCAGAACCAGATAAACCAAAATATTTAGAATCAATTACAACACCGTCAGTAGCAGAAGCTCCTCCTGGAAATTGTGCATATCCTAATATTCCGCCACCAATTGTGCATGACCATAAATTAAGTTTTGTTGTAGGCGTCGTTGGCGCTAAACCTCCCTGAGCCACTTTTTTAACAGCATCATTAGTTCCCCATGATGTTTTTGTAGTAGATTTTCTGATCACCTGATCTAAAACAAATGAAATTCCAACATTTGCTTTTACACCAGCAAATAAGGCAGGTACACTATTGTAATCAGAGTTTAATGCATTGAAATCTTTATTCAATACATCAATTTGGGTTTGGATTTGTGCATTCGAAATGTTTTCTGCCGTTGTTCTGTACAATACATTAACTACAACAGGAATTTGAACTTTTCCATTAACAAGTTTACCACTTAATATGGCTTTTTCTGTAAAAGCATCAATTTCATTCATTCTGATTGCTAAAGTTGGATCAGCTTTTAATTGAGCTTCTAAAACTTCCTGAGTTGCGCATCCGCGACGGGCAACAGCACTTACATTTGAATCTGATGATCCTGTAGATTCATTTTGACAAGAAAACAACACTAACGCTGTGAATGCGGTAATAAGAACATTTTTCATAATAATTTGGGTTTTTGTTATAAAATATTAAATTTGGTTATTTATATTGCAATTTTATAACAAAAACACATTGTAGCAAAATTTTTACATTAAATTATTTGTAAGATTTTTTACGAACCCTTGTATAATCTAGTTCCTACAAAAAATTAACATAAAAAATTACGAAGTAAATTCATACAAAGCGATACTTGCAGCTTGCACAACGTTCATACTTGAGTTATTTCCGAACATATTTATGTGCACAATTTGGTTCGAAATCTTCAAAAGTTCATCAGAAATTCCATCGATCTCACTTCCTATCAAAAGTGCAATTTTTTGACTGTCAGGAAGTACAACTTCTTTTAGCGGTTTACTATTGCTTGCAATTTCCAATGCAATAATTTCAAAGTTGTTCTTAATTAAGTAGTCAACAAGTTCGCTTGTTTCTTCAATTATAATATGAGGCACATGAAGATGCGTGCTTCTTGAAGTTTTATTGATTTTACGGGGCGTTAACGGAATATCTTTTCCTAAGAAAATAATATTTTCGACCCCAAAAGCTTCACTAATCCTAAAGAGAGAACCAATATTCTGTTGAAAATAAATGTGATCACAAACTAATGTAATCGGAAACGTTTTTCTTTGAAATTGATTTTCTTCGTGAGTAAGCTGCACTTTTTAAGTTTTAATTAGTAAAGATATAATTGATAATGTTGGCGCCCATTTTTAAGGCTTTTTCTCTTACCGGAGCCGGATCGTTATGCACTTCAGGATCTTCCCAGCCATCGCCAAGATCGCATTCATACGTATATAATAAAACCAGTTTATTTTCTACAAAAATCCCAAAAGCCTGAGCGCGAGTTCCGTCATGTTCATGAATTTTTGGTAATCCGTTTGGGAACGGAAATGGTTTTTGAAATATGGCATGATTCGCCGGAATTTCAACTAAATTATTATTAGGAAATATTTTTTTTATTTCTTTTCGAATATATTGATCCATTCCGTAATTATCATCGATATGAAGAAAACCACCGCCGTTTAAATAATTTCTAAGATTACTGACATCAGCATCGCTAAAAACCACATTTCCATGACCCGTCATATGCACAAAAGGATACGAAAGCAAATCAGGATTACTTGGTTCAACCGTTGAAGGTTTTGCTTTTATTCGTGTATTGATATTCTCATTACAAAACTTAATCAAATTAGGCAATGATGTAGGATTTGCATACCAATCGCCACCACCGCTGTATTTTAGCAAAGCAATTTCTTGTGAAAATGAAGAAATGGAAACCAATAAAAACAAAAGAAATATTTTTTTCATATATAATTATAAATTATGGTTATTTGCTTTTTTATATGCGGTCTGTTGTGTCATTTCGACGCAGGAGAAATCTCCGCAAGTAGCTCCGTTACTGATGTTTCTAATCTTTGTCGAGTTTCTAGCGGAGATTTCTTCTGCGTCGAAATGACAAGATTGTGCTTAATCTTTGTCGAATCCCGCGTGTGATTTCTCCTCTGTCGAAATGACAAAGCAATGAGAAAAGCAACTAATCGAAATGACAAAACGTTGCCTTAATTGTTATAATTAAACCTTAATTAGGCCTTTCATTCAAAAACACAACACTATGACACGCCACAATTGCAGCGGTTTCAGTACGTAAACGCGTATTTCCTAACGTAACAGGCTGATAATTATTTTCTAAAGCCAGAGCAATTTCCTTTTCAGAAAAATCACCTTCCGGACCAATAAGCATTGTAACGCTTTCATTAGGTTTCAGGATATCTTTTAATGATTTTTTATCCGTTTCCTCGCAATGCGCGATCAATTGTAAACCTTCATTTTTTTGTTTAACGAATTCCTTAAATGAAATTGCTTCGTTTAATTTAGGCAAATAAGTTTCGTTAGATTGTTTCATTGCCGAAAGAATAATCTTTTCGAAACGCTCTAAATTAATTACTTTTCGTTCAGATCGATCACAAATAATCGGCGTGATTTCCTGAATCCCAATTTCAGTCGCTTTTTCCAGAAACCATTCAAAACGATCGTTCATTTTGGTTGGCGCAACGGCTAAATGCAAACGGAATTTCGGTTTGTCGGCTTTTGTAATAGAAAGAACTTTGACAATACATTTGTTGTCAGAAGCCAAAGTAATTTCGGTTTCAAACAATAGACCTAAACCATTTGTAACGTGTAAAATATCCGAATCTTTCTTGCGTAAAACTTTTATAATATGTCGGCTTTCTTCCTTATCAAAAGAAAAAGTCTCAGTAGTTTCGTCAATGTCCGGATTGTAAAATAATTGCATAATTAAAATTGAATTCGCGCTTTTGAAACCACTGCTGAAGTTTCAAAACGACTTGATAAATATTTTTGATATCCTACAATGCCAATCATTGCAGCGTTATCTGTTGTGTATTCGAATTTTGGGATAAAAGTTTTCCAGCCGTATTTCCCTTCTGTTTCCTTTAATCTTGATCTGATTCCTGAATTTGCCGAAACTCCTCCGCCAATCGCAATTTGTGTGATTCCGGTTTCTTTTACTGCTAATTTCAATTTATCCATCAAAATTTCGATAATCGTATATTGAATAGAAGCGCAAATATCATTCAGGTTTTCTTCGATGAAATTAGGATTCTCCAGTTTTTTCTTCTGGATAAAATATAAAATCGCGGTTTTTAATCCGGAAAAACTAAAATTTAATCCCGGAACTTTTGGTTTTGTAAAGGCAAATGCTTTAGGGTTTCCTAATTGTGCATATTTATCAACCAAAGGTCCGCCCGGATAGGGAAGTCCCAAGATTTTTGCACTCTTGTCAAAAGCTTCTCCAACAGCGTCATCAGTGGTTTCACCAATAATTTCCATGTCAAAAAAACCGTTTACTTTTACAATTTGTGTATGTCCGCCACTTATTGTCAAAGCCAGAAAAGGAAATTCAGGTTTATCAAAACCTTCTTCGTCAATAAAATGGGCTAAAATATGCGCATGCATATGATTAACAGCAATTAACGGAATTTTTAAGGCTAATGATAATGATTTGCTAAATGAACTTCCTACCAATAAAGAGCCCATTAAGCCCGGACCTTGCGTAAATGCAATTGCGGTTAATTGATCTTTTTGTACATTTGCTTTGCGAAGTGCGGCGTCAATTACCGGAACTATGTTTTGCTGATGTGCTCTTGAAGCTAATTCTGGAACTACACCACCATATTGGTTGTGAATTAACTGATTTGCCACAACATTTGAGAGTACTTTGTCGTTATGTAAAACCGCGGCGGCAGTATCATCGCAGGAACTTTCGATGGCAAGAATAAAAACCTCTGAATTTTGCATATAAAGGCACGAATTTTGAATTATATTTGACGAATCAAATATTTTGATTTTCTTATATATTAAAGAGACGCCAAAATTAAAGAATTTTTATCAAAAACAGTCGTTCTTTGTCTGTTCAAAATAAATTTAAAAGAAAACTAAAATAAAAGCAGCTATCAAAAAAGTAAAGAAAATAATTTCAAGAACCCTAATTGGGTTGATTTTACTTTTGTTAGTACTTGCTATTACATTGGCATTGCCTGTTGTACAAACAAAAATTGCAAAATACGTTACAGTTTCATTAAACACAGATTTTAAAACCAATATTAGTGTTGACAGGGTTGCCATCAATCTTTTTGGAGGCGTAAAACTGAAAAAGGTTTTAATTTTAGACCATCATAAGAAAACCTTAATCTATTCAGACATTATTACCACGGATATTTTAAGTGTAAAAAGATTGCTTGATGGTGATTTGATTTTTGGAGATCTTCGTTTAACAGGAATGATTTTTAATCTGAAAACCTATAAAAACGAAAACGAAAACAATATTAATAAGTTTATTAAATTGTTTGAAACCGATAAAAAAACAAAATCAAAAAAACACTTTTTGCTAACAGCCAGAAACGCCTATATTTCTAAAGGTATTTTTACGGTTATTGATGAAAATAAAAGCACACCAAAATTTCTTGATTTCACAAAGTTAAACGCTTATATAAGTGATTTTAAATTATACGGACCAGATGTTACCACTACAATTCACAGGTTTTCTTTTTTAGATCATCGTGGTTTGTATGTGTCTAATTTTGCCGGAAAACTAACTTATACAAAAAAACAGATTAAAGTTGAAAATTTAGCCATAAAAACCAAAAGATCCTGGATTTACGGTAAAGCTATTTTGAATTATAAAATTGAAGATTTTCTTCATTTTACTGATAAAGTAAAGTTTGATGTTGCGCTTGATTCTGCTTCGATTGCATCAAATGATATTCGTTTTTTCTACGACGGATTGGGTAAAAACCAGCACTTTAAAATTAAAACAAAACTAAAAGGAACATTGAATAATCTTAATTTAAGAAATCTTAGATTGAGTGATATGAATGGTTCTAAAATCAACGGAACACTTAATTTTAAAAACCTTTTAGGAAGCAAAACTCAAAAATTTGCAATGGAAGGAAAGTTTGATAAACTGATTTCAAGTTATGATAATTTAGTGGTGATTTTACCTGGAATTTTGGGTAAAAAACTTCCGAAGGAACTTAAAAGAATTGGCAAGTTTAATATCGTTGGTAAAACAAAAGTTTCTACAACGGAATTAGAAGCAAACTTTAAAATGATTACCGATTTAGGTAACGGTCAAGCCGATTTGCATATGAATAATATCGATTTTATCGATAAAGCATCTTATTCAGGAAATATAATCTTGGATAATTTTAATGTTGGTGCTTTGCTGAATCGTAAAGATATTGGCAGAACAACCTTAAATTTAGATGTTGATGGCGTTGGTTTTACAGAGAAATACCTGAACACGATTATAAAAGGAGATATTGCAAAATTAGAATATAACAAATACACCTATAATAATATCGTTGTAAACGGAAATTTCAAATTGCCATATTATAAAGGACAACTTTCTATAAATGATCCTAATTTAAGTTTGACATTTGATGGTTTGGTGGATTTAAGTAAACGCGAAAGCCGATATGATTTTCATATTAATGTAGAAAATGCCGATTTACGAAAACTGAAATTTATAAATGATTCAATTTCAACATTTAGAGGTGACGCCGTTGTTGAACTTACCGGAAATTCTATCGAAAATTTACAAGGAAATGTTGCAATTAGAGATGCCGTTTATCAAAACCCAAAAGCAACTTATACTTTTGATGAAATCATTGTAAACTCAAATTTTGATGCTGACAGATTACGAACTATCACCATTAATTCTAAAGATGTTGTAGACGGTAAAATAGTTGGTAAATTTCAATTTGCACAATTAGAAAAATTGGTAATGAATTCTGTGGGAAGTCTTTACACTAATTATAAGCCTTATAAAGTTAACAAAGGACAGTTTTTACGATTTAATTTTCATGTTTATGACAAAGTGGTGGAAATGTTATATCCTGAAATTAATATAGATTCAAGTACAGTTGTTCGTGGAAAAATAGACTCGGATTTACAGGAATTTAAATTCAGGTTTAAATCTCAAAAAATTACAGCGGCAAAAAATACTTTTGATAATATCAGAATTAGTATTGATAATAAAAATCCGCTTTACAATGCTTTTGTTGAGTTAGACAGTATTAAAACGCCTTATTATAAAATTCGTGATTTTAACTTAATCAACGTAACTTCAAAAGATACTTTGTTTGTTCGTTCTGAGTTTAAAGGAGGAGAAAAAGGAGAAGATTATTTTAATCTTGACTTGTATCATACTATTGATAAAAACAAAAATAATATTGTTGGAATCAAGAAATCTGAAATGAAGTTTAAAGACTATTTATGGTATTTAAACGAAAATGATCAGGCTGATAATCAGATTGTATTCGATCAGTTCTTTAAAAATTTCACGATAGACAATATTATTTTATCGCATGAAAATCAGAAAATTGATTTAAACGGTGTCATAAAAGGAAAGGATTATAAGGATATAGTCCTCAATTTTGAAGATGTAGATATTAATAAAATTACGCCATTAAATTCCAAGTTTGTGTTTAATGGTAATTTGAACGGAAATATAAATTATAAGCAGAATAAGGATGTTTATCAGCCCACGGCATCCATTGTAATTGATCATCTCAATCTGAATAAAATAGATTTGGGAACTCTGAATTTTGATATTTCCGGAGATGAAAGCTTTAAAAAATTCACTATAAATTCGTCTATTCAAAATGGTTTCACGGAATCATTTAGGGCAAGCGGAACTTTTGCTGTCGAGAACAAAGAGACTTTTTTAGATTTAAATCTAAAACTCGAAGGATTTAATCTGGCAACTTTAGGAACAATCGGAGGTAATGTTTTATCAAATGTTAGAGGATCTGTTTCCGGAAATGCCGCCGTTGTGGGGAATCTTAAAAAACCGGAAATCAACGGAAGATTATATGTTGAAAAAGCCGGAATGACAGTTCCGTACCTTAATACAGATTATGAATTAAGTGATCGAACGGTTATTGATTTAACAGATGAGAAGTTTTTATTCAGAAATAATCAATTAACAGATACTAAATACGGAACTAAAGGTTTACTTAACGGAAGTATTGAACATCATAATTTTAGCGACTGGAAACTGGATTTGACCATTACATCTAAACGATTATTGGCGCTTGATACAAAAGATAGTGAAGATGCGGCTTATTTTGGTACAGCATTTATTAATGGAACTGCAAGTATAAAAGGACCTACGGAAAGTTTGTTTATTAAAGTTGATGCCAAATCTGAGAAAGGAACTGAGGTTAAAATCCCAATTAATAATGCCCAAAGTGTTGGTGAAAGCAGTTGGATTCATTTTGTTACACCAAAAGAGAAATACAATTTAGCGAATGGTATTGTTGAAAAAACCAAAAACTATAATGGCCTTGAATTAGAGTTTGATTTTGATATTACGCCAGATGCGGAGGTCGAAGTAATCTTAGATCGAAATTCCGGACATGGTATGAAAGGAAAAGGATACGGATCGTTATTATTTAAGATAAATACGCTGGGTAAATTTAATATGTGGGGAGATTTCCAGGCATATGAAGGAACTTATAATTTTAAATACGGTGGTTTAATCGATAAAAAATTCGCAGTCAAAAAAGGTGGTTCTATTATTTGGGAAGGAAACCCAATGAAAGCGCAATTGAATCTTGAGGCTGTTTATAAAACATCTGCAAATCCGGCTGTATTATTACAGAATTCATCGTTCAATAAAAAAGTTCCGGTAGAAGTTGTAATTGGTTTAAGAGGAGATTTAACAAGTCCTGAGCCTAATTTTGATATTCAGTTTCCATCTGTAAGTAACGTTTTAAAATCTGAAATTCAATACAAATTAGATGATAAAGATGTTCGTCAGACACAGGCTTTGTATTTACTTTCGACAGGATCATTTATGAGTCCGGATGGTTTTAATCAAAGTGATTTATCAGGAACATTTGCAGAAACTGCGGCAAGCTTATTAGGCGGAATCATAAAATCTGACAATGATAAAATAAATATTGATTTGAATTTTATATCCGCAGATAAGCGAATTGGTCAGGAAGCCGATGGTCAGTTTGTGGCAAATATAACATCTCAGGTAAATGAAAGGATTACCATAAACGGAAAATTAGGAGTTCCTATTGGCGGCGTTAACGAGTCGGCTATTGTTGGGGATATTGAAGTATTATATAGAATGAACGAAGACGGATCAATGAATCTTCGTTTGTTTAATAAAGAAAATGATATCAATTATATAGGTCAGGGAATTGGTTATACGCAAGGAGTTGGTATTTCGTATGAAGTCGATTTTGATACTTTTAGCGAACTGGTCAACAAATTATTTAAAAACCATAAATTAGAAAAGGCAATAAAAAATTCTTCGGATGATTTACAAGACTCTTATTTAAATCCCGATTTTGTCAATTTCTCTAATAAAAAAGACGCTGAAAAGAACAAAAAGAAACCTGAGAAAAAAGAAGAAGAGAAAAAGCCGCCTCCTCAAAATAATAATGAAGGATTAATTCCGGACAATGACTTTTAGTCAAATTGTTAAAAATATACTTAAAAGAAACCATTCGTTGCATTGAATGGTTTTTTTTGTGCTAAATTTAGCGGCTCATAAATTTTGGAATCAGATTGTAAAACCTGAATTTTTATAACACTTCATTTATGTATTGTTAATTTTAAGGATTTAATTAAAAAATGACCCTTTTATTATTTTAAATGAATTTTTTACTATCGAAAAACTTATTAACGAAAACGTTTGAATTTAACATATTTTATTAATTTATTATAAACATAACCTGAAAAGTGGTGAATGTTTGCTAATTTTACACTTTAATACTTAAATAATGCCAAAAACAATAAAAAAAGTTGGTGTTCTGACATCGGGAGGAGACTCACCTGGAATGAATGCCGCAATACGATCAGTTGTTCGAACATGCGCTTATCATAATATAGAATGCATAGGAATTTATAGAGGGTATCAGGGAATGATCGAAGGTGATTTCAAGGAAATGGGTCCCCGAAGCGTAAATAATATTGTAAACAAAGGTGGAACGATCTTAAAATCAGCTCGTTCGGTTGAGTTTAGAACCCCGGAAGGTAGAAGAAAAGCACACGATAATCTTATTAAAGCCGGAGTTGATGCTCTTGTTGTAATAGGTGGTGACGGAAGTTTTACCGGAGGATTAATATTTAATTCAGAATATGGTTTTCCTATTATGGGAATTCCCGGTACAATTGATAATGATATTTTTGGTACAAGCCATACTTTAGGCTATGATACCGCTTTGAATACTGTTGTAGATTGTATTGATAAAATCAGAGATACTGCAAGTTCACATAACCGTTTGTTTTTTGTAGAGGTTATGGGTAGAGATGCCGGTCATATTGCCCTTAATGCGGGAATTGGAGCTGGTGCAGAAGAAATTCTTATTCCTGAGGAAGATTTAGGTTTAGACAGATTACTTGACTCTCTTCAAAAAAGTAAAGCTTCAGGAAAATCATCAAGTATAGTAGTAATCGCCGAGGGTGATAAAATTGGTAAAAATGTATTTGAATTAAAAGATTACGTTGAAGCTAATTTACCTGAGTACGATGTAAGAGTATCTGTTTTAGGACACATGCAGCGTGGTGGTTCTCCATCTTGTTTTGACCGTGTTTTAGCAAGCCGTTTAGGTGTAAAAGCAGTGGAATCTCTAATTGAAGGAAAATCAAATTATATGGTAGGTCTTCAGGCTGATAAAGTGGCTTTAACGCCTCTTGAACAAGCAATTAAAGGTAAATCAGAAATTGATAGGGAATTATTGAGAGTGTCTGACATCATGTCGACATAACAAATAAAAAAGTTTAAAAAGGAAAGAAGTTTATTGTGAGGAAATTAGACTTTAATATTAGTGTAATAAAAACAAAAGCAAAAAATTAAGTAAAATGTCAAAAGTAAAATTAGGAATAAACGGATTTGGACGTATCGGAAGAATCGTTTTTAGAGAATCTTTCAACAGAGACAATGTAGAAGTTGTTGCAATCAATGACTTGTTAGATGTAGATCACTTAGCTTATTTATTAAAATATGATTCAGTTCACGGTCGTTTCAACGGAACTGTAGAAGTTAAAGAAGGAAAACTTTACGTAAACGGAAGAAATATCCGTATTACTGCTGAAAGAAATCCAGCTGACTTAAAATGGAACGAAGTTGATGTTGATGTAGTTGCTGAATGTACTGGTATTTTCACAACTATCGAAACTGCAAATGAGCACATTAAAGGTGGTGCTAAAAAAGTAATTATTTCTGCACCGTCTGCAGATGCTCCAATGTTTGTAATGGGTGTAAACCATGAAACTGCAAAAGCTACAGATTTAGTAGTTTCTAATGCTTCTTGTACTACAAACTGTTTAGCGCCTTTAGCTAAAGTTATCCACGATAATTTTGGAATTGAAGAAGCTTTAATGACAACTGTACACGCTACAACTTCAACTCAAATGACAGCTGATGGTCCTTCAAGAAAAGACTGGAGAGGTGGACGTGCTGCAAGCATCAACATCATCCCATCTTCTACAGGAGCTGCAAAAGCTGTTGGAAAAGTAATTCCGTCTTTGAACGGTAAATTAACAGGAATGTCTTTCCGTGTTCCTACTGCTGACGTTTCTGTAGTAGATTTAACTGTAAAGGTGGCAAAAGAAACTTCTTACGAGGAAATTCTTGCTGTTTTGAAAACGGCTTCTGAAACTACAATGAAAGGTATCTTAGGATATACTGAAGATGCTGTTGTTTCTCAGGATTTTATTTCTGATAAAAGAACTTCAATCGTTGATGCAACTGCTGGAATTGGATTAAACTCTACTTTCTTCAAATTTGTATCTTGGTACGATAATGAGTACGGATATTCTTCTAAATTAATTGATTTATCTGTGCATATTGCAGGTTTGAAATAATAGTATATATATTTGCAAAATCCCGTTATTTCAAAGTAACGGGATTTTCTTATTTTGTTACTTCTTTAATTAATGTAAAAAATACACTTTTTATTTAGTTAAAGAAAACTAATCCAAAAACTAAATAAAATGAAATTAATAGTTGATAGTGGATCTACTAAAGCCGATTGGATTGCAATTGATGATAATGGAAAAGTATTATTCACCACACAAACTTTAGGATTAAATCCTGAAATTCTTGACGCTCCGGATATTCTTGAAAGATTGAATGATCGTTTTGATATTTTACAAAATAAAAAAAATGCCACACATTTGTTCTTCTACGGAGCAGGTTGTGGAACTGACAGAATGAAAACTGCGCTTTCGCAAATATTTCAGGAATATTTCGTAAATGCCATTGTAGAAGTTCATGAAGATACATACGCAGCAGTTTATGCAACTACTCCAAAAGGAGAAGAAGCTATTGTAAGTATCTTAGGAACTGGTTCTAATTGTAGTTATTTTGATGGAAAAGTATTGCATCAAAAAGTACAGTCATTAGGATACATTGCTATGGATGATTGCAGCGGAAATGTTTTTGGAAAAGAATTAATCAGAAAATATTATTTCAATAAAATGCCTAAAGAACTGGCTGTTGAATTTGAAAAAGAATATGATTTAGATCCTGATTTCATCAAGAATAAATTATATAAAGAACCAAATCCAAATGCTTATTTAGCGACTTTTGCGAAATTTTTAATCAAACATAAGGACACTGAGTTTTGCAGAAAAATCATTTTTAAAGGAATGAAATCTTTTGTGAAAAACTATATCAAACAGTTTGATAATTGTAAAGAAGTTCCAGTGCATTTTGTAGGTTCTATTGCTTTTTATCTGAAAGATGAATTACAGGAAACATTTGATAAATATGAACTTCAATTAGGGAATGTTTTAAGAAGACCTATTGACGGATTAATTGCTTATCATGTTGCCAATCAATAAATAAAAGTAAATATGGAAATTGCTATTATTGCGCACGACGGTAAAAAGGCAGATATGGTTCAGTTTTTAAACAAAAACAAAACCTTGTTACTTCAGGAAAAGATTAGGCTGATTGCAACAGGAACTACCGGAAGTAAAGCAGTGAATGCTGGATTTAAAGTAAAAAGAATGCTTTCAGGACCAATGGGAGGTGATGCGCAAATTGCTGCGCGGGTAGCCGAAGGTAAAACACAGATGGTTTTCTTTTTTAAAGATCCTCTTGCAAGCCACGCCCACGAAGTCGATATTAATATGCTTATTCGTGTTTGTGACGTACATAATGTGCCTTTAGCTACAAACGAAGCTTCGGCTCAGTTACTGTTAAATGCAGTCTCATTGCAATTATAGAATTTTACATTTTTAGATATATTCAGAACCGTTTCATTATTGAAACGGTTTTTTATTGCTTATTAATTACTATAAAAATAGATTTGAAGTCTTTTATTGTTGTATTGGTAAATATTTGATATTCATTGACTTGTAATTATATTCTTTCATTTTTTAATGTACATTTGATGTAACATTTATCGCTGAATCATGAAAAAACAAACTTTAATTGCAATTATTGCTCATGATAATAAAAAAGCAGATATGCTTCAGTTTTTAATTAAAAACGGAATTACGCTTCAACATGATAAAGTAAAACTTATTGCAACAGGAATATTAGGAAGAAATGCTGAGAAATCAGGATTTAAAGTAAAAAAGATGCTTCCGTGTTCAATGGGTGGCGATGCTCAAATTGCTTCAAAAGTGGCAGAAGGAAAAATCAATATCGCCTTTATGTTCACAGATCCTTTAGTAACAAACGCTCATGAAGTTGATATTAAAATGCTTGTCAGGATATGCGATGTTCATAATGTGCCGCTGGCAACAAACGTAGCAACGGCACAATTATTTTTAAATGCTATTGTACAGCGATTATAGAAATTTCAACATTTACATTTTTTGGCAAACAGGCAACCTGAACAGTTTCACGTGCAGGAGCAGTTTTTTCGTCAAAATAAGAACCGTAAATAGTATTTATCGCAGCAAAGTTATTCATATCCATAATAAAGATAGTTGCTTTAACAACATTCTCAAAAGTCATATTTGCAGCTTCTAAAATTGCAGCAATATTTTTCATCACCTGCGTTGTTTCATCATTGATGTTGTCTGTAACAAGTTCACCTGAAGCTGGATTTATAGCAATCTGACCTGAAGCATAAAGTGTGTTTCCTGATAATACAGCCTGGTTATATGGACCAATAGGAGCTGGTGCTTTGTCTGTAAAAATGATCTTTTTCATAATAATAGTTGTTTGAAATATTAAATTGAAGGATTATAATTTATCAGCATCATGAAATTAAGATTAAATCTTAAGATCTAATCTTCATAATAACTGTAAAATTTATAGGTTTAAATGGTGTTAATTTATCGGTTTGAAGTACTTCGTTTATTCCATTTAATATCACTAAGCATTCCTGATTTGATACCAATAAAGAAATTCCAGTTAGAATTTAAACCAAGCGGAGTCCAGTTAAAAGCCATTCTCCAGCTTAATAAATCTCGTTCAAAACGAAATTGGGTAAACGTAACACCTTTTTGCACAAAATCATAACCGGTTGAAACCCCGCCTTTCCATTTAGGCGTAATATCCATATTTGCCGATATCATAATAGAGTTTCCGCTAATGGTATTATCACGCTTTGTATTCGAATACGTTAATGAATATGCTAAAGTCATGTCCCACGGGATTTTAGAATTAAAAAACTCGGTAATAGGATCATCCTTATCATTGTCTTTTTCATTGGCAAACTGACTATTTCTGCTATCATTTAAATCAGTATTTGTCCCGAATAAATCATCTTTACGGCCACCATTCCGTTCGCTCTGCTTATTTTCTTCTTTGCCGCCTTTATTGGAGAACGAATAATTTAAAGTTACATTGGCACTGGTCATTCTGAATAAACTTCCGCCGTTATCAATATTATAAGTATTAAGTCTGGTTCCGCCATTATCAATAGCGTACGGATCTAATGTAGCGCCAAAATTCACATTCATCTTATTGTCAAAAAGCTGAGTTCCACCACTTACAAGAATCGGTTGCCACGCTAAAGTTTCTTTTCCGTCAGCATCAAAATTATAACTAGTACTGAAGTTTAAATTGTTCAGCAGCATAATCTTTTTAGGTTCTGTTTTTGTGCTGTCCCTGTCTCTTACTTTAGCTTCAATAGTGTTGCTTAAAGCAAATGATACAATATTAGAATTACTTTTTCCCGGTGCTCCAAAAATACCACCGTCAAATCTTGAATAAGTAGAAATTCTTCCTGAAGCATCAACAGTATAATTGTTGTAATACTGATCAAAACTAGGTGTATATGAATATGTAATAGTTGGTCTCATGACGTGACGAATCGACTGGATTCTTTTATCGTCTCCAAAGTTGAAAGTACCATAAATAGTAGTTCCTAAATTGGTGCTGAAATTATAAGTTCTATAAGCATCAAATCCGTTTACGGTTTTATCAACAACCTTACTTTGATTTGTATCATAATTTCTGTCGACCGTTTTTGTAACCCATGTTTCCTGGTAATTCGTAGATGCTCCGGCACTAAAATATTTAAATATTTTAAAATTCGTACTAATCGGGATACTATGCTGCATACCAATTTGTGCATCCTTAAACATTTGTGGTTTAAAAAACAGGGAATCGGTTGTGTTGAAATTATTTTTACCGCTTAAATTATATTGTAAGTTGATGTTTTTTATAAAACCTTTTTTAACCCCATCTTTCCCTACAAACGGATATACACGATCCACACTCGCTTGTAAAGCAGGTAAAGTCATTTGAATTTGCTCTGTTTGCGTGTTTTGTGAATGCGTTGCAGTTAATGAAAAACGCGCCTGAGGAATCGTATTAAAAGTTTTATTATAGGAGATAGATGAATTTAAAGTGTTATTTAAATTCGATCCTACATTCGCCTGATTAATAGATCGTTTAAAGTATTTACTACTACCCATATTCACAGAAGCAGAAAAACTTGAATTAGGATTTGATTTAGTGTCTTTTGAATGTGACCACTGGATATTATAAATCTTCTCTTTACTATAATCAGGATAACCACGCTCGCTGTTAATCAGGTTTTCGTAACGAATATTAATGTTTCCCCTATACTTATATCGCGTTGCATATGCCGATTCAAATCGCATGGCGTAACTACCATTTGTATAATAATCTGTTAAAACCGTTAAGTCATAATTATCGCTTAAAGCAAAATAATAACCTCCGTTTTGTAATGAGAAACCTCTGGTATTCGAGTCGTTATAACTTGGTATAATAATCCCTGAAACACTTTTTTCCTGACTCATCGGGAAATAAGCAAAAGGTAAAGCGAGCGGGGTAGGAACATCAGCAATAACCATATTCGTTAATCCGGTAATAACTTTTTTCCCCGGAATAAACTTGACTTTATTAGTCTGGAAATAATATTCCGGATTATCAATGTCTTTTGAAGTGGTAAAACGCGCGCCTTTTAAAAAGTAAACGGAATCATTTTCTTTTTTGGTAACGGCAGCTTTGATTTTAAATTCTCCCTGTTCAGTTCTCGAATTATAAATTAAGGCTTTTTTAGTTTTAAAATTAAAGCGGATAGAATCCGGCTGAACTTCACTCGCGCCTTGTTTAAAATTTGGATATTGTGTTAAAACTCCTGCAGAATCTCTTATACGTCCGGCATAAACTTCATCTTTTTCGAGGTTTAATACAATGATTCCGGATTTTAGCTCGACATCTTTATAGTATAATTCAGCTTCGTTGTATAAAGTCAGCGTTCTTAATTTTTTGTCATATTTAGCATAATCCTTAGCTTTATACTTTGTAACAGCATCTAAAAAATTCTTTTTAGGCTTAACAGTATCTAACTTTATGGTATCAAGAATAGGAGCCGGCGCTTTATCTGCAACAGTAATTTTAGGTTTATCTGTTTGTTTTGCAGCGGGTAACGGCTTTTTTTTGTTTTTTATCTCTTGCGAATATAAATTACCACATCCTAATGACAGGAAAAATGATAATAAAACGATATTAAATAAGTTTGTATGCAAAGGTTTAAATGCTATTTTTGTATAATTATGGCTTGTTTTTTGACATGTCAAACTTACATATAATTTTTTGTCAAAAATAATCAATTGTAAAAATTATAGCTGTTACGTTTTATTAAAATTAACTTTTAGATTTATGAATATATTTAACAAAATTAAAGTAATATTTACTTTTTTTCTAATGATATTGTCTTTTTGTGCCTATAGCCAGTCAAATGTTTTTAAGGTAACACTAGATGCCGGACACGGTGATCATGACTTTGGTGCAGTTTATAGCGGACGAATTGAAAAAAATATTGCTTTGGCTATTGTTTTAAAAGTTGGAAAAATTTTAGAAGCAAGTCCAAACGTAGATGTTATTTATACCCGTAAAACTGATGTTTTTGTCGATTTGGTCGAAAGAGCCAATATTGCGAACAGAGCAAATTCGAATATTTTTGTTTCAATTCACTGTAATGCAAATAAAAACACAGCGGCGGACGGAACAGAAACCTATGTAATGGGTTTGAGTAAAGTTGCCTCGAATCTTGAAGCTGCGAAAAAAGAGAACTCCGTAATTACATTAGAAAAAGATTATAAACGTAAGTATGAAGGTTATGATCCTAATTCGCCTGAATCAATGATTGGAATAACTTTAATGCAGGAAGAATATTTAGATAACAGTATCTCACTTGCCAGTAAAGTCGAAGACAATTTTGAAAAGCTTGGAAAAAAGTTAAGACAAGGCGGAGTAAAACAAGCGCCATTTATGGTGCTTCATAAAGCATACATGCCAAGAGTTTTGATTGAAACCGGATTCGTTTCTAATCCTACCGAAGGAAATATTTTAAACTCTGAAGAAGGACAAGACGATATTGCAAAAGCTATTGCCGAAGCCATTATAAGTTATAAAAAAGAGTATTTTGGTTCAGGAGCTTCTGAAGCATCAGATGCAAGACCAGTAAAAGACACCTCTACTCCGGTAAAAGCAAAGGTTGTAGAAAGTGCTGCCGCGGCTAAAAATGCTCCAAAAGGAATCTTCTTCAAGGTTCAGCTTATTGCCAGCATTAAAAAAACACCACTGGAACCTAAAAACTTTAAAGGATTGAAAAATGTAACAATGTTGTATGAAAACAACATTTACAAATATTTCTATCAGGAAACTTCCAATTATGAAACTGCAAAAAAATATTTGGAAGAAGCTAAAAATAAAGGATATGGAGCCGCTTTTCTAATTGCAAATAAAGATGGAGAGAAAATCAATATTCAAGACGCTATTAAATAATAGCTTTTAGTTCGAATATTTATATTAATTTTGTACAAACACTTAGAATTTTGAAACTAACAAGAGAAATTAAAACGGCTATATTAGTCATCGCATCTATTTTATTATTTATTTGGGGCTATAGTTTTTTAAAAGGCAAAGACCTTTTTACAAATTACAAAACATTATATGTTGAATATAATAATGTTGAGGATTTGTCACAATCTGCACCTGTAACTATAAATGGTCTTACAGTAGGTAGAGTAACTAAAATCACAATTAATGAAGTAACTGGTAAATTATTAGTTGAACTTCAGTTAAAAACAGATTTCCCAATCTCAAAAACAAGTAAAGCATCTTTATATTCTCCAAGTTTAATTGGCGGAAAACAGATTAAGATTTTGCCTAATCTACAAGATAAAGATCCTGCTGTTGAAGGACAAACCCTGGAATCTGCTGTAGAATTAGGATTAACAGAGTCTCTTGGAGGTAAAATTGAGCCAATTCAGCAAAAATTAGATTTAATGCTCCTTAACATTAATACACTGGTTGCCGGTTTAAATAATGTTTTAGACAAACAAGGACAGGAAAATCTTAAAAAATCATTAGCAGAATTAAGCCAGACTATGGAGCAATTTCACAGAGCTTCAGGAAGTTTAAACTCTATTTTAGATACTAATAAAGGTCAAATTAACGGAGTTGTGACAAATTTTAATAAAATGTCAAGCAACTTCAATAAAATTTCTGACTCTTTAAACAAAGCTGATTTAGGAAAAACAGTTAGAAACCTAAACAAAACTTTGGCTAAAGTTGATGGTATTATGAGTAACTTAAACTCAGGAAAAGGTACCGCAGGTAAATTATTAAACGATGATGCCTTGTACAATAATCTTTCTAAAACTTCAAAAGAGCTGGAGTTATTATTACAAGATGTACGTCTTTCTCCAACACGTTATGTAAATGTTTCTCTTTTTGGAAAGAAAAATAAACCATATGTTGCTCCGGCAGAAGATGCAAAAACGACTGACAAAAAATAATTAAGTACACTATAGAATGAGTTATTTAGACAATATTTTATTCGCTATACTTCTGATAGCAGGTTTTGGTTTTTTTGCGACGAGTGTAAAAAAAATTATCCGAAACATTAATTTAGGAGTCGATGTAGATCGAAAAGACAATCCAAAGGCACGTTGGGCAAACATGGCTTTGATTGCGCTTGGACAATCTAAAATGGTGAAACGTCCCGTAGCGGGTGTATTGCATATTGTCGTTTACCTGGGTTTTATAATCATAAATATCGAATTACTTGAAATCATCATTGATGGTTTATTTGGTACACACAGAATCTTTGCGCCTTATTTAGGTGTAGTTTACAATATTTTAATTGCTTCATTTGAAATATTGGCACTTTTAGTTCTGGCAGCTGTTTCAGTTTTCTGGATCAGAAGAAATGTTATACGATTAAAACGTTTTATTAATCCTGATTTAAAAGGTTTTCCTAAAAGTGATGCCAATTACATCTTGTATTTTGAGATGGTTTTAATGACATTATTTTTATTGATGAATGCAGCCGATTTTCATTTGCAGAATGTTCCCGGTGGATTCTCGCATTTTCATAAAGCAGGAAGTTTTCCTGTAAGTCAGTTTATTGCGCCAATCTTCAACGGAATGTCTAATGAATTGGTAGTAATGTTATTCGAAGTATTTTGGTGGTTGCATATTGCAGGTATTTTAGTTTTTATGAACTATTTGTACTTCTCAAAACATTTACATATTCTTTTAGCGTTCCCAAATACGTATTTTGCAAACTTAAATCCGCAAGGTAAGTTTGATAATTTAGCATCGGTTACACAAGAGGTAAAATTAATGATGGACCCAAATGCAGATCCGTTTGCGGCAGCTCCGGTTGATGCAAATGCTGCACCAGGTAAATTTGGAGCAAGTGATGTTCAGGATTTAAACTGGGTTCAATTGCTAAACGCTTATACTTGTACAGAATGTGGTCGTTGTACATCAGCATGTCCGGCAAATCAAACAGGTAAAAAATTGTCTCCTCGTAAAATTATGATGGATACAAGAGATCGTTTGCAGGAAGTTGGAAAAAACATTGATGCTAACAAAGGAGTTTTTGTCCCGGATAATAAAACATTATTAAACGATTATATTACTCCCGAAGAATTATGGGCATGTACATCATGTAATGCTTGTGTTGAGGAATGTCCGGTAAATATTAGTCCGTTATCAATTATTATGGATATGCGCCGTTATTTAGTGATGGAACAAAGTGCTGCTCCAATGTCACTAAATGCCATGATGACAAATATTGAAAATAATGGTGCGCCTTGGCAATACAATCAGCAAGACAGATTGAATTGGAAAAATGAGAATTAGGATAGTTTAATGGGTTATTTGTTTAACTGTTTGTCCGATTGTAATAAAGTTCGGTTTTTAAATTATAATGATTATGTAGGTGTTTTCAATACTGATTAACCAAATTAACAATTAACCGATTTAACAATAAAGATGGTTTAACTGGTTATTTGTTTAACCGTTTGTATGATTAAATAAAACAATAAATTTTGGTTGTTAAAGATAAAAGGTTTTTCAAGAGAGCGATTAATCCAATTAACAATTAGCCGATTTAACAATAAAGATGGTTTAACTGGTTATTTGTTTAACCGTTTGTATGATTAAATAAACAATAAATTTCGGTTGTTAATAAAGATAAAAGGTTTTTCAAGAGAGCGATTAACCAAATTAACAATTAACCGATTTAACAATAAAAAGAGATGTCAGAAAGTTTAGTAGTACCAACAATGGCAGAAATGCTGGCCGAAGGAAAACAACCAGAAGTTTTGTTTTGGGTAGGTTGTGCGGGAAGTTTTGATGATAGAGCAAAGAAAATTACAAAAGCATTTGTGCGAATATTAAATCGTACCAATGTTTCTTTTGCGGTTCTTGGTACAGAAGAGAGTTGTACAGGAGATCCTGCAAAACGTGCCGGAAATGAATTTTTGTTTCAAATGCAGGCCATGATGAATATCGAGGTTTTAAATGCATACGAGGCTAAAAAAATCGTAACGGCTTGTCCGCATTGTTTTAATACTTTAAAAAATGAGTATCCTGAATTAGGCGGTCAATATGATGTAATTCACCATACTGAATTTTTGAAGTCATTAATTGATGACGGAAGATTAACCGTTGAAGGAGGTCAGTTTAAAGGAAAAAAAATCACTTTTCACGATCCTTGTTATTTAGGAAGAGCCAATAAAGTATATGAAGCACCAAGAGATTTAATTCAGAAGTTAGACGTTGAATTAGTCGAAATGAAACGTTCTAAAGCAAATGGTTTATGTTGTGGAGCGGGTGGTGCACAAATGTTTAAAGATGCTGAACCAGGAAACAAAGAAGTAAATGTATTGCGTACAGAAGATGCACTTGAAGTTCAGCCGGATATTATTGCAGCGGGTTGTCCGTTTTGTAATACAATGTTAACGGATGGAATCAAACATCAGGAAAAAGAAGGGCAAGTAAAAGTAATGGACATAGCGGAATTAATTGCTAATGCGCAGGATCTGTAGTAAGCTTCTGAGCTGCTAAGATTCTAAGGTTCTAAGTTTTTTAGCTTGAAACCTGAAACAAAAAACTAAAAGAAAAAATTAAAAATGTATATACCTTTTGAAGATTTACCTGGTGAGTCCAAAATCTGGATTTATCAATCAAACAGAAAATTTTCTGAGGAAGAATTTTCTGAAATAGAAACTGACCTGAAAGCTTTTGTTGAAGGTTGGGCAGCACACGGAACAAGTTTAGAAGCTTCGTACCAACTTAAATACAACCGATTCATTATTTTGGCTGTAAATCAGGATGTACAAGCGGCGACAGGATGTTCTATTGATAGTTCGGTGGAATTTATTCAGGGTTTAGAGAAAAAATATACCGTTGATTTATTAGATAAAATGAACGTTACTTTTAAACTAGGAGAACATATCGCTCACAAACCATTAATTGATTTCAAGAAAATGGTTAAGGATAAATCGGTTTCTGAGAATACGATTGTTTTTAATAATCTTGTAAATAATATTGAAGAATATAACGAATCCTGGGAAGTTCCTGCTATTGATAGTTGGCATAGCAGATTTTTCTAGAAAAATATTTATAATAAAAAAAGGCGCAAAATTTAGATTTTGCGCCTTTCTTTATTTATGTAGCAAACCCGACAGGTTTTTAAAACCTGTCGGGTTTAACTTTAAGGTTTTAAGAATTTTTAGATTTTACCAATGATTTGTAATTTAAATTTGAATTAATAGAATTATGTGTAGTCCCCACGAGACATTTTTCTACTTAACTATTCTTTTTTTCTACCCATATTTAACTCCTAAAGGAGTATAACTTTGTCTAATCTAAATATTTAATTGCGAAATAATATCTCGTAGAGATTATATGTTGGTAGAAATAATGTCGTAGTAAATTTGTCCCGTAGGGCAATGTCATTAAGTTAAGCTTTTTAGGAACTATAGTTTTTTCTCTCGAAGTCTAGTTTTGAATTGCCTCCAGCTTTAGCTGGAGTTTATATAAACTCAATCTGAGTGGCTTTAGCCAAAAATGCGTAATTTGGTTAAAGCCATCTTATTGTACGCATTAAATACCTCCAGCTGAAGCTGGAGGCTAGTCAATAAATTAAATGCTTAAAAATTTCCCCACTATTTGCCTGGAAATTGTTTGATCATAATTATCTTAAAAAGGCTTAACTTAATGACATTGCCCGTAGGGACTATACATGTTTTTATTATTTTCTAAGACAGTTTTGAGCAAACCCGACAGGTTTTTAAAACCTGTCGGGTTTAGAAATACGGTTGTTATAAAAACAAAAATTTCTAATTTAGCCCCGATGGAAGTGATATCCTTTTTCTGGCTTCTTTAGACAGAAAAAGATATAACGAACAGCGGGACAAATGGTTCTTTTGAAAATTTAAAATCCTACTTCTGATAAAATTATGGATTATAGTTATGAATTACGACCTAATTTTTTTTTGCTCGAACTTTTGAAGCACTGATTAAAATTCAATACTGAATAAAAAAAAATCTAAGAATCTGATAATCTAGAGATCTAATTTAGTCTGTGATCTAACAATCTAATAATCTGATAGATCTAATATTCACAAAAATCTAACAATCTAAATCTTCATTAAACGCTATTTTTGAGTACTTTCGTAGTATTAAATTTAATACATGAAAATAGCAATAGTTTGTTATCCAACATTTGGCGGAAGTGGTGTAGTTGCTACAGAACTAGGCCTTGAATTAGCCAGACGCGGACACGAAATCCACTTTATTACTTATAGTCAGCCCGTTAGGTTGGCACTTTTAAATCCTAATGTTCATTATCACGAAGTAAACGTTCCTGAATATCCTCTTTTCCATTATCAGCCTTATGAATTGGCTTTGTCAAGCAAATTGGTCGATATGGTGAAATTATATAAAATAGAAGTTCTTCATGTTCATTACGCTATTCCTCACGCATATGCGGGTTATATGGCAAAGCAAATGCTTAAAAATGAAGGAATTAATCTCCCAATGATTACAACGCTTCACGGAACTGATATTACATTGGTGGGGAATCATCCGTTTTATAAACCTGCGGTGACTTTTAGTATCAATAAATCAGATTATGTGACATCTGTTTCTCAAAGTTTGAAAGATGATACGTTGAAATTGTTCAAAATTAAGAACAAAATCAGGGTGATTCCGAATTTTATTGAATTGGATAAAATGCGAAAAGATCCGCAACAGCCTTGTCATCGATATGTGATGGCTAAGGAAAATGAGCGAATTATTACGCATATCAGTAACTTTAGAAAGGTAAAACGTATTCCGGATATTATTAAGATTTTTTATATTATCCAGAAAGAAATGCCGGCCAAATTAATGATGGTTGGTGATGGTCCTGAAAAAGAAAAAGCAGAAGCTTTGTGCATGGAATTGGGAATTTACGACAAAGTAATTTTCTTTGGAAATAGTAATGAAATCGATAAAATTTTATGTCTGACTGATTTATTTTTACTTCCGTCAGAAACAGAAAGTTTTGGTTTAGCGGCTTTAGAAGCAATGGCTTGTGGAGTTCCGGTGATTTCTAGTAATTCAGGAGGTTTGCCAGAAGTTAATTTTGATGGTTTTTCAGGATATTTGAGTGATGTGGGGAATGTAGATGAGATGGCAGCAAATGCAATTAAAATTCTTAAAGACGATACAGTTTTAAATCAATTTAAAGCAAATGCTTTAGAAGTGGCTAAAAAGTTTGATATCCTGAATATTCTGCCTAAATATGAAGCGTTGTATCAAAGAGCAATAGACGATTATAAAGAGTAAAATTTAATTTAAAATATACTAAATGAAAAAAGTAATTCTGGTTTTAATAGTTCTTGTTTTGGTTTCCTGTGGTGCAAAAAAAACTTCAGGCTCGGGTTCGAAAATTTTATATGAAGTTTTAACAGAACAATCCGATGGTGGAGGAAACATTAAATTTTTTGAAATTTTGACGGAACCTAACGAAATCAAAATGCTGGAAAATGATCCGCTTTTGAAGGATAAAATGAAGCATGACGACATTAGTAATTCAAATTACATTATCCTGAATATGGGAGAAAAAAATACCGGTGGTTATTCTATTGGTGTTGAAAAAGTTGAAGAAACAGATAAAAATATTATTATCACAGTAAAAGAGAATGGTCCTGCGCCGGATGCAATGACAATGCAGGTAATTACATATCCTTATACGGTTGTGAAAATACATTCTAAAAAAGAGATTATTATAAAGTAACGAGTTTTTTTACGATAGAGACGCACAGTAGTGCGTCTTTTTTTTGTTTATTTGAGAGGCAAACAAAAATTATTATAATTAAGTATGCTCCATAGGAGTATTATATTTATAGAAAAATAATTCAGTTATTGAAATCCAGCTCCAGCGGAGCGGTATATAAATTTACTAGTAACTTAATTTCACCCCGATGGGGTTTTTGTTGGATGATTTTTAATTTTCTATAAATATATAGTCCCGCTGGGACATATTTGGCGAAATTAAAATGTCATATCAAACCTGAAATTTCTCACATTCGACTTGGCTTAGCCTGAAAATTTTTTTACTAAATAACCTTAATTCGCATGTCACCCTGAGCGAAGTCGACGGGCGCCCCAATTAAAACGCGGGCTTCGACTCCGCTCAGCCTGACATAGTGTGTTTAGCCTGACATAGCGTTGCTCTACTTGACATAGCCTTCCTCAGTCTGACATTGGAGTTTGCTTAGTTTACATTTCGACTTCGCTCAGCCTGACATAGCGTTGCTCGGCTTGACATTGGTGTTGCTTAGTTTACATTTTGACTTCGCTCAATGTGACAAACAAAAAAATCCTGTCGGTTTTAAACGACAGGATTTCTTCTACAATTATTTTTTACTTTTATTTTAGAATCTGAATTTAACTCCCAAACCTACATCAAAACCAAAATTATCATCATCATAATATCCTGATCCAATTTCCGGTCTTGCATCTAATGATAATGTAATAGGTGCTTCGCTAAATCTGTATTCTATCCCGATATCTCCAGCTGCAAATACGTATGTTCCGCTGTCGTTATATTTATTATTGTTTGTATAGTAATCATGATCCCAGGCAGCAATTCCACCACCTACACCAGCGTACCAGTTAAAACCTCCATCGATGTTCCAAACCCATTGGTAAAGAGCAACACCTTTAATAGCGTCTACATCGCTGCTATTTCTCCAGCCTAAATCAAATTCAAGTCTGTTTTTTTGGTTTAATCCTAATTGATATGATACCTCTCCACCAAAACCGTTATTGTCTCCCAAACGCAATCCTAAAGCGTTTTTCGAAATTTCTTGTGATTGAGCCGTAAACGCTAATCCTAATAGCATAATGGCAAATAAAATAATTCTTTTCATAAAAATGGTTATTAATTTTTTTCAAATGTACATTGGTGTACAAAGTTATAACGTATACTATTTTTGAAAATTGTTATATAATTCACATTTAGGAAGTGGTTAAAATATAAGAAGCGTTATAATACTTAATTAACTACAAAAGAAAATTTATTTTTTTAAAATTATTGAAGAGATTAATTGAGAACTTAAGATATCTTCCATTTCAAAAAGATTTTCTTCCTCGGTAAAATTACTTTCGGCGTAAGAATATAGTTTCCAACGCTTTTTATGATATTCTAATGCTGTTAGATTTTCAACCCAATCACCTGAATTTAGGTATAAAGTAGATCCGTATTTGTTTTCTATATTGACTATTTTGGGTTCATGAATGTGTCCGCAAATTACGTAATCATATTTTTTTTCGATAGCTAAATCGGTTGCCGTAGTTTCAAAATCCGAAATAAATTTAACTGCTTTTTTTACGCTGGCTTTTATCTTTTTAGAAAATGAATAAGGTTCACGCCCTAATTTTGCCAGACACCAATTCGCAAATCGGTTGCTTAAAATTAAATAATCGTACCCTAATCCTCCAAGTTTTGCAATCCATTTTGAATGCTGAACAGAGGCATCAAAAACGTCTCCGTGAAAAATCCATGCTTTTTTATCGTCTAATTCTAAAACTAATTTATCGACCAACGAAAAATTTCCCATGTTCATGTCGCTAAACTTTCTAAGAATTTCATCGTGATTTCCAGTGATATAATACACTTTTGTACCTTTAGAAGCCATTCCTATTATACGCTGAATGACCCTTAAATGTGCTTTTGGAAAGTACGATTTTCTAAATTGCCAGGCATCAATAATGTCGCCGTTTAAGACTAAAGTTTTGGGTCTAATGCTTGATAAATAGTTGTTTAGTTCTTTAGCGTGACTTCCGTAAGTTCCTAAATGGACATCTGAAAGAATGACCAATTCAACATTTCGTTTTTTCAATTTTTCGTTTTTTGAAGTTCAACAAATAAAAGAAACTCCAACTCGATTTGTTTTATCAAAAGGTTATCAATTTGGCTACAATTTTAATAAATTGTGATTTTTAAAGTGTTTAACGTTTATTTAATAATACTAATGTAAAATTTTTTAATTTAATTCATAAAACTTACATTTGCTCAAAACAAATTACAATGGCAGGAAATAGCTACGGCACCCTATATAAAGTAACAACATTTGGAGAATCTCATGGTGAAGCTTTAGGCGGAATTATAGATGGTTGTCCATCAGGAATTGAACTTGATTTAGAAGCAATTGAAGTTGAAATGTCCCGCAGAAAACCAGGACAATCAGCAATTGTAACACAACGTAAAGAACCGGATGCAGTTCAGTTTTTATCCGGAATTTTTGAAGGAAAAACGACAGGAACTCCAATAGGTTTTATTATCCCGAATACCAATCAAAAATCAGACGATTATTCGCATATAAAAGACAATTACAGACCAAGTCACGCAGATTATGTGTACGACCAAAAATATGGTTTTCGTGATTATCGCGGCGGCGGAAGAAGTTCTGCCAGAGAAACAGCAAGCAGAGTAGTAGCCGGTGCAATTGCAAAGCAAATGTTACCGGAAATTAAAATTAATGCTTATGTTTCATCCGTTGGTCCAATTCATTTAGATACGCCATATCAGGATTTGGATTTTTCAAAAATAGAAAGTAATCCCGTTCGTTGTCCTGACGAAAAATCAGCAGTAATTATGGAAGAATATATACGTGATATCCGTAAACAGGGAGATACTGTTGGCGGAGTTGTTTCATGTGTAATCCAGAATGTTCCGGTTGGTTTAGGCGAACCTGTTTTTGATAAATTACATGCCGAATTAGGAAAAGCAATGCTTTCTATAAATGCCGTAAAAGGTTTTGAATACGGAAGCGGATTTTCAGGTTCTGAAATGAAAGGAAGCGAACATAACGATTTATACAATCCTGACGGAACGACAAAAACGAATCTTTCAGGCGGAATTCAGGGCGGAATCAGTAACGGAATGGACATTTATTTTAGAGTGGCTTTTAAACCCGTTGCAACGATTATGCAAACTCAGGATTCATTAGATAATAAAGGAAACATTACACCCATGACCGGAAAAGGACGTCATGATCCATGTGTGGTTCCGCGTGCTGTACCTATTGTTGAGGCAATGGCAGCAATTGTTTTGGCTGATTTTTACTTAATCAACAAAACATATTAATAAAAATTAAGACAGTGAGGGTCTTAGTATTTTAATTCTAAATAAAAAAATTAATGCAAGTTACAGAAACCAAAAAAAAATCATTTCTTTCAGGATTAACAGGGCAAATTATAATTGCAATGGTGCTTGGAGCAACTTTAGGAATTATATTGCACAATTCGGTTTCGCAAGAAGCAGCAGTATCCTTTAGTAACAAAATAAAAATGCTTGCAACCATCTTTATCCGATTGGTACAAATGATTATTTCTCCTTTAGTATTTACCACTTTAGTAGTGGGAATTGCGAAATTAGGAGATATTAAAACCGTAGGGAGAATTGGTGGAAAAGCACTTGGATGGTTTTTTACAGCTTCATTTATATCCTTATTAATTGGTTTATTTTATGTAAATGTTTTAGAACCGGGAGTTGGTTTAAAATTAGAGCATGTAGATATGGCAGCGGCATCTGAAGTTACAGCTAAAACAACCACTTTATCATTTGAGAATTTTGTGGAGCATATTGTTCCTAAAAGTATTTTTGAAGCAATGGCAACCAATGAGATTTTACAAATTGTTGTATTCTCAATCTTTTTTGGATTAGCCGCCGCATCATTAGGAACTACTGTAAAACCAGTTATAAATGCTTTAGACAAAGTATCGCATATTGTTTTAAAAATGGTTAATTATGTAATGAACTTCGCTCCAATTGGAGTTTTTGGAGCCATTGCCGGAGTATTTGCCATTAGAGATGCAGAAGAATTAGTAATTACGTATTTCAAATTCTTCGGATCATTTTTAATCGGGATAAGTACATTGTGGTTTGTGTTAATTACAGTTGGATATATTTTTCTGAAAGGAAGAATGACTGAGTTATTAAAACGTATTGTTGGACCATTGGCAATTGCTTTTGGAACAACCAGCAGTGAAGCTGTTTTTCCTAAATTAACAGAAGAATTAGAAGCTTTTGGTGTAAAAAATAAAATTGTATCGTTCATGTTACCTTTAGGTTATTCGTTTAATCTTGACGGAAGTATGATGTACATGACTTTTGCCAGTATTTTTATTGCTCAATTTTATGGCGTTCACCTTGATTTAGGAACGCAAATGGTGATGTTATTGGTTTTGATGTTAACCAGTAAAGGAATTGCAGGAGTACCAAGAGCAAGTTTAGTTGTTGTTGCGGCAACTTGCGGAATGTTTAAAATTCCTGTTGAAGGAATTGCCTTGATTTTGCCAATCGATCACTTTTGTGATATGTTCAGAAGTGCTACAAATGTATTAGGAAACGCTTTGGCAACTTCTGTAGTAGGACAATGGGAAAATGATAACGATTTAGAGGCTTTTTCAGAGACTAAAGATATTGCTTCTGAATAACTGGAATATCCTGTTTTTTAGAAAAATAGTTTGAATTTTGAGCAAAATTTAAATAAATTAAGCAAAGCCGTATTTTTATTTTAAATACGGCTTTTTTTTATTTTTAAACGTATATTTGATGAAATTAGCCTATTTATGCCCCAAATACGGATTTTTTTACTGTTACTATTTTTACTGAATTGTTTTGCCAATTCGGCAATTGCGCAATCTGAAAATATGACAGATGAGAAAATTGCTTCGATGGTAAAAATGGCATGGAATGATTATAAGGAATCTAATTTCGAAAGATCATTAATTACTTCTCGCAAAGCCCTGAATTATGCTACAGCTTCAAAAAATGATTTTTTAATTGCGAAATCATACAAAATTATCGCCGGAAATTACAGTGAATTATCAGAGTTTGATAAAGCCATTTTTTTCTACAACAAAGGTATATTCTACGCTAACAGAACAGACAATGATTCTATAAAATATAGTCTTCATAATAATCTGGGCAATATTTATTGTTTCGAAAAAAAACAATTTGACAAAGGAATTGATTACTATAAAAAATCGATTGCTTTTAGTTTAAAGATGCATCAAATGAACCAGGTTTATTTTACAAACGTAAATTTAGCATGGGCATATTTTGATATCGGGCAATATAAAGCAGGTTATCCTTATTTAAAATTTGTAAACAGTAACAGGAAAAAGTACGGCGAAGAATCTACAGAGATTGTTGTTAATATGCTTAACGGAATGTATTTGAGTTCTATAAATGAGTATGAAACAGCAAATGATTTTTTTGTAAAAGCAATTGAACTAGGAAAAAATACCGATGAAAAATCGGATTTATCATACGCTCATTTAGAATATTCGAAGTTTCTGAGTAAAACCAAAAAGTATAAAGAAGCGTATGATAATCTTGAAGCTTATAATAAAATTACCGAAGAATTATACAATCAGGAAAAGCTGAAAAAAGCTTCTATTGCAGGTTTTAATCTTGAATTAGATGAATATAAAAGGCAAATTGATAAAATCGAAAGTGAAAAAGATTCACAATATCAAAGTCTGAAAAAATCCAGAATTATTGTCATCTTGTTTGTTCTCATTTCGTTTATTCTTCTTTTTCTGATTATTACTTTGATTAAAAATATCAGATTTAAGAAAAAACATAATTTAGAGCTTTTAGAAGCAAAAGAAATTGCAGAAGAAGCCTCTTTGTTGAAAACTCAATTTATTTCGACTATAAGTCACGAATTGCGTACTCCTTTATATGGCGTTGTAGGAATTACTAATATGCTGCTTGAAGAGCATAAGGAATTATCCCGAAGCCTGCATTTGAGTTCTTTAAAATTTTCGGCAAGATATTTATTATCGCTGGTAAATGATATTCTGCAAATTAATAAAATTGAAGAAAATAAAGTAGTTCTGGAGAATTTGACATTTAATATTTCGGATGAAATTACAATGATCAAAAATTCACTTTCTTTTTTATGCCAAAAAAACAAGAATGAAATATCAGTATCTATCGATGCGGATATTCCGGAATATTTAATTGGGGATAAACTGCGACTGGCTCAAATTTTAATGAATTTAGTAAGTAATGGATTGAAATTTACTAAAAATGGCGAAGTAGAAATTATTGTAAAACTTCATAAAATAGAAGGAAAAATATATTTTCTGGATTTTCTGGTCAAAGACAATGGCGTTGGAATTGCAACTGTAGATCAGAGCAAAATCTTCGAGAAATTTGTTCAGGTTGGTCGAAAAGACGAGGATTATCAGGGAACCGGATTAGGATTGAGTATTGTAAAAAGATTGTTAGGTCTTTTTGGGAGCACTATTTCCTTAGAAAGCAGTATTGGCGAAGGAACATCATTTATGTTCATCATTCCTTTTGAGCATGACCCTCAAAAAACAAAGAATATTATAAATGAAATTGAGGTTGATTTAACTTCAAGTGAGGTTTATAAAATCCTGATTGTCGAGGATAATCTTATCAACCAATTAGTGACAAAAAAAATTATCGAAAAAAATAATTATATCTGTAAAGTAGTCGATGATGGTTTTGCTGCTTTGGCAATATTGGAGCAGGAAGAGTTTGATCTTATTTTAATGGATATTAATATGCCTTTGATGAATGGATTTGAAACCACAAAACGAATTCGTTTAAAAGATGTAAAAACGCCTATTGTTGCTTTAACAGCGTTTGATAAAGATGAAATAACAGATGAAGCAATATCATCCGGAATAAATGATATTATCATTAAACCGTTTGAACCTGTTAAGCTGTTTAAAATTATAAGTTACTTAATACAGGAAGCTAAAAACGAGAGAGGTACAAAAGAATAAACACGAATTTTACTATTGCCACTAATTCTTTTGTTTCATAATTCTGTGAATTAATTAACTATTAAATTTGTGCAAATTTGTAAAATTCGTGTTCAGCGTTTATTTATAATATTCTTGTATGAATGACAAGTTTAGTACCAGCGTTTTTTATTTTGCTTAGAAACTTCTGATTTTCTTGATTTGTGTGCGCCACCGCTTCGGTTTGAATTTTTAGGTTTTTCTGCCGTTGCTTCAGGACTTCCTGCATGCCATTGATACGGATGATCTGAAATAGTTTTCACATCAACTTTTATCAATTTCTGAATATCTTTCCAGTAAGCATGTTCGTCTTTACTACAAAAAGAAATCGCAATTCCTCCGTTTCCGGCACGACCTGTTCTACCAATTCTGTGCACGTAAGTTTCAGGAATATTAGGTAAATCAAAATTGATTACAAAAGGTAATTGATCAATATCAATTCCACGTGCAGCAATATCTGTAGCGACAAGAACACCAACTTCTTTATTTTTGAAAGCATCAAGAACGCGTTGTCTTGCATTTTGCGATTTATCACCGTGAATTGCTTCAGCTGCGATATTGTTTTTTCTAAGTGCTTTTACAACATTATCAGCTCCGTGTTTTGTTCTCGAAAAAACCAAAACGTTTGATAAATCTTCGTTTTTTATCAAATGATATAAAAGGTTTCTTTTTTCTGTTTTCTCAACAAAATAAACGCGTTGTTCTACATTTTCGGCTGTTGATGAAACCGGAGAAACTTCTACTTTTGCCGGATCTTGTAGAAACATTTCGGCTAATTCGCGAATTGCAATTGGCATTGTAGCAGAAAACAATAAAGTCTGACGGTTTTTAGGCGTTAATTTCACGATCTTTTTTACATCATTTATAAAACCCATATCCAGCATTTGATCTGCTTCATCTAAAACCAAAGTGTGTAAATGATCTAAATCAAGAAATCCTTGTTTTTGTAAATCCAGTAATCTTCCCGGCGTTGCAACTAAAATGTCAACTCCGTTTTTTAACGCATCTACTTGCGGATTTTGCGAAACTCCACCAAAAATCGTCAATTGGGTTAAGTTGGTATATTTGCCATAGGTATCAAAACTTTGTCCAATTTGAACCGCTAATTCACGAGTAGGCGTAACTATAAGAGCACGAATTACTTTAGCTTTTTTTGTTGAACCTACAATTCTGTGTAATTGATGTATGATTGGGATTGCAAATGCAGCAGTTTTTCCTGTACCGGTTTGGGCACAACCAATTAAATCCCGTCCAGCCAAAACAATCGGAATAGATTGTTCCTGAATAGGAGTAGGGTTAAGGTAGCCTTCTTCAAATACGGCTTTTTGTATACTTTTTGAAAGTGATAAATCTTCGAATAACATATCTTAGGTATTAAGAATTTAGTTTTAAGTACTAAAATTCTGTGCAAAGATAGGTTTATTCGACCAATCGTTTATTTGAAACTTGTATTATTTGCCAAATGCGCTAATTTCCAGTCCTTAATAACTGAACAAATTAAAGCATTTGGCTCAAATTATAAATTTATCCAACACATAGAAATATTCTCTTTTGGGGAACTTTGTACTTTTTAAAATAAGTGAAACATCTTTTTTTAAAGCATTAAATCTATGTCCCGATAGCTATCGGGACTATGTGCTAAAATTAATGATAATGAGGTAAATTATTCTTTTTCGTTATTTGCTTTGATAAAATCAGTAATCAGATAACCAATTAATTTACCAATTAAATTATTGTTTGGAGAATCAGCTAAATCCGGCGCTCCTTCGCAAATATGCAAATAAGTGGCATTTCTGTGCTGTCCGAAAAACGATATAAACTGACGTAATTCTTCTACCGAAAATCCGCTGATTGTCATAGCGCTGCTGGCAATATTAGGAATTGCATCCAGATCAATTTCAATACCAAACGAATCTGTTTTTATAAATTCTAAAGCCAAAGCCATTTCTTTCTCAAAATCTTTTTCCTTACGGATATTTACGCTGTCATAAGTATTGTAGCGAACTCTGTCTTCCAGTTTTTTGATAATATCGAGAACACTTTTTGAAGTATAATTTTCGTGTAAACCGAAGATGAAATATTTTTTCAGGAAACCTTCTTCATAAGCATAGGAAAAACCGTTTCCGCTGTGACGTCCTTCCAGAATTCTAAAATCTGAATGTGCATCAAAATTAATGGCATTGATTGGTTTTCCTTTGGCTAAAGCCGATCCTTTTATATTTCCGTAGGCATTATTATGGCCTCCGCCGATGATAATTGGAGTTTTTCCGGCTTTTATAATAGTAAAGATGATATGAGAAACTTCTTTGTCAATTTTTTCAACTAACTGGCTTAATTTTGATCGGTCGTCAATATCATTAAAATCAAGGTTTTCGACATCGCGCATTTCTTCAGTAACATTAATATGTCCTAAAACTATGATCTGACTTCCTTTAGAAAAACGATTGTGCTGAATGTTTGCAATACTTTTTATTGCGTTTTCCCAGGCTGATGCTGTTCCGGGTCTTCCGTAATTGGCACGCACGCCAATATCTTCTGGAATTCCCAAAAGAACATATTTGGCTTCGCTTTCTTTTAGAAATTCGATCTTATCAACTCCTTTTGGAATGATAATCATCTTTTCTCCAAACTTTATTTCACCACTTCGATGATTTGTGACTTTTGCTAAATCATTGATAGTAAACGGGACTAATTTCTCCATGAAAAAAATTTATTTTCCAAAAATAATATAATTGTATTAACTTACGTTATAACCTTATATTAATTCTTAAATTTGTTTTAAAGAAAATTATTTAAATATGGAAAACCCAAAGAACAACAACTCAAGTCTAAAAGCGGTAATCGCAGTTTTAGCAGTCCTACTGATTGGTAGCTTAGTGTATATTTTTAAATTGTCGTCAGATTCAGATGTTACAAAAACTGAACTTACATCAACAATGACAGAGAAAGAATCTGTAATGAAAGATCTGCAAGAGTTAAAAACAACTTATGATGCAGCTATTGCAGAAAACACTTCAATGTCTGATGAGTTAATTCAGGAAAGAGATAAAGTAGTCGCTCTAATGGATGATTTGAATAAATCAAAAGGAGATGTAGGTAAATACAAATCTCAGGTTCAGGCAATGCAAGGTAAAATGAAAACTTTAGTTGCTGAAAATGATGAACTGAAAAAACAAAACGGTACTTTAACAGTTCAAAGAGATAGTACAATTGTAGTTTTAGGTGAATCTAAAAAGTACAATGAAGTATTAGTTGGTCAAAACGAAGAGTTGGCTAAAACTGTTGAAAAAGGGGCTAAATTATCAATCCTGAACACAAAAACTGCAGCTTACAAATTAAAAAGCTCAGGAAAACAAGTTGAAACTGATAAAGCAAGCCGTGCTGACGTTTTGAAAATTAGCTTTACTGTTGCTGAAAACCAAATCGCTAAATCTGGTGATAAAACGTATTATGTACAAGTTATCGACTCTAAAAACAATGTTTTAGGAGATAAAAAGACAGAAAGCTTTGGTGATAATACTTTAACTTATAGTTTTAAAACTACTGTTCAGTATGAAAACAAAACAGTTAACGTAAGTGAAGATTTGCCAGGTAAAGATTTCGTTAAAGGAACTTATTTTATCAATGTTTTTGATAATGACGAATTAGTTTCTAAAACTAGTTTTAACTTAAGATAATACTAGTCGATTAAGGTAATAATACCACTATAATATTAAAGGTCTGTGATTTTTCACAGACCTTTTTTTATGGGATTAAGTTGGTTGTTTTTGAGACAAAAAGAAAAGAATATGGATCAAAACCAAAACCTGCGGAGCTATATTAAGGATGAATTTAAACGCAAAGTGCGCTAAGATTTTTTAAAGATATGGTTTTTTATAAACTATAAAGTTCGCAAAGCTCTGTGTTGATACAGCTTTGCGAACTTTGTGTTTTAAATGCGTAAAGTAAAAATTAAATCTTAGCGCACTTTGTGGTTAAAATTATTATTCAATACAAATTTCTGGCTTGTGTTTAATCTTTATGCTAAAATTTCACCTTCTATAAAAACACTTTCGATCAGGTTGCTGCCAAAAGCATACGGAATTTGATAATAGGATGAAATAGGTTTCGTAAGGATTAAATTAGCTTTTTTACCTTTAGTAATACTTCCGTGAGTTTGGGAAATTCCCATTGCATACGCGCCATTTATAGTTGCGGCGTTGATTGCTTCTTCGGGCGTCATTTTCATTTTGATACAAGCCGTTGCAACAACAAAATTCATGTTTCCGGATGGAGTAGAACCAGGGTTGAAATCTGTTGCCAATGCCAGCGGAAGTCCCGCTTTTATCATTTCTCGTGCCGGTGTATAAGGAATACTCAAAAAGTACGAGCATGAAGGTAACGCTACAGGCATCGTTTCGGTGTTTTTTAAAGCTTCAATATCTTCTTGTGTCATAATTTCAAGATGATCCACAGAAAGGGCGTTAAATTTAATTCCTGACTGGATTCCTCCAATAGAATTAAACTGATTGACGTGAATTTTTGGCTTTAAGCCAAATTTAATTCCTGCTTCCATAATTTTCTCTGTTTCTTCAACAGAAAAATAACCCGTTTCGCAAAAAACATCAATATAATCTGCGAGTTTATTTTGCGCAATTTCAGGTAGCATTTTGTTAATGATTTCATCAATATAACCTGTTTTATTGTCTTTATAATGAACAGGAAAAGCATGAGCACCCAGAAATGTCGCTTTTATAGTAATTGGATAATTTTTAGCTAGTTTTTTAATTACGCGTAACATTTTTAATTCACCTTCAATCGTTAAACCGTAACCTGATTTTATTTCGACCGCTCCGGTTCCTAAATGCATGACTTCTTCTAACCGTAGTTTTGATTGCTCGTAAATTTCTTCTTCAGATGTTTCATTTAATTTTTTAGCCGAATTTAAAATTCCGCCACCGCGATTGGCGATTTCTTCATACGAAAATCCATTTATTCTGTCTACAAATTCCTGTTCGCGATTTCCTGCGTATACAATATGTGTGTGGCTGTCGCACCAAGATGGCAAAACGATTTTTCCGGTGGCATCGATAACTTTATCAGCTTTGATTTCAGGAAGATTTTCCATCACGCCAAAATCCTCAATTAGATTATTTCTTAAAACTAAAAAAGCATTTTTTATGGTAGGAAGTATTGCCATTTCATCTCCTGAAACTTTTGCAATTGAAGTTTCGCGAACCTGAAGTAATTCTTTTATGTTTTTGATAAGAGTAATCATAATAGGGATTTAGTTGTATTAAAGAAAAGCTTTTTTTTTATATTTAGGTATCAAAGTAAAACACAAATTTCACAAATTAGCACTAATTTAATTTGTGAAAATCTGTGAAATTCGTGTTGAAAAATTGAAATTTAAAATTTGAATATTGCTTTTAACTTTATTCCGAAACTGTAATTTCAAACATTTTGCTCCAGTTTTTACCCGTTACAAAAATTGTTTTAGTTTTAGGATTGTAAGCAATTCCGTTTAAAACATCATCTTTAGTAATGTCATTCATAGACTTGCGCAAATCCGACATGTTTAAAATTCCTTCAACAGCTCCTGAAGCAGGATTTACAACAGCAATTGCATCTTTAAACCAAACATTAGTATAGATTTTTCCGTTAATCCATTCTAATTCATTAATAGCTTTAATTTTTGAATCTCCTGAATATACATTAATATAATCAACCATTTTTTGAGTAGCCGGATCAACTTTCCATATTTTCTCGGTTCCGTCAGTTTGATAAATGTATTTTCCGTCATTTGTCATTCCCCAGCCTTCAATTTCTTTTTCGTAATTAAACGTTTTTTCTAATTTTAATGTTTTGGCATTATAGATAAAACCTTTTTTGTTTTTATACGTCAATTGAAATAATTTTCCGCCGATAAAAGTGATTCCTTCACCAAAATATTCTTTATCAAGATCAATTTGTTTGTAAATTTTTCCTGTTTTATAATCGTATTTTTTAATGTGAGAAGCTCCTTCCTGACCTGTACTTTCATATAAAGTATCATTAAAAAATTCAAAACCTTCAGTAAAAGCTTGTTTGTCGTGAGGATAAGTATTTAGAACTTTGTATTTTAATAATTTAGGTTCGATATTAGAAACCAACTCAATGCGTTTTGTAGCATCAGAGGAATCAGATCCAAAATATACGGTTGCTTTTAAATATTGATATCCTAGTTTTTGATCTTTTAATGCATATTTAAATTTTTCGGTACCTTTTGTGCTTCCTACTTTTTTATCATTAATAAAGTATGCAACGCTGTCAATTTCTTTCGAATTTGGGTTTAAAATTCCAATAGAAATTGATTCTTGTTGTTTAAAATGTGCCGGAAAAGCCGAATCATCGATGTTAAATAAAGAATTTTCACCTTTTTTTGTATCTCCACATCCAATTAATGTGATTCCTAATAAAATGATAGTTAGGAAGTTATATTTTTTCATAGTTTAAAATTTGAATAAGCCAATATACGACGATATTTTTATAGCAACAAGGCCTTGCAAAAATATAAAAAGATTGTATATTTGCACCGGCAAGTCCTACACGACCAGCTCCTGCAGACTCCCCCAGGATGGGAACATAGCAAGGGTACGTGGTTGAGCGGTGCGATGTAG
>NZ_JAYSPC010000117.1:0-3362 GCF_043722275.1 Flavobacterium sp. | reverse complement strand
CTGTATTGAATGCCAAAAAAGCCAACATTCATATTTATGATCTGCCAGAAACTTAACCGGGGTTTAGGAATTTGCATGAGCAATCGTTTGAATTCAAATATAACTTTTTACAAACACTATTGAAAGTCATGCTGTTAGGGATTTTTAGATAACATTATTTGCAAACGGTTGATGTGGGAAAAAATCAGCTAATCTTTTATACTATGATTAAAACCGGTAAATCCATTGCCATTCAATAACGGGTAAAACCCCAAAAAATGGTAATTCTATCGGAAGACTTGCGGCAGCGGGAGACTGAGGGATAGATTATACAATCCCGAAGGGATGCTATTATTATAGTCCTAAACATGTAATGTTGCTAAACCCCGAAGGGGTGATATATTCTTTATATCATCCCTTCGGGATTCTGATTCTCCCGTTGCTGAATTTTCTATAATAATATCAGCCTTTCAGGCTTAAAGGGTTTGGGCGTTGGCCGGCTCATAGCGACCGGGTTCGGGATTTTAGGGTTATGTTATTATGGGAGTGGGTTTCTGTGTGTTGGATGTTACGCCAATATCAGGGAAAAACTATCTTATGGTTAGATTAAACAGTTCTTTGTACGGTTTAAACAATCTCTTATTTTGTTTAAGCAAAACCTGATGCTGTTTATGCAAAATCTAATTTCGTTTAAAGTTTTTGGTATGTAGTTGCCTTGCTTCGATAGTTAGGTGGACACACAACGACGGCGTTCGGGGTTTTAGATTTATGTTTTTGTGGGAGTGGGCTTGTGTGTTATGTGGTACGCCAACATTGCAGAGAAAATTTGGCTTTAGCAAATTTGTTCAGCATTTGTTTTTCAAATTCCGGACACAGTCCGGCAAATTTAATCGGCATCAAGTCATCCTATCAGAAGAATGCGCCAGGCGGGGGAATCGCTTTACATAGGAACCTTTTGTTGGCTGCTTTCATTTATTTTTTCTATTACTAAAATAATTTACAACAAATCCTAAGATTAAACCAATAACCACATATGGTAAAAAATTTACTTCGTCATCTTTGCCACAAGTACGGACACAGCCAATAACCCCAATCAATATACTGAATAGAAACCCAAAAACGCCACCGATAATTGGGCCCAAAAATGAGCCACTTATCATGCTTTTTTTCCTTAGCCTTTCTTCAATATTAGATTGTTCAGCAATCAACTTATTTAAATCATAGTTAGTTCTTTTAGCTATAACATCGATTAGTAGTTCCCTATCATTCGAGAAGTTTATATACTTATAAAAAACATTTTTCTCTTTTTCAAAAAATCCGCTAATTCCATAGTCATTTAGATTTGCATCAATATGTAACACAAACATGTTTCTTATTATATCGCTGTTATTTTTAAAGATATTTATTGAATCATAAATTAAATATGAAGTTCCATCAGTATGTGTCCTAAGAAATTCAGTATAGGATTTAAAATTTTTCTGAATTTCTAATGAGTTTTCTGACCGATTCCACATACGATCAGCTTCATAATTTTCGGACTTTAGTTTATTTATTAAATTTTCAATGCTCGGTATATGAATATATTCCCATTGACTTTTCGGAATCTCATTTCCGATTTCTAAGTCTGCCAAAAAAGAGAAATCAAGTTTATTATTACCAATTATTTTCAGCAAAAAAAGTACTTTTTTATATGCTCTATTCGAAAAATACTCCACTATATTTGAACTTATAGTTTCAATATTATTATTATTTGTTACTGTTAAAGATTCGAGACTTTCAAATTTTTGAATCCCTTCCAAGTTAGAAATATTATTATTAGTTATTGCTAAACTATAAACATCAATCGCATTAATTTGAGCTTTTTCAAGAATATTTAATAAATTTGAAATTGAATCAATGCTTGATCTTGTCTCAACTAAAAACAATCCATCTTCACGTTTTGTATAATATATCTTTGGCGATATATTTGCTTTAGTTCCTGTTGTATTTTGGGATGTTTTAAATTTGGAGCCACAAAAATCGCAATTGTATTCATTGTGTTCAAACAGATTGTCATCAGGCGAAGCTCCACAGTTTGGACATTTTATTTCTTGAATACTCATCTTTATAGATTTTTTAGAAGCTCGTTTTTCGTATTTTCGAATTCTTCCTGTGTAATGGCGTTAATATCGAGAAGTTCCTTCAATTTTTTAATCTTTTCTAAGGAACCTTCTTTTCTACTTTTATTTTTTTCAAGACTTTCCTGAATAATTTTCGGCATTATCATACCTGCCCCAAAACCAATACCAGTTCCTAACCCTTCGGATGTTCCTGCATTATTTTCGGCACTTTTTTCAATTGCTTGCGCAACTTTGTATTTAAGAAAATCGTTTAAGTCCCCAATAATACTCATACCGGTTTTTGTGTCAATTGCTTTTTCCACATCTGGGGGGAAAGAAATAGAGCCAAAATGGAAATCTTCAAGTACTAACCCAATGTTTGTAAAATCATTTACAAGTGTATTTTTTATTTTCTCCTCAAAAAAATCAAACTTTTTAACTAGATTCAAAAATGTATCATAAAAAGTACCTAAGACAGTATTTATTTTTGAAAGTATTAGATTTTTTAAATAATCAGATATTTCAGAATCTCGGAAGTAGCCTTGTGTGCCAACAATATAGTTCAAAAATAATTTTGGATTTTCCTCATTAATTTTTATTGAATAGAAGCCAAAAGCTTTTAAGCGAATGGTGCCGTGCAAACTGTCTGATAACGTGATTGGTTGAGCAGTTCCCCATTTTAAATTTCTAAATAGCTTCATGTTTAGAAAATAGACTTCCGCCCTAAATGGCGAATCGGAGCCATAGCCTATACTTGTTACTAATTTGGTTAATACTGGAAAATTTTTTGTATTTAACACATACCTGCCTGGGTCAAAAATTTCAGTCGCTTTACCGTCTTTAAAAAAAATTGCTTTTTGACTTTCTCTAACTGTTAGTTGTGCTCCAGATTTTATTTCGGTCTTATCATTTTCAGGAACTCTTTTTACCATTGTGTTTCCAGAATTATCAAGAAACTCCAATACTTCCATTAATTGTGGCATAATTTTTTTTATTGTTTGGTAATTGATATGTAATGATGGGTCTTCATTATGATTGCAGCCAACACATAAATATACGCAACTCTTGTACTTCAAAGCATTAATTTTCAATATATTTATGTACAAGATTTTGGATAAACGAATTGGTATATTTCGCTTTGATAAAAGTTCAGTGATGCTAAAAATGTACAAGAGTGCGACGCCCCCGCAGCTAAATACGTAGTACTTAAGCCTGGCCCAAAAAACTGTCTTTCATTTTTCCTAAAAGATCGGTTTCCAGCATGCGGTGTGCAATGCGTATCAT
>NZ_JAYSPC010000116.1:0-15251 GCF_043722275.1 Flavobacterium sp. | reverse complement strand
ATTGATTGACTTCGCAAGAGTTGGATTCGGCTGGACCATCAAGATATCTGAACACTAAAACGCCCATATCTGAATGGCATAAAAGCTCAAAATTTTCATCAGATTCGATATATTCGGCTGTTTTTTGAGTGGTTTCAATTATTGTATCTGTAAATTGTCCCAACTTTTCCTTGCCCATATAACGAAGCGTAAACCAAAGTTTCAGGGCATCAAAACGGCGTGTACTTTGTATAATCGATTTGTTGATTTGTGCCGGAAGTGCGTCGTAATTTTGTTCCTTCGGATTCAAATAATCAGCGTGATGCTTGATAATATTTAAGTGAAGTTTATTTTTTACGATAAATGCGCTGCTGCTAATGGGCTGAAAAAATGATTTGTGATAATCAATAGTAACCGAATCTGCGAGTTCGATTCCGTTTAAAAGATTCCTGTGTTTATTGGATAAAAGCAATCCGCAACCGTAAGCAGCATCAACGTGAAGCCATAAATTATTGCGTGCGGCAATTTCAGCAATCGCCTTTAAAGGATCAACATTCCCGAAATCTGTAGTTCCTGCAGTTGCTGTAATCGCGATAGGAATATTCCCTTTTTCGATTTCCTGAACAATGGCTTTTTCCAGTTTTTCAGGATCCATTCGGTATCTTTGATCCACGCCAACATGTACAATTGCCTGTTCACCCAGACCAAGAATCCACGCGTTTTTATGATTGCTGAAATGTGCTTTATCAGAAACAAAAACTCTGAATTTTGATGCATCAGGCGGAAGTCCGTTAAGTTTTATATTCCATTTTTGAAATTCTAATGAATAATAATCCCTTGCCAAAAGCAATCCCATAAGATTGCTTTGAGAACCTCCGGCAGTAAAAATTCCATCGCCTTTTGTGTAACCAATCTGCTCGCTTGTCCAGTCAATAAGTTTGCGTTCCATAAAGGTTCCGCCCGCACTTTGATCGTAGGTATCTTGTGATGAATTTATGGCACTTATCAAAACTTCGGCAGCTAAAGCCGGGATTACAACGGGACAATTTAAGTGCGCGATATATTCCGGAAGGTGATAAGCGGTGGCGTGTTTTACATAAATATCGTCGACTTCGTTCAGCAGACTTTCGTAATCGGGCAGGGGCGATTCAAAATCTATTGCGTCGACTTTTGTTTTCATTTCGTCCGGTCTTATTCCGCTAAAAGGTTTGCGATTGTTTTTCAGGAAATTCGAAACGCGTTCTTGTGCCAGTTTTACAGCTTGAGCATATTCAGCGCCGGAATTTTGGTGGAAAATGTCTTTGTACAAATCCTGGTTTGCGAGAAGTCCTTTTTCGGCGACTTCTTCATTGATTAGTGTGGTATTCATAAAGTATTATTTAGGGGTTTTGTTATTATTTATTCGAGATAAATCACTTTTTTAGATAAGGAAGTTCTTTTCTTTTTAGAGGATTTTAAGTCTTTTGGATAATAGCCGAGATAGAGAAGTCCGAGCGATTTTTCGTTTTCTGCCAGATCAAATTGCGTTACATAATCTATTGCTACGCCTTTTGTACTCCAGTAACTTCCAATTTTATGAGCCGTGCAAGTCAATGCAATATTTTGTATTGCTGATGCAACTGCGGCAATTTCTTCCCATTCCGGTAAATTAATTTTATTGTTTCGAACCATGATTACGCCAATCATACAAGCAGAATTTAACGGATAGTTTTTGAGGTAATTCAATTTGTCTTTTTGGGCTTCAGCCGATAATTCGGTATAGAAATCTTTATAATATTCCGCCATAAATTCTCCATATTCCTTCAGGTATTTCCCTCTAAAAACAATAAATCTCCACGGCTCTGTCATTTTGTGATTTGGAGCCCATGTTGCATTGATCAAAATTTCTTCGAGCAGTTTTTCAGGCAATTCTTTTTTGATAAACTCATTAGCGTACACACTTCTTCTTTTCCGAATATTCCTTGATATTTTTTTTAGTTTATCAGAAGAATCCGAAGTATTGATTTTGCTGGGTTTGTAGTTGATTTTCATAAATTTTTTAAACTTTTCTAAGAAAATTCTTTTTATTTAGATGAAATAAAAATATATTTGTAAGTAATTATTATTTAGAACAAATAAAAATAGTTCAGAGCAAATGTATAAATTAATCTGAATAAAAAAAATAAATCTTAAAAAAATATACGAATGTCCGTACATATTGACTCTGAGTCTTTGTGGTGATTCTGTGTATTGTATTGATTATTATGTATTTATATTTTTAATCCCCGATCTTTTAATAACTATAAAACGAATTGAAAAAATGAAATCACAATCAATTATTGCAGATGAAATAGCTGCTGAATCTAGTTTGAATTCTGAAATTCCTACAAAGCCATTGATCGTAGCAATAACGCCTCAGGAGAGGAATATTTTATCGAATGTTGGCAATCTTTTAGTAAAGGCATTTGGCAATTATGAAAATCCCGATTATATCGCCGCGCTTCATCTTCACGCTTTTCAATTACTTCCGGAACGCATTAGCCGAATTTTGAGTCAATTTGGTTCTGATTTTTCGGCAAATCAATATGGCGCTATTGTTTTTCAGGGACTTTTAGAGGTCGATCAGGACGATTTAGGTCCAACTCCGCCAAACTGGCAAGGTGCAGATTATGATAAACTGAATAAATACGGGTTTATTTGTTCGCTGCTTCACGGTGCAGTTCCTTCAAAACCTGTTCAATATTATGCCCAGAGAAAGGGCGGAGGTTTATTACATGCAGTAATTCCGGATGAAAAAATGGCGGCAACGCAAACGGGATCAGGATCTAAAACAGATTTATATGTGCATACCGAAGATGCTTTTTTACTGAATCAGGCTGATTTCCTGAGTTTTTTATATTTAAGAAATGAGGAAAGAGTTCCTTCAACTTTGTATTCGATTCGTTCTCATGGCGAGGTAAATGAAAATATGGAGAAATTATTTGATCCTATTTATCAATGTCCGAAAGATGCTAATTTTGATAGTAATCAGATGAATCCGGGACCTACGGCTTCTGTTTTATATGGAAACCGACAACTTCCTTTTATTCGTTTTGATGCTGCGGAACAAATTTTCAACGAAAATGCGGGACAAACTCCGGAAGCTCTTTATAATTTAACCGAATTCTGGAATGAAGCCAAGGAACTTATAAATAGTGAATATGTGCCAAATTCCGGTGATGTTATTTTTGTAAACAATCATTTATGCGCACACGGGCGCAGTGCTTTTGTTGCCGGACAGCGTGAAGAAAATGGCAAAATGGTAAAATGTGAACGCAGACAAATGTTGAGAATGATGAGCAAAACGAGCTTGATTCATATGAGAGCTGTGACTCAGACTAATAATCCGTATTTTGTTATGGAGGAACATTTAGGGAATATTTTTGATCTTGATTAGTGTTTTAAAAATCTATGTTTCTATATGTTGAAAATAATTTTTCACGCAGATTTGGCAGATTGAGCAGATTTTTTATTTTAATTATTTTAAATTTTACTTTGATTATTTAATAAAGTTATGTTTTACCCTTAATAGACAAAACTCCAAAATAGTAACATTTTGGAGTTTTTTATTGGTATAAGATGAATCTGAAAATTTAAAATTTTTATGATTTAATATTCTGAATTGCCCATTTTAGTAAGGTGTTTTTTTCTTTGACTAATCCCAGTTTCTCGATTATATTTCCGCGATGACCTTCTACGGTTTTTTCGGATAAGAATAATAATTCTGCGATTTGTTTGCTGGTTTTTTGTTGTGCAATGAGTTCAATTATTTTCCTTTCGGATAACGTTAACTGGGATAATTTATCATCACTGTTTAGGGAATCTGCAATTAAATCATCTTCAAGATGTTCACTTACATAACGATTGCCTTTTTGTACTTCATCTAAACATATTTCGAGTTCTTTTTGGGCATGTTCTTTTAGGATATATCCATAAATTCCGTATTCGCTTGCTTTTCTGTAAATGGTTATTTCCTTGTGCATTGTGAGTAAAATAACTTTGGTTTTCAGTTTGCTTTCCTGAATTTTTTTCGCAACATCTAATCCGTCTAATCCGGGCATATTAATGTCTAAAATAGCAACATCAGGCGTGTGAAGTGTTATTAAATTTAATGCCGAAATTCCGTTTGAGCAAGTATCCGTTACTTTATGTCCGTATGATTCTACAAAACTTTTTGTTCCCTGAAGCGTGAAAGGATGGTCGTCTGCGATTAATATTCTCATTTGGATTTTTTTATTTCGATAGTAATAATGGTTCCGTTTTTATCTGATACAATTTTAGATTCTCCATTTATTGCTCTTGCGCGTTCAATAATATTATGAAGACCAAAAGCGCTGTTTCCGGATAGTTTTTCGGCAACATTAAATCCGGTTCCGTTATCCTTGATTTCAATATTTAGTAATTCGCTGGTTTCTGTAATGGTAATTTTTGCCGCAACAGCATTGGCGTGTTTTATAATGTTGGACAATGTTTCCTGAATGATGCGATATACTTGTAATTCATCTGAAGTTTGTAGTGAATTATTATAATCAATTTCGGCTGTTACCATGAAATTATTGACAGATTGTGCTCTTTCTACTAATTGTTCGATACTGGTTTTTAATCCTATTTTATCAAACATTATTGGATGCAGATTTCGGCTAATAATCCTGATATCGTTTATAATCGTGTCGATTTTTTTATCTGTAATCTCCGATTTTTGTTCGAATGAATTTTTCAAACTCAACAATTCATGGCTTACGCTATCGTGTAAATCACTTGCAATTCGTTTTCGTTCTTCTTCGGTTTTTTCAAGTAATTGTTTGGTGTAAAGTTGTGTATTTTGTTTTTCTCGTTTTAGGATTTTCTGTTTTCTGATAAGGGTTAAGGCGACGGATAATAATATAAAACCAATCAGTCCGAAAATTAGTAATGCAATTGTGGTATTTTTATTAAGGATCGTTTTTTTCTGTAAGGCTATTTGCTGTTCTTTTACTTTAGTCTGGTATTTTTTATCAAGCTGTGCCACAATATTTGCCATTTCTTTACTGCCTAAACTATCGGTTGCTTCATACATACTGTCTTTATAAAGCATGGAACTTTCGTAATCTTTTCTGTTAATTGCATCATTATAAAGTACGGCATAAAGATCTCGGACTCTTGTGAAATTTTGATTGGCTTTTAGTTCTTTAATGGATTTAAGAATGGGTTTTGGATCTTTAATTCCTTTATTCTGTTTAGATTCTAATGCCGCTAATGCAACTCTGTATTCCTGATCTATAATTGTAGAATTCAGGAATAATACGTTGGGTTTTAAGTCGTCCAGCACTACTTTGGCTTCAGCCAATTTATCCTCATCTAATTTTAAGGTAGAATAATAAATATTGACCGAAACTTTAATAGATGGCTCATTTAATTTGCTTTTTTTGAATGCCACATAAACCGAATCTATTAATGGATTTCGTTTGCTGTAATCCATGCTTCGGTCATACAAATTAATTTTATTAAATAAACAGATAAAAATACTGCCAAGATTTTTCTTTCTGTCCTTAGAATATGTTTTTATTGCCTTATTCAAAAAATCTTCTGCTTTATCATATTCTTTTGATGATTGATAAACTTCGGCTAAACCTACATAAACTCCTGCTGTTGCTCCTATATTATCTGTTTTTTTAAAATATTCTAATGATTTTAGTTCATCTTTCAATGCTTCATTTAGATTACCTAACAAATGATTGCACCAGGCTATTGTGCGATAACTATCGGCTTTTGTATAACAGGTTTTGTAATCGACAACTTCAATTTGAGTGTTTTTTGTATAGTATTGAATTGCTTTTTTGAGATTTCCTTTATCAGTATAATAATCTCCAAAATACATGTTTGCAAACAGCATATTGCTTTCAGGAACTTCGTCTTTGTATTTCTCTGTAAATGTTGTAATTGTTTGAAAAAGACGTTTGTCAAAAGAGGTATAATTGGCCGTATTCCAAGCTGCTGCTTCGAGTGTTTTTGCTGCCAATATATAATTTTTCTGCTGTAATTTTTGGTTGTAATAGTTGTATAAAACGGTTTGATAATTGGGACTTACAAAATGGCTGTCATCCTTTATCCAGTCAAAAGTTGCATCTATTTTTTCCGGAGCGGGTTTTTTATAAACGACATTACTTTCTTTTTTTTCATTACAAGCAAAAAAAGCAGATAAAACTATAATTGTAATAAGCAGGAAAATGCCTTTTTTGAATGCAATCATTTTGTGTGGATTTTTAGCAAAAGTATCTTTTTTAATTTGATAAGGAGAAGATTAAAATAAATTCAGGGGTTAACCCTTGTACTAAAATATTTTTTATTGATACATCTTTGTTGCTCATCCAAAACAATAATTTATGAAACGAAAATTACTTAACAACCCAAATCAATTTTATAAAAAGAAAGATCATCTAATAAAGATATTCAGTCTTTTTTTCTTTTTAATTGTTGGTTTAACTACAGCACAAGCACAATATACGGCAATTCCTGATGTGGCTTTTGAACAAAGTTTAGTTGATAAAGGCATTGATTCCGGCGCAATGGACGGACAAGTATTAACAGCTGATATTGCAGGACTTACCACTTTAAACATACAAGGCGGAAGTATTAAAGACGTAACCGGAATTAAAGATTTTGCAAGTCTTAAGGAACTGTATCTGAATTATCAGCAGCTTACTTCGCTGGATATTTCCGGAATGACGACTTTGCAAGTTGTACAAATTTATGGAAACAATCTTACGAATATTAATGTAAATGGTTTGTCTAATCTGGAATCACTTACTTGTGGATCTAATGAATTAACAACTTTAGATTTAACGGGATTAACGAATCTTACTTATCTGGATTGCGGGCAAAATTCAATTACTTCGCTGAACCTGGCGGGATTGAGTAAATTGGACATTTTGCAATGTAATGAGAATAAAATAACGAGTTTAGATGTGAGTGATTTGATTAATTTGACCACTTTAAATTTTGGAGCTAATCAATTGACGAGTGTAGATTTATCCGCATTAACAAAATTAGTAGAGATATCATGTTACCAAAATCAATTAAGCGAGCTTAAATTAAATGGCTTAACAAATTTGGCTTATATATACTGTAACAGTAATAATTTAAAGGTACTTGATGTAAGTAATACACCTAATTTGCAATATTTTTTTAGTAACAATAATCCTTTGTTGACTTGTATTATTGTTGATAATGTTGCAAATGCAAACGATCAGGTTAATGCTGAGAAGTGGGGAAAAGACGATGCTGCGAGTTTTTCATTGGCATGCAGTCCAAAAGCAACGGCAACTCAAACCTTTTGTAATGGTGCAACAGTTGCTGATTTAGTTGCAACGGGCGATGCTATTAAATGGTATACTGATGCAACAGACGGAACACTTTTGGTTTCGACTGACGTTTTAACATCAGGAAATTATTATGCTTCGCAAACGGTGAATGGTAATGAAAGCGAAAGAACTTCGGTTGCTGTGGTTGTAAATACTACGCCGTTGCCTTCAAGAAATATGAGTGTTAACGGTACTTTATGCAGACCTTCTACTTATGCAACTTTGGCATCAAAATTTGATAATCCGGGAACTATAAAAATTTATGCAACAGAAACAAGTACAACTCCGCTTGATGGTTCGCTGGAAATTACTCCTGTTAATACTGTTTTAACGCTTTATATTACTCAAACATTAAATGGTTGTGAAAGCGCAAGATTAATGGATAGTCAAACTGTTGTAAATGCAAATTTTGAACCTACTGCGGCAGATCAAACATTTTGCAAGAGAAATTCGCCAACAGTAGCTAATTTAGTTGCAACAACAAATGGTGGCGGCAGTACTATTAAATGGTATCTTTCGACAGCAAGTATTACTCCGCTAGTTAGTACAAGAGCATTACAGACACGTGATTATTATGTAACTCAAACAGCTTATCCTTGTGGAGAAAGTACCAAAAAGAAAGTTCATGTAACTGTAAATGATCAGGAAAATATTTCTATTTATACTTGTTCAGGTTATACGTGGCCACTAAACGGTGTAACTTATACTGAATCATCTTCTGATAGTTTTGATGATGGTTGTATGATTCACCACTTAAATCTGACGATTGTTCCGGTTAATGTTCCTGAAATACATTCACAATTTAGACCTACCGGTGCTACAATTGCTGATATTGCTGTAACTCAGGGACAATTAATTCAATGGTATGACGATGCTACCGGCGGAAATCCTCTTGCAAGTAATACACTTCTTGAAAGCAAAACGTATTATGTTACTCAAAGTCAGGAATTCCCTGACACTAATACGCAATGCGAAAGTGAAAGACTTGCTGTAGACATAACTACAGGCGCTATACCGGCAGGTTATACTTATATTGCAGATGAAAGATTTGAACAAAAATTAATTGAGTTAGGTTATGATGATGTTGTTGATAGCATTGTTCTTACTGCTAATATTAATACTCTTACCAGTTTAGATCTTGCGGGACGATCCATTAGGGATTTAACGGGAATTAAAGATTTTAAAAGTTTAGTTTCTCTTGATTTAATATACAATTCTATTACAAATTTAGATCTAAGCGGTATGACATCTTTAGAAAGTATTCGTGCTTATGGTAATTATTCAAGCACAGTTAATTTAGCAGGATTGGTTAATTTAAAGCAAATTAATTTTGGGAATTCTAATTTGAGCGCTTTAGATCTTACAGGATTAAAGGCTTTGGAAAAGGTGGAAATTAGCGGACCAATTACTAATTTAGATTTAACAGATCAGGTTAATTTAACCAATTTAAATGTTAGATATACGAATATTACAGGTTTAAATTTAAAAAACAAACCTAATTTAGTTAATCTGAATGCTGCTCAAATAGCAACGCTAACTTGTATTACAGTTGATGATGTTGCAGCTGCAACGGCAAATACTAACTGGTTTAAAGATGCCGAAGCAAATTATTCATCAGGAACTACAAATGTTACTAAAGTATCTGTTTGTGACAGTTATACATGGCCTGTAAATAATGTTGAATATAAAACATCCGGAAAATATGTAGTGATAAACGGATGTCTTACTGAGGAATTGGATTTTACTATTGTTCCTTTAGACGCATCAGTTGAATATAGTAACGGAATTTTATCTTCAAAAGTTGATAATGCAACTTATCAATGGTATGATTGTACTAAAAATGAAGCAATTTCAGGAGCAACTAATCAAACTTTTACACCAGAAACATCAGGTACTTACAAGGTTGAAGTTATTTCAGGAAATTGTTCTGTAACTTCAAATTGTATTGCGGCTACGACTTTAGCAAGACCGGATTTTGATCCAACTTCTCAATTAAATGTATATCCAAATCCTTCTCGTGACGTTTTTAATATCCAAACAGAAAGCAATGCCAAAATTGAAGTTTATGATAATTTAGGTAAGGAAATCAAAAAGGAAAAAATTAATCAGGGAATTTCGAAACTTGATATGAGTAAATATCCAACGGGAATATATTTACTTAAAATAACGAACGAAAACGATCAGGTGAAAACCGTGAAAATCGTCAAGCAATAATTGTATAGTTTTTAATTCTATTAATTTTTTTTTAGTATTTGTTACTAAGCCGATGAAGATTTTCATCGGCTTTTTTATGTTTACATTCTATTTATGTCAATTATATAAGAGGATATTATATTTTTGTAAATCAATTTATGTCTGCAAGTGTTACATTTACTGCATTACTTCTAAGTATTTTTAAATTCATGACTTTAGATAATTGGCCAAAAAACATTCAGCAATATCTTTTTCTTTTAAAAGACGATTTTTTTCAAATACCTTATTTATTTAATTCTCCTGAGATTATGATAGATAGTTTATTGAAAATTCCTGTCATGAATCACCTTCCTTCAAAACAAGTAATTAAATTAAAAACATCTCTTTGTAAAGCAAAAATGTGTTACAGGGAAATTGAAGATGGTTTCTGGCTTTTGGCTATTTATATGACTATCAAGGAAAATATAGTTACCAGATCTTTTTATGATCAAAATAAAGTAAGCGATTATTACTTGTTGACATTTTCTGTGTTTGAATATAAAGTCCATGTAAAAGAGGAGGAGGAAATCCCCATTTTAAGTACATGCTGGACTTTTAGTAAACCTGAAACAGAGATTTCAAGTTATTTTTACAAAGGTGCAAATGGCGGTTTTTTTAGTTTTGCCATTACAAAAGATTGGGCAAGTAAAAACTTTAGTTCTAAGAAATTCAAACATAGCCGAGCCATTAAAAAGTTTTTTAATGGTGAGCGCGGATCTTATACTTGGATGGATATTGCTCCAAAAGCTCATGAAATGGGAGCAGAGTTATCTGCATATCTAAAAGAAGCTAATATTGAAACTGATAATCCCGCTTTAAAGAAAAAATCAATGAAACTTATCATGGAATTTTTCGATAATGCTTTTGATGATAGCCGTATAATAGACAATGTTTCGTTAAGTAATTTAGACTATCATAATGTGGCTAAAGCCGAAAAAATCATCTTACAAAATTTACATCTTCCGTTTATTGGGATTGAAACTATAGCTCAGGAAGTACATACTTCTCCAACGAAATTAAAATCAAATTTCAAGATTGTTTTTGGCTTTTCGATGCTGCAATATCATAAAGAAAAAAACATGTTATTGGCAATGCAATTACTTCAGAATTCAAATATTCATGTTCAGAATATTGCTCTTTTAGCGGGTTATGATTCGGCTAGCAGATTTGCTGCAAGTTTTAAAAAACGATTTGGTCAACTGCTTTCTGAGGTGCGTTTTTGATTCAGCCAAAAAAGTTTTTCCCAAAAGTATTCTTCATTTTAGGCAAAAACCTTAAAAATTTGTTTTTTACCTTTTTGAATTAATTTATTGATTTTTAGTGTTTTATGAAAATAATAAAATCGATAAAAATAATTCTTTTCTTTCAAAAATATAAATTTTATTGCAGTTTTTAAAAATGTCGTAATTGACCATTCATAGCTTTAATTTTGATATACATTTGACGATCCAATAAAAAAATACGACGATATAAAAATAATAAATTACTGTGCTGGTGGTGCTTATGAGCTTTTTACCAAGTAATAAATTATTTTAGGATTGTCTTTTTGTTTTTGATATCCAAGTTAAAAATAACTTTTTCGATTATCTCGTTTTATGTTTTCAACCTGCACGTTCACTAATTTTTCAAAATATATAGTTGTAATACTAGCTGTATATTCTACTTACATAGGTTTGGAGAAAATTAGTCTTACAATTCTGCAACAACTGAATAATTTAAAGCGTAATTCCAATACTTCAAAAAATAATTTCATTGATTTTAAACTTCGGCCTTTTCTTTTTCTTCAGGTTTATTACAATGAAATAGAATCTATAATTAGAGAATTTGCACTAGCAGAAACTTCTAATCAATTCCATTTTCAAATTATTTCAATAAAAAATCAAATGTCAAAACCATCCTTACCTATTTTACGTATGTAGCGGAGTTGGGTAATGTAAAAGTCTTGTTAATTAGTAAAAAGTTACTGATTACAGTCCTTAAAGCTTGATTTTAACTATACAGTATTTGGAGATTAATGATCTCCGATTGCTTTTTTTTCAGAGAATTTAATTATTTATTATATGGTGAACTTTACTTTTTTAAAAATTTTATTGGCGAATAAAAAACAGACCAGAAATACGTTGCTGGTCTGTTTTTTATTGTTATTATGTGTCAACACTAGTTTTGCTCAAAACGATGGTGCATTAACAGTAACTGCTGCAAATACTGTATTAAACAGATATACAAGGGTAACAGCCGATGTATTAGCTGGGACAAATACTGTTACAGTAACCAATATTGCTGAATTAAATCGTGATGCAATAACGTATCTGCCTTCGACTTACGTTACAAATGCGGCTGGTTTTGCATCAAACACTTTAATCACCGGAGATTTAATTATGTTGTATCAGGCACAGGGAGCTATTATAAATGCTACAGATACAATGAATTATGGATCAGTAACGAATTATAATGGAGCTGGCTCATATGAATTAGCCTATGTAAAAAGTGTTTCGGGAAATGTTATTACTTTAAATTGTAATACTCGTTTATCCTATTATGCAGCAAGATATGTTCAGGTAATAAGAATTCCACAATATACTACATTGACAGTTAGTTCTGGTAGTATTGTTGCTGTTCCTTGGGGGGCAGCTGAGTTTGGAGGAGCAGATCCTTCAGCCTTAGAACGCAGAAGAGGAGGTTTTGTTGGAGTTCTTGCTAATAATATTGTAAATAATGGTTCTATAAATGCTAATGAAGCCGGTTTTAGAGGTGGTACAAGAGATAACACTACTTCAACTGCAGGAGCTACTTTTTATACTTCATTTATAACTCCGCTACCTGCATTATCAGCAGAAAAAGGAGAAGGAATTGCAGGTTACAGAACTGATTATGATAACTCTTACGGAGGTAGATATGGTAGAGGCGCTGCTGCTAATGGGGGTGGTGGTGGTAATGCACATAATTCTGGAGGTGGAGGAGGTGCCAATGGCGGTAATCCAGCAAATTGGTTTAGAGGAGCTGGTGTTATGACCGATTTTGGTACTTGTGGTACCCCGGGTGCATGGGCTTTAGATCCAAACTATATTGCTAACGGAAATACATTAACTAATTCATCTGGAGGAGGAAGTGGAGGATATACGTATTCTTCGGCAAATTTAAATGCTTGTACTGTTGGACCATCTTATCCGGCTGGATTTATATCAGCAGGAGTTCCGGCTGCTGCAGTTTCAAATTCTACCTGGGGAGGTGATTACAGAGATGCGGTAGGAGGATTAGGAGGAAGACCATTAACTTCTACAGGTCTGCAAAGTCAGATTTTCTTTGGCGGAGGTGGTGGTGCCGGTGACGGAAATGATAATGCCAACGCAGATGGTGGAGATGGTGGAGGAATCGTTTTTTTAGTTGTGGCAAATAATATCACAGGTACCGGAACTATACAGGCAAATGGGCAAAATGGATTTAATACTATTCCATCACACAATGATGCACCCGGAGGTGGAGGTGGAGGTGGAACTGTTTTAATACAGACAACATCACTGGCAGCAAATATTATAAACGCAAACGGAGGAAATGGAGGTAATCAGTTGATAACTGGTGCTGAAGCAGAAGGTCCCGGAGGTGGAGGTGGAGGTGGAGTAGTTTCTGTAAGAGCGACTACAGATACATCTACTAAAACAATTACCGGTGGAGCAAATGGAAGTACTGGTTCTTCTTCCCTAACCGAGTTTAAAGCTAATGGTGCAACTAGTGGAAACACAGGTTCTATTATTTCAACTGCAGTTAATTTAAACTCGTCAGTTTGTCAAACAGATTTACAAGTAGATAAAGCTGTTGATAAAGCTAATCCAAATGTAGGTGAGAACGTAACTTTTACAATTACAGCTAAAAATAATGGAGCTAACGATGCAACAGGAGTAAAAGTCGAAGATATACTTTCGGCAGGTTATACTTTTGTAAGTGCCAGCACAGTTACCGGAACCTGGAGTAGTCCAACCTGGACTATTGGTAATTTAGCGAATGGAGCATCTTCAACATTAACTATTATAGCTAAAGTAAATGCTACAGGTTCTTATTTAAATACAGCTACAATTACTAGTGATTTATATGATCCAACTACTGCAAATAATTCCGGATCAGTTACACCAACAATAAATCATGCACCTGTTGCTACAGCTGACAACTATACAGTAGCAGAAGGCGGAACATTAAATAGTGCAGCACCTGGAGTTTTAACTAACGATAGTGATATTGATGGTGATGCAATAACAGCAATTTTAGTTACAGGTCCAACCAACGGAACATTAACTCTTAATGCGAATGGATCTTTTGTTTACACACATAACGGAAGTGAAACTTTAAGCGATAGCTTTACTTATAAAGTAAATGACGGAAGACTTGACGGAAACACAGTAACGATTTCAATTACAGTTACTCCTGTAAATGATAATCCGGTTGCACTAAACGACACAGCAACTACAAACGAAGACACGGCAATAACTATCAATGTTAGTACAAATGATACTGATGTTGACGGAACAATTGATGTTGCAACGGTAGATTTGGATCCTGCAACACCTGGAATCCAAACGACTTTCACCGTAACTGGTCAGGGAACTTATACAGTGAATAATTTAGGAGTGGTTACTTTTACACCAGTTTTAAACTATAACGGAACAGCCACTCCAATCAATTATACAGTAAACGACAATAACGGAGCAGTATCGAATATTGCGACAATTTCAATTACGGTAAATTCGGTTAACGATAATCCTGTTGCATTAAACGACGTGATTTCTACAAACGAAGACACGGCAGTAACGATCAACGTAACTACAAATGACACGGATGTTGACGGAACAATTGATGTTGCGACAGTAGATTTAGATCCTGCAACACCTGGAATCCAAACGACTTTCAGCGTAACCGGTCAGGGAACTTATACGGTTAATAATTTGGGAGTGGTAACTTTTACGCCAGTTTTAAACTATAACGGAACAGCCACTCCAATCAATTACACGGTAAACGACAATAACGGAGCGGTATCGAATATTGCTACGATTTCACTTACAGTTACTCCTGTAAATGATAATCCTGTTGCATTAAACGACACAATTACGACAAACGAAGACGCGGCAGTAACGATCAACGTAACTACAAATGATTCGGATGTTGACGGAACAATTGATGTTGCCACCGTAGATTTAGATCCTGCAACACCAGGAATCCAAACGACTTTCACCGTAACTGGTCAGGGAACTTACACGGTTAACAATTTAGGAGTTGTTACTTTTACACCAGTTTTAAATTATAACGGAACAGCCACTCCAATCAATTATACGGTAAACGATAATAACGGAGCGGTATCGAATATTGCTACGATTTCAATCACGGTAACTTCGGTAAACGATAATCCGGTTGCATTAAATGACACTGCAACTTCAAACGAAGACACGGCGGTAACGATTAATGTTACAACTAATGATTCGGATGCTGACGGAACAATTGATGTTGCAACGGTAGATTTGGATCCTGCAACACCAGGCATCCAAACAACTTTCACGGTAATCGGTCAGGGAACTTATACGGTTAATAATTTGGGAGTGGTAACTTTTACGCCGGTTTTAAACTATAACGGAACAGCCACACCAATCAATTATACGGTAAACGATAATAACGGAGCGGTATCAAATATTGCTACGA
>NZ_JAYSPC010000115.1:0-27642 GCF_043722275.1 Flavobacterium sp. | reverse complement strand
TCTATAATCTGGGAGGCGATTCGATTAAATCAATACTAATTGTTTCAATTAAAAGAGCTAAATCTTCCAAAACGGGATTTCTTAATATCTGATCTACTTTTAGTAAACAGCCACGTTGTTTTAATCTGGAAACAATTAGTATTGATTTAATCGAATCGCCTCCCAGATTATAGAAACTGTCTTTTATACCTATATTTTCATATTTCAAAACTTCAGACCAGACAGCAGCCAGAACTTTCTCCTGTTCACTACGCGGTGCGATGTACTGGGTTTTGATTAAATCTTCCTGGGTAACATCCGGAAGTGCTTTTTTATCCACCTTTCCATTGTTTGTTAGCGGCATCACATCCAGCTGAATGTAATAACCAGGAAGCATATAATCAGGAAGTACTTTGCCTAAATCTGATTGGAGGACGTTTTTATCCACCTCAACATCGGCAACATAATAAGCAACAATAACTTTATCTTCATTTACGCCTTTAACATCAACTATAACTTGTTTGATAGCATTTGAATGATTTTGTAAAGCGGTCTCAATTTCCCCCAGTTCAATACGATGACCTCGTATTTTAACCTGATTATCGATTCGTCCTAAAATATCTACATTTCCATTAGGCAGCCATTTTCCTAAATCGCCTGTGTTGTACATTTTCGTACCCTGAATAAATGGGTTTTCTATGAACTTTTCAGCCGTTAATTCAGGTTTATTCAGATAACCTCTTGATAAACCATCACCTGCTACGTATAATGTTCCTGCAATCCCAACCGGAACTGGTTGAAGGTATTCATCTAAAATATAAACAGTACTGTTTTCAATAGCTTTACCAATAGAAATAGTTGGTGTATTTAGGTTTTCAATGTCATGTGTTAAAGAAAACGTAGTGTTTTCCGTAGGTCCGTACGCATGTGTTAATTTAATATGTTTGAATGTGTTGAATATCTTTTCGACATGTTTAGCAGATACCATTTCTCCTCCAAAAATCAAATGATCAATCGTTTCAAAAACATCAATATCATTATCTACCAATTGATTAAACCAAGCAGTTGTCATAAAAAAGCCATTGACTTTTTCTTGTCTGATAACATTTTTCAGGCAGTTTGTATCTAACAAACATTCTTGTGTTGTCATAACAAGTTTTGCTCCGTTTAGCAATGTTCCAAAAAAGTCAAAAATAGTAGCATCAAAAGAAATTGCACCAGTACTTAAAAGTGTTTTATTTTCATTTAAAGGAAAATAGGCACCCGGTTTTACCAGTCTGACTACGCTTCTGTGTTCCACCATAACACCTTTAGGATTTCCCGTAGTTCCAGACGTATAAATCACATACGCTAAATCTTCAGGAGCATTTACTAACGGAAGATTTCCTTTTGTATGTTCTTCTTTAGTTGCTTTAAAAAGATTCCATTCTGCAGTATCAATAATTATTTTACAGCGTGTGTCGTCTTCAATATATTTTATTCTGTCTGCAGGATAGTTGGTATCTATAGGAGCATAAGCACCTCCTGATTTAAGAATACCAAGAATTGAAATAATCAAATTCTCGCTTCTGCCCAATTTAATTCCAATAAAATCATCCGGTTTGATATGATAATTATCTCTTAAATAATACCCCAGTTCGTTCGCTTCTTCGTTAAGTTCTTTATACGTAATTTCTTTACCTTCAAAAACTACGGCAATATGATCCGGTCTTTTTTCTACTTGTTCTTCAAATAATTCCACAATGGTTTTATCACTTGGATATGCAACTGTAGTATCATTAAAATCAAATAATAGGCGTTGTTTTTCTTCAGCTTTTAAATAATCAATTTGCTGAATTTTAGCCTCAGGTTGATCTATCATTGTATTTATCAATTGCTCAAAATGAATAGCAATTTTTTCTATAAAAGATGCGTCATAAATATCCGTATTGTACTCAATTCCTAATAAAAGACCATCTGTTTCCATAAAAGCGAAGATCAAATCAAACTGCGCTTTTTTATGAATTACTTCCTGCTCATTAATTTCCAGTCCAATCAATTTTTCATTGTTTGAAGTATTTAGTTTTGACTGGCTTTGCAACACGACCATAATATCAAACAAAGCCGATCTGCTGCTGTCTCGTTTTAATTCAAGTTTGTCTACAAGTTCATCAAACGGATAACCCTGATGCTCATAACCACTCAGGATTACGTTTTTTTCATGACGCAATAAATCCAGAAAATTAAAATCCTTGTTCATTTGTGTACGTAAAGCCAAAGTATTCAGGTAAAGCCCAATTTGGTTTTCTAAATCAGAATGCTCTCTTCCTGCAATTGGAGAACCTATAATAATATCCTGTTGTCCGGTATATCTGTTCAATAAAGCATTTACACCAGCCATTAATGTCATGAATAAAGTGACATCATTTTTATGAGAAAAAGCGGTTACTTTTTCTGCAAATTCTTTAGAAAATTCATAGCTAAGGTATTTTCCATTATACGTTTTCACTAACGGACGTTTGTTAAATCCCGGTAATTCCATCACAGGAATTGAACCTGAAAATTGATTTAACCAATACGTTTCGGATGTTTTATAATGTTGCTGTTGTGCTTCCTGGCTTAACCATCCTGCATAATCTTTATACTGGATTCTTAGTTCCGGTAAGTTTACTTTTTCTGACTGAATAAGAGCATTATAAATCGTAACCATTTCTCTAAACAATACTACAGATGACCAGCCATCGCCAATTATATGGTGCATTGTCATGAAGAAAACATATTCCTGATCTGCTGATTTAATCACCGAAACACGAAGTAATGGCGCTTGCTCTAAATTGAATGAGATTGCGTTTTCTTTTGCCAAATATGCTTCTATGGCTGTTTCTTTATCAGTATTTAAGCTGAAATCATTATAGTTAAGGCTAAAATCCAAATCATCTATTGAAGTGATAAACTGACGTGCCTGACCGTTTTCATCCAATTTAAAAGAGGTTCTCAAAGCTTCATGTCTGTTGATTAGGAAACGGAAAGATTCTTCTAATTTTAATACATCTAATTCTCCTTTGAATTTAAGGGGCATTGATAAATTATACGCCAATGCTGCATCGCCAACCTGGCTCAAAACCCAAAATCTGCGTTGTGAAGCCGTTAAGGGATAAGAATTTTGTAATGCTGATTTTTCAATTGGAATGTATTGTGCTTCTTTTAATTGTTGGGACAGGGATAAAATAGTTGGATTTTCAAAGAATGTTTTTACCGATGTATTTAAACCTAATTCTTTTTTAATCCTGTTAATTGTTCTCACGGCTAACAAACTATGACCTCCTAATTCAAAGAAATTATCTGTTGTTCCTATTTTATCAACCTTTAATACCTCCTGCCAGATAATTGCTAATTTTTGTTCGGTTTCATTTTGTGGTGCAACATATTCTTTTGTTGCTAAATCTTCTAATGTGACAGTTGGAAGTTGGTTTTTATCAATTTTACCATTTTTAGTTAATGGAAAACTTGCCATATGTATAAAAGCAGACGGAATCATGTATTTAGGAAGTTTTTTCAAAAGCTGCTCTTCAATAAAATCTTTATCCATTTTAAAGTCGGCTACATAATACAAAACAATCATTTGTTTGTCTGTATTAGCAATTGCTTTTACACTTTTAACACCATCAATTTCAGCTGTAATATTTTCTATTGCATCTAATTCAATTCTGTGTCCCAGTATTTTAACCTGATTGTCATTTCTGCCAATGAATTCCATTGTTCCATTAGGCATATATCTTCCCAGATCTCCTGTTTTGTATATTCTTTCCTGATTTGTGATTCCTTCAATCGGTCCTTTTAAAAAAGCTTCTTTTGTACGCTTTTCATCATTAAAATAACCTCTTCCTACGCAAGGACTTGCCAGATATATTTCGCCTTTAACTCCTACAGGAACTCTCTCCCTGTTTTCGTCAAGAATATGAACCTCAAAATTTTGTATTGGCTGTTTCATTACCGGAACCGAATAACTTTTAGGAACATCGCTCATAATAAAATGCGACATATCATCAGAAACTTCGGTAGCGCCATACGTATTTACAATTGGAATTTCAGGATAAGCGTCAAGCCATCTTTTTACCATACCTTTTGTTAAGGTTTCGGCATTTAAAATCAATATGTTAAGGGACAATACTGCTTTCTCCTCTTCACTTTCGATATGATTAAGCATTTCCAGCAAATACGAAGGAACCAGTTCTAATAATGTAACTTTATCATTTGCAATTCTGGTTACAAATTCACTGATTTCCAGTATTGTATCTTCATCATATAAAATACTTGTTCCGCCGGCTGCTAATGGTGCAAAAAATTGCCAAACAGAAATATCAAAAGTATGAGGCGCATTTTGAGCCACGACACTATCCTGATTTATAGCCATTTCTGTAATTTTAGCCATAATATGATTAAGCATTCCGTAATGTTCAATCATGGCACCTTTTGGTTTACCGGTCGATCCGCTGGTATAAATTACATAAGCAAGATCTTCTGCCCCAATGGTTACATTTAATGGAAGATCAGACAACTCTTTTGTAAGCTCTGCAACAGCATTTAAATCAATAACAGGTATTTCAATATCCAATCCTTTAAGTTGTTCCAGAACATTAAGATCATCTGTAATTATAGCTTTCAGGTTTGAATTTTCGATGATATGATGTAATGCATCATCACCCAGGTTCGTAGCAACAGGAACGTAAGCACTTCCGGTTTTCCAGACAGAGAAAATTCCGCTGACCATATTTATTGATCTTGATAACATGATACCAAAAAGATCATCTTTTCCTGCCTTAAATGTATCCTGAATATATCTCGCCAGCCTGTTTGTCTGTTGATTTAACTGATTGTATGTGATGGTTTGTCCATTGTTTGAAATTGCAATTTTATCGCCTTGGTTTTCACATTGCTCAACAAGTAATTCGACAATATTTTTATCTAATGAAAAATTAGTTTCCCATTGATTTACCTGACTTAAAACAGCTTGTTCTTTATTTCCTCTAAAATCTAAATCGCTTATAGGCTCATATAAATTTTGAAGTGTCTCATTTAGTAATTTATTAAAATTATCTCCAAAAATGTGCAGCAATTCATTATCGATCATTTCTCCCTTATTGCTTATTTCAAGCGATGGAGTTGTATTTTTGAAATCAAATACAAACAACGTTTTAACAATATCAGGAATATCGCTGTTTACACCATTTATACTTACTCCAAATGAAATTTTATTTTTAAAATCATTAAGATTTAAAAAAGAATCATCAAAAATTTCCAGATCAAAACTATTTTCGATCGCATCTAACAAAGACGTTTTACCTGATGAAAAAAGGCTTTTAAAATTTTCTGATTTATCAAATTGATATTGTAAAACAAAAAGCTGGTTATTGCTTTCGGCATACTCGTCAAACTGAGATAAAGGAGAAATAAAAAAAGAAGCTTCTTCATATTTTTGAAGTAAAACACTTAAAATACAGCAATAAAAATTATAGATCAATAAATCAGATCCGTTACAAATTTCCTGTACTCTTTGTACATCTTTTGCCTCAAGCTGTAATTTTACCTGAGATGTGCCATCGTCGTTTTTTAAATGAATTCCATCAAAAAACGGTTTTGGATCAGTATTTTGATTTCCATTTAAAAATCGGTTTAAATACTCTTCTGTTTTAGCTTTATTAAGACTCAATACTTTCATAACTCACTGTAGTTTTTTTGATTTCAGACATAACTTCTTTAAAACACTCTTTTAATACCTCAACGATTTCATCTAATTGTTCCTCATTAATTACTAATGGCGGTGTAAGTTGCAGGTGATCTCCTAATGTACCATCGACAGAACCTCTTCCAGGATATAAAACGACTCCTTTTTGAACCGCTTTTTCGCCTATTAATTTTGAAATAGTCATAGAGGCAGGAAATGGTTCTTTTGTATGTTTGTTTTGTACGATTTCAATACCGCACAATAATCCAACGCCACGAATATCACCTACGATTTCGAACTCATTTAATACTTGGAGTTTTTCCAGAAACAGTGCTCCCATTTTCTGGGCGTTTCCAATGATATTTTCTCTTTCTAAAATATCCAGAACTGTATTCCCTACAGCGCATCCTACAGGGTTACAGGCAAAAGTATAGCCGCCCAGAAATGTTGTTTTTGTATCTATAAAAGCCTGGGCCACATGTGCTGAAGCAATAACTGCTGATAATGGAAAATAACCGCCGCTCATTCCTTTTCCTGAAGCAATTATATCCGGTACAACATTAAAATTATCCATTCCGAAATTTTTACCCGTTCTTCCAAAACCTGTTAATATTTCATCGGTAATAAATAATATTCCGTATTTTTTACATATTCTGGAGATTCCTGCAAAATAATTTGCCGGAGGCGGAACTGCTCCCATTGCAGAAGCAATCACAGGTTCTGCAACAAATGCGGCGATTGATTCCGGACCTTCCTCCACTATTGTGGTTTCAAATTCCTGAAGTAAGCTTTGTACAAACTCTGCTTCACTTAATCCTTCAGGTCTTCTATAGTTATAAGCAGGAGAAATGTGAGGGAAATTATTAAGCCATTGACGGTACAGTTCACGTCTGATTTTCATTCCTCCAATATCAAGCATGAAAACCGAATTACCGTGATAAGTATTCCATCTTGAAATCACTTTATATCTGCTAAAATCTCCTCTGATCTGATGAAATTGTAAGGCAAGTTTAACAGCGCTTTCCACAGCTTCTGTCCCGCTCATAACCGTCCAGGCTTTACTAAATCCGTCCGGTGCAAAAGATACAAGACGATCTAAATAATTTTCTACTACTTCTGAACTAAAAGCATGTGTAGGTAAAACAGATATTTTTGAAACCTGCTGGTGAATTACATCTGCAATCTCGGTTCTGCCGTGTCCGATATTTGAAACTGATGAAGATCCTGATGAACCGTCTAAATATCTTTTACCAGTCTGGTCATAAATATATACTCCTTTACCGTAATCAATTTTAGGATATACCTTATTCATATCCGGGCATACTGCCATAGATTGTATTAATGACTTAATCATAACTTTTTAATTTAATGGTTAATTATTTATTTGGATTTAATAGACTTATTGCGTTTTTTAGAAGTTTTCCTCGAGTAAAATTTTATTTTCGCCGGGTTGTTTTTTACTTTGGAAATCAAAATTTATAGTGTCAATATTGAACTGGAAAAACAGTTCCGGATTCTCAACAAACTGATTCATAACATTATTGAATCTTTCTATAAACAGCATGATATGGCTTTTATCATACTTGTTATTGTTGTAAATCAGGACACAATTAATTCCGGATTCATTTTCATAGAAATCAAATGACATATTGTGAATACTTGTAACATTGTCTGTAAAAATGACGTTTGCAGCAAATTCTTTTTCATTTGTTTTTTCCGGATCAAATGAATTTTCAGGAAGCTGATTTATATAATAATTGCATTTTATATTAAAAATCTTTTCTTCATTATTTTCATAAAAAGTATTGGATACTTTTTCTGCTATTTGAAAATCTGCAAAAAGATTGTCTTTAATTTCTTCCATTCCCAGATTTAGCCTATCGTATATATTCTGAAGTAATTCTTCATTATTTATATTCGTAACAATAGGCAAATCAAGTTTTTGCCATTCGTTAGGTTTTTCTTCCGGAAAGGAAACCTGCAATGCAACTAATTCATTATCAATGTATTTTTTTATTACAATTTTTAAAAGGAATAGTAAAGTTGTAAAAAGAGAACCGTTACCGGAAGTTGGGAATTTTTCTAATCCTTCTTTTAATTTTTTATTGATATTGAATTCAAACTGAGATCCGGATTTATCAACTTCTTTTGCGGTTGGTTTTTCAAAAGGAAACGTAATAATCGGGAATTGATTCCTGAACAATCCTCTCCAATAAGCGGTTAATGTCATGGCTTTTTTATCAGCTTCCGAAAGGAATTCAACAGCCATTATATTTGTTTCCGGATTGGCTATTAATTTAGAAACCAATGACTCAAAATGTACAAACACTTTTTCTATAAAAGCCTGATCATAAATATCAGTATTGTAATTGATGTCCAGATACAACTCTTCATTATCTGAAAAACGGAATGACAAATCAAATTGAGAAGTTTTACGGGTTGACGCATAAGGCTTGATGATTAGATCTACAAGTTTTTCTTCCTTGAACTTATTTAATTTTGTCTGATTGTGTAATACAACCAATATATCAAACAGCAGCGATTTACTGGTATCTCTTTTTAATTGCAGTTTATCAATTAACTCGTCAAACGGATAAACCTGATGTTCATAAGCTCCCAAAATAACCTCTTTTTCATGCTGAAGCAGTTCTAAGAAATTGTATTCTTTATTTATTTTAGTTCTCAAAGCCAGAGTATTCAGGTAAAGCCCAATTTGATTTTCTAAATCCGGATGTTCTCTTCCTGCCACAGGAGTTCCTACAATAACATCGTCTTCACCGGTATATCTGCTTAAAAGCGCGTTGATTCCTGCTGTTAAAACCATAAATAAGGAAACATTATGCTGATTAGAGAAGTTTCTTAAATTCTCTGAAAACACATCCGAAAATTCGTAACCTAAATAATCGCCATTATACGTTTTTACTAAAGGTCTCTTTTTTGAACCCGGAAGTTCAATTATAGGCAGTTTTCCTGAAAATTGATTCAGCCAGTATTGTTCAGATATTTTGTACCCTTCTTTTTGAACTTCGCTGTTAAGCCATGTTGCATAATCTTTGTATTGAATTCTAAGTTCAGGCAAATCAACTCTTCTATCCTGAACAAGCGAATTATAGATCGATACAACTTCGCCAACTAATAATTCTGACGACCAGCCATCACCAATAATATGATGCATGGATATAAAAAACACAAATTTATTCTCTTCGGCTTTTATTAATGAAGCACGAACAAGAGGTGCTTTTTCAAGATCAAACCTAATAGCATTTTCTTTTAGCACATAAGCCGCTATATCCTCTTCTGTTGATTCGCTAAGGCTGAAATCAGTATAATTAATACTAAAATCCAGCTCTTCTGTTGGTGTTATAAACTGTCTTAATTCATCCTGGTCATTTAATTTAAAAGAGGTTCTTAAACTCTCATGCCTGTCCATAAGGAATGTAAAGGATTCCTGAAATTTCGGAATCACTAAATCTCCTTCAAGCCTCATTACGGTTAACATATTGTAGGCCAAAGACGCATCCTCAAACTGGCTGATTAACCAAAATTTATTTTGAGAAGCTGTTACAGGATATGACTCAGATTCGGCTACTTTTTCAATAAAGAAAGATTCAGATTTTTTATCTTTTAATTGTTCAGATAAAGCATTTATTGTTGGGTTTTCAAAGAATGTTTTTACAGATATATTTAATCCTAATTCCCTTTTAATCTGATTAATAATCCTGACAACTAATAAACTGTGTCCTCCTAAATTAAAGAAATTGTCTGTTACTCCTATCGTATCTATTTTTAGGATTTCCTGCCAGATCTGAACTAATTTTTCTTCGGTTTCATTTCCTGGCGCGATATATTCTTTTCGAATAATATTTTCCTGAGATATTTCAGGTAACGCTTTTCTGTTTATTTTTCCGTTTGACGTTAAAGGCAGACTTTCTAATGCTACATAATAAGACGGAACCATATATTCCGGCAGTACTTTAGACAGATTCGACTGAATTTCTTTTTTATCCAAATGTGTTTCTGAAACATAATAAGCGGTTATATATTTCTCTCCGTTATTCTGGCTCACAACCACAATTGATTGGTTAATACCAGCAATTAATGAAAGATTTCTGTTTATTTCTCCCAACTCGATTCTATGTCCTCTAATTTTTACCTGATCATCAAATCGTCCTATATATTCAATATTTCCGTTTGCAGATTGAATTACTTTATCTCCGGTTCTATAAATTTTTTTACCATTTTTAAGGAATATATCATCAACAAACTGCTGTTCTGTTAATTCAAAATTATTCAGATAACCATTTGATACGCCGTCTCCGCCAATTATTAATTCTCCTTCAACTCCTACAGGACAAAGCAAAAAGTTCTTGTCAACAACATATAAATTTGTATTTGAAAACGCTTTACCAATAGGAATTCGGTTGTATGAATTACTCAAATCAACTACATGAAGTAATTTGCCAATGGTTGTTTCTGTAGGTCCGTAATGGTTTACAACAATTAAATTCGGTTTTTCGGCTTTGATTTGCTCAACAACATCAATTGTTAGCTCTTCTCCTCCAAAAATTATCATCTTGTTAGGTGACTGACTTTTTATATTTAATGATTTCCAATAACTCGGTACAATTTTTATACAATCGATAGCATGATTTTCAAAGTAATCCTCGATATAATTTACATCTCTCAAACTGTCTTTAGAAAACAAATGCAACGCTTTTCCTGCAAGTAATGAACTATAAAGAACTGTGTTTCCTAAATCTGTAGCTAATGTTGACATCAAAGCAAATGAATCATTATTCTCAATTTGAATCTTTGATGATAAACCAAATACATAATCATTTATGTTTTGATGACTCACTAATACTCCTTTTGGGTTTCCTGTTGAACCTGATGTATAAATTACATAAGCATTGTCTGAAATTGTTGTTTTTTCATAAGCAATTCCGGTAGCTTTTTTAGGTTCTTTAACTTCATCAGTAACTATAAGATCTATAGTACTATCTTTAAAAACAACAGCGTCTATACTGTTCGTGATTACGGCTTTAGCATTAGTATCTTCGATAATAAAGTTGATTCTTTCTATCGGATAATCAGAATCTACAGGAACATAAACAGCGCCTATTTTTAAAATTCCTAAAATGCCTGCAATTGCTTTTTCAAGATGATTGTTGAAACAAATCACAATCTTATCTCCTTTTTCTATTTTTTTATCTGATAATTCCTCAATTACTGAGTTTACTTGATTTGATAAATCCCTATATGAAATGGTTTTTTCCTCAAATACAATTGCCACAGCATCAGGATTATTCGCTGCTTGTTCTTCGAATAAATCAACGATAGTTTTATCTTTTGGATAATCAACTGATACATTATTAAAATCAAACAATAATTGTTGTTTTTCAGTCTCAGTCAGGTAATCGGCTTTATCTATCGCAATCTCAGGATTAACTGTAAACTCATTAAGAAGATTTTCAAAGTGAGAAAACATTCTTTCAATTAAAAACTGATCATAGATATCTGTATTATAGGTAATGGCTAGATTTAAATTTTCCGTTTCCATGAAAGTAAAAGTCAAATCAAACTTTGAAAAATTATTTTCAAAATCTACTGGTTCTATTCTTATTCCGTTTAATACTTCTTTGGTATCTAAGCTTGTAACCTGGTTTTGGTTTTGCAACACAACTAAAACATCAAACAAAAATGAGCGGCTGTTATCTGGTTTAAGTTCTAATTTCCAGATTAATTCATCAAAAGGATAATTCTGATGTTCGTATGAATTCAGCAATAATTGTTTTTCTTTAATCAATAAAGAATTAAAGCTTTCATTCTCGTCTAATTTTGTTCGAACAGCAACTGTATTTAAGTAAGGACCTATTTGATTTTCTAAATTAGGATGTTCTCTTCCTGCAACCGGAGTTCCCACAATAATATCATCTTGTCCTGAATATCTTGACAAAAGGGTATTTACTCCAGCCATAAGTGTCATGAATAAAGTGACATTTTGAGCTTCTGAAAATGATTTTAGTTTTTGGGTAAATTCTGCCGAAAACTCATAATCCAACTTGTTTCCGTTGTTTGTTTTTATTAAAGGACGTTTTTTAAAACCAGGCAATTCTAAGACCGGTAATTCTGCTGTGAATTGATTAAGCCAATAGGTTTCAGAAATTTTGTTTTTCTCTAAATGTGTTTCATTCTGTGACCATACCACATAATCTTTGTACTGAACATTTAATGCTTCAAGTGCTAATTTTTTATTGTTCAATAAGCTGTTATAAGTGCTTATTATTTCCTTAAATAAAATTAATGAGGACCATCCATCGCCAATAATATGATGCATTGTAAAATAAAACACATGCTCATTTTCGTTTATTTTAATCAAATAAGCTCTTAAAAGTGGCGCTTGCTCCAGATTAAATGGTATTGCATTTAAACTAATTAAATAAGGTTTAATCTCCTCTAATGAATTAATGTTTGTAAAATCCTCGTAGGTAATATCAAATATTACTTCGCTGTTTGGTTTTATATATTGATGAACTTCGCCATTTTCATTTGATTTAAATGATGTTCTTAAAATCTCATGACGTTCAATAATATTCCTGAAAGATTCATTAAATTTTGCTACATCAATTTCTCCATTAAATAAAAAAGCATTTGGCATATTATAAGCAATCGAACTGCTTTCTATTTGAGATAAAATCCACATTCTGTATTGTGTAGATGACAAATCATAATATTCCTGAATGTCTGTTTTTGCAATATGCTCAAAAACTGATTTTTTTGATTGTTCGATCAGTTTTGCCTGCTCTTTTAAAATAGAATTACTGAACAAATCATAAATACTAAGTTCTACATCAAACTTTTGCTGAACCCTAAGTCTTAATTGAATTAATTTGATACTATTTCCTCCTAAAAAAAGGTAATTGTCGTTCAGTTTAATATGTTCTACATTTAATATTTCTTTCCAGATCAGGATTAGTTTTTTCTCTGTTTCATTAGCTTCGCTTTCATCTATGGCTTCATTACTGTCGGCTTTTAATGTATCGTCGATAATCTTTTTAAGTATAACGGGATCAATTTTACCGTTAGCATTAATGGGCACTTCGTCAAGAGCAATAAAACGCGAAGGAACTTCATATTGAGACAGATATTCAAGGCAATGTTTTCTGATTTGATTTTCGTCCGTACTTTCTGATTTGTAAAAACAAACTAAAATAACATTTAGCAAATCCTGTTGATAGGTCATACATTTTACCATATCAACTTGTTTTAACTTCAAAATAGTCTGCTCAATTGTATTAATATCAACGCGCACTCCGTTGATTTTCACCAGTCCGTCTTCTCTTCCGGTAACAAAAGTGTTTCTTTGCGCATCATACTTTCCATAATCTCCGGTTTTATAGATAATATCGTGGGAATCCGTTAATGGATTTTGGATAAATTTTTCTGCCGTAAGCTCAGGGTTTTTATAATATCCTTTTGTTAAAAATGGAGTTTTTATAAAAATGCTTCCGACTTCGCCAATTTTGCAAAGCTTATTTTCTTTATTTAAAATTAATATTGCCGTATTTGATATTGGCTGTCCAACGCAAAACACATCTGATGATTCTCCCTGAAGTTCTGCTTCTATTCTATAAAACGTACTAAGTATTGTAGCTTCTGTAGTTCCGTAAAAATTGATGATTTCAGTATTGTTTCCATGACATTCTCTCCAGTTTTCAACATCTTTTTGGTACAATTTTTCTCCTGCCAATAATATATATTTCAAATCAGGAAAAGAAATATTGTTTGCTTCTCTATCAGAATAAATGCTTAAAATTCTAAACAATGTTGGTACCATATGAAGCACTGTTACATTGTATTTTCTTATCCAGTTTTGCAATTGGATAATATCTTCTTTTGTTTCAGAATTAATCAGGCAAAGCGTGCTTCCGTTAATCAGCGCCATAAAAATTGCCTGAATAGAAGCATCAAATGAAAATGAAGGCAATAACCCAATTTTATCAGATTCTTTTATGCCAAGTTCCTTACATTCCCAGTGTACAAAATGGCTAAGGCTTTTATGACAGCCTAAAACGGCTTTAGGATTACCGGTTGAACCTGATGTGAAATAGATATAATTAGAACCATTTTCCTCTAATTGAATTTCCGGATTTTGATCAGATAAAGGACTTTTACCGGTAACATCTATATACGCCTCATTTGAATATTTATATATTTTATGGTTTAACGTTCCGTGGCTATCAATTGATAATTTTATGATATATGGAATGTAATAATCAAATGAATCACTAAATTCATGAAGTAAACTAAGATCTTCGGCTGAGGTGATATAAACTTTAGGACGTATTGTGTTATACAATTCCTCCCAATGATTTTTTTTGTACTTTTTGTCAATTGGCAAATAAATAACTCCCGCCTTAAATGCACCAAGTAATGAAATAACCTGCAATCTTGGATCAGAGAAATAAACCGTAACGATATCATTTCCAGATATGTTTGTGTTTAGTAAAAGATGAGCAAGCTTGTTTGAATATTGATTTAGCTCCTGATAAGATATGTTTCCTTTATCACCTTGCAAAGCAATATTGCTTCCTTGATTTTTTACTATATTTTCAAATACAGTGTGAATGATCTTTTTATTCATGTGTGTATATTTAATTATTAAAGAAACCCTTTTGAATACCTCTTAATGTCGTTTCTATAAATCATCTAAATGTTTATCAGAAGATTTAAGTCAAAAATAGAAGTAAGACTGAACTAAATATTACGGATTTTTCGTAAAAAAATTACGGCATTTTAAATACCTTCAGTATGGTAAAATGGTGTTTAAGGAAGGTTTCAAGCGTTATTAAAAACACTTGAAGTCAGTCGTGATAAGACATATCTCAATTTTAAGCATAAAAAAAGGGTTCAACTTTAATTAAAAAGTCAAACCCTTTGTGTCTATTTGTGTGTTTTTAAAACAGTTAGCAAATACTAACTTCTTCAATAATTTCAGTTTTTAGCTGACCAACTATTAATTTTTTAAGCCAGTCATTTGATAATTTAGGAAAAGTGATTCCGTATGTACTAAAAATTTCATTTGAATCATTACTCAGATACTTTACATTTCTTTTTTGCGAAAGAAACCTGTTTACCCAAATATTATAACCATAAATGCATTCATACTCTTTCTCTGAACCTTTAAAGTGCAATACGGCATTTTTAAAAGCAACATCATCTACAATTTTACATGGATAACCAATCTGGTTCATCATAGATGCAATTTCTTTAATAGAAAAATAAGCCGTGTTTTCTAAATGAATGCAATCTAAGTCGCAAATTATTTTTTGCAATGCCATTGACGATACTATATTCGAAATAACATCAACATATGAAAAAGATATTTTTTCGTTGTAAGAAGCCGGAATTTGATTTAATGCCATGATCCCGTTCAAAACCTGAATTACTCTGTTATCCTTTGCATTTTTTTGAAATTTACCGGTTACCGAATGTGCGCCTATATGCCCTACCCGATACACTTTGCCTTTTAATCCCTGAGCAAAAGCCGCTCTGACCATTTTTTCGGCCTGAAATTTTGACTTTTCATATCCCGACAGGAATTTTTGATTAATATCAAAATGATGTTCTGAAAAATCCTGTCCCGCAGTTGTTGTATAGCCGCTTACTGCTAATGTCGAAATATAATGCAGCGTTTTAGCTTTTCCTTCTTTGGCAAAAGAAATAATTTGTTCTGTGCCAAATACATTCGTATCATTTAATTCCTCGCAAGATTTGACAAGATTAACATTTGCTCCGCAATGAATTACAACATCAATATGATTCGCGAGATAATTATAATCATCGAGATCTAAATGCCTTTTTGACAAATCTCCAAGAACTATAGTATTACTGACTTTTTCGGCAAGCATTTCTCCGGGGAAATAATAATCAAGCGTATCTTTTAGTTTTTGTTTTGCTTTATATAAGTTTTCCGATTTAACAAGGCAAAATACTTCTGCTTCGTCCAGCAATAAATCTCTTAAAACACTTGATCCTAAAAAGCCAGTTGCTCCGGTTAATAAAATTGTCTTGTTGTGTTTTTTAGTTTTATGAATAGGAAAATTCAGCATTGACTTACCAACCGTACAAACGTTATTGTAATAAAGACCTGCAAAATCAGCCAATTTATGGTTTGATGCTAAACCAGTATGCTTTGCTAAATTGTTCAGGAAAAGATTTGCCAGTTTATGTATTTCAGGACTTGTAAAGCAACTTGTATTATATTGAATATCAAAAATTAAATTCTCGCCAATAAACCTTCCTGTAAAAAACAATTTATATTCGCTGTTATTTCTATCAGATCTTGTTGGCGCCGTTGTATAATGCGACGGAGTTAATTTAAGAGAGGTGTTTTCATAGGAATCTGAAAACTTGCCTAAATAATTAAAACGAATATCAGACTTTATTTTTTTTGTATTTGAAAAAATATCCCTGTGCGAATTAATGTTGTTTGCATAACCCGCAATAGGAGTCATAAATTCTTTTAAATGCTGAACGGATCTGTGGTTTTCAGTAAAATCAACCGGAATAGTTGTCGACCACCATGAAACTGATCGGCTTAAATCAACTCCTCCATTTTCCTCCGGTCTTCCGTGAAACTCTATATCTACAGAACATCCGCCGATGTTGTAAAAATCAAATAAAGAAGTAAGGAATCCGCTTAAGAAAAAATCCTGCAATTTTAAATGGCTTTCTGACATTGTTTCCAATTGTCTCAGTTTTTCAGAATATTCTTTAGCGACAGCAATAGAAACTACTGAATTAGAAAATCCCGAATTGCTTTGATTTACTGGAATTCTTTTAATTTCGTTACTAATTCCTAAAGGTCTTTTTAAATATTTCTCTGATTCTTTTTCTTCCTCATTCTTTTTATAAAAAAGATTCTGAATTTGTTCCTTGCTCACAGGCAATGGTCTTTCCTGATCTAACGATTCATATCGCCATAAAATTTCTTCCAGCAAAGTATTCCAGGAAATGGCATCGGTAATTAAATGATGGCTGACAAAAAATAAATAATTAAGATTTTTTCCTGTATCAATAATCAATGCCGATTGAAACAAAATACCATTTTCTATCGAAATTGTGTTAACTAAATCGCCTGTAATCTGCAATAACTGATCTGTAAATAATTTTTCTGAATTTAAATTATACACCACTAATGGAGCGGGCGGATTTAGATTGTTTTCAGGAAAAAAACTGTTGTTTACATTGATATATTTAAGGTTAAAACTTTCATGCGATTTTAAGGATTCTTCGATTGCTTTTCCTAGTAATTTTATATTCAGTTCGCCTTTTACATCAAATAATAAAGTTTGTGTATAAGGATTTAAATCCAGCGATTTACTTTTTAAAAATGACAATTGAGAACTCGTAAATTGCAAATCAGCTGATTCAACAACATTATTGACCAAAGTATTTTTCTGCGATTTATTTAATGCTATAAAATGTTCAAACGAAGGATTATCGTATAAATCAGTTAAATTCACATCAAATCCGTTCAATTGCAATTTGCCTACAAACTTGATTGCACTTAAGGAATCTCCTCCTAAATCAAGAAAGTGCCTGTCTCTGCTTTCTATCCCAAATACTTCCTGCCAGCAATACAATACATTATCTTCCCAACTGTTTAAATCTAAATCCTTAAAAAGTATTACATTTTTAGTAAAGTGTTGTTTTCTTAATGCTTTAAAATCAATTTTGCCGTTTCCGGTATAAACAATTTCATCCTGAATATAAATATAAGATGGTATTTTATAGTCCGGCAATAATTTTTTCAGCCATACTAATAAGTCTTCTTTTTTAAGCGTTTCGTCATCCACAACTTTTATAAAACATTCAATAGAAGCTGTATTATTTTCATAAAAAGTATTTAATCGGCTATATAAAATTTTCGGATTTTTATTTAATGTAGATTCTATTTCATCCAGTTCTACACGATGTCCTCGAATTTTGACCTGATTATCATCTCTTCTTACAAATGTAAAATTTCCATCTTCAGACATGCTGCATATATCGCCTGTTTTGTAACCGCGATTGTTTGCTTTTTGGTTAAAAAAGAATTTTTCCTTCGTTTCATCATCATTATTAAAATATCCTATTCCCACGCCCGGACCTTCGATATACAATTCACCGGTTCCGTTTTTTTCATTTACTAAATAGGCATTTCCTTTTCCAAGAGGTTTCCCAATAGGAACGCTGTTTTCTGTGCCTAAAGTTTCGGTTATAGGATATACAAGAGCGCCCACAGTGGTTTCGCTTGGACCATAATGATTCAAAACAGCATTAAATAAATTTAAGTCTTTAATTTGTTTCACTAATTTCCAAGGAAGTTTTTCACCTCCCAAAACAAGAAAATCCATTTTATAATGTGCGCCAAAATCTAAAAACGGAAGCATAACTTCAATATGTGAAGGCGTTGTCTTGATAAAATTGATTTGTTCTTTTTTTAGAATAGAATTAAAAAGGAAAGGATCTCTGCATTCATTTCTGTCAAAAATATAAAGCATTCCGCCTGATATTAGAGACAGCAATAAATTTGTATGTCCTAAATCTGTCGAAAAATTAGTGACATGCGCAGCGTTCAAACAATCCGGTCTTTTTAAAAGTTCGTACAGATTATTTACGTAATGCAAAACATTATCGTGTGAAATCTCTATTACTTTAGGCATTCCGGTTGTACCGCTGGTTGTGATCATATAACATACTTCGGCTATTTGATAATCGTTCAGCGGATCTTCATTTTCAAGGTCTGCAATAAGCGCTGACTCATGCAGAATTTGGGTTCCTGAAAGCATTTCTTCCTTATCACTATCGCAATCCCTGACTATGATAAAGGATGGTTGTGATGATTTTATCTTGTTTTTAAGTACAAGAATTTCATCCTCATCATCTAATAGTATTGGTATTCCTCCAGCATAAGAAATGCCCCAGAACAACAATATTGTAAAATTGTCTTTTTTTGTTAAAAGCCCTATTTTGTCATTCGTTTTTACTCCTTCCTTTTTTAATCTGGAAGCTATTTTAAGCGCAGAGCTTTGTAATTCAGAATACGTATAATGAGTACTGCTGTCCTTGATTGCAACGCGTTCAGGATGGTTGTTTGCAGTAAATTCTAATAAATCGGTTAATTTTTTTTGCTGTATCATCTCAAGAATAATCAAATGAATAATTAAGTGAACTATGGATAGGACTGTCTGGTTGGTCTAATCGAAATATTATCTAAATGCACATTTTCAGGCATCTGGACTAAAAACTGGATTACTTTGGCAACATCGTCGCCTATTAATACAGGACCAATTTCATTGCAGTAATTTTCAAACCAATCCATATCATAACCGGCAGATTCCTGAAAATTTGTTGCCACTAAACCCGGTTCTATAAGTGTAACGCGTATTCCTTTTGGCCCTAATTCTCTTCTTAAGGCTTCTGTTAAACCGTGGGTTGCAAATTTTGTTGCGCCATAAACAGAGTTGAACGGCGAAACATTTCGACCTATTGTTGATCCTAATACTACAATATCCAACGGAGTTTTAGTTTCCGGATCTTTTTCTTTTGAAGCTATCATAACCTGCGAAATCGCTTTTAACTGATGTTGTAATCCCAGCACATTTGTATGCCACAAACTCTCCCATTGCATTTCGTCAGATGTAATTAATGTTCCTGGCAATCCTCTTCCGGCGCAAGCTATAAAAAGGCTTGGAGATAAATCCCAATGTGTTTTACAGCTTTCTATGCATCTTGCCAATGTTATTTTATCTGTAATATCACCGGCAATTACTATAGCCAATTCTTCTCCGGCTTGTGTATTGATTTCTTCTTTTAGCAAATCAAGTTCTTTTTCGTTTCTTCCGTTTAAAACAATTCTAAAACCATCTGATGCGATTCGTAATGCTGTATTGCGTCCAATGCCTGAACTTGCACCGGTTATAATTCCTACTCTATTTGTATTTTTCATTTTTTTATTTAATAATTATTAAACTTTATCTTTTTATCCGAGAGCTGTATGTTATTAAAAATCTTCGCTTATTTCTGAAAAAATCGCATTTAGAAAATCTTCCTGTTCACAAAGTTCCTTTTCGCTTATAATCGAATTCAGGCACTCATCAAGTGTAAGGGATTGGTCATGAGATACATTTTCCAATAATTTTTTAAAATCTTCAATTAGTTTTTCAATAGCATCTTTCTCAAATAAATTAGTATTATAAGTTGAACGGCATTGAAGGTTATTTTCGAATAAATCAAACTCAAATAAAAGATCATATTTGCTTGTTGATTCATCTTCTGAATATTCTCCTGATTTTATAAAATTTCCATTGATTTCTTCGTACTCATTTAATGTAAGCATGACATCAAAAAGCGGGCTTCTGGACAAATCTCTTCCCTGATTCAAATCTTCTGCCAGGACATCAAACGGATAAGATTGATTATCAAAACATGCTAAAACGGTTTCTTTAATTGTTTCTATAAAATTCCGGTACGTTTTCTCTTCTTCTAAAACTATTTTTAATGGAAGCGTATTCACATAAAAACCAACCTGATCGTCTAAATCCGTATGAATTCTGCCTGAAACCGGGCTTCCTATAATAATTTCTTTCTGAAGTGAATTTCTATATAAAACCATTGACGCAATTCCCAGCAAATTCAGGAAAGGTGTTGTTCCTGTCGTTTTTGTTAATTCCTTAAAGTTTTCAAAAGCATCTCCATCAATCAAATACGTCAGCGTAGAACCGTTATAGGTTTTAAGATTAGGTCTTTTGTTTGCAAAATTCAGGTTCAGTTGAGGTATTTCGCCTTGAAACTGATTTTGCCAAAAAGTTTTCTGCTTTTGATAATCATCTCCTTTAACTGTTTTTAATTGCCAGATAGTAAAATCTTTATATTGAATACGCAACTCCGGAAGCTGTGGTTTTTCGTTATTTTTAAAAGCATTATAAAAAGCCATTACATCTCTTTTAAGCACTTTATACGACCATCCGTCAAAAATAATATGATGCAGATTGCTGTAAAATACAAAAGTACTTTTGTCAATTTCCAGCAAAGCAAATCTTACCAATGGTCCATTTTTTACATCAAAAGGCAGGAACGAATCTTTATAAACATAATCAAACACTTCATCATAAGGTTTTTGATTTTGAGAGAAATCATGAAAACTTACTTTAAGTCCCAATTCATCCTGAGATTTGACACATTGACTAAAATTTCCATCTTCATCCTGCTGAAACACAGTTCGCAAAATTTCATGTCTGTCTACCACGGCATACAAAGCATCGATAAATAAATCCGGATCATAACCCTCATTTAGTACTAATGTTGTGGGCATATTGTACGCCACAGAACTTTCATTTATTTGACTTAACGGCAATAAACGTCTTTGGGCAAAAGAAACCGGATAATTTGATTCTTCCTGAAATACCGGAATAATATCGTTTGAATTGACCTCAAGAGAAGCAATATATTGAGATTGCGATAGCAAAGTAGGATTGGTGAAAATTTCACTTATTTTTAAACTGACATTGAATTCGTCTTTTATTTTTGAAATCAATTTCATAGCCTTAATACTATGTCCGCCAATTTCAAAAAAATTATCTGTAACACCTACTTTTTCAATCACCAAAACTTCCTGCCAAATCCGAACTAACTTTTCTTCGGTTTCATTTGCCGGTGCGACATATTCGGACTTAATAAAATTTGCATATGTTACAGGAGTAAGGGCATTTTTATCTGCTTTTCCATTTGAAGTCAACGGAATTGCATCAATTTGAATATAGTAGCCAGGAACCATATAATCAGGTAATTTTTTTGATAGAAAGTTTTGGATATGTGTTTTATCTATTATCTTATCCGAAACGTAATAAGCTACAATATATTTATCCCCATCCTTTTCATTTATTACCACTACAGATTGGCTTATTTCCTCAATATCAATAATATTTCTTTCAATTTCTCCAAGTTCTATTCTGTGTCCTCTGATTTTTACCTGGTCATCATTTCTTCCCAAATAAATTACATCGCCATTAGGCAGCCATTTTCCTAAATCTCCGGTATTGTACATTTTTGTACCCTGAAGAAATGGGTTTTCTATAAATTTTTCTGATGTTAATTCCGGTTTATTCAGATAACCTCGTGACAAACCATCTCCTCCTACATATAATGTTCCTGCAATCCCAACCGGAACAGGCTGCAAATACTCATCTAAAATATATGCTGTACTGTTTTGGATAGGTTTACCTATAGGAATTGAAGTTGTATCGTTGTAACTGATTTCATGTGTTAAAGAAAATGTTGTATTTTCTGTAGGTCCGTAACCATTCGTTATTTTTATAGTTTTATGGGCATCAAAAAGTTTTTTTGTATGAACGGGAGACACCACATCACCACCGGCAATAAGATGTTCAATTGTTTCAAAAACGCTAATATTGCTATCTACAACCTGGCTAAACCATGAGGCTGTCATCCAGAGACAATTCACTTTATTTTCGGTAATGATACTTTTTAAAATAGTAGTATCTAAAAGATTATCCTGTTTTGCAATTATTAGTTTTGAACCGTTTAATAATGTTCCAAAATATTCTATTATTGTAGCATCAAAAGAAATTGCGCCCGTGCTTAAAAGTACTTTACTCTCATTTAAAGGAAAATAAGATCCTGGTTTTACCAGTCTTACAACACTTTTATGTTCTACCATAACTCCTTTAGGATTTCCTGTTGTTCCGGAGGTATAAATAACGTAGGCTAAATCTTTTGGAGAATTTACCAAAGCAGGATTCTCTTTTTTATTTTCAATCTCAGATGACTTAAAAACGTTCCATTGATGATCATCAATAATTATTTTGCAGTGTGTATCTTCTTCAATATAGTTGATTCTGTCTTGCGGATAATTAGCATCAATAGGAACATACGCGCCTCCGGATTTTAGAATTCCTAATATAGAAATGATTAATTTTTCGCTTCTTTCTAATTTAATTCCAACAAAATCATCGGGCTGAATTTTATAATTATCTCTTAAATAATGTCCTAGTTTGTTCGCCTCTTCGTTAAGTTCTTTATAGGTAATTTTTCTGTCTTCAAAAACAACGGCAATATGTTCCGGTGTTTTTTCTGCCTGTTCTTCAAATAACGCAACTATCGTTTTATCTTTTGGATAATCAACATTAGTAGCATTAAAATCAACTAAAAGATGTTGCTTTTCTTCTGCGCCTAAATAATCAATTTGCTGGATCTTTGTTTCTGGCTCGTCTATCAATCTGCTAACTAATTGCTCAAAATGAACAGCCATTTTTTCTACAAATAATGAGTCATAAATATCTGTATTGTAGTTGATTTCCATCGAAAGGGTATCCGTTTCCGTAAACGAAAAAATAAAATCAAACTTTGATGTTTTATCATTTAACTGATATTCCTTAAACTCTAATCCTTGTAGTTTGCCGCCTTTAAAATTATTGAGTTTTGACTGACTCTGCAATACCACCATAATATCAAACAAAGCCGATCTGCTGCTGTCACGATTCAGTTTCAGTTTATCAACCAGTTCATCAAACGGATAACTTTGATGCTCATAAGCTCCTAATATGACTTCTTTTTCATGACGCAATAAGTCAATAAAATTAAAATCCTTATCGATTTGCGTGCGTAAAGCCAAAGTATTTAAATAAAGTCCAACCTGATTTTCAAGATCCGGATGTTCCCTTCCTGCAATTGGAGAACCAATAATAATGTCCTGTTGCCCCGTATATCTGCTTAGCAAAGTATTAATACCAGACATTAAAGTCATGAACAAAGTAACATCGTGTTTTTTAGAAAAAGCAGTCACTTTTTCCAAAAAGGCATTTGAAAACTGGTGATTTAAAAAATTTCCATTATAGGTTTTTACTAATGGGCGTTTTTTAATTCCAGGCAGTTCAATTACAGGAAGCGATCCTGAAAATTGATTCAACCAATACGCTTCAGATGTTTTATAACGCTCTTGCTGTAATTCTTCATTCAGCCATCCCGCATAATCTTTATACTGGATTTTTAACGCCGGTAATTCTATCTCTTTTGAATGAATCAATGAGTTGTAAATAGTGACAATTTCCTTAACCAACAATTCTGATGACCATCCGTCGCCAATAATATGGTGCATTGTCATAAAGAAAACATATTCCTGATCTCCGGATTTAATCAGCGAAACACGAATTAAAGGTGCTTTTTCTAAATTAAAAGCAATACTATTTTCCTTAACAAGATATTCCGCTACAGCTGCTTCATTTTCGGCAGTTAAACTTAAATCAACATAGTTAAGGCTAAAATCCAAATCATCCATCGAAGTGATAAACTGACTAAGCTGACCTTCGTCATTCAATTTGAAAGAAGTGCGTAAAACCTCATGTCTGTTAATTAAGAAACGGAAAGATTCCTCAAATTTCGCAATTTCCAATTCCCCTTTAAGCTGTAAAGCAACAGGCATATTATAGGCCAAAGAAGTATCTTCAAATTGACTTACAATCCAAAATCTGTTTTGAGAAGCCGTTACAGGATATGAATCAGCAATTTTTACAGGCTGAATTTCATTACTATTGTTTTTAGACAAAATGCCTGAAAAATAATTTATGATATCTTGTTTGTGCTTTTTAAGCAATGCCAGTGTTTCATCCTCAATATGATTATTAAGTAAAACTATTTCCAGCTGATCATTGTTCAACTTTAACGCTACTCCTTCTTCTCTTAATCTTTTAATAAATAAACGTATTTCCATAATTTCTTATATAAATATTTTGGTTGCAGAATCTTCTAAAACAGCTTCTTGAAGCCACTTTGCATTCTCTATGTTTAAAGCTAGTATTTCGATTGTAGGCGATATAAAAATCTCTTTTATGTTTACCAATACGTCAAACTGCGTATTAATTCGATTAATAAGCTGACCCACAATAAGACTGTGTCCACCCAATTCAAAGAAATTATCCGTGATCCCAATCTGGTCCACTTTTAAAACTTCCTGCCAGATCTGAACTAATTGCTCCTCAATTTCGTTTGTTGGTGCTGCGTATTCTTTCTTTATGATATCTTCTCCTGAGATATCTGGCAATGCTTTTTTATCTACTTTTCCGTTTGGCGTCAGCGGCATATTTTCCAGTTGAACATAATAGTTCGGAATCATAAATTCAGGCAAAACACTTTGCAGATAAGTTCTCAATTCTGCTTTGTCAATATTTTCCGATGCAGCATAATAAGCCGCCAATACCTGAGTTGATTTTATTTCTTTGGCTTCTAAAACAACTTGTTTCATGAATTCCGAATATTTAGAAATTGCCGTTTCGATTTCTCCCAGTTCTATCCTGAAACCACGAATTTTAACCTGATGATCTTTTCGGCCTATAAATTCAATGTTTCCATCTGGAAGCCAATACGCTAAATCGCCCGTATCATACATTCTTTCGCCTTTGATAAAGGGATTTTCTATGAATTTTTCTGCCGTTAATTCCGGTTTATTCAGGTATCCGCGTGTAACTCCATCTCCGGAAAGATAGATTTTACCCGTTATCCCAACAGGAACCGCAGAAAGCGATTCATCAAGAATCCACGCCTGAGTATTTGAAATTGGGCGACCTACAGAAATAGTTCTTTGAGTTTTTGACGTAATCAAATAGCTTGTACTATACGTTGTATCTTCAGATGGTCCGTAAAGATTTCTGACTTCTATCGATTCTAATGGCAATTGTTCAATGATATCCGTAGACAAAATTTCTCCCGCCATATTAAGAACTTTGATGTTTTTGAAAGAAATTTTATCCTCTAATAATTTTCTCACCACAGATGGAACTGTGTTCAACAATATGTTTTTATCACTATTAGAATAATTGGCTATTTCTAACGCATTCTTTAATATTCTCAGCGTTTTTCCTGTCGTTAAAGTGAAGAAAAATTCATAAACCGATAAATCAAAACAATATGAAGTCACAGCATACACAATATCAAATTTGCTTTGGGCATATTCCTCTTTCGACCAGTCAATTAACGCTGTAGCATTACGATGCTCAACCATTACACCTTTCGGATTTCCTGTAGTTCCCGAGGTATAAATTACATACGCCAGATCTTTTGAACTATTATTTTTCTCAATATTTGATGTTGAATAATCCTGTTGTTCCTTATAAAATGATGCTAAAACGGCTTCGTCAATAATAACTTTGCTGTTGCTGTCTTTTTCTATATATTCAATTCTGGATTGAGGATATGCAAGATCAATTGGCACATAAGCAGCGCCGGATTTCAGGATTCCAAAAATCGCTGTCATCATGCGTTCGCTTCTTTCGAGCTTGATTCCAACAAGGTCATCAGGCTGAATATCATAATGATTTCTAAGATAAGCTCCCAGCTGATTTGCCTGTTCATTTAGTACTTTATAGCTAATTTCAATATCATCAAAAACAACCGCAATTTCATTCGGGGTTTTTTCAACTTGTTCTTCAAACAGATCGATAATCGTTTTGTCTTTAGAATATTCGGCTAAAGTATTATTGAAATTTTGCGTTACCTGAAGTTTTTCTTCTGCTGTAATATAAGAAAGCTCTTCGACCACAACCGAAGTTTGTTCGATTGCCTGAGTCATTAAAAGTTCAAGATGCGCGAACATTCTCTGGATCAAAACAACATCATAAAGATCCGTATTATATTGAATTGTAAGCGATAATCCTTCTTCTGTTTCTATAAAAACAAAGCTGACATCAAACTGAGATGTTCCGCTCTTAAATTCATAATTTTTAATCTGTAAGCCTGTTAATTCTTCATTACTTACAAGATTTTTTAGCTGACCTTGATTCTGTAAAACTACCATCACATCAAAAAGTGCCGAACGGCTCATGTCGCGTTTCAAATTCAGATTGCCAATTACTTCATCAAAAGGATAATTCTGATGTTCATAAGCTTCAAGCAAAGTTTGTTTTTCCTGGTTTACAATTTCAGAGAATGATGTTTTCTCCTTGAATTGGGTTCTAATTGCCAGTGTATTCAGATAAAGTCCGGCCTGATTTTCAAGATCCGGATGTTCTCTTCCCGCTATCGGCGTACCAATTATAATATCATTTTGACCCGTATATTTGTAAAGAAGCGTTTTTACCCCGGCCATTAAAGTCATAAACAAGGTTGCATCTTGCGTTTTTGAATATGATTTTAATTTATCTGAAAACCCTTTTGAAAAAGTATAATTGATACTCTCGCCTTTATAACTTTGCAATAACGGACGTTTTTTAAAGCTCGGAAGATCAAGTACAGGAAGTTCACCTGAAAATTGTGACATCCAGAATTCTTTGCTTTTCAAGTGGTTTTCCTGCTGCAATTCTGAGTTTAGCCATACCGCATAATCTTTATACTGAATATTCAAAACCGGAAGTTCTGTTTCTAATCCCTGGGTTAATCCATTATAAATTTTTACAACCTCAGAAACTAATAATTCAAGCGACCATCCATCACCAATAATATGGTGCATCGATAAAAAGAAAAGATGTTTTTGCTCTTCAAGCGTTACAATCCCGCCGCGTAATAAAGGCGCTTTCTCCAGATTAAAAGCAAAACTGCTTTGCTCCACAAGATAGTTAGATACCGATTCCTGCTGGTTATTTACCGAAGTAAAGTCTTCGCGAATCAGCCTGAAATCAACTGATTCTACAGGTAAAATATGCTGGCGCACCAATCCTGATTCATCTGCCTTAAATCCTGTTCTTAATATTTCATGTCTTTCAATTACTTTTTGAAACGAAGCTTCGAATTTATCTTTATCCAAAACACCGGTTAATTCAAGCGCAATAGGGATATTATATGCGAGTGAACCTCCGTCAAGCTGACTTAAAAGCCAAAGCCTGTTTTGCGAAGCTGTCAAAGGATAACTTTCCTCTAACGGCGCTTTTGGAATCGAAAGATAACCGGATTGCGTTAATTGCTTC
>NZ_JAYSPC010000114.1:0-33998 GCF_043722275.1 Flavobacterium sp. | reverse complement strand
CAGTTCCAGACATCTCTTAAATTGCTGTTTGTCTGGGTATGAATCATGTCATCTACTTGCTGAAAACCAATAACATCTGTTGGACTTTCTCCTCCTGCTAATGTGTTATCTGAGGCAATTTCGCCTAATAAAACATTTACGTATGAAGATTGAAGCAAGTCATAAGCCGCAATTAATGCCTGATCATAATCTGCTTTAGAGTTAAAATAATTTTCAGAATCTATCGAGTATTCTACTTTTGGGTCTACAAACTCATCCGAACAAGAAATACACAAGGTCGAGAATAGAGTTAGCATTATAACGGCTGTAAATAAATATTTTTTCATTTTAATTGAATTAAAAATTAATGTTTAGACCCATTAAATAGGTTCTTGGAACAGGATAAAATCCATAATCAATTCCACCTCCAATTGGTGCTCCGCTTGAAGCTCCCGGATCAAAACCTTTGTATTTGGTAAATGTGTATAAATTATTTACTCCTGTATAAAGTCTTAATTTTGTAATGCCGGCTTTTTGAGATATGTTTGGATTAAGTGTATATCCTAACTGAATATTCTGGATTCTGAAATACGAAGCATCTTCGACATAATAATTTGAAAAAACATTATTTGCCGTTGCTCCTGTTGTAACTCTTGGTGTTGAGTTTGTAGATCCTTCTCCTGTCCATCTGTCTAAAACATAATCTAAACGATTAGCATCTGATAATGTTCTCTCGTAGTTACGAACCATATCGTTACCAATTGATGCAAAAGTATAGGCTGCGAAATCAAGATTTTTGTAGTTTAACTGCAAATTGAATCCCATTGTAGCATTCGGAATTGGATCTCCAATATTAGTTTTATCTTTAGTATCAATTACACCATCGCCATTTACATCAACATAACGAAGACCTCCGGGAGCAGCATTTGCGCCTAAAGCCAATTGCGACGGATGTGCATCAACTTCTGCCTGATTTTGAAAAATTCCATCGGTTTTATATCCATAAAAATAACCTAGTGGTTGTCCTACTTCCATACGTGATGGCGCAGGTTGTCCTACTCCAAAAGCTCCGCCTTCAATAAAACCGGTTCCGTTATTTACTTCTAGGACTTCATTTTTAAGGAAAGTCACATTATAACCTACGCTGAAAGAAAAAGAATCTGAGAATTTATCTTTATAATCAATTGCAAATTCAACTCCTGAGTTTCTCACAGATCCTGCGTTTAATGTTGGTGCGCTTGCACCCGGAGCACCAATTCCTGTAATTCCTGAAACCGGAATATTCGGGATCAATAAATCTTTTCTGGTATCGATAAAATAATCTGCAACGACGGCTATTTTGTCGTTTAAAAAATTGACATCTAAACCAACATCAAATTTTTTGGCTTCTTCCCATTTTAAATCAGGATTTGGCACTTGTCCTGTCGCAGTTCCGTTTACTAATGTACCATCAAAAACATAAGTTGCTTCACCTGATAAAAGTCCTAAATAACCGTAATTAGGGATTTGATCGTTTCCTAGAGTTCCGTAACTAGCTCTTAATTTCAAGAAACTAATGGCTTTTGGATCTCCAAAAAAACCTTCCTTAGAAACTATCCAACCTCCTGTAAATGATGGAAAATATCCTACTTTGTTTCCTGGTCCAAATTTAGTCGAGGAATCACGACGAAGCATTGCTGATAATAAATATTTTCCGTTATAATCGTACTGAAGTCTTCCAAAATAAGACAATCTTCGTTGGTCGTATACGTATGAACTATTGGTTAAAGTTGCCGAAACTCCTTTGGTTAAAGATATATCTGCAAAATCCCATGAATTATTTGGAACATCAAAACCAGTTGCAGTAAGTCCGTTACCCCATTCTTTAAAAATAGTTGTCCCTACAGTTCCTGTAATATTGTGTTTGTCAGCAATTTTTGTATTATAAGTTCCAAAAAGGTCAAATGAATAATTATTATCATTAACAGCGCCTTGCGTAACTGAACTTCTTTGAACATCAAAAACTTTTCCGCCATAACTAATTTGTTTGCCAAATGTTTTTGATTCACTATTTGAAGTATTGAAACCTATTGAACTTGATAAGACAAAACCTTTGAAAATTTTATAATCCAATCCAAAATTTCCATTCAGTTTTTTATAATTGTAATCATTATACGTGTTTGCGATTTGTGCTAACGGGTTGATAATTTCATTACCTAATCCTGTTGTGTTTGGCACTACAGTAAATTCTCCATTTGCATCATAAGGTCTTAGTGTTGCCGGAACGTTTAATGCATTGAATAAAACCGAACCTAAGCCGTTTTCGTTTAATGTATTTCTTGTAAAATAAGTATAAATTACGTTTGTTTTTACTTTGAATTTATCGCTCAAATCAGCTGTTAAACCCAACCTTGCCGTATTTCGTAAAAAACCTGATTTGTCTCCGCCTACAATTCCTTCCTGATCTAAATGTGAACCACTTATTGAGTAAGTAATTTTTTCTGAACCTCCGGAAATTGTTAAATCATTACTGATAATTGGAACTCCTTTTTTGAAAACTTCATCCTGCCAGTTTGTACCTTTTCCTAAACCGCTAACATTTGGGTAAGGAAGCGTTTTTCCGCCATTTGCATAACTTTCATTTAATAAAAGGCCATATTCTGTAGCATTTAGCGTTGGTAATTTTCTGGACGTTTCCTGAAATCCTGTATAACTATTGAAAGAGATTTTTGTTTTAGAATTTTTCTTTCCCATTTTGGTTGTAACCAAAATAATTCCGTTAGCTCCAATTGTACCATAAATAGCCGCCTGAGCATCTTTTAATACAGTGATAGTTTCAATATCATTAGGATTAAGCAATGATAAATCTCCTACATAACCGTCAATAATAGTGGTTGGTCTGTTTTCACCATTTGTAGCAATACCACGAATACGAATATCTAATGGTGCTCCGGGAGCTCCGGATTGTGTGGTAACATTTACTCCTGACATTGTACCTTGAAGTGCCTGCTCAATTCTTGCCGGTTTCAGGAGATCAAGTGTTTTACTGTCAACTATTGAAACCGCTCCTGTTACTTCTCTCTTTTTTTGAGTTCCGTAACCAATAACTACGACTTCATCAAGAGATCTTGCATCGTCGCTCATTTTAACTGTTATTTTAGTTCCCGAAACTGCAATTTCCTGCGTTTTAAAACCTATATAACTAAAAACAATTATAGTTCCTTTAGGAACTGCTAATAATTTAAAAGATCCGTCAAAGTCTGTGGTTGTACTTTGTGAGGAACTTTTAACTTTTACATTCACGCCAGGCAGTGATAAACCTGAGCCATCTAGTACTGTACCGCTTACATCAAAAGTTTGCGAGAACGCAAATGATGTACACAATAATAGTACGGTTAGTAATAATTTGGATTTCATAATTAGTTAGTTTTTATTGAAAGCTAAATTTATCTTATCCCTTTAGGAAAACGATAAATTTAACCACAACAAAAAACATACATCTTAAAATAATCCTATGTAAATTCAATATATCTCAAAATACACCCTTATTTAACTATAATTTCAGAATGTTAATTTCTTTAACAAATCAGTCTGAATTTCCTAATACAACGTTAATGTTGTGGTAATGTATAGTTATTTTGAAGCTATTTCTGACTTACTATACAGCGAGGATATATTCTCCTAAACCGATTTCGTGCTGTAAATCCATTTTTTTACGCAAACGATATCTTTTTATCTCTACGCTTCGAACCGAAATGTTAAATAATGGAGCAATTTCTTTAGAGGAAAGGTTCAATCGAAGATACGCACAAAGACGTAGATCGTTTGGTGTAAGCAATGGATGAAGTTGTTTTATCCTTTTTAGAAAATCTTTATCGGCACTATCAAAAGCTTCCTTAAAAACATTCCAGGAATCATCTTCGGTAATATTTTTATTAATGGTACTTATGACAGATTTGATATTATTACTATCGTTTTGGGTGGTCTTTTTTAAATCTTCTTTAATAAAAGCCAGTAATTCGTTTTTACTGTTTAAACTCATTGTTGAAACTGCCAGCTCACGATTTTTATTATCAACGTCCTGAGAAAGCTGTTCGTTTCTAAGTTTCATTAATTGCTGTTCGTTTTCAAGTTCTTTAATCTCTAATAATAGATTATTTTCCTCGATTAATTTCTCTTTTTGTTTGTGATAATAATTACGATAGGATTTATTGATAAAATACGCCAGAACAAACATCAAAAGGAAATAAATAAACCATGCAAGATTGGTTAAATACCAAGGTTTTAAAACTACAAATGTATAAGTCGCAGTATTCTGTAAAATTGTATTGGCATATTTTGCCCTTACTTTAAATGTATATTTTCCCGGCGAAAGGTTTTTAAAATTTACCGTTGCTTTTGTGCTCCATTCGCTCCAATCGTTCTGGAAACCTTCTAATAAATACTGATATTCTGAGTTGATGTATTTATTGTATTCCGGAACGGTGTAATTTAAAGTGATGTTGTTTTCAGTTGATTTGAAACTTCCTTCGTTTTGAATGGCAACATTTTGTAAAGTCTCATTTTGTTTGTTGATTGTAATATCAGTGATAAAAACGCTATAATTTTTAAAACTCAAATCATCAATATTCAGCGTATAATATCCATCTGTTGTGCCTATTAAATAAGTCGATTTTGAAATTTGCGTGATATTTTCAAATCCCAGCATTGAATTTGTCAATGACGACGGAATTGGGATTACATTTTGTTTTAACTGATTGCTCAATTTACTGGCAGAAAAATAATGAATGTAGTTTTTAGAAAATAACCAGATTTTATTCGAATTGTCTACAATTAATTTTCCGGATGTATATTCGTCTTTTTCGAAAATAGAACTTAATAAATTGTCCTTTTCAAAGAGTTTTGTCTTTTGGTTTAATTTGAAAATTCCGCCTTTATAAGCATAATAAATCTGATTATTGAATTTGGTTAAACTTGCATTTTTTCCTTTTTGGGGAGATTTATACGTGTAGAAACCATGCGTTTTTAATAAAGATTTATCGAGTTTTAATCTAAAAACTCCTTTATATTCGTGACTGACATAAACATCAAAATTATTTGAGATTTCAAAATAACGGGAAGAATAATTAAAACCTTCTATTTTGTTTTTGAAAATCCATTGATTGTTTACTTTTTCCAGCACCGAAATTCCGTAATAATTTCCCTGAAGCAATTGATTTTTGTTATTAGGAACAGCTTCAAATTTCCAGGTTCCGGATCCCGAAAATATATTATGTGCCGAATCATTGGTTACAACAAAAGTTCCCGAATCATGTCCGCAGAAAAGTGTATTATCATATACAAAAAGTGACCAAACCTGCCCTTTTGTTCCGTTGATGAATTTAAACTCTGAATTGCTCTCAATGCTTTTGCAAAATAATCCCTGATTAGTTCCTACATACAACAAGCCATTAAAAGTTGCCGATGCGTAAACGGTTCCTAAAACGCCCGTATCATCTGTAAAACTATGAACCGGCGAATTGATATTGATGCAATTGATTCCGTTATCAAGTCCCGCCCATAAATTCTGATCTTTATCTTCAAAAAGTGACAAAGCGGTATTATTGCTCAAACCTTTGCTTTGCGAAATATGATATTTTAGTTTTCCTTTATCCGATAAAACAAAAATTCCGTTAGAAACCGTTCCCAACGCAAAACTTCCGTCTTGTAAAAGCTGGCTGCTGTATACAAAACTAGATTTTAAATCAGAATCAACATCTGTTGCAAAACGAGTTAGATTATTTCCCGTTAATGTATAAATTCCATCTAATTGGGTTTGGATTAGTAAACCATCTTCTGCGGTAAATAAATTTACGATCGTGAATTTTTTAAGTATCGGATTATCCGAAACTAATTTTGCTTTTCCGCTTTCAATTTCAAAAAGTCCGTCTTTTATAGTTTGAAAATAAATAGCATTTTTATTTGCGAACGATTTTACTACGCCATTTTTAGGTGAAATGATCTTAAATTTTCCGGTTTTGGTGTCATAAATATAGATTCGGTTTAAGGATTGAAATAAAACCCATTGATCGTATTTTAAGATATTCCAAAATTGTTCATCATCTAAAATCTTGTTTTTGATTGTATTACTAAGCGAAGTATATTTTAATTTGCCATTGTTTTGTCTTGTCCAATATCCAAAATTCATATAACTGCCTGTATAAATTTTGTTGCCAATTACTTTTACAGATCGCATAATGGTTTCATCCGGCGTAGGATATAATTGCCAGTTTGTACCATTATATTCTAAAAGTCCGTCGTTATTAGCAAAATACAAATAGTTTTGATCGTCCTGCGAAATCATCCAGCTTTGATTTCCTGCTCCATAAACAGCCGATGAATATTTAATAATAGGCGGAAACTCCTGCGAAAACAGGATAAAACTGATCAAAAAAAACAGAAAGGAAAATTTAGTTTTCAAATTGAGCCGTGGTATTAATTTATTATAAAAACAGTTCTAAAATAGCTTATTTTATATTGTAATAACAAGTTGATTGTTAAAAATATGCCTGATAATAAAATGTTGGCTCTTTTTCGCCACGAATTTCACGAATTAGCACAAATTTGATTGAGTGAAAACTTAACAATATCTGTTGAGAAATATGCCACAGATTTTATAGATTAAAAATGATGCTAATTGTTATTTTTTTTTCGCCACGAATTTCACAAATTCACACAAATTTGAATTCGTGAAATTCGAGAAATTCGTGGCAAAATTTTTTGCGCAAATTATTAATGATTTTAATCACTTTAATCTGTGGCGATAAATAAATTGTCCTTTTGAGTGAAAAATGAGACTGAAACTAACGCAATTAGTTAAAATTTGGAACAATCGGATTAACAAAATTCAGTTCAAAATTGATTACTTTTGTAAAAATTGACTTTTTTTATGAAAATTGATCTTTCGACACTCGACCCAAAACATAATATTATAATTAAAGGAGCGCAGGTACATAATTTAAAAAATGTAGATGTTGCAATTCCCAGAAATAAACTTGTTGTAATCACAGGACTTTCAGGATCAGGTAAATCAAGCTTGGCTTTTGATACTTTGTATGCTGAAGGACAGCGCCGTTACGTGGAGAGTTTATCCTCCTACGCTCGTCAGTTCCTGGGACGTTTAGACAAGCCAAAAGTGGAATATATAAAGGGTATTGCGCCTGCAATTGCTATTGAGCAAAAGGTAAATACTACGAATGCGCGTTCCACAGTTGGAACTTCTACCGAAATCTATGATTACGTCAAACTTTTGTTCGCGAGAATTGGCCGTACCTATTCGCCAGTTTCCGGACTGGAAGTGAAAAAAAATACGGTTACAGATGTTGTTGCCGATGTAAAAACATTGGAACTAGACAGTAAATGGCTGCTTCTTTCTCCTATTCATTTAGAAGAAGGACGAAAATTAGAAGATAAACTAAAAGTATTGCTGCAACAAGGTTTTGCGCGTATTTTAGTGAATAATGAAATGGTTCGTCTGGATGATTTCACGCCAACAGAAATCCATAAATTAGACAATAAAGATATCTTATTAATCATTGACAGAATTGTTGTTAAGGAGGAAGAGGAATTTTATAATCGTCTTGCAGATGCGGTTCAAACTGCTTTTTTTGAAGGAAAAGGAATTTGCTATTTACAGGAATTAGGTTCAGATAAAAAGTTCACGTATTCGAATAATTTTGAGCTTGACGGAATCACGTTTCTGGAACCAAATGTTCATTTGTTCAGTTTTAATAATCCTTACGGAGCTTGTCCGGTTTGCGAAGGTTACGGAAATATTATTGGTATTGACGCAGATTTGGTGATTCCTAATACTTCCTTATCTGTTTTTGAAAGTGCTATTTATCCTTGGAGAGGCGATAGTATGAGCTGGTACAAGGATGAATTGATAAAACATGCATACAAATTTGATTTCCCAATTCATAAACCTTTCTTTGAACTTACAGACGATCAAAAAGATTTAATCTGGAAAGGAAATCAATATTTTCAAGGTCTTAACGGTTTCTTTAAGGAACTGGAAGAGAAAAATTATAAGATACAAAATCGTGTGATGTTATCGCGTTATCGCGGAAAAACAAAATGTCACGCTTGTCGCGGAAAACGTTTACGAATTGAGGCTTCATACGTGAAAATCAATGGTAAAACGGTTTCAGATTTAGTAGATTTACCAATTGAACATTTGGTTACTTTTTTCAAAAACATTGATTTAAATGTTTACGAACAGCAAATCGCAAAACGTTTGATGGTTGAAATCAACAATCGTTTGTCGTTTTTGACGGAAGTTGGTTTGGATTATCTGACTTTAAACAGAAACTCTGCAACGCTTTCCGGTGGAGAATCGCAGCGTATTAATCTGGCGACTTCGTTAGGAAGCAGTTTAGTTGGTTCGATGTATATTCTGGATGAACCAAGTATTGGTTTGCACCCAAAAGATTCTGAACGATTGATTAAGGTTTTGCTTTCGCTTCGTGATTTAGGAAATACCGTAATTGTGGTGGAACATGATGAAGATATCATGAAAGCCGCCGATATGATTATAGATATTGGTCCGGAAGCAGGAACTTTTGGCGGTCATTTAGTCGCTCAGGGAACTTATGATGAAATATTAAAATCAGATTCGTTAACGGCAAAATATCTTAACGGAGATTTAGAAATTTCGGTTCCTAAAAAGAGACGAAAATTCAAAAATCATATTGATATTATTGGCGCCAGAGAAAATAATCTGAAAAATATTAATGTTACTTTTCCTCTTGATGTTCTTACTGTAATTACAGGAGTTTCAGGAAGTGGAAAAAGTACGCTGATTAAGAAAATTCTTTTTCCGGCAGTACAAAAGAAACTGGAAAACGCGTCTGAAAAAGCAGGTCAGTTTAGTGAAATAAAAGGTTCCTTTTCGCAAATTAAACATATAGAATACGTAGATCAAAACCCAATTGGCAGAAGTTCACGTTCAAATCCTGTAACTTATATTAAGGCTTATGATGATATCAGGGATTTATATGCAAAAGAAAAATTATCAAAAATAAGAGGTTATCAGGCTAAACATTTTTCTTTTAACGTTGACGGAGGTCGTTGCGAAACTTGTAAAGGAGAAGGATCGATAAACGTTGAAATGGTTTTTATGGCTGATGTTTCCCTTCCTTGTGAAACTTGTGGCGGAAAAAGATTCAAAAAAGAAATTTTAGAAATAACTTTTGATGATAAAAACATCAACGATATTCTAACGATGACTATTGATAATGCAATTGCTTTTTTTGATAAAAATAAACAGACAAAAATTACGCAGAAACTACAACCATTGCAAGATGTTGGTTTAGGATATGTTCAATTAGGACAATCTTCGTCAACGCTTTCCGGTGGTGAAGCGCAACGTATTAAACTGGCTTCGTTTTTAGTAAAAGGTGCTACAAAAGACAAAGCTTTATTTGTTTTTGATGAACCTACTACAGGTTTACACTTTCATGATATTAAAAAATTATTAGCGTCATTTGATGCTTTGATAGAAAAAGGACATTCGATTATTGTAATTGAACATAATCTTGATCTTATAAAATGTGCGGACTGGATTATTGATTTAGGCCCTGAAGGCGGTGAAAACGGCGGACATTTATTAGCCGAAGGAACTCCTGAAGATGTTGCTAAACAAAAGAAATCGGTAACGGGAATTTATTTGAAGGATAAACTTTAGGAAAAGGTACTGAGGTTTTAAGATTTTGTACGGAATTTCTTTGCGAAGTTCTTGTGAAGATTCCTCGTTTCCCGGAATGACAAATTTTCGTAATCGTTGCGGATGATGGATTAAAATCCATCTCTACAATATGCCTTGTGCCTAAGGAACTGCTTAAAGAAAATTCCAGAGAAATGATTTATTTTGTAGTAACGGATTTTAATCCGTTGGAGTTAAAAAGAGAAAATAAAAAAATTCCAAATTGCAATAACATGATTATTGGAATTTGGAATTTTTCATTTGTGATTTAAATTTCTTAAGCGACTAAACATCTTTCTTCAAAGGGAAAACCATCTTCGTCAATGGCAACTAATACTTTTTTTTGTTTTCGAGCCTCAATCGTTAGATAAAGCCATGCAAATGACCATAATCCTAAGGTCAAACAAAAAATAATGAAATTTAAACCATGATTGACTACTTTTCCGCCTTTTGAAAGAACGGCAAAAAGGAATTCATCATTTCTTTCTTCTAATGTAAATCCGTTATGAACTTTGTTGGATATCATATTAGAAAATACTTGTAAGCTCTGCTCCTGACTCAGTTCATTGTTTTTCATAATCGTTCATTAAAAAAATTAATCCAAATACTACTACATTTACTTTTACAAATTTCTGTTTTTTGTAAAGTGTTATAATCCTAAGAACAGTACACTAGGTGCTTTTATTGTATTAAGTAAGATATTTTTTATCCTAAAAAGCAAAGTGTTGCTAAATTCTCAGCTAAAGTTACTTTTTATAAAATTAACTGCAAAACAACGACTGTTAAATTTTTAAGATTATTAGCACATTTTTTTTAATCTTATTTTTTCTTTTTAATAGTAAAAGTTGGTGCTTCATAATCGTCTTTCAAATATCTTTCAGGAATTGTAGTCGTATTTCCGTCTCTTACTGCATTATAATGTGGTGACATAATCTCGATTCCGGCTGCGTTAAATGAATCCTGAATATTTTGATGTAATGACGAATAAATCAACGGCTGCTTTTTGGGTTGTTTCGTGTAAACATTGATTTGGTACGAAACATAAAAATCATCTAAACTGGTTTGCAAAACAAAAGGTATTGGAGTTTTCTCTACCATTTCCGTATTTAATGCGGCTTCTATCAATGCTTTATAAATAGCTGCCCAAGGAACATCATAACCAATTGTAACAGTGGTATGTATTAATAAACCGTTGTTGTCTTGTTTTGTATTGGACGAATAATTAGTTGAGGTACTGGATAAAACTGTCGAATTTGGGATAGTAATATCTTCGAACTTCGGAGTTCTGATTCTTGTGACTAAAGCTGTTTTTTCGATCACTTCCCCGCTTACATCGCCTATTTTTATAAAATCTCCAATCTTAAACGGGCGCATATAGGTGATCACTAATCCTGCAACCATATTGGCAATCGCATTTGATGAACCTAACGAAAACAGAATCCCAACAAAAACCGAAACGCCTTTAAAAATTGGTGAATCTGAACCTGGCAAATACGGAAATATAACCACGAGCATAAATGCATATGCCAAAAACCGAATAATATTAAATGTTGGTTTTGCCCAATCGCTGTAAAAACCATTTACTTTAATGTTTTCTTTGTTTATCTCATCAACAAAAAATTTAATTATTTTGAGTGTATATCTAAAAATCAAAATAATCACAATTATAGTAAATAGATTTGGCAGGAAATCAACAAATCCCATCACGGCAGATTTTATTGGAGTTAATGTCCATTTTAAAATCGTTGTTGTATACGCTTGTGTTGAAGGAAAAATATTAAAAAGTACAGGTAAAGTGGAATAAATAATAAGTATTAAAGTAATGATTTTTATAATGCCAATGATACGCATGGCGACAAATTCCTGCTTTTCGGGCGTGAGTACATTTATATTGTTATACGTAAAACCTTTAAAGTATCTTTCTCTTTTACTTGCGAAATAGGATTTTATTTTTCCGAAAATTTTAGATGCAAGAAATAAAACAATACTAAGAATAAGTATTAATAAAGCGGTAAATCCGAGACGTTTAGGAAATAATGAATAATTTAAATTTTGGGAAATAACAGCTTTCTTTATTGCATTAAAATTACGCCTTGCAATTTCGGGAACTGATTTATTTTCAACTTTAGCATCGGCATTTAAAACCGACATTAATATAAGATCACCTTTGTAAACAATATCCAAACTAATATCTGAAGGAATAATTTTTAGAGAATCGGATTTAAAGAGATCATTTTCATACAATGATTTTATTTTTCCTGTGATTGCTTTTGCTCTGTTTTCTGCCGAAAAAGATCCAACTTTATTGTAAACATAAAAAAGTGTATCCTTAAAAGGAGCTACAGGATATGCTTTTAATTTTAGTTCAGGTTTGGTTATTTGCGGATTCTCATTTTGAGCAAACGCAAACTGAAAAAATAAAACAATGAAGAAAGTTAAAAAACAAAGTATTTTCTTTTTCATATTCTGTTTGCTATAAGTTGGTTATCCTTACTAACAAATATAAAAACAAAATAGATTCGAATTTAATTTACTTTTGATTTCTCAATAAAATCGTACTAAATTTTAATTCCTATTTTTCTTAAAAGCATATCGATTACTTTATTAATATCCGGAGAAATATTAAACTTGTAATTTAAATACACGTATAAAATAGTTACTAAAATTGATTTTAAAGCAATACCAATTAATGGATAAACTGGAAATTCCCAGAAATAAAAAACTAAGAACAGAACTGTTGTAACTGCCAGGGAATACAAATTTTGTTTTGTAAAGGGATACAAATCGAGTTTTTTAACTACAAAAATTAACTTGGCTAAACTATAAAATGTGATGGATAATAGTGTCGCAAATGCAGACCCCATTATACCATAATCCGGTATAAAAATTATATTTAAAACGAATGTCAAAACAACTAAGCCCAATCCTAAAAATAATACTGTGCGATAATATTTAGTATTAAAAATGATCGCATTATTATTTCCTAAAATAAGATCAAAATATTTTGATAACCCAATCATAAATACGACTGGAATACCTCCTCTATATTCTTTCGGAACTATTTCATACAATTGATCGATATTGACAAAAATACACAACATTACAAATCCTCCCACAATCTGAAGATTTATTGAAGTTTTTTTATACAGAATATTTAATTCATCATGTTTATTTTCGTGCATCAATTTTGCTGTAATAGGATATACAATTTGATGCATTGCACGACTTGGAACCGAAATAACTAAAGCAATATAGGTGGCAACTGAGTAATACGCAATATTTTCAATTTCCATATATTGATTCAGTATCAGTTTATCTCCATCTAAAAGCAAATTAGCTACACTTCCAGATAAAATAATGAAAAAAGTATATTCCATTACCTCTTTTACATTTTGGGGAATTGTAATTTGGAACTTTGGCTTTTTGATGTAAAATGCATAGAACATGGTGACCAAAAATGCAACGAAATATATAACTACAGTCACATATACAAATTGTATTAATGTTATCCAATGAAAATATAAACCTATTAAAGCAATTGTAGAAACCAAACGTAAACCGACTTCTTTTATAAAATTTCCAAAAACGGAATGCATATGAACTCTTGCCCAAGCATAGAAAATTTCAAAATATGCCATACAAAGTCCAACAAACGGAATCAAAAACATAAACTGCTTTACAACAGGATTTTGTTTAGAAACAAATGCTGTAATATCATCAAAAAAGAAAATACCAATAATCCCTAACGGAATACACATCAAGACAGGAAACAATGCTGTAAAGGATAGAAATTGCTCTCTTTCCTCTTCTGTTTTATATTGCGAATAAAATTTGACTAGTGTATTTTGCATTCCTATAGCGAACAAAGGCATAATAACATTTGCTGCCGAAAGTATGTAATTTGTTAATGCATAATATGTTGCACCTAAAAAAACCGGATATAAATAAAGTGTATTAATGGCCCCAATAGCGAAACCTATATAAGTAATAATTGTATTTTTGAAAGACTGATTTAAAACAATACCCATTTTTGGATTTTAGATTTTAGTTCCAGATAGCTATCGGGATTGATTTTTGAAATTATTATTGTTTTTTTTAATTGATCAATTGTGCCAATTGTTTGGTAAGGTTTTTTCTTGAATATTGTTGTAAACCAACGCCATGAGATTCTAATTTCCCTTCCAGAAATTGATTATAAAAGTCCAAAATTACACTTTTTAGCTTCGCTTTTTCAGAATAATCAAAAAATACTCCTGTATTTGTTTCTGTTATTATAGCTGCAAAATCAGAACCATTAGGGCCAATGGCAATAATTGGGCGATTTGACACCATATATTCAAACAGTTTACCCGGAATTATGCTTTTAGTATCTTCAGAATTAATCTCGATTAAAAGTAAAACCTGAGATTTTTTTTGATGTGCAATTGCTTCGTGGTGTGAAACATAGCCTAGAAAATTTAGATAGTCATTGAGCTTAAATTTGGCAATTGCATCAAGAACTTCCTGACTTACTGCGCCAATTAATTTAATTTCTAAATGGGATTTAAAATCTGGGATTTCGTGGAGTAATTCTACCAGACATTCCCATAAAAACTGAGGATTTCTATCGGATAAAAAAGAACCGATATGTGCCAAAGTAAATTTAGTATCTAAAGTCTGTTTCTCGATATTTTCAATATCATAACCGTTTGTAATTACCGAAATTGGCTTATTCGTAATCGCCTGAAATTCGGTTTTAGTAGTTTTACTGGTTACAATAATGGTATCGGCAGTATTTAATACTTTATGTTCAAGCTTTTTATGCTTTTTAGCAGCGTAATTTGATAAACGCAGTGCTTTATGATATCCAATCGTTGTCCACGGATCGCGAAAATCAGCAAACCATTTCACGTTTAGTTTTTCTTTTAATTCTAAACCAATCAAATGCAAACTGTGCGGCGGTCCCGAAGTTACAATTGTGTCTATATTATTTTCCCTGATATATTTTTCAAGGTATTTTGCAGATGGTTTTACCCAAAAGACACGCGCATCCGGAATAAACAAATTTCCACGAATCCAAAGGAATGTTTTATCTAAAAAAGTCTGCTTTTTCTTGTGAGGAAAAATTCCGGAACTGATTTTTCTGGTTTTATTTTTTGAAAATATGGAAGCCAATTGATAAGGTTCCCAAATTTTATTTTTCAGAACAATTGACTTATCAGAAATTTGGCTCACCAATCCTTCGTCAACTATTGGATAAGTTGGATTTTCAGGAACATAAACAATTGGCTGAATACCAAATTCAGGTAAATATTTTACAAATTTCAACCAACGCTGTACGCCCGGACCTCCAGCAGGTGGAAAATAATAGGTAATAATTAAGAGTTTTTTTTGTTCCATTCGATTTATTCGGTTTCACAGAGACTCACAAAGTTCCCGCAAAGTTTCGCAAAGATTTTTAAAGATTCATTTGTGCATCTCTGTGAAATCTTTGTGTCACTCTGCGAAATTATTCTTTCACAAAATGTGTCACAACGATTTCACGAAGATTCGCAGAGTTAGAAACTGAAACTGATTACTGTGACTGTTTAACAGACTTCTTTCTTTCAAAATAAATCCCTCCAATCAAAAGCAATAACATTCCAATAGAACTTATTAAAGTGATCGCGCTTCCGGTTTTTACAACTTGTGGTTCAAATTTAAACTCGATAGTATGTTTTCCTCCGGGAATTTCCATTGCTCTTAAAACGTAATCAACAGGAAAATGGTCTGTCAATTTACCATCAACATAGGCATTCCATCCGTTTTTATAATATATCTCAGAAAAAACAGCTAAACCATCTTTTTCATTATCTGATTTGTATTTGATATAATTAGGTTTATATTGTACAACTTGTATTGTTCCGGTTGTGTCCCATTGTTTCTTTAATCTGGCACTTTTAAATTTACCTTCGTGTTCATGAACATTGAAAACAGCCACTTTTTTAGTGTCAAGATGATCTAAAGCTTTCATAACATCATCTGGTTTATTTACCAGTTTTACTGCGCTTACAAACCATGCATTTCCATTTGTATTTGGATTTACCGTTGGAAATTCTTTTCCATCTTTATCCGTTTGAATGATGTATTTGATATTCAGCATGTCTAAAACTTCCATGTTGTTTTTTGCTATCTGATAATCAAATAACTGCTGAATTCTTCTTGGTTTTGCTGCATGATATCCACCTAAAGAATGATGAAAATAAGATGCTCGTGCGCTTGACATGTTCCCGCTTACTTCAAAAACCCTGTAATGTGTTGTGTCTTTTAAAATCTGAGTATCAGCAGGTGTTTCCTGAAACGGAGCTGCAATTTGTACGGGACTCACAAAATCTTTTGCCGAAACATATTTTTTATCGACAAAAAACAAATCGAAAATCATTAATAAACCAACGATAATCAAAGTGGTATTTTGAGCTAATTTATTTTTGACAAACAACCATAAAATTCCAAAAGTCAATACGATAAAAAAGCCTGAACGCAATAAATCAGCAGAATATAAAGTCATTCTGTCTTCTTTTAATGCATCAACAAAAGCTGGTCCGTAACTGTCTAAGAAATAATTGTCGTTGCTTCCTGTAAAATGAAACATGCTTTTAGCAAATACTAAAATCACGATAACTCCTAAACCAAAAACTCCTGTTTGAATAAGGGCTTTTTGCTGAATTTTAGGTTCATCTTTAGCTTTGAAAAAGGATTGTAGTCCCATAATAGCCAAAACAGGAAAACACAATTCAAGAATAACCTGAATCGATGAAACTGCTCTAAACTTATCGTACATTGGAACATAATCGATAAAAAAGTCAGTCAATAACGGGAAGTTTTTCCCCCAAGAAAGTACTAATGCAACTAATGCTCCCGAAAGAAATACGTATTTTATTTTTCTGTCATCAATAAATAATGCTAAAACTCCTAAAAAGAAAACTACAACACCAATATATGCAGGAGCCGCAACAATAGGCTGATCTCCCCAATACGTTGGCATTCCGGACACAAAATCCTGAGCTTGCTCTGTAGGAACTCCCTGCTCGAGCATAAATGCGTACATACGGCTATCAGTCCCAACATTTTCATGATTTGAACCTCCAAAAAGTCTTGGAGCAATTAAGTTAAAACTTTCAGGGATTCCGTAACTGTATTCTGTAATGTATTCTCGGCTTAAAGCGTTTTCATTTACTTTTTTAGATCCGTCAGGATTGAAAGTTAATTCGCTGTTGCTACGTGTACTAAACTTTGCATATTCGCTGGTTGCCATTAAGTTAGTGGCATTTGCTCCTATGGCAAAAATTCCGGCTACAGCCAAAGTTCCTATTGCAATTAATAGTTGCTTATATTCTTTCTCTTTTATAAAATTGAAGGCAAAATAACCTGATAATATCAATAAGAAAATCAATAAATAATAGGTCATTTGAAAGTGGTTTGCATTAACTTCTAATGCAACCGCAAACATGGTGAGCAAACCTCCCCAAATATATTTTTTCTGGAAAACCAGTATAAATCCGGCAATAACAAGTGGCATATAAGCAATCGCATGCGCTTTTGCATTATGACCAACTCCAAGTATTATGATTAAATAGGTGGAAAAACCAAAGGCAATTGCACCAATAAATGCTTTTAAAGGATCTGTTTTTAAAACCAGTAATAATCCGTAGAAACCTAAGAAATATAAAAATAAATAATCAGCAGGACGTGGTAAAAAACGCAAAGCATCATCTATTTTTCCCACATAATCATTAGGATAATTTGCTCCCAACTGATATGTTGGCATTCCGCCAAAAGCTGAATTTGTCCAATATGGTTCAGAATGTTCTACAGCTCTAAAATCATTTTGCTCTTTTGCCATTCCGGTATATTGAGCAATATCCGATTGGAATATTTGTTTTCCTTGTAAAACAGGATAAAAATAAATTAAAGAAACGAGAATAAAACCCAATATAACAAGGGCATGCGGATAGAATTTATTTACTATTTTCAATTTAGGCTGGTTTGGTTAAATGATGAATCCTACAATCTAGGACACAAACTTAATCTATTTCTTCGTAATCAACATAATCGCCAACCTTTTTGGTTTCGCGAGGTTTTTTTGCATTGGCTGTATCAATGACTATTTCATCCTTATTTGGACGTGTATTTTGCCATGTATTGCCCTGACTGTATTGTTGTTGTCTCTGAAAATTTTCGCCTGCTTTTTCAACTGCTTTTTTTACCAATACTGGTAAAAATATTTTAGCTAAAAATTTAAAAATATAATAAAACGCAATAATCCACATTATCGTTTTAAACAAATTTGTAAAAGATGCTTCTTGCATGATCATATAATTTTTTTCCAAAATTAATAAATCCATTGTTTAAAATTAAAATATCAATCTTAAATAAATAATAAAATATAGTACATTTGAAATGCGTTATTACTTTTTAATCCAAAAACATGTTTATGTTAAAAAATAAAAACTTTTTTATTACAGCTCTTTGTCTGGTTCCTCAATTATTTTTCGCTCAGTATACTGATGTAATTAATTCCAATCGTCCTGGTGAAACAATGTCTGCTTATGCCGTAGGAAAATCAGTTATTCAGGCAGAACTTGGTGTTTACGGCATCAAGGAAAAACACGATTTATTAGATTATGACAGCAATGGCTTTGGAACCGATTTAACGTTGCGTTATGGCGCATTTCTTGAAAAACTTGAATTTGTTCTTGATGTGCAATACCAAATGGAAAATTTTGACACTCCTTATACAAGTTACAAAAAGAACAACTTTAGACAAACCGTTTTAGGAGCTAAATATTTAATTTATGACCCTTATAAAAACTATAAAAAAGAACAAAACATCTACAGCTATAAAGCTAATCATGCTTTTAACTGGCATGAATTAATTCCTGCGGTTTCTGTTTTTGCCGGAGCAAATTTTGTGGGTGCTGACAATCCTTATTCTTTCTCTCCGCAATCAAGTATTTCACCAAAAATCATGTTGATTACCCAAAATCTTTTTGGAGGCGGAAAGTGGGTTTTCGTAACTAACATTATCGCCGATTATATTACAACTGATTATCCTAGTTATGGTTATGTTTTAACTTTAACTCACGGATTTAACGACAAATGGTCGGGTTTTGTTGAAAATCAGGGTTATAAAAGTGATTTTTACAGCGATGCAATTGTGCGTGGCGGAGCCGCTTATTTAATCAGTCCAGACCTTCAGGTTGATGCATCAATAAGTACAAATTTTAAAAATACGCCTTCTGTTTTATATGGCGGAGTTGGAGTTTCGTGGCGTTATGATGCAAGTTATAAAGAGAAGCAAATGGAATTTAAGAAGACTGAAAAAGCAAAAAAGAATAAAGATAATGAGATGGAACAAAGAGAAATCGATTATCAGGAAAAAGAAAGAAAACGTAAAGCAAAATACGACTAAATATTAATTACAAACTTCTCTAAGGAGATATTTACATACAGAATCTTAATGATTACAATTAAAGAAGCCAAAACAAAAAAGGAATTAACAGATTATATCAAGTTTCCATTTTCTCTCTATAAAGACAATCCATATTGGGTGCCGCCAATTATTGCAGATGAATTAGAATCTTTTGATAAAACTAAAAATCCTGCTTTTGATAATGCCGAGGCTTATTTTTATCTAGCATACAAAGACAATGAAATTGTTGGACGAATTACCGCTATTATCAATTGGTCTGAAGTAAATAATCAGCACAAAAGGAAAGTCCGTTTTGGATGGTTTGATGTTATTGATGATATTGAAGTTACAAAAGCTTTATTAGAGAAGGTTTACGAACTGGGGAAACAAAATAATCTGGAGCATGTTGAAGGTCCGATGGGATTTTCAAACCTTGATAAAGTTGGCGTTCTTACCGAAGGTTATGACCAGATGGGAACTATGATTACCTGGTACAATAACCCATATTATGTAACTCATTTTGAGCAATTAGGCTTTCAGGTGGAGAAAGAATATATCGAAAGTATATTCCCTTTTTCCAATGTAAAACCTGAATTTTTCCTTAAAGCCCAGGAATTAATCAAGAAAAGATACGGTTTACGTTCTCTGACTTTCACTAAAACAAAGGACATTATGCCTCATGTGGATAAAATGTTTGATTTGTTTAATGATTCTTATGCAAATCTTGCCTCTTTTGTAGCAATTTCAGATGTGCAGAAAGATTATTTCAAGAAAAAATATATCAGTTTTATTAATCCTGAATATATTAAGTTTGTGGTGGATAAAGATGATAATTTAGTTGCTTTTAGTATTGTAATGCCTAGTTTTTCTGAGGCTTTACAAAAAGCAAAAGGAAAGCTTTTCCCTTTTGGATTCATCCATTTATTAAGAGCAAGAAAAAAGAGTAAAGATGTTGTTTTTTATCTTATCGGAGTTCATCCTGATTATCAAAATAAAGGTGTTACTGCGATTATTTTCGATGAATATTTTAGAACTTTCTCTGAAAAAGGAATCCAAACTTGTATTAGAACTCCGGAATTAGCAGAGAATACAGCGATTCATTTATTATGGAAAAACTTTGATCCAAAAATTCACTGTCAGAGAAAAACGTACTTGAAATACCTTTAAGAAAAGTATTCAGTTTACAGTTTCAGTTTACAGACTTCATTTATAAAATAAAAAAAATCCATTCGTCCCCAAACGAATGGATTTTTTATTCGGCGTATATTCTTTATTTGGCTTAAATTTATTCTGCTTTACAATTCACTTTAAGTAAAGTGTTTGTCTGATCAAATTTTAATTTCGAATTATCCTTAAAAGATACTTTTCCGTTTGCATCCACAACATCTCCGTATCCTTCAATATAGGTTCCTTCATTTTGTAAAAAAGCAACTTGTCTTACAGATGTAACTCCTTCAGACATAAACGTATAATCTGCAATTAAAGTATCTCCTTTCATGTTTCCAATTAAGGTTCCTTCGTTTTTATCTTTACCTGAAATATTATAAGTTAATTTTCCATTTACTTCCTGATGTGAATTTACATTAAAACTTATCGCAATATTATTAGATGCTGATGCGTAACATTGATCTCCCGCAGGAACAGCGATTTCAGCTTCTTTTGGTGCATTCGACTGAATTTGAACCGGTTCTGCAACCTGATCCTTTTTACAGGAAATAAAAAAAGTTAACATAATAACTGACATAGCGAATAATCTTTTCATAATATTTTTTTTACTGGGTTAGTAGAATAAAGTTACTTTAAATAAAAAAAATCCACTCGTATAACGAATGGATTTTTTTATATAATTCCCATATACGGGATTTGAATTCTATAAATTAAGCGTCTAAATCAACTTTAGTTCTGCTTGCAATTTCTTTATATGTTCCGTTTTCTAATTTCTCACGAATTGCTTCAAATGCAACTAATGTTTCATCAATATCAGATAATGTATGAGAAGTTGTTGGAATCATTCTTAACAAAATAATCCCTTTAGGAATTACCGGATAAATTACAATCGACAAGAAAATACCGTAGTTTTCTCTTAAATCATTCACCATTACCATTGCTTCAGGAACACTTCCTTCTAAATAAACTGGTGTTACACAAGTATTTGTATCTCCAATATTGAAATTTCTGGTACGTAATCCGTTTTGTAAAGCATTTACGTTTTCCCAAAGTTTATCTTTCAATTCCGGGTGATTACGCAATAATTCTAAACGTTTCAAAGAACCAATTGTTTGAATCATTGGTAATGCTTTTGCAAACATTTGTGAACGTAAATTGTATTTTAAGTAATCAATAATGTCTTTATCTGCGGCAATAAATGCTCCAATATTAGCCATTGATTTAGCAAAAGTAGAGAAATAAACGTCAATACCGTCCTGAACTCCCTGCTCCTCACCTGCTCCGGCTCCTGTTTTACCAAGTGTACCAAAACCGTGTGCATCATCAACTAATAAACGGAAATTATATTTTTCTTTTAAAGCAACAATTTCTCTCAATTTACCTTGTTGTCCTCTCATTCCGAAAACACCTTCAGTAATAAATAAAATTCCACCACCTGTTTCTGTCGCCATTTTAGTAGCACGCTGCAGGTTTTTTTCCATACTTTCAAGATCATTGTGCTTGTAAGTAAAACGTTTTCCCATATGCAAACGTACACCATCAATAATACAGGCATGAGAATCTACATCATAAACAATAATATCATTTTTAGTAACTAAAGCATCAATGGTAGAAACCATTCCCTGATATCCAAAATTCAATAAATATGCTGCCGGTTTCATTACAAATTCAGCCAATTCATTTTCTAATTGTTCGTGATATTTTGTGTGACCAGACATCATACGGGCTCCCATTGGGTAAGCTGCACCAAACTGAGTTGCAGCATCAATATCAGCCTGACGAACTTCAGGGTGATTTGCAAGACCTAAATAGTCATTCAAACTCCAATTTAAAATATTTTTTCCACCAAATTGCATTCTTGGACCAAGTTCACCTTCTAATTTAGGGAATACAAAATAACCCTCAGCTTGTGAAGCCCATTTTCCTAATGGCCCTTTATTGTTCTGAATTCTTTCGAATAAATCTTTTACCATAAATATATTTTGAAGTAATAATTTTAATTTAAACAGCGTGCAAAAATAATGATTATTATTCTAAAATAGAGTTAGCCATTTATTTTTATTGAAAAATATTCTGAATATCAATCTCCAAAAAAATAAACCTGTTTAATAACGCGCTGTTTTGCGAGATTAAACTTAACTAATTACAAGTAAATTGTTTAATTAATATGGCAAAACGTAAGTTTTACATGACTTTTATCATAATAAAAGACAATTTAGTCTTTTAAATTTACGTCAGATTTAGAAACTAAAAAATAAAAACCAATTATTATGAAAATGAAACTAAACGCATTAATGAAAATGAAAACATTTGTTTGTTTATTTTTTGCAATTGTACTTTTAGGAGCATGCAAAAAAGAAGAACAATCAACTGATTACACAAACATTGTAACAGATGGAGAAATGGAAGCTGAACTTACTGCTCCTCCTCTGGTTCCTAAACCCATTGGCAACAGACCCGCCATGAAACTGAAGATAAATATGGAAATTAAGGAATAGGAAGGAACGATGACTGATGGTGTAAAATATACTTATTGGACATTTGGCGGATCTGTTCCGGGAAGTTTTATAAGAACCCGTGTAGGTGATGAAGTCGAATTTCACCTTAAAAACCATCCTGATAATAAATTACCTCATAATATAGATTTACACGCTGTAACCGGTCCCGGTGGCGGAGCAACATCATCGCTCGTTGCGCCCGGTCATGAAAAAGTATTCAGTTTTAAGGTAATAAACCCCGGATTGTATGTTTATCATTGCGCTACAGCTCCTGTGGGAATGCATATTGCAAACGGAATGTACGGCTTGATTCTCGTTGAACCAGAAGGCGGATTACCTCCGGTCGATAAAGAATATTACGTTATGCAGGGTGATTTTTATACTCAGGGCGAATACGGAGAAAAAGGTCTTCAGCCTTTTGATATGAACAAAGCGGTGAAAGAAACGCCTGATTATGTAGTTTTTAACGGAAAAGTTGGTTCAATGACAAACGGAAATGAGCTTACTGCAAAAGTGGGAGAAACTGTTCGGTTGTTTGTGGGAAATGGCGGTCCAAATTTAGTTTCTTCTTTTCATGTTATTGGCGAAATATTCGATAATGTACATGTTGAAGGAGGAAATCTTATCAATAAAAATGTTCAGACGACACTAATTCCTGCGGGAGGTTCTGCAATTGTGGATTTTAAAGTAGAAACTCCGGGGAATTTTATTATTGTTGATCATTCGATCTTTAGAGCATTTAATAAAGGCGCGTTAGGAATACTAAAAGTTGAAGGTGCCGAAAATAAAAATATTTACTCAGGAACTATTCAGGAAGGTATTTATTTACCCGAAGGCGGAACGATCCAGAAAATGCCCATTACTGCAACTGCAAAAGCGATAAACCCAAAAAGAACTGTGGCTGAAAGAGTTAAAATAGGAAAAGAAATTTTCGGCACAACTTGTTTTGCCTGTCATCAATCTGAAGGGCAAGGAATCCCGAACACATTTCCTCCTCTTGCAAAATCTGATTATCTAAACGCAGATTCAAAACGAGCTATCAAAACAATTTTACACGGCTTAAGCGGCGAAGTAATTGTAAATGGCACTAAATACAATAATATTATGCCTAGCCAGAATTTATCTGATGATGAAATCGCGAATGTTATGACCTATATATATAATAGCTGGGGAAATAATAAAACTGAGGTAACTCCAGAAATGGTAAAAGCTTTAAGATAAAACAAAATTATGCACAAAAGCATTTTTATTATTCTTCTTTTCTTCGCTCTTGCAGGAATGTTAAGCGCCCAAGAATCGAAAATGGTTCTGATAAAAGAGGGATCTTTTGTCCCTCTTTACGGAGCTACTGTAAAAAATCCCGTTGTTGTAAAACCTTTTTTGATAGATGTATATCCTATTACTAATAATGAATATTTGAGTTTTATTAAAAAAAATCCAGGTTATAGTAAGTCCAAAATAAAAGGAATTTTTGCAGATGAAAGTTATCTGATTTATTGGAAATCAGATTTTGATTTTGGAAACAATAATCCTAAATCTCCTGTAACAAACGTTTCCTGGTTTGCAGCCAAAAAATATTGTGAATGTCAGGGAAAACGATTACCTACAATAGATGAATGGGAATATATTGCTATGGCAGATGAAAAAAAAGTTGATGCCAGAACTAAAAAAGTATTCAATAAATACATTTTATCCTGGTATGAAAAATCAAAAACTTACGAAAATCCAATAGGCAAAACATTCAAAAATTATTGGGGAGTTTATGACATGCACGGATTGGTATGGGAATGGACGGCAGACTTTAATAGTATTTTTTTATCCGGAGAATCCCGAAAAGATAAAAGTGCAGACAAAAACCTTTTTTGCGGTGGCGCATCAGTAAATGCAACCGATCTTATGGATTATGCTGCTTTTATGCGATATGCGTTTAGAGGAAGTCTTAAAGCGCAATATTCAACACGAAATCTGGGTTTTAGATGCGCAAAAACAACAACACAATAATTTTAAATTCTTAAAAATGAAAAAATTAATAATCCCAATTTTGATTTTGATATTTAGTCTTCAAAGTTGTAAAGATTCAAAAGATAATACGGTAATAAATACTATAGACAAACCGATTACTGATTTATCGATTTACAATTTACCATCAAAATGGACGAATCAAAACGGAAGAAATATTAAACTAAAAAGCCTGAAAGGAAATGTTCTGGTTATGGTGATGATTTATACAACCTGCAAAGCGGCTTGTCCAAAATTAGTTGCTGATATGAGAAATATAGAATCACGATTGAATGAAAAAACGAAGAAAAATGTCAAACTTATTCTGGTAAGTATTGATCCGGAAACAGATACTCCGGAAAAATTAAAAGCATTTTCTATTGCAAATAAAATGGAAGGTGATTCATGGATCTTCTTACGTTCTACAGAAGAAAATACTCGTGAATTTGCGGCCGTTCTTGCCGTTAATTACAAAAAAATATCTCCGATTGATTTTTCACACTCTAATATTATAAGCGTTTTTAATCCGGATGGGGAATTAATTTACCAACAAGAAGGTTTAGGTGTAAACAATGATAAAACAGTCGACAGAATAAATCTGGAAGCTGAGAAAATTAAATAGGTTAATTCATTTGTAAAAAGCAGGGGAAGATTTTAATTAATCAACCCTTGTTTTTTATTTTTAAAAAGTGAAATTGTAATCAAAATTAATCCTGAAACAATTAAGATACTCATTAGAAAAATGCTTTCGGAGTAATATGAAATTATTCCTTTTTTTAAATAAAAGAAAATTCCCTGAAGAAATAACAATAATTCTGTTGCTATATATCCTAAAATAAAAAACTTTATTCCTACTCTAAGAAAAACAGATTTACCTGAAAGAACATTATTCTGAATCAAGATTCCGAACAAAAATCCGGTAATAATCCCAAGCGTTGTTAGATGAACAAACCCAATTATAAGATTTCTAATTTGATGTGAAACTTCATTCAGATCTGGAATTAAAACTAATAACTGAATTCCTATTTTTAAAAACACAGAGCATATTGCTAATCTGTAAACTGCTTTTGCCGAATTATCCAGATTAAATTTAAAAATACTAATTGGCGATTTGAACATTTTGCAGCAATAAACAAAAGCAATAATTTGTATAATCACTCCAATACTATTAATCAAACTTAGCAAACCATTTTTTAAATACCAGCTTACAGGAAATGCAACTGTTAAAAATGTTGCTATAATAAGTAATGTGAAAAATATTTTAAACTTTTTTTTATCGATTTCATCTTCAAATTGTTTTAAAAACAAAGCTAAAACTGCAAATAAAAACCATCCATTAAATTGAAAATGCAGGAAAAATTGAATTGCAATTTGATAAAATGCACTTTGTTTTCCTAACATATTTATTGCGGGACCTAAACACCAAACTCCAAAAGTGGACAAAATCATAAATAAAATTGCACTCACTAAAAGTCTTTGCGTTTCTGTTTTTTCTTTTGAAAAATCTCGCCAGGTTATCCAACAAAACACATAACTCAACAAAATATGCATAGTAGAAAATAAGATTGAAAACAAAGCATATCCCTGAATTGGAAAAGCAATCATCATCCCGATAACAGAAAATTCAGTCAACCAGAATAATATATTATAAATTGGTTTTTGACTTTTATCTTTCGGAATAAAAAAACGAACAATCAAAACATAAATCATCAAGTATGCCCAACCCAACATGGCAACGTGAGAATGTGCATGAAGCATAAAAACATAATTGATATTTAAAGGAAATAAATAAGAATATCGCATTAACAAACCCATAATTGAGGCTGTTAAAAAATTAAGTAAACAACATACAACCCAGATTTTTTGGGAACTCATTTTAGATAATATTTTCATTTTATCAGCTTAAAAGTAATTTAAACCACTCTTTCTGATTTTTATATTGCTGTAATAAAAATGTGCCGATATATCATTCTTTTAAATGATTTATTGGCACATTTTATTTTCAAATTTTCATTATTTTGTCAGCTTATGCAAACTCCTCTTCCAGAATTACTGCTTTATTAAATAATATGTTGTTTTCTAAATGAATATGTTTGTGTAAATCCTCTTCAAATTCTTTTAGCATTGCAAATGTTACTTTATAAGTTGTACATCCATCGCTTGGTGGAGTATAATTGTTTGTAAGTCTGGCAATTTCGTTAAATCGTTCGCCCTCATTATTATGTTCCTGCATCATCATAGCAATTGGATTAGATACTGAACCAAAAGATGGTGGAGTCAAAATGCCATCAGATTCTTTGGTTTTTACCATTCTTTTAATGAAAGGAAATAACATTAATTCTTCTTTTTTCATATGTTGCGACAATTCTTCCGCACATTCAGTAAACAATTTATTTATCTTAAACAATTCCGGATGAGCTGCTCCATGAACTTTACAAAGCTTATCTAAAAACTGGATTAAAATTGTCGATTTATCCTCTACATAACGATGATGGGTTTTCTCTATATAATCAGCCAATAAATCCAGTGGCCAGGAATTAAAATCAATTGTATTACCATTTTCAGATTCTAAAATATCATAAACATTTTGCAATAATACATCTGAATCGATATCCTGCTTTTCGCAAACCTCATTAAGGGTTCTGTTTCCTTTACAGCAAAAATCTATTTGATATTTTGTAAAAACTGCCGCTGTCCTAAAATCCTGAGCTACAAACGAACCAATTGTTTTATTTTTTAAATCTTCCATTTTTTATTTATAATTAATTAATACTCAATTTTACAATAAAAGACAATTTTATCTTTTATATGTTTATTAAAAAACTCTAAGCCATAATAGCATTAGAGTTTGTTATTTATTCAACAATTAAAACACCTTTCATCATAGAAACATGCCCTGGAAAAGTACATAAAAAGTTATAAGTTCCTTTTTTATCGATAGTAAATTCAATTGTATCTTCTTCTCCTCCACCAAGTAATTTTGTATGTGCAATAATCGAACTTTTTTCTGAAGCTGGGATATAATCTGTATCTCTGGCAGCAATTGCTTTAGATGCAAAAGCAGCTTCGTCAGTACCTTCCTGTAAAATAACAAGGTTATGTCCCATTGCTTCCTTTGGTATTTTACCCACATGTTTTAACGTTAAAGTAATAGGTTTTCCTGCCTGAGCTCTTAATTCAGTAGTATTAAACTGCATTTGATCGTTTCCTTCAATAACTATCACATTACTTACTGCCGGTTTTACACCTTCATCTGAGGTTGTTGTATTTATTTCTGTTGTTTCATCAGTTGCTGAAACTTCTTTTTTTCCACAAGATGTAATGGCTAAAAATCCCATTAGCATCACAATCGAAATCCTGACTTTTTTATTCATTTCTAAGTATTTAAATTATATTTATATTTTTTAATCATTTATTTTAAGAAAAAAATCACCCGTTGTAACTCCTGACGCTAATTGTTCTAATGTGGTATTTGTAAGCATTTCTAAAAGCAATTGTCGCACTTTTTGAAACTCATTATGCACCGGACATGGTTTTAATTCTGAACATTCCTTCAACCCAATTCCGCATCCTTTATATATAGAATCACCGTCAATAGCATCAACAATCTGAATGAGTTTTATTGATTTTACAGCATTTGCAGAAACTTCAAATCCTCCTCCTACTCCTTTTGAAGATTCTATGATCCCATTTTTAGTTAGAATTTGCATTATTTTGGCTGTAAATGGTTCCGGCGAATCAATTTCTTTGGCGACATCTTTTATTCCTACCCTAATTCCTTCAGATGATTTAGTGGCAATAAATATCGAAGCCCTTATACCGTATTCACACGCTTTTGAAAACATAGATAAATTTGTTGATTGAGTACAAATATATTTAAATTCATAGTAAAAGACAAATTTATCTTTAATTGTTTTTTTATAAAAAAAGTCTTATTTATAACCAAAATAATTAATAATATACAAAACACTTATTCAGGATCAAATTCAAATAAAAACCAATTTTAGTTTTACCTTTGGAAGTACTAATTTATCTAACACTTAAATAATGGCTTTAAGCAACACAAAAGATCTCAAATTAGCCGTTCTTATTGATGCCGATAACGTGCCGTACAGTAATGTAAAAGGCATGATGGAAGAAATAACAAAATTTGGCACACCCACTACAAAACGTATTTACGCTGATTGGACCAAACCTAATTCTAATGGATGGAAAGCTGTTTTATTAGAACATGCAATTACTCCAATTCAGCAATATAGTTATACCGTTGGAAAAAACTCCTCAGATTCTGCTTTGATAATCGATGCAATGGATCTACTTTATTCAGGAAAACTGGACGGATTTTGTATTGTTTCCAGCGATAGTGATTTTACCCGTCTGGCAATTAGATTAAGAGAATCCGGCATGAAAGTAATTGGTATTGGAGAAAAGAAAACACCAAATTCATTTATCGTTGCCTGTGACCGATTTATCTATATTGAGGTTCTTGACGGAGCAATCCAGAAGAAAAAACCTAAAACCGCTGCTACAGCCGATGCTAAAAAACCTGTTGAAAAACCTGCCGAAAAAGCATTGCATAAAATAGACAAACAAACTATTGAACTTATAGAAGCTACGATTGAGGACATTGAAGATGATGATGGTTGGGCATTTTTAGGCGATGTTGGGAACTTAATCGTAAAGAAAAAACCCGAATTTGATCCTAGAAACTATGGCTTTTCTAAGCTTACGCCAATGTTAAAATCGCTGACAGATATTCTTGAAATTGATGAAAGAGAATCAGACAAAAAAGGAATCAAACATGTTTATGTTCGCCTGCGATTCAATTAATTATTAAACATTATTATTTAAATTTTTTAAAAACATGAGAAAAAAATTCTTTATCTATGGATTCTTATTGTTGATAATTGTTGTTACAATTTATTTTTATACCAAGCGTGGTTTTTTACTCGTTATTATTATTCCGATATTATTAGTTGTTGGCGCTTATAATGTAACTCAAAGAAAGCATGCTATTTTAAGAAATTTCCCTGTTTTAGGTTATTTCAGATATTTATTTGAAATGATAGCACCGGAAATTCAACAATATTTTATCGAAAGATCAACTGATGGAAAACCATTTTCCAGAAATCAGCGTTCTTTAGTTTACCAAAGAGCAAAAAATATCGATTCGAGTACACCTTTTGGAACTCAGTTAAACCTTAACCATGACAGTTACGAAGGAATAAAACATTCGATTTTTCCTGCAAAAGTCAACGAAGAATTACCACGAGTATTAGTTGGTGGAAAAGATTGTAAACAGCCTTATTTAGCTTCTTTATTCAATGTTTCGGCAATGAGTTTTGGTTCATTAAGTGAAAATGCAGTTCGCGCGATAAATATTGGTGCTAAAAAAGGAAACTTTTATCAAAATACCGGAGAAGGTGGTTTAACCGAATTTCATCTTGCGGGTGGTGGCGACATTACATGGCAAATTGGTACAGGATATTTTGGCTGCCGAAATGCCGACGGAAATTTCAGCCCTGAAAAATTCTCAGAAAAAGCGAATCTTCCAAACGTGAAAATGATTGAGATTAAACTTTCTCAAGGCGCAAAACCCGGACATGGCGGAGTACTTCCAGCGGCTAAAAACACCGAGCAAATTGCTAAAATAAGAGGTGTTGAACCACATACGATGATTCTTTCTCCTCCTGGTCATCATGCTTTTTCAGACACTAAAGGACTAATTCGTTTTATCGCGCAATTGCGTCAGTTATCAAACGGAAAACCTATCGGGTTTAAATTATGTATTGGTAATACTGCTGAATTTGAAGCTATTTGCCACGAAATGATCGCCGAAGATATTTATCCTGATTTTATTACAATTGATGGTGCCGAAGGCGGAACCGGAGCTGCTCCGTTAGAATTCGCTGATGGCGTTGGAATGCCATTTGAACCTGCTTTAATATTTGTAAATAAAACATTAATTGGTTTAAATATCCGAGATAAAATACGCGTTATTGGAAGCGGAAAAATCATTTCAGGTTATTCTATTTTGCATGCAATTGCATTGGGCGCAGATATGTGTAACAGCGCTCGTGGTTTCATGTTTTCTCTGGGATGTATTCAGGCGTTGCGCTGTCATAATAATGAATGTCCAACCGGAGTTGCAACTCAAAACAAAATGCTGATGAAAGGTTTGGTTGTTACCGATAAATCTGATCGTGTCTATCATTTTCATAAGAATACATTGCACGCGGCCAACGAACTTTTAGCAGCAGCCGGCAAAAAGAGCTTTGCAGAAGTTGATGGAAATATTTTTATGCGTGGTGATGAATTTGGTCATTTATCAGATGCTTACTTTCCGGACATCTTAACAAATGTTACAAAACGATAAAAAAAATAAAAATAGCCTCTCTGAATTTTCAAAGAGGCTATTTTATTTTCAATCAACTTTTAGAAATTAAAGTTTTGCAGTTACTTTTTCTTTAGATGCAGCACCGTTTTCTAAAACAGCAAATTCCTCTTTATCGACGATTTGCTGAGCTAGAATTGCGTTATTATAGGCGAGGAAATACACATCAAATTTTACTCCTTCGTCAATTAATTCTTTTGAAATTTGGTCATTTTTAATCATTTCTTTTAGTAAATCCGGAAATGAATTTTTGTATGTTAATTTGTTGGTATCGTTTTCTTCTAAATTGGTTTCAATTCTAATTTCAATTTTGTTATCGTTTAAAAATGCTTTAGCGGTCGTACCGGTAATACCAGTGCCTTTAATCGAGGACGAATTATTGTAGGTGTTTACATGTTCCTGAATTTTTTGCTTGGTATTTTTACAACTTACCAATATTAATCCAAGAATAAGAGCAAATGCGATTTGAGTAATTTTTTTCATAATTTTTTAGGTTTTAGGTTAATTTTTAACTCAAACATAATGAATTTTACAAACAAAAACAACTTAACAAAACAAACTGGAATACTGTAGTTATTTGACTACGAATTAATTATCTAAAATAAAACTATACATACACCTTTAGATTAAAAGAACATTTTTAATAATAATCAAATACAAAAAAGCCACTTTAAAAATCGATTAAAAGTGGCTTTTAGAAACAAATGCATTACAAATTATTTCAATAATTCAGATATTGATTCTTTGTTTATTATTTCTTTTAGGAAAACAGTATTGTCATCGGCTAAAAAATAAGCATCAAATTGAACTCCTTCTTCAACAAGTTCTTTAGGAATTTGATTTTTAATAATCATTTCTTTCAAAAGCTTAGGAAAAGTTGCACTTGCTTTTGATACATTCAATGCGTTTTGTTCTAAATTAGTCTCAAACCGCAACTCAATTTTGTTATCGTTTATATATCCTCTTGCAGTTGTAAGTGTAACATCATCAGCTTTAAAACCTGCAGCCGATGTATTATAAGATGTTACATATTCCTGAAGTTTCTGCTTTGTGTTTTTACAACTTATCATCAATACCATGAAAGCAATGGCAAATGAAATCTTAATTATTTTCTTAATCATAATTTTAAATTTAGAATATTATTTTTTTAGTTTTTGAAGCCTTAAAAGTGCTTCAAGATAATAATAATCTGCATAATTTATTGAACAATCAATCTCGCTTCCGGCTGGTTTATGACCTGTTGAATGCAATAAAAAAGCCGAATTTACTTCGTGACTTTGATAATGATCTGAAAGTGAAACAATCATCTTTTTAGACTTTTCTAAATATTCTTTTTTCAAAGTTGTATCTTTTGTATAAGAACTCAATTCAATAAGTGCCGAAGATACAATTGCCGCCGCCGATGCATCTCTTGGTTCATTTGGAATTCCGGGCGCATTAAAATCCCAATACGGAATCAAATCTTCGGTTGTTAAGTTATCCAGATATACTCGTGCCAGTTTATGCGCAAAGTCTAAAAATTTCTGGTCTTTTGTTTCTCTGTAAACCATTGTAAATCCATAAATAGCCCACGCCTGGCCTCTCGCCCACATACTAGTATCGCTGTAACCCTGCGCAGTGATTCCTTTTATTTTTTTACCGGTTTCATAATCATAAATAATAACGTGATATGAAGTGTAATCAGGTCTAAAATGATTCTGCATTGTAGTTTCGGCGTGTTTTACGGCAATATCATACAATTTTTTATTTCCGCCATTTCTAGAAGCCCAAAAAAGCATTTCTAAATTCATCATATTATCTATAATCGTGTTATGTCCGCCATATTTATTATGAGGCCACGATAAAATAGTACCAACTTTTGGATTAAAAAGCGTTGCCAGAGTATCAGCTGTTTTTAAGATAATTTCTTTATATTCGGGATTTTTCGTTAAACGATATCCATTCCCGAAACTATTAAAAATCTGAAATCCTAAATCGTGGTCATTTGCTTTACTCACTGATAAAGGTTTTAGAAACTGGCTAAATTTGTTTGCTTCTTTTTTCCATTTTTTATCTCCGGTTGCTTCATATAAATACCATAATTCCCCAGGCCAGAATCCGCTTGTCCAATCTTTATAATTAACAAATTTCCAATCCTTGCTTCCATTAGCAACAGTTCTGGGCGAAGTTCCGTCGTCAGGAATTACAAGTAAGGTTTTCGAAGCTTGTTCGGCACAATAATCGAGTTGTCTTTTAATATTTAAAGAATTGTCTTTTTGAGAATAAACAATATTCCCCAATAGAAATAGGATTAAAATCAGAGTTGTAAATCTTCTATTCATGTGGTTATTTAATTTAGATAGTAAGTTTATTATAATTATACGGAATCGATAAATTTATAAAATAAAGCACACGTAACCGAATGTTTGTATTTTTGTTTACCTAAAAAAGTACTAATTAATCTCGCTTAAATTTGATGCTAAATTAATTATGCTCATAAGCCCATTAAATACTATCTCAAAAAAAAATCTCTACGAGATATTGCTCCAGCAGTTAATATTCGATAGTAAACAAAAGCAATAATCTTTTAACATTGTTTTTTTTACCAATATATAATCTCTACGAGATATAACTTCAAGCAGTTAAATGTTTTGATTGCAAACAAAAGCTATACTCCTTTAGGAGTTACATGTTGGTAGAAAAAAACAAAAACAAATAGAAAAATGTCCCGTAGGGCAATGTCATTAAGTTAAGCTTTTAAAAAATAAAATTATTGCAAATCAAATCCGTTTTTATCCGCGTTTTTACGAAGTAAATCTGTTTTATCCGCGT
>NZ_JAYSPC010000113.1:0-12720 GCF_043722275.1 Flavobacterium sp. | reverse complement strand
AGTAAATCACCACTATTTAATACAACTTAAAATATCTTCCGAACACTTATGTTTTAAAAACCTGTCGGGTTTGACTGAGTATGTCATTTCGACGAAAGGAGAAATCTCACTCGTAACTCGCCAAAGATTTGCAATTTTAGGGATGAAGTTTCTTGTAATTGTGTAGAATGGATTAAAATCCATCCCTTCAATATGTTTTGTTCCTCCGGAACTTTATAAAACAGGAAATCATTTAATTTTATCGAATAAACCAAAAAGATAAAACTAAACGAAAAAGTAAACCCGACATGTTTTTTAAAACCTGTCGGGTTTGATTATCTATATAAAATAGCTTAAAGTCTGCAAATTAAACCAATTTTTTTTCGAATGCTTTTCGTGCTGCACCTCTAAAAAATACCTCGCCACAATACGTATAATTTAATCTGTCTAAAATTTTTAGCATTGGAACATTGTCAAAATTCGTATCTACTTTAATGCTGTAGATATTTTGTTTGAGGCATAAATCCTCGATATTTTCAAAAAGCTTTGTGGCAATACCTTTGCCCTTTGTTGATTTTGCAACCGCAACACGATGTATAACAGCATAATCGCCATCAGTAAGCCATTTGCCTTGAATCTCTTCATAAGCAGGTTCAATGTCGAAGATTATTGCAGCATAACACAAAATTGTTTCGTTTTCTGTCAATACATATCCATAACCGTTTTTGATGTCATTCTGAACCGTAAGTTCATTAGGATAACCGTCCTGCCATTGTGTACTTCCGTCTTGTCGCCTTTGTTCAATAGCATCTTGCAGAATATTCCAGATAAGAGGCGTTTCGGCAATATCAGCTTTTCTTAAAATTAACTGTGAGGTTGTGTTGCTCATTTATTTGAAATTATACTGAATTAATGGGGTAATTTATCTTTTATCAAACCGTAAAACCAAGTTCCTAAAATAGCACTTAATAAAGTAACCACAATTACGGTAACTCCGGTACCAATTTGGGCAAAAAGAGGTCCGGGACAAGCTCCCGTAATTGCCCATCCAAAACCAAATAATAATCCACCATAAATTTGTCCTTTACTAAAAGTTTTAGGCTGAATTTCTATTTTTTCTCCCTGAATGGTTTTGATATTGAATCTTTTGATGATTTGAACCGATATAATCCCCACAACAACCGCGCTTCCAATTACGCCATACATAAAGAAGGATTGTAACTGAAACATTTCCTGAATACGAAACCAACTAATGATTTCGGCTTTTACGAATACGATTCCAAAAAGAATTCCAACCAACATATATTTTAAGTTTGAGAATCCCGAATCTTTCAATTGGCTTCCGTTGATTCCTTCAGTATCTGTGTTTTTATTTTCTAAATTATTCATTTTTGAATTTTAAAGTGAAAGAATATTTTAAAGAGCAAGAATATAAGGTAAAATCAAATTCGCCATAATAAAACCGCCAATCATAAAACAGATTGTCGCTACTAATGAAGGCCATTGCAAATTCGAAATTCCCATAATTGCATGTCCGCTTGTACATCCGCCGGCATAACGAGTTCCAAAACCAACCAGAAATCCACCAACAACAATCATAATAAATCCACGAAGCGTGAATAAACTTTCCCATGAAAAAAGTTCTTTTGGCAATAATCCCGTACGATCTGTAATTCCGTAAGAGTTTAATTGTTCCGAAAGTTTGGCAGTAATTTCAACCGGATTGGGATTTGTTAAAAAATATGCAGCAATAATTCCGCCCAGAAAAATCCCGAAGACGAAGAACAAATTCCAACTTTCTTTTTTCCAATCATATTTAAAAAACGAAATATTTGCAGGAATGCACATTGCACAAATATGGCGCAATGACGAACTAATCCCGAAAGATTTATTTCCGATAATCAATAATATAGGAACAGTCAATCCAATCAACGGACCCGCAACGTACCAAGGCCAAGGTTCTTTTAAGATTTCTAGTAGGTTCATTTTTTTAGGTTTTGAGGTACAAAGGTTCAAAGGTTCAAAGGCTAAACCTTTGTCGCTTTGTACCTCTGTACCTTTGTTACTTTTTACTTTAATACTTTACTTTGGCAAACAAAATCTGATTTTGGAATATTTGTTTTTGCAATCGCTCCAAAACCACCGTCAATTTCGGTAAAATTTCTGAAACCGCGCGCTTGTAAAATCGAAGCAGCGATCATACTTCGATATCCGCCGGCGCAATGCAAATAAAAATGTTCGTTTGGGTTAATATCTTTCACCCAGTCATTTATATAAGCAAGCGGTTTACTGTACGCATCTTCAATATGTTCCGCTTCGTATTCCGTTTCTTTACGAATATCGATTATTTTATCTTCTTTAATATTAAATTCTGAAGCAAATTGTTCCGCCGAAATTCGGTTTACGGTATCAGTTTCGAAACCAGCTTTTTTCCACGCTTCAAAACCGCCATCAAGATGACCAATAATCGAATCAAAACCTACACGGCTTAAACGCGTAACGGTTTCTTCTTCAAGACCAATTTCGGTAACTAAAATAATAGGTTGTTTTACATCGGCAACCAAAGTTCCAACCCACGGCGCAAAATCACCGTTGATTCCTATATTAATTGATTGCGGAATATATCCTTTGTAAAAATCAGCACTTTTACGAGTATCTAAAATCAATGCTCCGGTTTCTTCGGTAACAGCCTCAAAATCTTTAGCATCAATTGATTTCATTCCGTTATGTAAAACCGATTCAAAGCTTTCGTAACCGCCTTTATTCATTGCCACATTCATACTGAAATAGGCTGGAGGAGGCAATAAACCATCGGTAACTTCGGTAATAAATTCAGCTTCTGTCATGTTAGCTCGCAAAGCATAATTATTTACTTTTTGATTCCCAATAGTCGAAACGGTTTCTTTACTCATATTTTTTCCGCAAGCGCTTCCTGCTCCATGCGCAGGATAAACGATAACATCATCGGCAAGCGTCATGATTTTATCTCTTAATGAATGAAATAAAATTCCCGCCAATTGATCTTGTGTCATTCCGGCTGCTTTTTGAGCAAGATCCGGACGACCAACATCACCTATAAATAAAGTATCTCCAGAGAAAATTGCGTGATCTTTTCCGTTTGCGTCAATCAATAAATAAGTCGTGCTTTCCATAGTGTGACCCGGAGTATGCAAGGCTTTTATAATGATATTCCCAATTTTGAATTCTTGTCCGTCTTTGGCAGAAATGCAATCAAATTCACAAGTTGCATTTGGTCCGTAAACAATTGGGGCATCAGTTTCTTTGCTCAAATCAATATGACCGGAAACGAAATCAGCGTGAAAATGCGTTTCAAAAATATATTTTAATTTAACAGAATCACGTTCTAAACGATCTAAATAAGGATGGATTTCACGAAGCGGATCTATAATTGCAGCTTCGCCATTTGAAGTAATATAATAAGCACCTTGTGCAAGACATCCGGTGTAAATTTGTTCTATTTTCATGATAAATATTCTAAAAATATGGGAATACAAAGGTAACCTACTTTTTTATTAAATAGGGTGACTAATGTTACACAAATTTGATTTTTGTGTAAAAAATGGAATTTCACCATATAAGTCATATAAGTAAATTTAAGACTTCACGTAATTTGCGTTATGCTAAAATTAAATCTTTACCATATAAGCTATATAAGTGAATTTAAGACTTCACGTAATTTGCGTTATGCTAAAATGAAATCTTTACCATATAAGTTATATAAGTAAATTTAAGGTTGACTGTACCTATGCGCAAAGCTAAAATGAACTTATATAACTTACATGGTAAAAAGAAAAATCTGCGTAATTTTACAACTCTACGAAAATCATTGATATGAACACAGAAGATTTATTAAATCAAATAGCTTTTGTAAAAGAAATTGATAAAGTAAAATACATTCAGCGCAAAACGAAGCTGTTTAATAGCGACCGAAACGAAAATGACGCAGAACACAGCTGGCATCTTGCTTTAATGGCGATTGTTTTAGCCGAACATTCAGATCAACCGATAAACGTTTTGAAAGTCGTGAAAATGGTTTTGATTCATGATATTGTAGAAATCGATGCCGGAGATATTTTTATTTACGATTCAATAAAAAATCACGATAATACAGATGAAGAACGATTGGCGGCGAATCGTATTTTTGGTTTGCTTCCGAAGAAACAAGCCGAAGAAATGATTGCCATTTGGGAAGAATTTGAAGCGGGTGAAACCAACGAAGCAAAATTTGCAAAATCAATGGACAGACTTGAACCTTTATTGCAAAACACATCCAATAATGGCGGAACCTGGAAAGAATTTGATGTAAATTATAATAAGGTTTACGAAAAAAAGAGTGTAATAAAAGAAGGTTCAAAAACTTTATGGAACTACGCCGAAGGATTAATTAATGAAAGCGTAGAAAAAGGAATTTTAAAGAAGGACTGATAGTTTTAGAAAAAGTTCCGGAGGAACAAAACATATTGTAGGGATGGATTTTAATCCATTCTTCACAAAGTTTAGACACAATCTTGTCATTTGACGCAGGAGAAATCTCCGCAAGTAGCTCCTCAACGAGAATCAAATCTTTGTCGAGTTTCTAGCGGAGATTTCTCCTTCGTCGAAATGACAAACTTTGGCAAAGTTGTTGAAAAGTTTAACAAATATCAGGTGATAAACTTTTTTTAAAGGCAGTGATTTCGGGTTTTAATGGGTAAATTTGTGGGACTTCATAAATAAAATACCACTATGGAAGAAATGCTTTTTTATGACCGAATGCAATTCGCCTTCACAATTACTTTTCACTATCTTTTTCCGCAACTTACAATGGGTCTTTCGCTGATCATTGTTTACTTCAAATGGAAATATCTTAAAACAAAAAACGAACAATACAATCATGCGACTCATTTCTGGATGAAAATCTTCGCCCTCAATTTTGCAATGGGCGTTGTCACCGGAATCCCAATGGAGTTTCAATTTGGAACTAACTGGGCAAAATTCTCTGAATTAACCGGCGGAATCATCGGTCAGACTTTAGCAATGGAAGGAATGTTTTCCTTTTTCTTAGAATCATCTTTTCTCGGTATCTTTTTATTTGGAGAAAAAATAATTGGACATAAATGGCATTTTGTCACCGGATTATTGATTTGTATAGGTTCCTGGGCAAGCGGATATCTAATTATAGCAACACATTCCTGGATGCAGAATCCTGTAGGTTACGAGATTCTTGAAAACGGAAGATTTGTACTGACGAATTTCAAAGCATTATTTCTAAATCCGTGGTTATGGCCGTCTTATTTGCACAATCAGGCAGCATCTTTAGTCACAAGTTCATTTGTTGTGGCTGGAATTGGAGCTTTTTATATTTTAAGTCACAAGAATGTTTCTTTCGGAAAATTATTTCTGAAAACTGGCGTAATCTTCGGATTGATTTCGAGTATTATTGTCGCAGTTCCTACTGGGGATTTACTGGCTAAAAATGTTGTAAAATACCAACCGGTAACTTTTGCCGGAATGGAAGGAATTTTTCATACTGAAAAGAAAGGTTCTGAAATTGTTTTAATTGGCCAGCCAGATGTAAAAGATAAAAAACTGGATAATAAAATTGCGGTTCCTAATATCCTGAGTTTCCTGACTTACGGAAATTGGGAACAGGAAATCAAAGGTTTAGACCAATTTGAAGAAGATCTTCACCCAACTAATATTTCCGGATTGTATTATGCGTATCATATTATGGTAGGACTTGGTACATTATTTATAGGTTTGATGGTTTTGGCACTTTTTCAATTGATTCGAGGCAAATTATTTGAAACCAAATGGATTTTATGGTCGCTGATGTTTATGATGCCGTTTCCTTACATTGCCAATACAACAGGCTGGTACACTGCCGAATTAGGACGACAACCGTGGCTCGTTTATAACTTGTTGCGAACCTCAGCGGGAGCATCGCCAACGGTTTCATCCGGAAATACCTTGTTTACTTTACTGGGTTTTATAGGATTATATCTTTTACTTGGAATGTTGTTTTTGCTTTTGATTGGAAAAATCATCAATAAAGGACCTCATAATGTTGAACTCAATACAGAAAAAATATAGATATGGAATTTTTTTGGTACGTTGTTTTAATGGGAATTCTGGCTGTTTATATTGTATTAGACGGTTACGATTTTGGAGCAGGAATAATTCATTTATTTTTAGCTAAAAACGAGAAAGATAAAAAAGCAATTACAAGCGCAATTGGTCCGTTTTGGGATGCAAATGAAGTTTGGATCATTGCTGCGGGAGGCGTTTTGTTTTTTGCTTTCCCAACTTTATATGCTTCATCATTCAGTGGGTTTTATTTGCCGTTGATTATGATTTTATGGCTTTTAATTTTCCGTGCGATTGGTCTGGAAATGCGCGGACAAGTACATCACCCAATGTGGGAAGCCATTTGGGATAAAGCTTTTGGAATCGCGAGTTTACTTTTGGCTTTATTTTTCGGGATTGCTTTGGGGAATATTGTTCGTGGTGTAAATCTGGGAATGGTAACAAACGGTGTATCAACACAGGAACCGCAATTTTTCTTTTTGCCTTTATGGAATCCAACTTTTAGTCCGCAAGCAAATGAACTGGGAATTATCGATTGGTTTACGCTTTTTCTGGGAATTGTAAGCGTTGTGGCTTTGTCGATTCACGGTGCAAACTGGATTATTTATAAAACCAATTCATCTTTGAATCCGCAACTTAAAAATGTGGTTTTTAAACTGAATATTGTTTTACTGGTTTTGGTTTGTATTTCATTGCAAATCTGGCATTTTATTGAGCCAAGACCGTTTCATAATTTTGTAGAAAATCCAATTCTTTGGTTTTTTCCTGTAATGACTTTTGTTGGAATTTTAGGATTATTCAAAGTTCGTTCATGGCAAAAGGACGGAATGGGATTTTTATTTTCGACTTTGTTTCTTGTTGGAGGATTTGCTTCAACAGCCGTTTCGATTTTCCCGAATGTTTTGCCTTCAACAAATAAAGTAAATCCGTCATTAACAATTTATAATACTGCGGCCGGAGAATATGGTTTAAACGCCGGAATGAGTTGGTTTTTTATTGCTTTGTTTCTCGTGATTATTTATTTCATTATTCAATACCGCGTTTTTAGTGGTAAAATGGATGAGGTTGGGTATGGGGAGCATTGATTTTTAGAGACTATTCACTAAATTAAAATTATGATTAAATTTAAAAATGAACCTGTAACTTGGGGAAGGTTAGATTATGAAATTATATCTCGTGGTTTTTTAAAACCATATTCTGATGATGAAGCCTTAAAAGAAGATACATATTGGCTAAAATCAGAGGATTATAAAGTAATTGAGTTTAATTGTTTAGACTTGTCGGATAAAGAAATAATGCATAATACACTACATGCTCAATTTGATTTTCCAAATTATTATGGACATAATTGGGATGCCTTGCAGGAATGTCTAAACGAAATTGAAATCACAGATAATGGTTTAGTTGTTGTTTTTAATAGCTTGGACAAAATAAATAATAAAATAGCGTATAATTTAATCGATATATTCGTTTCAAGTGCACAAAGGCATCGGATATTTTCAGAAATATTATTGATATTAATTAAAGTAGAAAATAGAAATTTTACTTTGAATCCTTTTGGAGCTAGTAATTTTTTTTGGTATTAAAAGATAAAATTAAAAGCGCTTTTTATGAATTTTTTAAACGTTTAGTTTTGAATAGCCGTGGGTTTTAACCCACGGTTTTTTTAATTTAAGTGTATGGCTTTAGCCAAATTATTAAGTTTGTTTGGCTAAAGCCAAGAATAATTGCTCAAATATTCCGTGGGTTAAAACCCACGGCTAGTCAAATTTTTAGTTTTAGAATTTAATTTTCTAAAAACCACATTTAGCATGTAAAGCGTATCTTACAAAAAATAACCTGTATTTTACCAAATCAACAATTTCTAAAGAATTTTAAATATCTTTGAACTATGAGCACAGCAACAAAACCAAAACATATCGGTAGAAATATTAGCCGAATCAGAGAGCTTCGTGGAATGAAACAAGAGATTCTTGCGGAAGAGATTGGTATAAGTCAACAAACTATTTCCAGCATTGAAGGAAGTGAAGAAGTTGATAATAAAAGACTTGCAGAAATCGCAAAAGCACTTGGAGTTACGGTAGAAGCGATTGAAAACTTTTCGGAAGAATCAGTTTTTAATTTTTTCAATAATTTTTATGATAATAGCGCGAGTAATGGACAAGGTGCATCTGGACCTATTTTTACTTTCAATCCTTTAGATAAAATGGTTGAACTTTATGAACGTTTGGTTTTGGCTGAAAAAGAATTAGTTAATGCCGAAAAAGAAAAAGTTCAATATCTTGAAAAACTTTTGAATAAATAAAATCTCAAAACCTCTAGTTTACTCAGGTTTGCGTTAGGGATAGAAGCGATATCTCCCGATTTAGAAAAACAAGGCTTTTTAGCCGTAGTTTTTGTTAATTGGGAATTTAGCGGATAGCCCGACCGTAGGGAACGCCCAAAATATATTAATCCGTTTACTCGAAATGAATAAACGGATTTTTAGTTTTTGTCATTTCGACAGAAATCACATGTACAGAATCGACAAAGATTTTCGCTTATCTTTGCGGAGTTACTTGATGTGATTTCTCCTTTGTCGAAATGACAATGATTGCGAAAAATCTGCGAGAGAAAAACCTTAAAATAAAACCTCCTTAGTAATAATATAAAATCCCATCACAAGAACAAACCATCCAAAAATGGGTTTTAGTTTTGTGCCGTCGATTTTTTTTGAAAGCTGACTTCCTATTAACATTCCTAAAAGTGCCATTCCTGAAACGCCTAATAAAAAAGGATAATTTATGGGAGTTCCTATGTATAAATCGCCCGCAAAACCTATGGAGGAATTTATGGTGATGATTAATAACGATGTTCCTACGGCTTGTTTCATGGGTAAATTTGCGAAAAAGAGTAGAGCAGGAATGATGAGAAATCCTCCGCCGGCGCCAAGAAATCCGGTTATAATTCCTACTACAAAACCAATTATGCTTAATTGTATATAGTTGGTTTCGGTGGTTTTTATTTCGGGTTTGTTTTTTCTAATCATTGATATTGCTGCGGTAATCATCAAAATAGAAAAAATAATCATAATCAGAAAATCTTTTGAAACGGAATATGAAGCAATAGAAAACAACGTTGATGCAATTTGTGGAAAAATAACTTCTCGAATTATCAGAATCGAAATCACAGATGGAATCGCAAAATATAATGCCGATTTCAGTTTTAGATTTCCCATTTTGTAATGGCTGTAACTCCCAAATAAAGCGGTTGAACCTACAATAAATAACGAATATGATGTAGCTTGCTCCGGATTTACCTTAAATAAATATACTAATATAGGAATGGTTAATATAGATCCTCCTCCGCCAATTAATCCCAGCGAAATCCCGATAATTATCGAAGCAAAATAACCTATATATTCCATTGCATTTGTTTTATGCAAAGGTGCTTTGATAAAAAGAAATCTACAGTAACATTTATCACATAAGGATATTTTTGTTGGCTGAATTATCGCCCACGGATTTGGCGGATTAAACCGGTTTCCACTGATTTATTTTTTTGGTTGTCACATTGAGCGGAGTCGAAATGCTTTGCGGGTTCTCGACTCCGCTCAATGTGACAAATCAGAACTTCAAAATCAAGAAAAAAAGAAAAAATCTGTGAAAACCCCGTTCAATCCGTAAAACCCGTGGGCTAAACATTTACTTCAAAAGTTCGATTTGATTTCGATTGAGTTTGACCAAACCTCTTTGTTCCATTTTTTTGAGTAATCTTGAAACAACTTCTCTGGATGTGTTTAATTCGGTTGCGATTTCCTGATGTGAAAGATTGACTTCAGACAGCCACAAGCATTAGAATGACGTTTGAGATAAAATTCTAAACGCTCATCCATAGAGCGAAAAGCGATATTGTCTACAACTTCCAGAACTTCTTCAAAACGGCTTCGATACGTTTCAATTACAAATTCGTACCAGGTTCTGTGTTCCATCATCCATTTATCCATCATTTGCAACGGAATCATCATTACCGAAACATCTTCGACAACTTTTGCCATGATTTGGCTTTTTTCGCTTTTGGCGGTGCAAATCATCGAAATCGCGCAGGCTTGTCCGGGTTGGAGATAATACATTAGAAATTCGCCGCCATCTTCGCCTTCGCGATAGATTTTAATTTTTCCTTTGGTGATTAAAACGGTATTTTTTATGTATTGTCCGGTTCGCATTAATATTGTTCCGGCTTCAAAATCTTGCAGGCTTCCGTTTTCTTCGATTGTCGAAATAAGTTCTGTGGAGAAATTTGGAAATATATTTTTAAGCGAGTTTTGCATTTTTTATTGTTGGAGATTATTAGCCCACAGATTTTACGGATTGAACTGGTTTTTACAGTTTTTTTTTCGCCACGAATTCACGAATCTACACGAATAATTAGTGAGAATTTGTGCAATTCGTAGCAACTTTTTTAATCATTTTAATCTGTGGCTAAAAAAATATTCGCCATGAATTGTACGAAGTTGTGCTAATTAATTCGTGAAATCGTGGCTGACTTTTTTATCAAATAGAAATTAAAACATATAATTTATTACAAAGATAGCAGATTGAAATGGTTATAATTATGAGAAAACTATATTTAGATGCATTTTATCAAAATGAAAAAATCCTATTTTCTATCGATTTTATAGACTGTATTTTTGAAAATAGTGAGTAAATTTGTATTTCACTGATTATAATACTTTCTCTAAAACGTTTTCTGAGAATAATAATCGAAATCGCATTTGGCACGTTTTTAATTAATAGAAACGTCGTAATTTTACAAAAAACAGATACTATGAATTTATCACAAGAAGATTGGGTTAATCAGCTTGCTGCTGACGAGAATGCAGTTATACTGGATGTAAGAACTCAAGACGAATTTAATGACGGCTATATCGAGAATGCCGTAAACATTGACATTAATAAAGGTCAGGGTTTTATTTATGAAATCGAAGAATTAGATAAAAATAAAAATTATTACGTGTATTGCCGTTCCGGAGCCAGAAGTGCAAAAGCATGTCAGGTTATGAATGAGTTAGGTATAGAAAATGCCTATAACTTGCTTGGCGGAATCCTGGATTGGGAAGGCGAAACTATAAATCCATAAAACAAAATAAGAGGCAATAATAAGCCTCTTTTTTCTTTTAAGCGCTATTAATAACCAAACATAAATTACCAGATTATGAGTTTAATACCCGAAGAATATCAAATTACAACGCTTATAAACCAGGATACTTATCTTGTAAATGGCGAATTGAAAAAATGGACAGGACAAACCACTCCTGTTTTTTCGACCATTTCATCTACAGAAAAATATACGCCAACATTATTAGGATCGATCCCATTTATGGGAGAAAAAGAAGCCGCCGAAGTTGTTGAAGCTGCAAATGGAGCCTACAATAAAGGACAAGGATTATGGCCAACAATGAAAGTTGCGGACCGTATTAAATGCATGGAAAATTTCGTGCGACAAATGAAGGAAACCCGAGAAGAAGTGGTGAAACTTTTGATGTGGGAAATAGGAAAAAACCTTGGCGATTCGCAAAAAGAATTTGATAGAACGGTAGAATATATTCAGGACACAATTGATAGTTATAAGGAATTAAACGGACGCAGTTCGCATTTTGAAAAAGTTCAGGGTGTGAATGCTATGATTCGCCGCGGACCTTTGGGAGTTGTATTATGTCTTGGACCTTACAATTATCCGTTAAATGAAACTTTCTCATTATTGATTCCGGCAATAATTATGGGTAATACGGTTATTTTTAAACCTGCAAAACATGGTGTTTTATGTATTTCACCATTATTGCATGCTTTTAGAAGCAGTTTTCCTAAAGGTGTTATAAATATTGTTTATGGTCGAGGTCGCGAAGTAGCTTCTCCGATAATGAAATCAGGGAAAATTGATGTTTTGGCGTTAATTGGAAACAGTAAATCTGCAATTGCGTTACAGGATCAACATCCAAATAAAAACAGATTAAGATTAATTCTAGGTTTAGAAGCTAAAAATCCCGCTATTATTTTACCAGATGCTGATTTAGATCTGGCAATTCAGGAATGTATTGCAGGTTCTTTATCTTTTAATGGTCAGCGTTGTACGGCTTTAAAAGTGCTTTATGTGCATGAATCAATTGCTGAAGAATTTAATAAACGTTTCTCTGAAAAAGTAGATGGTTTGGTATTTGGGAATCCGTGGGAAAAAGGAGTTTCGTTAACGCCACTTCCTGAAGCCGAAAAACCAGCTTATATTCAGGGATTAATTGACGATGCAACTTCTAAAGGAGCAAAAATACTGAACGAAAAAGGTGGAAAACATACGGAAAATTATATTTTTCCGGCAGTTTTATATCCTGTAGATAAAAATATGCGTGTGTATCACGAAGAACAATTTGGTCCGGTTGTGCCTATTATCTCATTCAAACACATTGATGAACCTCTGGATGATATGGCCGAATCAAATTACGGTCAACAAGTAAGTTTGTTCGGGAAGGATATTAAAACTTTGGCACCGCTTATTGATTCTTTAGTGAATTTAGTTTGCAGGGTAAACCTGAACAGTTCTTGCCAGAGAGGTCCGGATGCTTTTCCGTTTACAGGTCGTAAAGACTCGGCTGTTGGGACTTTGAGTATTCCTGATGCATTG
>NZ_JAYSPC010000112.1:0-8938 GCF_043722275.1 Flavobacterium sp. | reverse complement strand
AGCGGATGGCAGGAATGTCTGGTCTTGAAACAACTGAAAATTTCTGCTTCAAAAAAAAATAACCGAAAAGTTCAGGGAAGAGACTTCGACTTCGCTCAGTGTGACAAAATGAGCAGAAATCAAAAAAATAAATCTGCTCAATCTGCAGAATCTGCGTGAAACCTTTTCCTTTACGATCTTTTCGGTTAAAATAAATTATCTAATTAACCAATTGGCACATTCCCTAATTAACCTTATTTTTGCCAGATGATAAAATGGATAACAAAACTGTTTTCATCAACACAAAAAGAAGAGAACATAGACAACATGAAAAAATATTTAATCGTAGGACTAGGTAATATTGGTGCTGAATACGTAAATACAAGACATAATATTGGCTTTAAAGTGCTGGATTTTTTAGCCAGAAAAGAAAGTCTTTCTTTCGAAACCGTTAAACTCGGTACTTTAGCCGAATATAAATTTAAAGGAAGAACCTTTTTCCTGCTTAAGCCAAACACTTATATGAATTTAAGCGGTAAGGCTGTAAAATATTGGATGGATAAAGAAAACATTCCATTAGAGAATATTCTGGTCATTACAGACGATTTAAACCTATCCTTCGGAACTATCCGAATCAAACCAAAAGGAAGCGACGGAGGTCATAACGGATTAAAAAATATTAACCTGGTTTTGAATACGCAAGAATATACCCGTTTCAGATTTGGAATCAGCGATCAGTTCAAAAAAGGGCAACAGGTTGATTATGTTTTAGGAGATTGGGACGACGAAGAAAAGGCAAAATTACCGGAACGTTTAGAGGTAGCTTCAGAAATTATTAAATCTTTTGGGACAGCCGGATTAGAAAACACGATGACTACATTTAATGGAAAGTAAAGAATTACAGTTATTTAAGTGCTAAATAATCAAGTTATCAATTAATTAAATTGAATTATAACGAAATAGTATTTTCTATTCCAAAGTTAAATGTTTAAATTTGGAATAAATTATTATAAACCATAAAATCATAATATCATGGCTTTTGAATTACCACAATTACCTTATGCATATGATGCATTAGAACCACATATTGATGCTCGTACAATGGAAATTCACCATTCAAAACATCATAATGCCTATACAACAAATCTTAACGCTGCAATTGCAGGAACTGATTTGGAAGGAAAAACAATTGAAAACATCTTAATTAACTTAGATAAATCAAACGCGGCAGTTCGTAACAATGGTGGAGGTTTCTACAATCACAATTTATTCTGGACAGTTATGTCTCCAGACGGTGGCGGATTACCAACTGGTGATTTATTAGCTGCAATTGAAGATTCTTTTGGAACTTTTGATGAATTTAAAGCAAAATTTGCGAAAGCTGGTGCAACACAATTCGGTTCTGGATGGGCTTGGTTAACTGTACAAAAAGGCGGTAAATTAGAAGTTTCAGGAACTCCAAATCAAGATAATCCATTAATGCCGGAAGTTGGTACAGGTGGAACTCCAATTTTAGGAATGGATGTTTGGGAGCACGCATATTATTTAAACTACCAAAACAGAAGACCAGATTATATTGAAGCTTTCTTTAGCGTAATTAACTGGACAGAAGTTGCAAGAAGATTTGCTTTAGACAAATAAGAAGAGAATAGAAGACAGAATATAGAAAAAAGACGAATAGCCTAATGGTTATTCGTCTTTTTTTTGTTTATACTTTTCTTCAAATTGAAAATAAATTGAAAATTAATATGTTGTAGCTCAGCTCCAGCGGAGCATAATATTTATAGCTAAGTATTGTATTTATGTCAAAAGCTCCAGAGGAGCTATATATTTCACCCCGCTGGGGTTTGTTCGTGATGTAGTTGTAATTCGCTATAAATATGAAGTCACGCTGTGACTTAAAATGGGACAGTTCAGAATAAGCAGATGATTTAGATTATTTCTTCTTTAATCTATTCTCTTTCTTCTTGATTTTAGAAAGAGATTTTATTCCAATAAAAAAGGCGGAATCTCTTCCACCTTTTTTGCCCCAAATCTACCATAAACTTAACCTACTAATGTTATGGTTCAGTAAATATATGGCAGCTATTTCTATGAAAAAAACTTTCTAGATGAATGGTAAATATATCCGATTAAGTGACTGTAAAATCCTACTTTAGAAATAGTTGACTTTATTCCAATAAAAAAGGTGGAATTGCTTCCACCCTTTTTGCCCCAAATCTACCATAAACTTAACCTACTAATGTTATGGTATCTCAAAAGTATCACAGCATTTCAATTCTACCAAACATATAGGACGAACGGCAAAAAAAACCGATGAAATGCACAAATTAACCTTTTGTTAGTATTTTATTAATACGCTCTCGCGTCTTTTCCTTCGTAAAAATTCATAAAAGCCCTATTTACAACACGATTTCCTCCTGGTGTAGGATAATCTCCCGTAAAGTACCAATCGCCTAAATTTTTAGGACATGCAATATGCAAATCTTCTACTTTTTGGAAAATGATTTTTACTTCGGCATTGATTTCCGGAGAACTCAACATTTCGGCAATTTTAGCCGAAACTTCTTCAGGAGTAAACTGATCGTAAATTGCTGTTACATAATTTACAACATCTGTATCGATATAATTCTCTTGTGCTTTACATTTTGCATAAACTTCATCAACAATATGATAAAGATTTCTTTCCTTTAATAAAGCCAACGCTGCTCTAAAAGCTACAAGACCTTCTAGTTTCGCCATGTCAATTCCGTAACAGTCAGGATAACGAATTTGTGGAGCCGATGAAACAATTACAATACGTTTAGGATTTAAACGATCCATCATTTTTATGATACTCATTTTGAGCGTTGTACCACGAACAATACTATCGTCAATAATAACTAAGTTGTCAGTTGGTTTAATCACTCCGTAAGTTACATCATAAACGTGCGCCACTAAATCATCACGGCTGCTATCCTCAGTAATAAAGGTTCTAAGTTTAGCATCTTTAATAGCGACTTTCTCCGTACGGATTTTTACAGCTAATAATTCCTGTAAAGTTTCGGCAGTAAGTGTATCTCTATTATTTAAAATATAATTGTTTTTTCTTTGGTTTAAGAAATCCTGAGCAGCTTCAACTAAACCATAAAATGAAGTTTCGGCAGTATTCGGGATGTAAGAGAAAACAGTATTATCTGTATCGCTGTCAATTGATTCAAGAACAGCGGGTAAAATTAATTTCCCTAAGTTTTTACGTTCCTGATATATTTCTGCATCACTTCCTCTTGAAAAATAGATTCTTTCAAAAGAACACGCTTTTTTCTCGGTTGGTTCAAGGATTTGTTCCATTGAAACTTTTCCGCTTTTTTTGATAATCAAAGCATTTCCCGGTTCAATTTCCTGAACACTTTCAAAAGGTACATTAAAAACAGTTTGAATAACTGGTCTTTCAGAGGCAACAACTACAACTTCATCATCCTGATAAAAGTAAGCTGGACGAATTCCTGCAGGATCTCTAAAAACAAAAGCATCACCGTGACCTAATAATCCGGCCATTGCGTAACCTCCATCTAAATTTTTAGCAGAACGAGCTAATATTTTTGCGATATCTAATCTGTCTGCAATTACAGGAGAAGCTTCTCTTTTAGAATATCCTTCTGTTTTGCAATCCTGATAAAGCTGCATCACTTCTTTGTCAAGAAAATGACCTATTTTTTCCATAACGGTAACAGTATCCGCCATTTCTTTAGGATGTTGTCCCAGTTCTACTAAATTTTCGAAAAGTTCTTTAACATTCGTCATATTAAAGTTTCCTGCTAAAATTAAATTACGGTGCATCCAGTTGCTCTGACGTAAAAATGGATGAACGCTTTCAATGCTGTTTTTCCCGAAAGTTCCGTAACGAACGTGTCCTAAAAACAATTCACCTATATAAGGTATGTTTGCTTTTTGTTTCGCAACATCATTTGCATATTCGGGATGTGTAGTCATCTCTTCGTTGATACGCTCATTAATTTGTTTAAAAACGTCCTGAATTGGTTGCGCATGGTTTGAACGAACTCTGCTGATGTAACGTTCTCCTGGTTCTACATCTAATTTGATGCTTGCAAAACCAGCTCCGTCTTGTCCACGGTTGTGTTGCTTCTCCATCATTAGATACATTTTTTGTATCCCGTAAAAAGCAGTTCCGTATTTTTCTTTGTAATATTCAAGCGGTTTAAGAAGTCTAACTAAGGCTATACCACATTCGTGTTTTAAAGCGTCGCTCATTGTTTTTGTATTTTGTGTTGTTGTTGTTGTAAGTTGTGCGTAATAACGTAATAAAAAAGCCCCGTTTTATCGAGGCTTCAAGGCATTATATTTCTATGTCAAACTGAGTTAGCGACTTAAATTGTTGTAGTCGAATTGCTACTTCAGCCTTACTTAATGTTTCCATCCTTTCGGTTCCAAATTTCTCCACACAAAATGAAGCTAAATTAGATCCGTAAATTATTGCATTTTTCATATTGCCAAATGAAATGTTTTCGCTTTGTGCAATGAATCCTGAAAAACCACCTGCAAAAGTGTCTCCGGCTCCTGTAGGATCAAAAACATCTTCTAATGGTAATGCCGGTGCAAAGAATACTTCTCTGTTATGAAATAAAAGTGCTCCGTGTTCTCCTTTTTTGATCACCACATATTTTGGCCCCAATTCCTGAATTTTGTTTGCCGCTTTTACTAATGAATATTCTCCTGAAAGTTGTCTTGCTTCTTCGTCATTGATTGTGATTACATCTACACGTTTAATTACGTCAAGTAATTCCGGTAAAGCGCAATCCATCCAAAAGTTCATTGTGTCTAAAACTACTAATTTGGGTTTTTTCTCCATTTGATCCAGAACGCTGCTTTGTACTAAAGGATGTAAATTTCCTAACATTACAACATCAGCATCTTTAAAATTTTGAGGGACTTTTGGTTGAAAATCAGCCAAAACGTTTAACTCAGTTACCAATGTGTCTCTAGAGTTTAAATCGTTGTGGTATAAACCGCTCCAGAAAAAGGTTTTTCCGCCTTTTACAATTTCGATACCAGAGATATCAATATTTCTTGAAGTTAAAAGATCTAAATGTTCTTGTGGAAAATCGTCGCCAACTACAGAAACAATGGCCGATTGTAAGTTAAAAAATGAAGCTGATAAACCAATATACGTTGCAGCACCACCTAATATTTTATCTGTTTTTCCGAAAGGAGTTTCGATAGCGTCGAAAGCAACCGTTCCAACAATCAATAATTTATTCATTTTATGAATTTCGAATTAGGGTGCAAAGATACTTCATAAGTTGCAATATTGCAACGGTTTAAGTTCTCAAAATTTTCATAAAAAAACAATATCGTTTGCGAGGCTAAAACTATTGTAAATGAATCGATTATATTTGATTCTTTGCAGAGCTTAAAATATGATTTTAGGATTTAAATTGCAAGTTTTATTTTCGAAAAAAGCTTTAAAATTTTTAATTAGATTTGTTTGAAAGAGAAGATTCTTTTAAATAAATCTACAATGCATACTTTTTTAGAATTTGCAGGTTTTTCTCTTCCCATTTTTCATTAAACTTTTCTAAAGATATTGTTGGTGATTTCTCAGGGATTTTAATCCACTTTAAAAAATCTTTGTTAGATAATTTAGTTTCTTGTTGGGTGTTTTTCTTTTGTCAGTCATAATTTAAATGTATTCTTTAAATAACTAACTCTACACCTCATACTTCTTATCAAAATAATTTTTCAAAACTCCAATCTGAACCAAAATCATAAAGGGAACTATTAAAAGCGCATACAATATATTTTTAGAAAAATGAATTCCTGAAAATAGGGTAGAAGCTTTGTCTAAATATGCCAAAGCTGTTTCAGAATTAGAAATGTTATTATTTGAATAAATAGAATAAGCCGTCAAAGCAATTAAACTTATGCAAATAAATATCCAGGTTGTTTTAGAAATTAAAGGTTTGTATGCTTTTATTTTACTCTTTTCGGCTACTAAAACCTGAGACATTATTTTTGAAGTAAAGTCAATAGATGGCGATTCCAAAGTGGTCTCGGACATCATTTTATCAATCAGATTCTCTATGTTTTTATCGCTCTCTTTCATACGTAGATAATATTTGTTTTTAAAGGAATATGTTATCGGTATTCTCAATTTTGTTTTTGCTTTGGAATTTTACCGATTTCATAACACTCTATTATTTCTGGTTCTAATTGCTTTTTCAAAATTACGGCTAATTTTTGTCGGCTTCTAAATAATTTTACCTTAACATTATTAGCATTGATATTCATGATTTTTCCAATTTCTTCTAAACTCTGATCTTCAAAATAAAATAAAGTTAGCAGGAAATTCTCATCGCTCGGTAATAAATTCAAACAATTCTGAATCGTCTGTTTTCGTTCTTTTTCTTCAAGAGCACTTAAGGCATTGTCCATCGTTTTAATTAAATGTGCCGAAAATTCATCTATCGATATATTGTTATCTTCTTTTTTGTTTTTCTTCAAACGATCCAAACACGTATTATAAGCTATTTTATAAATCCATGTCGAAAATTTAGAATCTCCTTTGAATTTATTTAGAGAATTGTACACTTTTATAAAAGTATCCTGTGCAACTTCCTCAGCTTCTTCTCTGTTTTTAACCATTTTATGAGCCAGCGAAAAAATCATGTCTTTATAACGATCAACCAATACGGCAAAAGAATTGGTTTCTCCCTGTAGAATTTTATCGATATAATGTTGATCACTTATTGTACTCATATTATATAAGACGAAATGTTTTGTAATTAGGTTACAAGAATTTAAATAAATTCCAAATTTTTCAAATTCCAAATTCCAATCTTTACAGCTCGTAATTTAGTACTCAACTTTGTCATCTTGACAGAGGACAGATCACACGCGAAACTCGACAAAAATTTTTCGCTTTTGATTGCGTATGATGGATTAAAATCCATCTCTATAATATGTCTCGTTCCTACGGAACTTTTATGAAAATTCCATAGGAATGATTTCTTTTGTAGCCAGGGATTTTAATCCCTTAGACACCCGAGGCTTCGGGATGGAATTTAAAATATTAAAATTTTCCACTTTTGTTGTAACCTGCATTTAAAAGATGTCGTCATATGGAGTATCAATCAATTATAAAAACAAAAAAATTATGGGACCAGAAATTTTAATACCAATGAGCATGTTTTTGATGATCTTCGGGATTGTCTATCTTATTTTCTCAACGAGAAACAGAGAACGTTTAGCACTTATAGAGAAAGGTGTTGATGCAAGTATTTTTTTAAAAGGAAAAACAAACGGGGTTCCGGTTTGGAAAATCTTTATCTTGAATACCGCTTTTCTTTTAATCGGAATTGGACTTGGATTTTTCATTGCCTTGTTTCTTTCGACTTACACACAAATGAATTCAGATGTAGTGTATCCGGCAACAATCATCACGATGTCAGGAGTTGGTTTGCTTGTGGGGTTTCACAGAGCAAAAGATTTGGACAAAGAATAGTTTTTTGCATCTTCAAAAAAGGAAACGCGTCAGGAAACAATGTTTTTTGACGCGCTTTTTTATGATTTTGAACCTATAGTCTCGTAATAAACATCTACAGAAAGATTTTTTTGCATAGACGCCATAACTGCTAATTCGTCGCAACGCTCGTTTTGAGGATGATTGTTATGCCCTTTAATCCATTTAAATTCGACCTGATGTTTTTTGTAAATAATTAAAAAGCGTTTCCATAAATCGGGATTTTTTTTACCGGTATAGTTTTTTTTCTCCCAGCCAAAAACCCACTTTTTAACCACAGAATCAATTACGTATTTAGAATCTGAAACAACCAAAACCTTCATGTTTGGTTTTTTTAGCTTTTCAAGTCCAACAATTACTGCCAAAAGCTCCATTCTGTTATTTGTAGTAAGACGAAAACCTTCGTAGAATTCTTTTTTATGCGGCGTTCCTACCAATTCCATTACTACGCCGTAACCACCGTTTCCGGGATTTCCTTTTGCAGCGCCATCAGTATATATATGTACTTCGTGAATCATTTTTTATTTTTTTACCATATAAGAATATAAGTTCATTTTAAGTTTTACGTTATAATATTTTTTCTTTTGATGGCATGTAAACTTTAAAAATGCCAGTCTTAAATTATCTTATATCACTTATATGGTTTATTTTTTTTAAGTTTAATCTTCCAATAACCTTGAAATGATTTCCGGAAAATACTTTTGTTCCAGTTCGTGAATCTTTTCGGCTACAGTTTCTGGTGTATCTTCGTCTGTTAAGGCTACATTTTTCTGAAAAATAATACCACCTTCGTCATAATGTTCATTTACATAATGAATAGAAATTCCGGTTTCTTTCTCCTTATTATTAACTATTGCTCTGTGTATGTGCATTCCGTACATTCCCTTTCCTCCATAGTTAGGTAAAAGTGCCGGATGAATATTGATTATTTTGTTAGGATATTGTTCGATTATATGATCGGGGAATTTCAATAAAAAACCCGCAAGAACTATCATATCCGGATCGATTTCCTGTATTTTTTGTAAGAGGTTACGCTCTAATAATTCGCTTTTTGAGAAGATTTCGGTCGGAATTTGATGATTTTTTGCTCTTTCGATAACTTTTGCCGAAGCATTATTCGTAAAAACAGAAACGACTTTTGCGATTTTGGTTTTTGCAAAATATTTTATTATATTTTCAGCATTAGTTCCTGATCCTGAGGCAAAAACAATAATTTTTTTCATAATCGAATTTAATTTGAGAATGCAAAAAACGGAATAAAAATCGAAAATAAATAGTATTAAAAGGGCTTTCTTGAAATTAATTTTATAAATTAGTGTTACATTTATAAACTAAATCGTGGTTTTAAAATAAAGTTTTTTATTTTTGCCAACAAATTAAATTCTAAAATTAAAGATTATGTCAGACATTGCATCAAGAGTAAAAGCGATTATCGTAGAC
>NZ_JAYSPC010000111.1:0-35690 GCF_043722275.1 Flavobacterium sp. | reverse complement strand
GTGAGAAAGTATCATAATCCTGCATAGGAATATCATGACGCTCTTTTAGCGTCTCATCTTCGCTTTCTTCAGCATTCGAATTTGTTATGGCATCTAATGCCGTTTGATGATTTGTTTCGGCAGCCTCCTCTGTATTTTCTACTTCATTTTCAGGAAGCGAAATTTCATTTTCCGGCGTTGTTTCTTCATCAGATGTTTCAATGGCATCATTTTCTATAGAATCACTAATTTCGATTCCTAATTTTCCGTCTGCTTCTTGCAGGTTATCATTCTTTTCTTCTAACATTCTAAATGTATAAGTATATTGATTTAAACATTGCGAAAGATAGTAAAGGTGTTTCTAAATACAAAATAAATCGTTTGTTTATACACTATTTTAAGATGAAATTCATATTTATTGAAGTAATTACGAATTATGATCGTAGTTTTTTTATTGATTTTTTGAAGTAAATTTAAATTCTGAATTATTATAATTTTCAGAAAAATGAAATTAAAATAATAGTATAGGAAGAATTATATCACTTTTTTTCAATCAAAATAGAACTAATAGTCCAACTTCGAGCCCATAATTATATGATTTTTCACCACCAAATGCTACACTTGGGTGAATATAAATCATATTAGTTGACGTTAATTTTCTACCATATTCTATGTAGGCATTATTTTGAAAGCCATCAATGATATGATTGTATCTAAAAGTAACATCTCCTGCAATCCAATTTTTGCCAAAATAACGGAATACAACATTTTCATATAGTGTAGTATTAACGTCATTACGGTTGCTGGAACCGGCAAAACTATTTTGGCTTTCAATGGTTGAAAGCCATAGGTAATTTCTTGTAGGCCCAATATATTGCCCGTAAAATAGGGCAGGCATAATGATCCATTTCCCTGTTCCAAAATTTGGATCATTAGAAGAATTTGTAACTACACGAGTTCTGATAGCAATTCCTTTTTTTTTATCGATGTACGGAATATATGTTGCGCCAAATGCAACGTCTCCCAAACTTGTCTTATTTATGGCGTTGGTATTTTTAGAAATTAGAGGTACATCAGCCCTAAGATTCCAGGATTTGTTTCCGAACGTTAGTAGTATTGCAAGAGCCATTCTCAGTATCCAGGTATTCATTAAAAAATATAATTGTATGCTTAAAATAATTAACGCGACCTGCTTTAAACGGGTTCGACTGATTTTCATCTATTTGTGCAAATGCTGAAAAAGAAACTGAGATAGTGAATAAGATAATAAATAATATTGGCTTCATAGATTTGATTTAAGAAACAAATCTAAGTTAAAAAAAATGAGTTTATTGATTTTTTATAAATAAAATATTACAAATTTATATTACTTATAGAATATATCTTATTTTAATGTATTTTTTTTAGATTAATTTTTACTTATTTAGATTATACATCATTGGCAAAAAAGTATTTATTATATTTTAAAAGAGAATTAAAACTCCGGCTTCAAGTCCATAATTATAAGTTTTTTTGTCACCAAAAGCAATGCTCGGATGAATGTAAACTAAATTTACCGGCGTTATTTTTCGGCCAAATTCTAAAAAAGCATTATTTTGAAAACCATTTAAGTTGCTACTATATCTAAAAGCGACATCACCGGCAATCCAGTTTTTGCTAAAAAACCATAAGAGGTTATTTTCAAATGCTGCGACATTGATATCATTTCGATCGGTTGAACCTGCAAAACTAGCTTGATATTCCAGCGATGAAATCCATAAAAATTGTTTGCCGCTAAAATATTTTCCGTAAAATACAGTAGGAATAAAAATCCATTTTCCGCTTCCAAAACTAGGGTCTGAAGCTGAATTTGAAATTACTCTTGCTCTCAAAGCGATTCCGTTACTTTGCTTTGTATAAGGAATATAGCTGATGCCAACACCAATATCACCAATTCCTGTTTTATTAATTGAATTAGTATTGGTTGATACTAAGGGAAGATCAAATCTTAAATTCCAGGCTTTGTTGCCAATTGGATGTAAAAATCTTAATTGTGTAGTATTAAATGAGCCCGAATCAGTATCCAGATATTCATTAAAAAATATAAGTGTCTTTAAAAAGTAGTTATATCTTGGTTCAGAAAAAGGGCTGTTTAACTGAATAGTATCCTGGGCTTTTGCCGAAATAGTAATTACAAAACTTAGGAAACAAAATAGTTGTAATTTTTTCATAACTACTTATTAATGAGTAGTCTAATTTACGAAAATTACGTTAGTATTTTGTTTTATAAGAAATTTTTTATTTATTCCAGATTTTCCAGGCTTTTTCTGCCTGAAGTATTAGCATGTCGTGACCGTTTTTTATAACTGCGCCTTTTTCTTTAGCATTTTTAAGAAATTGAGTTTCTGCAGGATTATATATTAAATCGTAGGCAATATGTTTCTCGGTAAAAAACTCATAAGGTAAATCAGGACAAGCTTCTATATCAGGACTTGTACCAACTGGCGTACAATTGATTATGATTTGAAAATTATCAAAAGTAGTAGCATTAATCAGGTTATAGTCAATGATGTTTTCTTTAGCTTCTCTGGAAACAAAAGTATATGGAATACCAAGTTCATCAAGTGCAAAAGCAACACCTTTTGATGCGCCTCCGGTCCCTAAAATAAGCGCTTTTTTGTGATGCGGCTCTAATAATGGTTCTAATGATTTTTTAAAGCCATAATAATCAGTGTTGTACCCTTTTAATTTTCCGTTTTTGGTAAATTTAATAGTGTTTACAGCACCAATTAAAGCTGCTTTTTTTGAAAGTTTGTCTAAGAAAGGTATGACTTGTTCTTTGTAAGGAATCGTAACATTTAAGCCTTTTAAATCAGGATTGTTTTTCACCAATTCAGTGAAATAATTAATTTCAGAAATATCAAAATTTTCGTAGCTGTTGCCGGCAAAAACGGCATCGCTAAATTTTTCTGTAAAATATCCTTTTGAAAATGAGTAACTAATATTACGGCCTAACAAGCCAAAACGTCTTCTTAAAGTATCAATCATTATTCTTTTCTATGTTTTTCAATATAATTTTTCACCATTTTTTTTGACCATACTACCGGAAATAAATCTTCGATTAAAATGTAATTATCAAAGTTTAAACGCAAACCATTGCTTAAGTGAAATTTTGCTTTGGTGTTTTCCTGAATCATGAAATACAATCCTGCTAAACGATATTCGATTTCGTTTTCTTCAGGAAAATATTCTGATGCTTGTAATAAGGTTTGAATAGCGCTTTCAAATTCGCCTAAAAATTGAAGAATATCAACCCAGAATAACCAGGTGTCTAAGGCATGATCTCCAAATTCTACTGCTTTTCTATATCCAAATTCTGCTTCTTCAAAAAAGTTCATTTGTTTGTTAATCGTCGCATAACGTTTCCAATACAAACGATTTTGATTGTCAATTGCTAATGCTTTATTGACAAAAAACAATGCTTTTTGAAAGTTTTTTTGACGTACATGAAAATCAGTAATGGCAATCCAGCCTTTGTCTAAAAGCGGATCTTCGTGTACAGTTTGGTTGTAATATTGAAGGGCTTTCGCCGAATTTCCTAACTTTTCGTAGCATTTTCCAATACGCAATAAGGCATAAGAAGTTGCATCGTCTAATTCGATGGTTCGGTTATAGCTTTCAATTGCTTCGCTATATTTTTTAAGACGCTCATATGCTTTTGCTTTTTCCATGAAAGCACCTAAAAACTCATCGTCGATTAGGGTTGCATAATCAAAAGCACGAATCGCGTTTTCGTATTCTTTTACGCCATAATGCAAACGGCCAAGCTGATGCCAGGCGATTTCGCTATAGGGGTTTTTATTGATGTATTCGTTGAGATATACAATGGCTTCCTGATTTTGATCTAAAAATTCAAAACAATACACCACGTTATAAAGCGCAGACTGATCTTCTAAATCTTCTTCAAGACATTTGATAAAACTTTCTTTTGCCAATTCAAGGTTATCCATGAAAAGATATTCCATTCCAATCAGGTTGTACACGTCAGCATAATCATCTGTATATTGCAAGGCAATTTTGAGCAATTCTACTGCTTTTTCGTGTTGATCTCTTTTAGAACAAATATTTGCTTTCTGGATATAAATTTCCTCGTTGTTAGGTTCGATTGCATATAACTCATTTAAGAGTTTCTCGGCGATTTCTAATTTGTCGTCGTAAACCAACATTTCTACTTGTACTAATTTTAAGCCCGTAGATTTTGGGTGTTGGTCTAATGCAAGTTTCAAGGCCTTTTTTGCTAAATTAGCCTTGCCTATATCTAAATAATGAAGAATAATTTCTTCAAATTCTTCAGAGTCAAAAAAGAGTACTTTGTTAGTTTTTAACATCGACTCAAATTTTGATAAGGATAGGTTATAATCTTCTTCTTCGTTGCTTAATTGCATACTGTCTTTATTTGAAATTAGCCTGTTATAAATTTAGGCAACCATATTATTGTTGTAAGAATGAGAATTAATTGTTGTGAACAATTTAATTAACAATATGGACAGAATTTATTTTCTGTTTTGATTTATAATCTTTTGATATTTAAAAGATTAAATTTAATTATTATTTATGAACTTTATTTTTAACCTGAATTTCTAGCCCAGATAGAAGTGAAAATCCTTTTGTGCCGCTTCTTTAGCGGGATAAAAGATTGTAACGTATAGCTGGAAATAGCTCCTGATTAAACTTCTTGTTGTTTTTTTATTATTTCATCCATAACGTTTAATATTATGGCACAACCTTCTTTTATTTCTTGTTCAGAAATGGTTAATGGCGGTGTTATTCGTATTGCGCATCCTTCAAACAGCAACCAGAATAAAATGAGCCCTTTGTCCTGACAGTTTAAAATAACTTCGTTTGTTATTTCGGCAGTTTCGGTCATTGCGGCAAGCATTAATCCTTTTCCTCTAACTTCCTTTATCAAAGGATGTACCAAAAGCGATCTGAAGAGTTTTTCCTTGTCTAACGCTTCTTGCATTAAATTTGTTTCAGTTAATTCCTGCAAAGTTGCTAAACAGGCTGACGCAATGACAGGGTGACCTCCAAATGTGGTAATATGCCCAAGCTTAGGGTTTTCGGTTAATAGATCCATTTTTTCTGCCGAAGCGGTGAAAGCACCAACGGGCATTCCGCCACCCATTCCTTTTCCCATAACGACAATATCCGGAACGACGTCATAGTTCTGGAAACCAAATAGTTTGCCTGTTCTGCCAAAACCGGGCTGAATTTCATCGACGATCATCATAGCGCCAACTTCATCGCAACGCTTGCGTACTTTTTGCAGATAATCATTCTCAGGCTGGATAAATCCTGCGCCTCCCTGAATGGTTTCTAAAAGTATTGCAGCGGTTCTGGTTGTTATTTTTTGTAAATCTTCTTCGTTATTAAAGGTAATAAAATCCACATCAGGTAGCAAGGGGCGAAAAGCCCGTTTGCGTTCTTCAAATCCCATAACGCTCATTGATCCCATTGTATTACCGTGATAGGCGTTGTGACACGAAATTAGCTGACTGCGGCCTGTTGTTCGTTTAGCTAATTTTAGCGCGCCTTCAATAGCTTCTGTGCCTGAATTGACTAAATAGGTTTTATCTAGGGATTCCGGCAGGAGTGAAGCCAGTAATTTGCAATATTGAACGGCTGGACTTTGTGAATATTCGCCATAAACCATAACGTGTGAATATTTATCTAACTGATCTTTAATGGCTTGATTAACTCTTGGATGTTGATGCCCAAGTGTGCAAGCGGAAACACCGGCAACAAAATCTAAATATTTTTTATCGTTTGTGTCGTAAATATAAGAGCCAATAGCGTGCGAAACTTCCATTCCTAGTGGATATGGGGAAGTTTGTGCCTGGTATTTTATAAAATCTGGATTCATTTTTTAAGGTTCTGAGTTGCTGAAAAGCTAAGTTTCTTAGTTTTAGGAATGCTTTAAGATATAAACTAAAAACGTTTTTTGTAAACTGCGACTGAAAACTGCGACTAATTTAACTGCAAAGATCGCAAAGTTTTACGAAAAGTCCGCAAAGTTTAAATCAAGTTTGTATTATTAAAATGCAATCCCGATAGCTATCTGGACGCAAAGCTTTGTAAACTGATAAAGAAGAACTGCAAACTGCAAACTGCGACTGAAAACTGAAAACTTACTTCTTACTCTTCGTACTAGTTTTAGGAGCAGCTTTGACGGCGGGTTTCTTTTTGTCATAATCTAAGGTTTCTTTCCTGACTTCCATGGGGGTGTCTTTATCCTTGGCTTCCTGATCTTTCCCTTCTTGTACTAATTTATCGTTGAGTTCATTGTCTTCGGCGCTAAAAATATCATCTTTTGATTTTATGCGTTCGTCGCCTCGCCAGCGCAAGCCTTTTAGTTTACGTGCATTTTCAGGTAAATCGGCTTCGGGGTAAATATCGCCGTCTACTTTATTGAAAAAAGTGATGGTTTGAATATCATTATTTTCTAAAATAAGATTGATTTTACTGCTTACATTTTTATTGATTCCAATGAGTTCATTGGCCTCATTTCGCATATAATAAACAACTTCGATATTTTTGATAACATCAACATCGTGTAGTTTTCCATCTAAGAATTTCCCGAATAAATTGAGTCCTTTTACCTGATTATAGCCGGTGCCGAGTGTATCCCGCGAGACTATAAAAGTGTTGTTGAGGACTTTTAAAGAATCTAATTTTTTGGTTGTATTGTCGCCAATTAAATGCATAAGATCTCCGGTAATCTGGCTTTCACCATTCCATAAAATCGGATTTCCAATCAGTTTTGTCAAAGCCGTTTTAGAGTTTGAATGAATAGAATCACATTTTCCGCTCATATCGATTTTAAAGAAACGAACATTTTTATAAGCTCTTAAAATTCTTTCGCCTTCTTTTCCGGTGACCATTAATTTTTGTCCGTGAATGTAAACGGAATCTTTTTCAACAAGATTTATTGCTACGGCTCTTTTGGTCACAAACATCGAATCTTTTAGTTTGTAAATTTCGGCATAATGACCTTTTACAATTCCGCGATTTATGGAATCTGTAATTTTTACATTTCGCGTTGCCGATGCAAATTCTATATTCCGATTATAATATAAACTATCTCCTTCTATGAGTCGATCGTCATATTTGATGTAGGATTTTCGTAAGAAATGCGCGAGGTTTTTCTTGGTATCATAAAATCCTTTTTCAGTATAAATATAATTAGTTTTACTTGTAATGGTCGAAGGTCCAAATAAATAAGTATGTCCGGAATTACTGTAATAATCTAAATGATTGGATTTTATAACATATTTAGGATTCGTGATTGTAACTGCTGTCAGGAATTGAAACTTCTTTTCATTAACAAAATATCTTCCTGATTTACTTACTAAAGTATTGTCTTTATTAATAATTGTACCTTTGGTATTGTAAAAAACCTGCTGAATATTTCGATCAAAATTAATAGTATCAGTTGATAAAGTCGCATCTGGAGAACTCATCACAGCATCTCCTGTTGCAAAAGCTTTTTTCTCATTTCCGCTATATTCCGCGTATTTACTATTTAAAAATAAAGTATCTCCTTGTACTATTTGTACATTTCCAAAAGCCTTAAGATAGTTTTCTTTTTGAAAAAAATAAGCCTTGTTGCAAGTCAGAACAACGCCATCATGATTTACTTTAACATTTCCGGTAAGTAAAACTCCATCAGGCACAAGTACCTGATTTACTTCTACCAGATCTGAATTTTCAATATTAATTGTTTTTGTTTTTGGTGCTTGTGCAAAAATGAATTGTACGCTTAACAAAAGCAAACAGTAAGATATGAAAAATAGTGATTTCTTCAATTGATTAAATTTTTTGTCAAATTTATGAAAAAGGTTACAACCTTTGGTGATATTGTGATTAATTTATAATGTTTAGGTACAAAGGTCAGAAGAGCAAAGGTTCAAAGTTTTGTTGAAGTATTTTTTACATAAATTTCAGGTATAATCTTTATGTATAAACTTTATCGTAGAGACGCACAGCAGTCTAGACCAAGAAATAGGTTAAAAGGTTCAAAGGAACAAAGGGTCAGTTTTATTAAAGAATTTATACGTAATCTTCACCGTAGAGGCGCACAGCAGTGCGTCTAACATTAAGAGAGTATAAAGGATAAAAAAAATTCAAATTTCAGGTCCTGAAAAAACCTTTGCCTCTAAACCTTCCAAACTTACCAACAAAATCCTGAACTATTTCGTTGTAGCTTTACTTTTTAGCGTTAAATCAATGGCGGTTTCTTTTGAGTTTTAAAAATTAGTCTAAATTTAGAAAATGGTTTTTCGATTATGGATTCTATCTTAATTGAAAAACGAATTAGTTATAAAATGAATATGATACATAAAAAAGTTTTTGTTGCGGGATTGGCTGCAACCATGCTATTTTCTGCATGTAAAACCAAAGATTTAAAAATGAATACATCAAAAGAAGAAGTTACTACTGATAGGAAAATTGTAGTCTATCAGGTTTTTACACGTTTATTTGGAAATAAAAACACAAACAATAAACCCTGGGGAACAATTGAAGAAAATGGAGTAGGGAAATTCAATGATTTTACAGATAAGGCACTTCATGAAATTAAAGATTTAGGTGTTACATATATTTGGTATACCGGTGTTCCGCATCACGCTTTGGTTCGCGATTATAAAGCTTTCGGAATTTCTGATGATGATCCCGAAGTGGTAAAAGGACGTGCAGGATCGCCATATGCCGTGAAAGATTATTATAATGTAAATCCTGATTTGGCGGTAAATCCGGCAAATAGATTACAGGAGTTTGAAGATTTAATTGCCCGCACGCACAAAGCAGGTTTAAAGTTAATTATTGATATTGTACCAAATCATATTGCCCGTAAATATCAAGGAAAAAACAATCCTGAAGGTGTTCAGGATTTTGGCGCCAATGATGATGTAAATGTCGAATATAAAAGGGATAATAATTTTTATTATATCCCAAATAATCATTTTGAAATTCCGGATAATGATGTTCCGTTAAACGGAGAAAAAAATCCGCTTGTTGATGGAATTTTTGATGAAAATCCTGCAAAATGGACAGGAAACGGTTCGCGTAAAGTAAAACCGGATCAAAATGACTGGTATGAAACGGTGAAAGTAAATTACGGAGTTCGTCCTGATGGATCTAAGGATTTTCCTGAACTTCCGGCTGGTTTTGATCAGAAATCATATCAGGAACATTTTGCATTTTGGCAGGATAAAGATGTGCCGGATTCCTGGAAAAAATTTAAATCAATTGCTTTATACTGGACAGCAAAAGGTGTTGACGGTTTTAGATATGATATGGCAGAAATGGTTCCTTATGAGTTTTGGAGTTATATGAATTCAGCCATCAAAATGAAAAATCCAAATGCTTTTTTATTGGCAGAAGTGTATAACCCGAACGAATATCGCAATTATATCCGTTTAGGAAAAATGGATTATCTATATGATAAAGTAGAGACTTATGATAAACTGAAAGATATTATTCGAGGAAAATCTTCGCCTGATGGATTATCAGATATTCAAAAAGGAATGGCAGATATTGAACATAATATGCTTCACTTTTTAGACAACCATGATGAACAGCGTTTAGCAAGTTCAGAATTTGCAGGAACTCCGGAATGTGGAAAACCTTTAATGGTGGTTTCAACAACTATTAGTACTTCGCCAACAATGGTTTATTTTGGACAGGAAGTAGGTGAGGCGGGAAATGAAAATGCAGGATTTGGAAAACCAACAAGAACTTCTATTTTTGATTATATAGGAGTTCCAAATCATCAACGCTGGATGAATGAAGGAAAATTTGATGGCGGTCAACTTTCTGAATCAGAGAAAAACCTTCGTGATTTTTACAAACGATTATTGAATTTTTCTATTAAAAGTGCTGCTTTAATGGGAAGTTTTCAGGAAATACAATCTGTAAATCGTCAGAATACTTCAGGTTATGATGAATTAATTTATTCATATGCACGTTGGTCAGAAAATCAAAAATTGATTGTTATTGCTAATTTCTCTTCTGAAAAAACAAGTGAGTTTGATTTGCTAATTCCTGCTGATATTATTTCAAAATGGAATTTAAAAGATGGGGAATATTTGCTTAAAGATCAATTGTATTTAAAAAATGAAATAAAACTAAATGTAAGTAATGGTGCGGGGAAAGTTGAAGTAAAAATAGCGCCATCAGAATCTTTTATTTATGAAGTGAAGTAGTGAGGAAACCAAAGAGGTTTTTTTTAATAGTTACTTAATATGGAGTGTTATTTTGGCTAAAGCCACATTAATCACAAATCATTAACCTCCAGCTAAAGCTGGAGGCAATTCAGGATTGTGTTTTTTCAATCTTTGAAGTATTATGGTGAATCATTTTTGAATTGGCTCCAGCTTTAGCTGGAGTAATAAAATTTAAATCATAGATTGGCTTTAGCCAAATTCTTTTGTTATTTTGGCTCAAGCAACATTAATTACAAATTCATTAATCTCCATAAAGCTGGAGGGAATTAAATGATTGTGTTTTTTCAATCTTTGAAGTATTATGGTGAATCATTTTTGAATTGCCTCCAGCTTTAGCTGGAGTAATAAAATGTAAATTATTGATTGGCTTTAGTCAAATTCTTTTGTTATTTTGTCTCAAGCCACATTAATCACAAATTTATTAACCTCCATAAAGTTGGCGGAATCAAATGATTTTTTTTATGCTATTTACTTATTGTGATGAATATAAAAATTCCTAACAGGTTTTTAAAACCTGTTAGGACTATTTTTTCTTGTAATGCTTTCTATAAACTTCTATAAATAATAAAGCTGCTTGGTTTTAGGGTTTTGTTTCCCATTAGTATTGTTGCTTTCTCAGGTAATTTTATTTCCTTTTTTAGGCCAAAATTTATGATTACTGTAATTCTATCACCTTCATAAGATCTGGTAAATGAAATTTGATCTCCTTGACATTCGAGGTTATCATAATTTCCGTATTGTAATACCTTTTCATTATTTCTTAATGTTATTAATTTTTTATAACTGTTCAAAATAGAATTTTTCTGAGGCGTTAAAACGGCAACATTTGTTTTTTTATAATCGGGATTAATTTTAATCCAGGTTTTTTCGTTTGAAAATCCGGCAAATGAATTTGAATTCCATTGCATGGGACTACGGGATTTATCACGATTATGTTCGTTTCCTTCAAGAAGTGCTTCGCCGGTATTTTTTCCTTTTTCGAGAGATAATTTATAATGCGTTCTTCCTTGTATATCGACCATTTCGTCAATATTTTGCGCAATAATATTATGCATTCCTATTTCCTCGCCGTAATAAATAAACGGAACTCCTTTTGCAGTAAGTATTAATGCCGTTAATGCCACGGCTTTGTCTGGGTTTGTATCAGCTAATCTGTCAATCATTCTGGGCATATCGTGGCTTCCAAAAAATAAAGTTGGATAACTGCTCATGTTTTTCTCCATACTTTGCAATTCATTAAAAATGCGTTGGGTCGAAAATTCTTTAATACTTCCGAAGTTGAAATTAAAAACTACATCTAATAAATCCTGCGATTGATATTGTTTTAAAACCTCGATTTTATCACTTCCTATTTCGCCTACAATAAAACGATTGTCGTATTCATTTACGGTAGCTTTTATGATTTTCATGGCATTTTTTACGCCTTCCTGATCGATATCGTTGATGTGATCTTGTTTTCCGTCTTTTATCGGATTATCTTTTGTGATTCCGTTTGTAGTTAAAAAATTAATTACATCTAAGCGGAAACCGTCAACGCCGGCATCAAGCCAAAAACGCAGCACATTCTGAATCTCAGCCACAACTTTGGCGTTCGACCAGTTAAGATCAGCCATTCTTGTATCAAATTTATGATAGTAATATTGATTGGTTAACGCGTCTTTTTCCCAGGCTGTTCCTCCAAAAAATGATTCCCAATTGTTTGGTTCGTCTTTCCAGATATAATAATCACGATACGGATTATCTTTTGATTTTCTCGATTCCTGAAACCATTTACTATCTGTAGAAGTATGATTAAAAACCATGTCTATAATTACCTTAATTCCTCTTTTATGGGCTTCATTCAAAAAAGTATCAAAATCGGCTTTGTTTCCATAAGTAGGATCAACTTCATAATAATTGGCAATATCATAACCATTATCTACTTTGGGAGAGGTAAGAAATGGTGTTAACCAAATCCCTTTTATTCCGAGTTCTTTCAAATAATCCAACTTTTGGGTCATGCCTTTAAAATCACCATATCCGTCGCCATTGCTATCTGCATAACTTGGCATGTAAATTTGATAAAAAACAGATTCTTTCCACCATTTTTGATCAGCCTTTGTTTTTTGAGCAAAAGTTGGATTTGTTTTTATCATTAGCAGAATAAAGAATACGGATTTCAATAGATTTGATCTCATAATATTTGTTGTCTGGTTAAGTTATTATAGTAGGCTTATAGCCATTTATTTACCTAGATATGTGAAGATTGACAACATTTTTTATTCTCATTTTTGTATCAACACACAGCTTGTCCCCCTGAGCGGAGTCGAAGGGCGCACCAATTGGAACGGGCTTCGACTCCGCTCTGCCTGACAATCGCATAAAAATTAAACCTCAGGATGACAAACTAAACCGAAAATGGTATTTATTTTTTCTCTGACGATTTATAATCTACCACAACACCATCAATTAGCATCTTATTTCCTTCGTGAGTTATTTTTCCTTCAGAAGGCACACAAACAATAACAGCTGAGCTTAATCCATCGATTTTTATTTTAGAAGATGAAGTAATATTACGGGCTATAAAGCTTCCTGAAACAGTATTGTATAAATCTACTTTTTTTCCTTTTTCAGTTTTTATAGTAACTATTTTACTTGTTGTATATGGATTATAATATAAGTAAGAAGGATAAGCATCGTCACCAAAAAAATCTGTAGCTAGTAAATCTAATTGTAATATTCCTGTAATATCAGTTTTGCGAATAATACTGCCAAAGATTCCGACATGTCCACTTCCGTAAACGCTAAATTGAGATTCTTTTGGGTTTTCGCCAAGTACCCAAAGCGGACCATCACCTTGTGCGACAGGACCTTTTAAGTTTTCATATTCTTTATAACTTGATTTACGAATCATACCTTCATAACCAATTACTCCTTTTGAAACCTCAGCAAGTTCGGGAATGGTTTGATGTTCATCCGGCATATATTTTGGATAAAAAAATCGGGACGCATTGGCTGCGTTCAACATCCATTTTCCAATTGCGGTGGCATACGACTGATCGTATCGTACCATTGGCACTAATGGCCATGCAGCATCATACGTATTCATTAAAAATCCGTAACCACCATGATCGACTGTACTTCCAAAAATGCCTGAAATATCAATTCCGTTCCAGTTCCCAACTAATGCGCCCCAGCCTTCACGGCAAATTGGCGTTCCGTCAAATGTCCAGTCCAGCATTTTGCCTGTGTTGTATTTTGTACCTTGTTCTGCATTTATTCTGGCAGATAAATAGGCTCCAAAAGGCATTAAAACTTCATAAGTTGGATTTTTAGGCTGGGATTCTAATGCTGATAAAGCACTTAATGCACCCTTTAAATATTTTTGATCTCCAAATTTTTTATACGCCGAATATAATACCCAGGCATGTCCTGCTGCTACATCCGGTTGTGCACAGATATGATTTGTCATGGGCTTCATTTTGTTATAATCAAAATAAGAATAATCATAATTCCCGTTTAAAATAACATCGGCTTCATAAAATTTATCGGCAATAGTTCTTGCAATTTCGGCAAAACCTGGCTCGTTAGGATATTTATCATAAACTGCATAAAATAATAGATTAGGATATACATCATACCACCAATCACGACCATAACCACCGCCTAATAAAGCAACTTCAGGACAAGTATTATTCATCATAATATTCCAGTTGGTATCTTTATTAAAGTAGTTTTTCAACATCGCAACATAGTTTAGATTTTGCTGGTTGTTTTTGTCAATTCCTACTAAAGTCGCTCCTAATGTTGCGCCCATTGTGGCTAGCGCTTCATGAAACATTCCTTTATTATGATCCGGTCCTTGTCTTACATCTGCTACGGCAGTATATAATCCTGCTACTGTTTGTGGAAAGTTTTTCTGAGTGTCATCCATCCAGACCATTGGCCAAAACTTGCCTTTTGCATTGAAATCATAAACTGTTTTATCAAAATCTAAAGCCAGTTTTTTATAATCGATAATTTTTAAAGGTTGTGGCAAATTAGGCATTTGCTCGATGCGATTGATTTTTTGTTGTTTTACTTGCGCTGTTGCTGTTATACTTAAAATAAACAGGCACGAAGCAGTAATTTTTATGAAAATATTCATTTCTTATTTCTTTATTTTTTAAACTAATTTCACAGCTACTTCATTCAGGACTTTTATATCTATTTCTTTTTCGGGAGAAAGTTCTAATCCTTGTTTGATGATTTTTTTGCTGATGAAAATGGAGCATAATTGTAGTAAAGCGATGATTCCGATGGCGTATCTCAAAGCAAAATCTTCAGAAACTGTATAATATAAGGTTAGAAAAGTTCCTGCGCCTAAAAGTCTTCCAATATACAATCCGGCTTCATGATTTAAGATGTAAGCAAATTCGCCTCTTTTTTCTATTCGGGAAACAATATCTATTACTTTTAACTGGATAGGAAAATAGGCCAAATCCATTAAAGGTTTTGCGATCAGAAGTAATAACAAAAAGAGTATAACTCCTGTTTTATCAAACAACAATCCGTTTATACAAGCTCCTAAAGCGAATAATATTAACCCAACCGAAAAGATTTTAATTCTGTCTGATGGTTTTGAGAAACGACCAATAAAATAAATAATAATTGCGGCTAAAACGGCACCAATAGATTGTGCTTTTCCTAATGCGCCTTCTTCGCCTAATATTTTAAAAATTAACATTGCGGGCGCAGTAACCAGAAATCCTTGTGCTAATCCTTTGAAAGTTGCAAGCGTTAATAATTTATTCCATAAGGGATGAAATTTGAAAAAGATATATTGTTTTTGTGCCGGATTTTCAAATTTACCTCTGTAACAAACTATTGAAGCGACAATTGTAATTAAAAAAACAATTCCGGTGATGATTACATACGCTCCATGTTTTTGATCTTCTCCAGTTTTTGACTGAATAAACCAACCAATTGTTGCCGGAATTGCAATGGCAATAATGGTATAAATAAAAGTTTCTAATCCATAGTAATAATTTCTATTGTTATCATTTGTTATGGATAAAGCCAGATAATCCCGATTAGACCAGTATAAACCAAAAGAAAGTCCCATCGTGATGCCGGCGATACCAATTCCTGAAAGATCTAATGTTTTTAATGACATCATGATAATCATGGAAACACCGCTTAACATCATCCCGATGGAATATAATTTACGGATGTTGAAATATTTCAGTAAAAAACCATTCAATAAAAATGTTAACGGAATTCCTGTATAAATTGCGAGCTGATAAATGACAACTTTTGAGGTGTCATTTGAATTTCGCATAATATATGCGGCAACAAAAATATCGATTACGGGAAGTACTAATGCATAAACTAAATTTGTGAAAATAAGAATTTGAAAATTATGTGTCTGACTTTTGAAATGGTCAATTTCTGATATGATTTTTTTAAACATTAATGGGTTTTTAGAAGTAAAAGAATTTCTTTAATCGAAAATTTTGCGCCACAAACAAACTCGTCAGAAGCACCGTAATAAATGGTAATGGTGTCTCCGTCTGGTTCAATAATATGACCGTTGGTAAATACCACGTTTCCAAAAAATCCGCTTAATTCATACGTTGTCGTAGGAACCATAATAGGATCTTCGGTTCTTGCGATTACTTTTGTAGGATCTTCTAAATCCATTAAAAATGCACCCAGACAATATTGGTGATTGTCATTAGCTCCGTGATAGATTTCGACCCAGCCTTTATCTGTTTTTATGGGAGCGGCACCGGCACCAACTCTTTTACAGTCCCAAAATCCTTTTCGTGTTTTAATAATACAATGGTGATTTCCCCAGTGAATTCCGTCCGGAGATGAGGCAATCCAGATATAATTTCCACCAATATCTACGCTGCTTGGGCGATGTAATGCATAAAATAATCCGTTTATTTTTTCTTCAAAAATGGCACAATCCTTATTGTGGGCGGGCAATATCATTCCGTGTTTTTCGAAGTTTTTCCAATCTGTTGTTGTACGCAAACCAACGCCAACTCCATTATCTGATACTGAAGTGAAGGTTAAATAATATTTTCCTTCGATTAAAGCAACGCGACAATCCTCAATTCCAAAAGTTTCTAACATACCTTCGCCAACTAAATGCGAATAATTGTCTGGTTCGTAAAATTGACGTCCGTCTTCACTGCATAATAATCTTAAATGTGATAATGTTGTTAAGTAATCAACGCCTCTGTAATTAATTACTCTTGCATCTGTGGCGATTAATTCAGGATCATCTTTTGAGATTTCAATAATTTGAATTGTACCGGTTTGCGTTAATATCGGGAAAGAAATTATGTTTTCCTTTTGTTTTGGTCTTTCTGCAACTCTTACTATCAGCCAGGTTTTATTTTCATATGTAAAAACTCCCGGATTTAAGAGACAGGTTATTTCTAATCCTTCTCGGCTTGCAGGAATATCAGATGGTGATAATAAAGGATTTTCTGTAAAACGTTTTGCTATATCTTTCATGTTTTTTTATATCTAAGTTGTTATAGTTAAGGTAACTATATTTTTTATTTAAATAAAATAGAGTTACCTTTTTAATAAAAAATTAATAACCGGGATTTTGCGTTAACCTTCCCGCGGTTGCATCAATTTCTGATTGAGGTATTGGATATAACATATGTTTGTCCTGGAAGTTTTTTCCGTGTGCTATCATTACTTCTTTTGCAATTCCCCATCTTTTCAGGTCCGGCATTCTTTGACTTTCAAAACCAAGTTCTGCTCTTCTTTCAGCTATTAACCAGCCTTTTATAGTTGCTTTATCCGTAGAAATTTCTCTGTTTGGTAAAGTTCCGGATGGAGCAGGGGTTCCTGTCGCAGTTACTGTATTTCTTGCTCTTTCTCGTATGTTGTTAATGATTGTAATCGCTCCGGCATAATCACCTGTTTCATTAAGTGCTTCAGCTTTCCAAAGTAAAACATCGGCGTAACGCATATAGATTTTATTATTTGGAGCGTCGTCGTTTCCTTTATTAGATCCGTTTGTGCTTCCTAATATTTTATTTATCCATTGTTCAGGTACATTAACAGTATATAATTTTCTGGGATCATTAGGCTCAAATGAAGCTAAGAAATCATTACTTGGGGCAAAAAATCCCCAACCTGCAACGGCACAAATTCCATTTCCCTTTTTAGGAATTGCGTTTTGTACGTGGTTGTATGAAAAAATAACTTCGTTATCAGTATATTTAGTACTAAAACTATCAAAGTAATTTGCGTTTAAACTATAAAAATTAAGGCTCTCTAATTCTGAAATTATCGAAATAACCTGAGTCCAGTTTTTATTGTATAAAGCTGATTTTGCCTGAAGCGCCATTACAGCACCTTTAGAAACTCTCCATTTCTCAGTATTTGAACTGTATTTAGAATTGGGCAATAATGCTTTTGCTAATTCTAAATCTTTGTTGATTTGGTTCCAAACCTCAGTTTTTGGAGCTCGTACAACAACTTCAAATGCTTCCTGATATGTCTCTACGGGAGTTAAGATCAAAGGAACATCTCCAAAATTGTTTACCAACGAAAAATAATAATACGATCTCAGGAAATAAGTTTCTCCTAATAATTGTTTTTTTCTTGCTGTAGAAATTCCTGTAATGGATTCTATAGCTGGGTTTAACAGAAAATTAAGTGCAATGTTGGCTCTTTTTATTCCTTCATAATTGTATTTCCATGCGCCATTTGGACCTCCGTTTGTTGATGTAAAAGTGAAATTATTAACTTCATCCATCCAGGATTGATCTCCGTCCGGAATCCATTTTTTCTCCATATCATCAGATGCAATATCCTGTACGATAATGTCGTTTTGAAACACTAATCCACCGCTCCAGTTCCAGTCTTCTTCACTAAAAATATTCATTGTGTTTGAAAACATCTGATAGGAAGAACTAACCGAATTTTCTACCGCAGCAATAGTAGGATTACTATCTGAATCTTTTTTGATTAATAAACCAATTGGGTCTGTGGTAAGTTCTTCTTCGCAGCTTGTAAGGGATAAAAATCCGATTAGGAGCGTTGCTATAAATATATTTTTCATCGTTAGTTTTTTATAATTTTAATTTCAATCCTAAAATAAATGACATCGATTGTGGATATGTTCCCTTGTCAATCAAAGAGGTAGATTCAGGATCTAAACCTGTATATTTTGTAATAGTGAATAAGTTTTGACCTGACATATAAATGCGAAGGTTTGCTTCACCCATAACTTCGGGCTGGAACGTGTATCCAATTTCAACATTTTTTAATCTTAAATAAGAGGCATCTTCGATATATGCACTGGACATTTTACTGCCGCCATTATCATTAAAAGTCAATCTTGGTGTTGTATTCGACGTTCCTTCGCCATTCCATGAATTTAAAACTGCTGTTGTTGAATTAAAGGGACGACTATCATGATCTAATACTTTTTTCAAATCATTGTAACGATCTACGCCTTGAACTCCCTGAAAAAGGAATGAGATATCAAAACGCTCATATTCTCCATTAAACGATAAACCGTAAGTAATTTTCGGGATTGGATTTCCTATAAAAGTTCTGTCATCTGCATTAATCTGACCGTCGCCATTTAAATCCTTAAATTTCATATCTCCCGGTTGCGCACCGTTTGTATTGGCATATAATTGAGATGATATTTCGGCTTTGTTTTGATATATTCCATCAAATTGATATCCGTAATACGAGTTAATTGGCTGACCAACAGTTGTTCTTGTACTACTGATGATATCATCGACATTGGTTACATATTGATGCAGTTTTTCGACTTTATTAGTAAGAGTTGCTACGTTTCCGTTTACGCCATATTTAAAAGCATGATCGTTATTTTGAAAATTCATTCCAAATTCAAATCCTTTATTGCTAACTGCCCCTGCATTTATATAAGTTTCATCGATTACACCAACAGAAACTACCGGCAAGCTTACTTTTAATAAAATTCCGTCTGTGGTTTTATCAAAATAATCTGCTGTAAAAGACAGTTTGTTTTTTAGAATGCTAAAATCTAATCCAATATCAGTTTGTGTGGTTGTTTCCCATTTAATATCAGGATTTCCATAACGAATTGTATTTACGTTTCCGTCTACTTTTGAAACTACAGTTTGATACGCATTATTTGGTATTTCCTGATTTCCTGACTGACCCCAGCTAGCTCTCAGTTTTAAGTTGGAAATCCAATCGGCTTTTTCCATAAACTTTTCCTTAGACATTATCCAGCCTCCTGAAACCGAAGGAAAATAACCCCATTTATTATTAGGTCCAAAGCGTGAAGAACCATCGGCCCTGATTGTTCCGGAAACAAAATATTTATTGTCATATCCGTAAGTACCGGAGCCAAAGAATGAAACCAGATTCCAGTTAACAGCAGATCCGCCGGAACTCATTTTATTTGTTCCGCCATAATCCAGGTATCTAAATGAGTCTGTTGTAGTATCATAATTTTGTCTTGTACCATTGATCCAGGCATATTTACTGCTAATACTTTCGGTTCCTAATAATGCATTTATGCTATGTTTTTCGTTAATTGTTTTTACATAGTTTAATGTATTTGTAAAAGTAAAAGTCATCGTTTGTCCCATGTCTTCATTTAAGTACGAAGGCCTGTTTTTTCTTCCCATTCCCGGGTATAATTCATTCCCGTCATCATCACCAAAATTTTCTCCAAAATCTTTATTATGATCAAAAACGATATCAGCACCAACGCTGCTTCTAAATTTCAGGGATTTATCTGCTAAGAATTTATATTCGCCATAAACATTTCCAAAGGTTCTGAATGTTTTACGTTTATCATCTGTAAAATTTACTAAAGCAATTGGATTAGAGGTTTGCTCATAATTTTTATCCCAACCGCCATTGTTATTATTGTTTAGATAAAAAGGTAAATCTGTATAAGGATCTCTTTGTGAATAAGTAGGATCATTAACATCTTTATAAACCGATAAAACCGGAGGACGTAATAAGGCGTGACGAATTATTCCGGGAGCATCTCCGCTTGACGATAATTTATCCTGAACCGTATTTGTAATCTGAATATTTGTTCCTACTTTGAAATTTTTAGTAATATCTGAATTAAGATTTATTCTAAAATTTATACGTTGAAATTTATCATGATCGCCAATCACAATACCATTTTGAGCAAAATATCCACCTGAAATTAAGTATTGCGTTGTTTCATTTCCTCCGTTTGCCGAAAGCTGAAAATTTGTTGTTAAACCTGCCGTAAACAATTTATTTAGCCAGTCCGTATTTGCAAAATCTGTTCTTGCTCTGTCTTTTTGATAAGGACTTATCGCATCACTTGCATTGCCGGCAGTATTATGCCACGCCTGATCTTTTACGGCTAAGTATTGATCGGAATTTAATAATTTAGGAAGATTGGTTGCATAATTAACTCCCGTATAATATTCTGCATTAATACTGGTTTTTCCTTTTGATCCGTTTTTGGTTGTAATAACGATTACTCCCGCAGAAGCTCTTGAACCATAAATAGCACTTGCCGCAGCATCTTTTAAAACGGTCATTGTTTTTACATCAGATTGATTCAGGAAAGAAATATCTCGTGTTGCAACGCCGTCAACAACATATAATACATCATTGTTTCCCAGCGTTCCTTCACCTCTAATACGTATTTTTAATCCGTCTCCGGGAGCACCGGTATTTGCCGAAACAAAAACTCCTGCAACCTGGCCCTGCAGAGCCTGACCAACATCTGCAACTTTTGTTTTAGCCATTTCATCCATATTTACTGTAGCCACGGCACCAGTTATTGCAGATTTTTTTTCGCTTGTATATCCTACAACAACAACTTCATTTAAAGTATTAATATCTTCTTTTAAAGTAACAGGTAAATTAGTTCTGCCTGATACGCTTACTTCCTGAGTTTGATAACCAATGTAGCTGAAAATCAAAACAGCATCCGGATTTACTTTATTGAAGAAATAGTTTCCGTCAAAATCAGTAATAGTATTTATGGCTGTTCCCTTAATTGTAACATTAACTTGTGGAACCGGACCCAAATTGTCAGTAACAATACCCTTTACAGATTGTGCGGCTATTATACTGCTGAATAATAGAGTAAAGAGCATGAATAAATTATAAATATATTTTTTTATCATTATAAAAAGGGATTAAATAAATTACTAATTCGATTGAATTTTTTCAAGGTTTGTTTATAGTTAATTAAGTTTCGTATTTACGATAACGATTGAATTATTTTCGTTGATAAAATTAGCCTGAGCATACAAGAAACTCTGTACACTATTTCTTCAAAAGTGTACACTTGTATTTATCGTATTGGTATTTAGTGAGTTAAATTATTCTAGCGCTGTGATTTGTATTTAAGCTGATAGTTTTTAGGAGTGGTATTGTATATTTTTTTGAACTCACGGTAAAAATAGGAGCGGTTATTAAACCCGGATCTGTAGCAAACCTCAGATACGGTTAATACATTTTTGCGCAAGAGTTCTGCGGCATATTTTAATCTGATGGTTCTGATTAAATCACCTGGAGAAAGATCAAAAATCTGTTTGATCTTTCGATACAATTGCGAATTGCTGATTCCTAATTCTTTTTCGATAAATAAACTTTGCAGGTTTTCATTGTCTATATTATGGCGAATAAGTTCGATTATTTTTTTTATGAAATCTTTTTCATCACTATCGATAGAAAGTACTGAAAGGTTTTCAATCAGCGTATCCTGGGTAAAGTGTTTCGATATTAATTCTTTTTCTTCAAGCAGTTTTTGTATTCTGATTAATAAATGATCAGGATAAAATGGTTTTGGAATATACGAATTAGCACCACTTTCCAGACCTTCAATTCTATGTAAAACAGAATCTTTTGCGGTAAGCATAATAAACGGAATGTGGCATGTTTTAAGATCATTTTTGATCTTTTTGCAAAGTTCTACACCATCCATAAAAGGCATCATGACATCGCTGATAATGATATCCGGAATTTCATTTTCAATACTAGTAATAGCTTCTAGACCATTATGAGCTATAATAAGCCTGTATTTTTCGTTTAGCAATTCATTAAGTAAAACATGAATATCTTTTTCATCTTCTACTATTAATATTACTTTTCGATGATCTTCAAGATCTTCTAATGACAAAATTTTATTAGGAGTTTCATCTGTTTTTCCTGGAATTTCTTCGAGAATATTTTTTAAATGATCCGAAATCAGGATGGTACTTACGGCCGAATCCAGTTCTTTTTCAGTGAAATTTTCCTCATTACATGGCAATAGAATTGTAAAAGTTGTTTGCTGATCAATTATACTTGAAACTTGAATTTCACCTCTTAATACGTTAACTAATTTTTTAATATAGGCTAAACCAATTCCTGTTCGAAACATATTATTATCAGAAACTCTAGTAGAATTAGACAAGAAAAACTGCTCGAATACAAAATCTAATTCCTCTTTTGGGATTCCTTTTCCTGTATTTGTAATCGTGATATTTAATTTTTGATTATTATCGTGAATTTTAAATTCTATATCGATTTTTCCGTTTAACGGAGTGTATTTAAACGCATTTGACATTAGATTAAATACTATTTTTTCGATTTTATCCTTATCAAACCATCCTAATAATGTTGGCGGTAAAATCAGTTTATAATTGATGTTTTTGTCTAATGCCAATTCATCAAATAATTCGGCAATTTGTTCTATTAGATTTACTAAATCAAACTCTTTTACACTGACTTCAAGAGCATCGTATTCAGCTTTTCTAAATTCAAGTAATTGCTGCGTTAAAAATAATAGTCGTGAAGAATTACGCTGTACCATTTGTACAAACCGCTGATTTCTTTCGCCTAGATTTGTTACTTCTGAGAGTTTCTGGATTGGTGCGACAATTAGGGTTAATGGCGTTTGAAACTCATGCGCAATTTCAGTAAAAAAAGTAAGACGGTTTTCGTGTAATTCTTTTTCTCTCTTCCTGAAAATAATGTTTTGATTTAATGAATGACGCTTTTTATAATAACTTAAAACAAATAGAATAAGCAAGATAAAGAGTGATATATAGATTGCAAAAGCAAGATTTGATTGCCAGAATATCGGTTTTATTTTAATATCTATAGCATGAACCGGCCTGCTCCAGACACCGTCACTATTAGACCATTTTATTAATAAAGAATAATTGCCTTTTGGGACATTGGTGAACGAAATAATTTTCCGGTTATTAATTGTATTCCAGCCTTTATCAAAATTCAGTAATTGATACGCATATTGGCATTTCTCGGTATTTACATACGTTAGCGCTGTTAATTCAATATCAAAAAAGTTTTGATCGTGTTTTAATACAATTGAAGGATATGTATCAGAATTGGGCGAAATTACTAATCCCTGATAATAAGGAGCAACTTGATTTTGTCCGCTAATTTTATCAATAAAAAGATCTGGAATTTGTGACGATTCTTTTATTTTTTGAGGTAAAAAGTAGTTAAAACCTTTTATTCCTCCCATAAAAATAAAACCGGAATTATTATCTTTATAAAAAGCACCATCAGCAAATTCGTTATTCTGAAGACCTTCATTTTTAGTATAATTGGTAAATTTTATTTTATCAGAATTAAAATTAGAAAGACCAAAATTTGTACTTAACCAAAGGTTATTTTTTTTGTCCGGCACTATTCCGTGGATTGTATTATTAGGAAGTCCATCTTTTAAAGTAAAGTTTTTAAATGTTGCTTTTCCGTCACTTTTTAGATTTTCTAATACATTTAAACCAAAACTTGTCCCAATCCAGAGCTTATTTTTTGCATCAGTCTGCAAGCAGAGAATATCGTTATTCGACAAACTATCCGGATCATTATCCACCTTTTTATAAATGGTAAAATGTTCTGTTTTTTTATCAAATAAATTTAATCCGCCCAATCGGGTTCCTATCCAAAGTTGGTTTTCATTTTTCGGAATAATCGAAAAAACGATATTACTGCTTAAGGCATTTTTATTGTTATTATCTGCCAGATATTTTTTAAATCCAGTCACTTTTAACTTATTCCCAGAACGTTCAATTTTGCACCGGATCATTCCGTATGCGTTTGTTCCCAACCAAATAAATCCGTCCTGATCCTGATAAATAGAATAAATAGATTTGAAATAATCGCAATCTTTATTGCCTGTAATTTCGGCCCAAGAAATTAATTTTGAATTTTTTAAATCAAAAACGGTGATTCCTTCGCCATCAGTTCCAATAAAAATTAAATCATCTTGCCCTTTACACAAAGAAAATACGGCATTGTTGATGGAACTGTTTCCTTCATTGAAATTTTTATATCGTAAAGGTTTTTCAGGATTGAGATAGAAATCAGCAGGGAGTTGAAATAATCCTTTTCCTTTTGTACCAAACCAAAACGATTTTCCTTCAATTTCTAAAAATGTTCTGATAATTCCGCCATCTAATTCTGGAATTTGAACTTTAGAAATAAGATTAAACGGTTTCTTAACAGGATGCATTTTAATAATTCCGTCTCCATCAGTTCCCGCCCAAAGCACATTTTCGTTTCCTTGAATTAAGGTTGTTATTTTCTGATTATTCAAATATTTCAGCCAATATCTATTACTTATATTTCCTGTTTTATCGATAATAAAATGACCTGATCTGCCTGAAACAAGAAGTCCTTCGGGAATAGATCCCAAAATGTTTTCTATGTTTTTTTGAAGTAAAACAGCGTTTTTTTTATTTACTAAGGAATACAAAACAGCATTTCCGTTTGTTGATATTGTACAGATTTTTTGTTTTGAAAGTATTCCGAATGTTTTAATATTATTCGAAATTAATTCGGTTTTTGAAATACTTTCTATACCATCTTTTTCTTTTTTGAAGGATAACGAATAGAGTTGATTATCTTCAAATAAGATTAATAATTCTCCACCTAAAGTGAATTCCATTTTTCGGACAGCCCTTTTTGGAATATTTTCGGTCTCTAATATTTTAAAATTATTACCATCAAAATAACCAATTCCCCAATCTTTTACTGCACAAAAAACTTTTTTAGAAGCATTGAGTGCCATATTAAATTCAGATTCAGATAATGGTGGTTTCTTTTTTCTATTGAAATAATAAGGCCGAAATGTATCTGTTTTTTTATTGTATCGGTTAATTCCGTGTATGGTTAAAATCCAGATTTGTCCTTGGTTATCTTCGTCTATTTTTAAAATAACCTGATGGCTTAAACTGTTTGGATTGTTTAATTCAGGTCTGAAAATCTTGAAGTTGTTTCCGTCATATCTGTTTAAACCGTCCCAGGTTCCTATCCAAAGCAGATTTTCAGAATCCAGAAAAATAGCATTTACAGAACTGCTTGATAAACCTTTTGTATTATCTAATTGTTCTGACGAATATTGGACATTAATTGTTTTAGAAGAATCTAATATTGATTTCGGGTTTTGATTTTCTGGAAACGAATCTTTAATAAACTGATTCGATGCAGTATTATCAAAAGTTTCTTTTTCTTTATTGTCACACGAAAAAAAAACAAGGACAATACAAAAAATGAAGGTAATTTTAATTTTCAAGACATTTTTATAAAGCTTCTCTAACCAATATAGTTATCGTTCAGGTATATAATATTGATTATCATCTTCTAAAAATATCAAATTTGTATTATAAGAGTATATTATATTGTTGCTAAAGGTACTAATTTGTGCATTGCGAATAGCTGATTTTTGTCATACTTATATTACTTTATAATAGACTATTTTCTAAAATTATAGTGCAAAAAAAAGCTGATACTTTATTGTATCAGCTTTTTTTTAATATACTTTTTTGACTTTCTTTAATGCCTCTATATAATTTTCGTTTACTTTTTCCCAATTAACGTGTTCATAAAAAGCATCTATATAACTTCCTTTTCTGTTTTGGTAATCGAGATAATAGGCGTGTTCCCATAAATCGATTCCCATAATTGGTGTTCCGGGAATCAAAGCGTTTTTCATTAATGGATTATCCTGGTTATCTGTTGTGGTAACTTGCAGTTTTCCATATCTGTCTACAACTAACCAAACCCAGCCAGAACCAAATTGTTTTGTCGCCTGACCTTTAAACTGATTTGTAAGATTGGCAAAAGAACCAAATTCTTTATTTATAGCCCCAGCCAAAGTATCTTTTGGAGTTGTCTCCTTAGGTGTCAAAATATTGAAATACAAAGTATGATTATAATAACCACCGGCATTTTGACGAAGTTTAGCATTGCTGAGATCCATTTTTTTAAGAATATCTTCAATAGGTGAATTCTCAAATTCGGTATTTACAATCTCTTTATTAAAATTATTTGTGTACGTTAAATAGTGTTTAGAATAATGCGTTTCTAAAGTAAGCGTTCTTATTGCGGGAGCTAAACCATCATATGCAAAAGGTAATTTTGTCATCTCAAAAGAACCCGGATCTGCTTTTACATCGTTTGGTGATCCGATGGTTATTTTTTCCTCTTTAGTTGGTAAAGGGACTTCTACAACTTCGGTTAGCTTGTTATCATTACAAGAAAATAATAGAAAAAATGAAGCTAAAATGCTGAAACGAACAATGTTTTTCTTCATAATATTAGTTATTTTAACGAATTAATGATTTCAATATAATTTTCCTTAGCCTCATCTATCGATATATGGCTAATTTGCATCCATGCGTTTGTTTTGAAAGCATCTCTTAAATCAAAATTCTCAGATTGATTATAAACCGCAGTTCCAAAGGTTGCCTGTTTGTAATACGCATAAAGTCTTAGCTGCACATCTTGCGGCAGTGAGGCCTGAGTCATTTTTAAAGCAACATCTACAGCCTCTAAAAAACGAGTATCTAAATCTTTTTCGATCATTAAGCTTTTGTAGCAATAATGGTTTTTCCACCAATTGCTTTTTGGTTTAATACCACATTAATAGGAGTACCTAAAGGTAAAAATAAATCTACTCTTGAACCAAATTTTATAAAACCTGCATCTGTACCCTGAACGACTTGCATTCCTTCCTGAGCATAATTTACAATTCTGCGGGCTAAAGCACCGGCAATTTGTCTGTATAATATTTGTCCAAAACTATCATTTTCGATTACTACAGTAGTTCTTTCGTTTTCTTCACTTGCTTTTGGATGCCACGCAACTAAAAATTTCCCCGGATGGTATTTACTAAATTTTATAATTCCGTCCATAGCATAACGTGTTACATGAACGTTTATTGGTGACATAAAGATAGAAACCTGTAAACGTTTATCTTTAAAAAATTCACCTTCGTAAACTTCTTCAATAACCACGACTTTTCCATCAACAGGAGCAAGAATCTGATCAATACTTCTGATTGCAATTCTTTTAGGATTTCTAAAGAATTGTAAAATAATAATCAAAATTACTACACCGGCAATTTGCACAAGCATTCTAAGCCATGTAATATCAATGAATTTGTCAGCAATTAAAAGTACAGCTACTGCAAATACAGTACCTAATAAAATGGATGGGCCTCCTTCTTTATGAAACATAATATAAAATTTGATAAAATAAAAATATAATTGGTGCTACAAATATAACACTATCTAATCGATCTAGTACGCCTCCGTGGCCAGGCATTATTGCGCCACTGTCTTTTACTCCCGCAACTCTTTTAAACTTAGATTCAATTAAATCTCCAATAGTTCCAAAAATGCTTACAATCAAAGCAATTATTGTCCAAATTAAGATTGATTTACTGCTAAATTCAGGATTTGGCTGAATGTAGAATTTTGAAATTAAAAATCCTGACAAAGCTGCAAAAACTACTCCGCCAAGAAATCCTTCAATTGTTTTTTTAGGAGAAATACGTTCAAAAAGCTTATGTTTTCCAATAGATTTCCCAACTAAATAAGCAAAAGTATCATTTGTCCAGATTAAAATAAATAATCCAATGATAATTTTTGGGTTATAATCTTTTATTCCAAAAGAAATTTTAACGATAAAAAGGAATGGTAACATGATGTATCCAATTAAGTAAGTAATTTTGGATACTTTACTTATGATTTGCGTATCATCAAATAAAAAGACAATACATTTTATTGCTATAATTAAAGTGATTATAAGTAATATAAAAAATAATTTATCTGTATCGACTGTAATTATAATGTTCTCTTTTAGGATTTTACTAATATAATTTTCAGTTTGAACTCTATAAAAGCTAATTAAAGATACGGTAGAATAAAAAACGGAAACAAATAAAATAGAAATGACTTTATTAAGCTTTACTAAGTTGCAAAATTCATAGGTTGCAATAATTAGAAAAATGCCAAAAAGGAGAATAAAGCTTTCGGTAGAAAACAAAATTGAAGTCAGTAGTAAAGCGATGTAGACAGCACCAGAAATGGCTCTCTTAAGTGTTTCGTTCATCTTAAAGATCTTCTAAGAGCAATAAATACAAATTCTTGGCAACACTTCCGTATTGAGTAAAATCTTCTTCTTTTGCTTTTTCGAAATATTTTATGGTAGTAATATTAGTAGGGTAGTCCCTTTCGTATTTTCTCTTGATGGCGCTTAACCCATCACTTTTAATTAATTGCAGCTGACTTGTAGTTGCAATAATTACAATATTTGCAGGTAATTCGTTTGGTTTGTCTTGTCTGATTTGTTTTGATGAAAATAAGATAGAACCTTCATCGGCGATTAAATTTTCACAGGTTGCTAGTAAGAATTTAGGATTTCTGGGAGAAATATAAATTAACTTGTTTTCTTCCAGTAAATTAAAAAGTGCCGGTTCGTAGCATAAAACTTCATTTTCGAACCAGTCATTTTCTTCTAAAATATTTTCAAACTGTTCAGCAACTTCTTGTTTGTTTTCACAGTACAAAAATTTACCACCATTTTTCTTAAAATTAAAAATGAATCTTTCATCTATAGATAAATGACTGTCCGGAGAATGATTTCCTCCATACTCGCTTTCATTTTCTTCATCAGAAGAGCTGTCGCTGGAACCAAATATTTTTTTGAAAAAATTCATTTTATATGAAAAACTTTACATGTTAATTGAAAACGTTCAAAGATAAAAAAATCTTAATTCAAAAGGCTATTTTGAATTAAGATTTTAAAAAATATTACATATTTATTGAATATTTACGAAACCACTTCTTCTAAATTTTTATCAAAAGTACGTTTTCCGAAAATTGTTTCTAAGTCATCTTTAAAAATAACCTCTTTTTCAATTAATATGTCAGCTAATTGATTTAGCTTGTCTTTGTTTTCTTCAAGAATATGAATCGCTCTTTGGTATTGACCTTCAATTAATTCTGAAATTTCTTTATCAATAACTTTTGCAGTTTCGTCAGAATATGGTTTTGAGAAATTGTATTCACTTTGACCAGTTGAGTCATAATAAGTAACATTTCCTATTTTATCATTCAAACCATAAATCGTTACCATAGCACGAGCCTGACGTGTAACTTTTTCTAAATCGCTTAATGCACCAGTCGAAATTCTGTCAAAAGTTACCTTTTCAGCAGCTCTTCCGCCCATAGTTGCACACATTTCGTCTAACATTTGGTCAGTTCTTACGATTTGTCTTTCTTCCGGTAGGTACCATGCAGCTCCTAAACTTTGTCCACGAGGCACAATAGTTACCTTAATAAGTGGTGCAGCGTGCTCAAGCATCCAGCTTACAGTAGCGTGACCAGCTTCGTGAATTGCAATTGCTCTTTTCTCTTCTGGAGTAATGATTTTGTTTTTCTTTTCAAGCCCACCTATGATTCTGTCAACGGCGTCAAGGAAATCTTGTCTGTCAACTGCAGTTTTGTTGTTACGGGCGGCAATTAATGCAGCTTCGTTACAAACATTTGCAATATCAGCACCGGAGAATCCCGGAGTTTGTTTTGCTAAGAAATCAAGATCAAGACCTTCAACTTTTTTGATAGGAGCTAAGTGAACTTTAAAAATTTCAGCTCTTTCGCGAATGTCCGGTAAGTCAACAAAAATTTGTCTGTCAAAACGACCTGCACGCATTAATGCTTTGTCAAGAACATCAGCTCTGTTTGTTGCAGCCAGAACAATTACGTTAGAGTTTGTACCAAAACCGTCCATTTCTGTCAGTAATTGGTTCAAAGTATTTTCTCTTTCATCATTTCCGCCTGACATATTGCTTTTTCCTCTTGCTCTACCAACAGCATCAATTTCATCGATGAATATGATAGCAGGAGATTTTTCTTTTGCTTGTTTAAATAAGTCACGAACACGTGAAGCACCAACACCTACAAACATCTCTACGAAATCAGAACCTGATAGCGAGAAGAAAGGTACCTGAGCTTCTCCCGCAACTGCTTTTGCAAGTAAGGTTTTACCAGTTCCCGGAGGTCCTACAAGTAGGGCTCCTTTAGGAATTTTACCTCCCAGATTAGTATATTTTTCGGGGTTTTTAAGGAACTCTACAATTTCTTGTATTTCTTCTTTAGCACCTTCTAAACCGGCAACATCTTTAAAAGTTGTTTTGATGTCAGTTTTTTCATCAAACAATTTAGCTTTCGATTTTCCAATGTTAAAAATTTGTCCGCCACCGCCACCAGCGCCACCTGACATTTTACGCATAATAAAAATCCATACACCAATAATGATGATAATAGGAAGTAAGCTGATAAGGATATCGCTCCAATTATTTTTTTGCAAGAAATTAAAATCTTTCAGTTTGCCTTCGCCAACTGCTTTTTCTAATTTAGTCTGAAAAATTTGATCGTTACCAATTTCTAAAGTATAGTGCGGACCTTTATTAGGTCTGTCAAAAATATCTTTAGCTACTTTTTTATTAGCTGCATCTTTAAGAGCAGCAGCATTTAAATAAACCTCAGCTTCAGCTTTATTGTAAACAATAACTTTTTCAATTTGACCTTTTTCTAATAAAACATTGAATTTAGAAGAAGTTAATTGAGCTGGTTCGCTTAAGTTAGATCCTCCGGTTGCAAAACTTATAAATAAAAAAACCAGAAGTATTGCGGTATATATTAACCAAGGACTTATTTTAAATTTACTCGGATTTGGATTATTATCTTTAGCCATTAGAGAAAGTTTCTTTTAGTATTTGTTTTCGATTGTAGTTATTTTGGCGTCACCCCAAAGGCTTTCGATATTATAATATTCACGAATGTGTTTCTGGAAGACATGTACAACAATGTGCACATAATCCATAAGAACCCATTCAGCATTATCGGTTCCTTCTACGTGCCACGGTTTATCTTTTAAGTCTTTAGATACTGTTTTTTGTATTGAGCTTACAATGGCGTTAACTTGGGTATTTGAATTTCCGTTGCAAATGACAAAATAGTCACAAACAGCCGTATCTATATCTCTTAAGTCAAGAATACTGATATCATTTCCTTTTACTTCTTCAATCCCTTTGATTATGTTCGCCAATAGAACATCATTATTAATCGTCTTTTTCGCCATGAATTATTTTATATGATTTTGTAAAGTTACCAAATTTTGTGATTATTTTTGAACCTTAACAAAATATTAAATTAAGTTAATTAAATTCCTTTAATGAAAGTAATCAAACTCGATGCCATAGATTCAACAAATGATTTCCTTAAATCATTGGCAAGCAAAGATGAACTGGATAATTTTACCACAGTAACTGCTGAAAATCAGACAAAAGGTAAAGGACAAATGGGGGCGATATGGCAATCAGAATCAGGTAAAAACTTAACTATGAGTGTTTTGGTGAAGGATTTTCTTTTTGATAATGAGCAGGTTTTTAACCTTAGTGTTATAGTTTCATTAAGCGTAATCGATGCCCTAAAAACATTGAATATTCCTGATTTATGTATAAAATGGCCAAACGACATTATGTCATACAACAAAAAGATTGGTGGCATACTTATCGAAAACACCATAAAAAGTGATGGCAGGATTGTGTCAGTTGTTGGGATAGGACTAAATGTCAATCAAACTAATTTTGAACATTTGCCTCATGCTTCATCATTGGCAGTGATTTGTAAAACCGAATTCGACAAAAATGCTTTAGTACTTTTGATAATCGAAAAAATACAGCAAAAGATAAAATCCTGGGAAACCAATTCGGCTGATTTATGGAAAGAATATTTCAATTCCCTATTTAAAAAAGGCGTTCCAATGCCGTTTAAAAATCTTTCAGGACAAAATTTTATGGGAATAATCCAAGGTGTTTCTTCCATCGGACAAATACAAATTTTACTTGAAGACGATTCAGTTTCAGAATTTGAGATTAAGGAAATTCAGATGTTGTACTAAGTTTCTAAGGTTCTGAGTTGCTAAGATTCTAAGTTTTTTTGCTTTATAATTTTCCTTTAGCTAAAAAATGAATCAGTGTAAAACCCGTTTAATCCGTTAAATTAGTGGGTAATTTTTTATAAGAAATCATTTTAATCCTTTTAATCTGTGGCAAATAAAAAAGCCCAATCATATAAGATCAGGCTTAAAATTTTATAATAAGTAGAGAATTAACAATTAACAATTCACAATTGATAATTAAAGCTTCGTCATATTAGTTGCCAGTGTTTCAATGAATTTACTAATTGGTCCTTTTATCATCATTGCCATCATTGCATTAAATTCACCTTCAAATTGAAGTTGAACAGCACTTTCAGCACCAGAAATACTTTCTATATTCGAAACCAAAGTAAACGGAAGTTTATCACTTGCAGCGCCCAAAACAATTTTGTTTGGCGCAACTTTATCCTTCATTTTAAGTTTTATTTCCGGCATACCTTTTAATCCAAAAATAAAAGAATCTTCGCCAGTAACTTCGAATTTGGCGATATTATCCGGCATTAATTTTTCGTAATTTCGAACATCAGTCAATAAATCAAATAAATCTTGAGCTGATTTCTGAACAGTAACTTTTGGACTTTCTAAGTTCATATTTTATTTTTTTATTTTTTGTTTAATAAAAGTAAATCTAAAATTATTTTTAACCGCAAAGGGCGCAAGGTTTTTTTTGATATTGTAAACCTAGTATAAACGCAGAGTTCGCAAAGCTTTGTCTTTAATGAATTTAATTATAAAATTCTGACTAATATAGAATTTACCATCTGAAAATCTAAATTATTTTTTTTACCACAAAGGATGCAAGTTTTTTTGAAATTGTAAACTTTACTAAACGCTAAGTTCGCAAAGCTAATATTAATTGAATTCAAATTCAAAAGTCTTGCTTCTAGTATCTTGCTTCTAATTAATCTAAAATTATTCCTCTTCCTGTCCCCAAGTCGATGGACTTTCGTTCCATTCCAGTAAAGTCGATTGTTGGTCTTCGGTAATATATTGTTTCTGAACTGCTAAGTCCAGTAAATTTTCGTAATTACTTAACGTGTACAAATCGATATTTGCGTTTTTAAAGTTCTCTTCGGCAACATTAAAACCGTACGTAAAAATCGCAGCCATTCCTTTAATGTTCGCGCCTTCGTTACGTAAAGCCTCCACAGCCATCAAACTGCTGTTTCCTGTGCTAATTAAATCTTCAACAACAACCACGTTTTGACCTTTTTGTAAAAAACCTTCAACCTGATTTTGTCTTCCGTGTTTTTTCGCTTCCGGACGCACATATACAAACGGTAATCCAAGGCTTTCGGCAACAAGAATTCCTATTCCAATGGCTCCAGTGGCAACACCGGCAATAACATCTGGTTTTCCAAATTGTTTTTCAATATTTTTCGCAAATTCATCACGAACATAGTTTCGGATGCTCGGAAATGAAAGAATTAACCTATTATCACAATAAATAGGAGATTTCCAACCAGAAGCCCATGTAAAAGGATTTTCGGGATTCAATTTAATTGCATTTATTTGCAAAAGCAATTCGGCTGTTTTTTCGGCAGTATCTTTATTAAAAATCATAGTACAAATGTATAAAGTTTTTGTGAACGACAAACCACTTTTTTTGACAAATGAAATCTCAAAAGAGACCGATTTTCAATTATTCTTGTTAGAGAGTATTGATATCGAGCATCTTATCGTCAAAATGTTTCAAAATAAAATTCAAAAGGCTTATTTGTATCATCCTGACGAAAAGGAAATTATGAAGACCTTAAAGGCTAAAATTCCCGTTAATAAAGCGGGTGGAGGTCTTGTTTACAATAAAAAAGGCGAAGTTTTATTTATTTTCCGAAACGGAAAATGGGACTTACCAAAGGGCGGAATAGAAAAAGGAGAAGAAATTGAAGACACCGCAATGCGCGAAGTCGAAGAGGAAACCGGCGTAGGCCAACTCCGAATCACAAATAAACTCGAAAAAACCTACCACGTTTTCAAACGCAACGGAAAATACAAACTCAAAGTCACGCATTGGTTCGAAATGCAATCAGATTTTGAAGGAACGCCACAAGGACAAATCGAAGAAGGAATTGAAAAAGTTGCCTGGTTAAATCCTGAAGAAATTAAAGAAGCCTTAAAAAACTCTTACGAAAATATCAAATTGTTATTTGAAGAAGAAAATCAATTGCAATAACAATATCAAATCAAATTCTAAATTTTAAATTCCAAATTCCAATTCACATTTAGATTGGAATTTGGAATTTAAAATTTTGGATTTATTTAGATCATCTTAAAGAACGACGCTTCTATTGCGTATAAGTAAAAATTAAATTATTCCTTTAAAATTGTAAAAGTAGTGCAACTAAGACTATATTGCAGGAAAATACTGTAATAGTAAAATTTTACCCTGCAATAATTGGTAAGGATTACAGTTAAGAACATAATTATGTTTTTTATCCCAATCCAGAATACAAGCAATTTATAAAATGATTTTTAAAAACTTAAAACAAAATATAGACATAGAAGATAGTGCTTTTAATAAGTTGTACTCTACAAGAATTAGAAGACTCGCGGAACGTCATCGGACACCGGTTGCAATTGCAAAAATTGCAGCAGATTATCTGGTTGACAAACCAAACAAAAAAGTATTAGACATTGGTGCCGGAGTTGGCAAGTTTTGTTTAGTAGGAGCAGCTTCAACCAAAGGCTTTTTTTACGGAGTCGAACAAAGAGGATCACTTATAAAACTATCAAAAAAAATAGCAGAGAAGCACAATGTCGAGAACGTTGAATTTATTCATTCTAATATCACCGATATTTCTTTTTCGGATTATGATGCATTTTACTTTTACAATTCTTTTTTCGAAAATGTAGATACTTCCTGTCCTATTGATAAAATTGTAATTCCTAATAATGACTTATTTTTATCTTATTCTAATTACGTGAGAGAACAGCTCAATAAAACGCCAAAATATACCAGACTTGTTACCTATTGGAGCACTTGGGAAGAAATACCCGAAAGTTTTAACTTAGAACATTCTGAACTCAATGGAGTATTAAATTTTTGGAGAAAAATGTCATAGTTGTAATTAAATTTACGTTGCTTAAATTTTGTTAGTAGGGCGTGCCACCATTAAATAATCTTTTATATTCCTAAAAATCTCCACATAATACAAAAAAAACACTACAAACATACGATAGCGCGGATTTGCAATCCGTGCC
>NZ_JAYSPC010000110.1:0-20294 GCF_043722275.1 Flavobacterium sp. | reverse complement strand
AAAAATATAACTTCCGTTTTCTATACGAACATTGAAAGCCTTATATACAGCATCTTCATTTATAGCACATTGAACTCCTTCCAGAGGTAATTCTTTAGTTATAAACAGCTTGTTTTTATCTTCTACTTTATTCGCAAATTCTACAAACGACGCTTCAATTGCCTCACTTGTTCCGTAAATGTCCAAATGGTCCGCATCCATAGATGTGATACAGGCAATATTGGGGTGTAAATGCAAAAACGAACGATCAAATTCATCTGCTTCCACAACAGTTACGGTTTTTCCGCTTCCAATTAAATTAGAATTATAATTCTCCACAATTCCTCCCACGAAAGCTGTAACATCAGCTCCGCTTTCAAATAAAATATGTCCTAAAATACTTGAAGTTGTAGTTTTACCGTGCGTTCCGGCAACAGCAAAACAAAAAGTGTCTTTGGTAATAATTCCTAAAACTTCTGCACGTTTTTTAAGCTGATATTCTCTTTCTAAAAAGTAATTCCACTCTGAATGTGTTTTTGGTACTGCAGGAGTTATAATTACCAATGTATTTTCAGAATAATAATCAGACGGAATCAAACTAATATTATCTTCAAAATGAATATCAATACCGCTTTCGATTAATTCACTTGTTAGCATTGACGGCGTTTTATCGTAACCTGAAACCTGTTTCCCGATATTTTTAAAATAGCGGGCCAGAGCACTCATTCCGATGCCTCCAATGCCAATAAAATAAACGTTTTGTATTTGATTTAAATTCATTTTAATTTTTGATTTTGAGCTATTTACAAACAGTTTCTTTTTGTAAAAAACTAGTAATTAGGTCTTTGTATTTTCTTATCTTAATAACTCAAAACGCCTAAAAATAACGTTCTGCTCTATATAAATCGTTGTATAATTTTTATAAAAAATTACATTATAACAACTTTTCTATTTGTTCTACAATCGCTTTTGTCGCATTTGGCATCGCCAGTTTTTTGATATTGTCGCTTAATTGTTTTTGTTTTCCCTGATCTTTTAATAAAGCTTCAAATACAATACTAAACTGACTGTCTAATTCTAATTCTTTCAATAAAATAGCTCCTTTTGCATCTACTATTGCCTGTGCATTTTTAGTCTGATGATCTTCGGCGACATTGGGCGACGGAATAAAAATTACTGGTTTCCCAACAATACACAATTCAGATACTGAGGATGCGCCTGCACGTGAAATAATCACATCTGCCGCAGCATAAACAAAATCCATTCTTTCAATAAAATCAACAACTCTTACGTTTTGCTGATTGTGTTTTTTATAATCTTCAAAATATAATTTCCCGCATTGCCAAATTATCTGAACATCCTGAGAAAGTATATTGTGTAACTCTTTTTCAATTAACTGATTGACTCTTCTTGCGCCTAAACTTCCTCCCAGAACTAACAGCGTTTTTTTGTTAGGATCTAAACCATAAAAAACGATTGCTTCATCACGTTTACTTTCAATATCAATTAAATCCTGACGAACCGGATTTCCGGTTAAAACCATTTTATTTTTAGGAAAAAATCTTTCCAGATTTTCATACGCCACACAAATTGCATTTGCTTTCTTGCTCAACAACTTGTTTGTAATTCCCGGAAACGAATTTTGCTCCTGAATCACGGTTGGAATTCCTGCTAAACCTGCCGCTTGTAATAAAGGTCCGCTTGCAAAACCGCCTGTTCCTATCACAACATTTGGTTTAAATTGTCTGATGATTCTTCTTGATTCCAGCAAACTTGTTGCCAGTTTTAGAGGAAACATCAAGTTTTGCAAAGTCAATTTTCTTTGTAAACCTGCAATCCAAAGTCCTTTTATTTCATAACCTGCCTGAGGCACTTTTTGCATTTCCATTTTATCTTTGGCACCCACAAAAAGAAATTCAGCATCAGGAAACTTCAACTTTAATTCATTAGCAATCGCAATCGCAGGATAAATATGCCCTCCTGTTCCGCCACCACTTAATATGAATTTATAATTTGTCATATTTTTAAAAGTTATTCTGTTTTACTCTCTTTATTTATTCAAAACTGCATTCATCGGATTTCTCGAATTATCCTCAATTGAATACATTTCTGCTTCTTCATAAACTCCTGCCTTTTCATATTCAATTTCATCTTCTACAGCTAATTCTTTATCGATTAATCTTTGAAGCGCTTCTTTTCTTCTTTCCTTTTCCTCTTGCTCTTCTGCGATTTCTTCTTCCTTTTTAGTCACGCTAATGATAATTCCAAGAGAAAAACAAGTCATCCAGATAGAACTTCCTCCACTACTTATCAGCGGAAGCGTTTGTCCTGTAACCGGCAATAATTCTACTGCAACCGCCATATTGATCATCGCCTGAAATATCATTGGAAATCCAAGCCCGACGACGACTAACTTCCCAAATAACGTAGTTGCTTTATGCGATGCAATTACAAATCTGAACAATAACAATAAATACAATATCAATATTGAAACACCGCCAACTAAACCATATTCCTCAACAATAATCGCGTAGATAAAATCTGAAGATGATTGTGGTAAAAAGTTTTTCTGAACGCTTTTTCCTGGTCCAACTCCGCCGAATCTTCCTGATGCAATTGCAATTTTTGCTTTCTCGATTTGATAATCATCTTCATCAGGTTTGTCTGTGGTAAAGTTTTCAATACGACTTCCCCAAGTTCCTACCCTGCTAAAAAATCTTGATTCCGGAAAAGCCTTTGCAACCAATAAAAAGAACGCAAGCATTGCGATTCCTGAACCTATAATAAAACCAATATATTTTAATGGATATCTACCTATAAAAGTCAACATTATTACCATTGCAAATATCAACGCGGTAGTCGAAAAGTTAGCTGGCAAAATAAGTGCCAATGTTATAAAAACCGGCAACCAAAGCTGAATTAATGACGTTTGAAATGGTTCATTTTCTTCTCTGGTTTTGGACAAATAACGTGCAACATAAATAAATAATATACTCGCCGCTAATGTTGAAGTCTGAAACGTAATACCAATAAAAGGCACCTGAATCCAACGACTTGCATTTGCTCCGGCAATCACCGTTCCTTTCAATAATGTGTACAGTAACAGAAACCAAACTATAGGCAAAGCAATTTTTGAAATCGCTCTGAAATAATGATACGGAACTCTGTGAACCCAATAAATAATCAGGAAACCAATACAAATATGAGCCAGATGTTTTACCAAATAACCTAATGTATTTCCGGTTCCATGACCGATATAAGCCAAATTACTACTCGCACTAAAAACAGGCATAAACGAAAACAGCGCTAATAAAGCCACGAATGACCATATTACTCTATCTCCTTTAAGTTTATTAACTAATTCCTTCATGTTTTTAGTTTCAGGTTTTTCTTGTTTCAAATTTCAGGTTCCCACATAACGTGAAACTTGAAACTATTTTTTTTACAGATTATGAACCGCTTGCTTAAATTGTTTTCCACGATCTTCGTAGCTTTCGAATAAATCGAAACTTGCGCAGGCTGGAGACAATAAAACGGCGTCACCTTTTTCAGTTAAACGTTGTGCTGTTTTTACAGCGTCGCTCATATTATTCACTTCAACCATGATATCAACAACATTTCCAAAAGCACTGATAATTTTATGATTATCAACTCCAAGGCAAATAATTGCTTTTACTTTTTCACGAACTAATGACATCAATTCGTTATAATCGTTTCCTTTATCAACTCCACCAACAATCCAAACCGTTGGAACATTCATACTATCCAAAGCAAAAAAAGTAGCGTTTACATTTGTTGCTTTTGAATCATTGATGTATTGAACATTCTGGATTTTCAATACTTTTTCTAAACGGTGTTCAACACCTTGAAAATTAGATAAACTTTCGCGAATTGTTGCATTTCTAATTTGCATCAATTTTGCTACAGAGCTTGCTGCCATTGCGTTTTTCATGTTATGTTTTCCTTCTAACGCAATGTATTCTGTTTCCATTGTAAACTCTTCTTGGTTGATCTTTATTTCCATTTTGTTGTTATTTATAGAAGCCCCTTCATCGAATGTTTTAGACAATGAAAAAGGAATTAATTTTGCTTTTGTTGTGTTATTCTTAAACCATTCTGCTATTGTCTCATCATCTGCATCGTAAATAAGATAATCGCTTTCGGTTTGATTCATTGTTATTCGAAACTTTGAATCGATGTAATTTTGATATTTATATTCGTATCGGTCTAAATGATCCGGACTAATATTCGTTATAATGGCAATATCCGGCCTGTAATCTATAATTCCGTCAAGCTGAAAACTGCTTAATTCAAGCACATAGGCATCAAATTTATTTTCGGCAACCTGCCAGGCAAAACTTTTTCCAATGTTTCCGCCTAAACCAACATTTAAACCTGCTGATTTTAGTAAATGATGCGTTAACATTGTTGTCGTTGTTTTACCGTTACTTCCAGTAATCCCTATTGTTAACGCTTCGGTAAAAGGTATTGCGAATTCAATTTCTGAAATTACTTTTATTCCGGCAGCAATAAGTTTTTGTACGATGGGAGATTTGTCAGGAATTCCGGGACTTTTCATCACCACGTCGGCGTTCAAAATCAGGTCTTCAGTATGTTTTTCTTCTTCCCATTCAATTTTATTAATGATAAGAACTTCTTTATAGCTTTCTTTTATTTTTCCAAAATCAGATACAAAAACATCGTACCCTTTTTTCTTTCCGAGAATTGCGGTACCTACACCACTTTCTCCTCCTCCTAATACTACTAACCTCATACTTTATATAATTAAAAATTGAGAATTAAAAATTAAAAATCTAAATCATTAGACTTTTAACTGTTTTACATTTTCCCTTTTAAGGTTATTATTATTTTCTTTAGTATTATCGTGAAACTATTTTCTTTCATTTCTAAGAACTTTTAATTTTTAATTCTCAATTTTTAATTTAAAAATTATCTAAGTTTTAAAGTAACGATTGATAATATGGCTAACATGATCGCAACAATCCAAAAACGGGTTACAATTTTACTTTCATGATATCCTTTCTTTTGATAATGATGGTGCAACGGCGACATCAGAAAAATTCTTCGGCCTTCGCCATAACGTTTTTTAGTGAATTTGAAATAACTCACCTGTAAAACCACTGAGAAATTTTCTACTAAAAAGATTCCACACAATAGTGGAATCAATAATTCCTTACGAACTGCAATTGCTAAAACTGCAATGATTCCTCCAATTGTCAAACTTCCTGTATCGCCCATAAAAACCGATGCGGGATAGGAATTGTACCAAAGAAACCCAATTAGGGATCCCACAAATGCGGATATAAAAACGGTCATTTCTCCCGAATTAGGGATGTACATGATATTTAAATAATTTGAAAAAATAATATTCCCGGAAAGAAACGTAAATATCCCAAGCGCGAGGACGGAAACTGCCGAAGTTCCTGCGGCGAGACCATCAATTCCATCTGTTAAATTAGCTCCGTTTGAAACTGCTGTGATGATAAAAATAACAACCGGAATAAAAATTAACCAAGCCCATTTTTCATATCCTTCACCAGTCCAAGCTAATAATTCAGCATAATCAAATTCATTATTTTTTACAAAGGGAATTGTTGTTGCCGTAGATTTTTCCTCAATTGGCGCAGGCAAAACCACAGTTGTATTTGCTGATGTTCTAAAAATATCTGTTCTGCCCGTATCTGTTCTAACGGTTACGGCAGGATTAAAATAAAGAACCGTACCAACTATAATTCCTAAACCCACTTGCCCAATAACTTTAAAAATCCCTTTAAGTCCTTGCTTGTCTTTTTTGAATATTTTAATATAATCATCTACAAAACCAATTGTTCCCATCCAAAGCGTGGTTACAATAAGCAATACAATATAAATATTATGCAAACGAGCAAATAACAAAACCGGCACAAGCGTTGCAAAAATGATAATCAGTCCACCCATTGTTGGCGTTCCTGCTTTTTCATTTTGACCAGCCAGACCTAACTCACGAACGGTTTCACCAACTTGTTGTTTACGCAAAAAGTTGATAATTCTTTTTCCGTAAATCGTTGACAAAAGCAATGATAACATCAATGCCAAAGCCGATCTGAAGGTGATATACTGAAACACTCCTGTTCCCGGTATATCTAATGTTTTGTCTAAATATTCAAATAAATAGTATAGCATATATCTTGGTTTATTTGTTTAATTGTTTATTTGTTAGTTTTTTGATTTTATAATTATTCGGTTAAACGAATAACCAATTCACCTTTCAAACTTTTATTTTCCCAGTTGTTCTAAAATTTCTTTTACGGTTTCCATATCATCAAAATGATTTCGAACACCGTTTATTTCCTGATACGTTTCATGACCTTTTCCGGCGATTAAAATAATATCATTTGGCTGAGCCAATTGACAAGCGGTTTTAATTGCTTGTTTTCGATCTGTAATTCTCAATATCTTTTTATAATTATGAGCTTCAACTCCTTTTTCCATTTCATCTAAAATCACTTCAGGATCTTCGTTTCTTGGGTTATCAGATGTTAAAATTGCCTTATCACTTAGATCTGTAGCAATTTTTGCCATAATTGGTCTTTTAGTTTTATCTCTGTTTCCGCCACAACCCACAACTGTAATCAATTGTTCGTTTTTCGTACGGATATCAGCAATTGTTTTTAGAACATTATCCAATGCATCCGGCGTATGTGCGTAATCTACAATTGCAGTAATATTTCCTGTTGAAACAATGTATTGAAAACGACCTGAAACACTCTCTAAATCAGATAATAAGCGTAAAGCCTCTAAACTATCCATTCCTAATTCTACAGCCGTTCCGTAAATCGCCAAAACGTTGTAAGCGTTGAAAGTCCCAATTAGTTTTACCCAAACTTCATTGTCATTTACCTTCAATAATAATCCTGATAATTGACTTTCTAATATTGTTGCTTTAAAATCAGCATACGATTTTAAGGCATATGTAAATTTTCTCGCCACTGTATTTTGCAACATCACAGGTCCGTTTTTATCATCAATGTTTGATAAAGCGAAAGCTGTTTTAGGCAATGAATCAAAAAACGACTTTTTAACATCTCTGTATTCTGCAAAAGTTGGATGATAATCTAAATGATCGTGTGACAGATTTGTAAAAACTCCGCCAACAAAATGCAAAGCTTCTGTTCTTTTTTGGTGAATTCCGTGTGAACTCACTTCCATAAAACAATGCGTTACACCCGCTTCAATCATTTCATTTAAATAATGGTTGATTGTAATTGAATCCGGTGTTGTATGTGTTGCTTTATATTCAGTTTCATCAACCATGATTTTTACAGTTGATAATAAACCAACTTTAAAACCTGCTTTTTGAAACAACTGAAACAATAATGAAGCAATTGTTGTTTTTCCGTTTGTACCGGTTACGCCAACTAATTTTAATTTTTCGGAAGGATTTCCAAAATAATTAGCTGCCATAAAAGCCAAAGCCGAATTGGTATCCTTTACTTTAATGTAAGTGATTCCTTTTTGAATATTTTCAGGCAACGTATCGCAAATAATCGCAATTACACCTAGTTGAATCGCTTTTTCTATATAATCGTGACCATCAGAAAGTGATCCGCGAATGGCTATAAAAACATCATTTGCTTCAATTTTTCTTGAATCAAAATCAATTTTATGTATATCAATTTCTGTCGAACCTGTTACAGATTCAATAGCTACTTTATATAATATGTCTTTCAGTACTTTCACGATAATTCTAATACTATTGTTGTGTTTTTACTAATATTTTGTCCAGCTTGCAATGACTGTTTTTTCACTTTTCCTACTCCGTTTACTTTTACTTTCAAACCTAAATTTTCCAGTAAAGCAATGGCGTCCATTCCCGGCATTCCTTTTAAATCCGGAACCTGATTTGATTTTTTATTGGCTTCAACAACATAATATTTATCATAACTGGAATCCTGTTTTGGCACTCTTGAATCCAGTTTTTTAATTTTATTTGTTGATGGCGCATCTGTAAATATTTTTTGGGCAATTCTTTTAAAAACCGGTCCCGCAACATCTGCTCCGAAATAATTATTTTTTGATGTATTTGGTTTGTGAACCACTACAATACAAGAATATTTTGGATGATCTGCCGGAAAATATCCTACGAAAGAAGAAGCATAATACAATGCTGACTTTCCTTCTTTACCACCATAATTTACCTGAGCTGTTCCTGTTTTTCCTGCCATCGAAAAATCTTTTGAATACAATTTTGAACCAGTTCCTTTTTTAACCACATTAAGCAATACTGCTCTTATTTTATTAATAGTTTCTTGCGAACAAACTTTTGGATTAATCACTTCTACATCAAATTTCTTGATCGTTTTGTTCCATTCTTTAATTTCCGAAACAAATTGAGGTTTTACCATTACTCCATTATTAGCAATTGAATTGTAAAGTGTTAAAGTCTGCATTGGCGTAACCGAAACTCCATAACCAAAAGCCATCCAAGGCAATGAAACTCCAGACCAATGTTTGTCTCCCGGTTGCGGTATATAGGGTCTTCCTTCTCCTTTAAAATGTAATCCCAGTGTTTTATTTAATCCATAACTATTAATGTGATTTACAAATTTTGAGGGATTACTCTTGTAATTATCATAAACTGCCTGAACCATTACCGTATTTGATGAAAGTTCGAAACCGCGTGCTAACGTAACTTTACCGTAACCAGCTCTATGAGAATCAGTAACAGAACGACCATAATATTTTACTTGTCCGTTATGACTATCATACACCGTACTTGTATCTGCCACTTTATCATCTAAAATCGCCATTAAATCAACTAACTTAAAAGTAGATCCCGGCTCATGAGATTCTGCTACAGCATAATTTGTGGTTTCATAATACGATCCGTCTTCTGCTCTTCCTAAGTTAGAAATCGCTTTTACGTGACCTGTTTCTGTTTCCATCACTACCACACAACCATGATCTGCTTCGTACTCTTCAAGCTGTTTCAACAAAGCGTGATGCGCAATATCCTGAATAAAAACATCTATCGTCGAAATCACATCATAACCATCAATTGGATCTACCTCATTTAAATCACGAATAGGCTTCCATTGTCCTTTTGCAATTTTCTGTTTTAAAATCTTTCCGTCTTTTCCATTCAGATAATTTTTAAAAGCCCATTCGATTCCTTTTCCTACTTCAACTCCTGTTGCAGGATCAATACGATCGTAACCAATTGTTCTTTCGGCAATTTTGCCTATCGGATGTTTTCTAACCGTTTCTTGTTCAATGATAATTCCACCTTTAAAAGCTCCTAAATTGAATAATGGAAATCCTTTTATTTTCACATATTCTGTATAACTCAAATTGCGGGCAATCAAATAGTAACGGTTTTTATTGTCTCTTGCTTTTCTTAATTCTTTTTCGAAATAACTTGCCGGTTTATCTAAAACTGTTGATAAAGAATCCGATAATCCTTTTACATATTTTTCAAAAGTTTCTGTTTTTGGCGCTTTAGCATCAAAACGAATTTCATAATTAGGAATCGATGTTGCCAATAAACTTCCGTCAGCCGAATAAATATTTCCTTTGTTTGCCGGAATTACAAAATTTCTAACCGTACGCTGTTTCGCCAGTTTTCTATAATAGTCTCCTTCAACCCATTGAATATTGGTCAACTTAACGACAATAGCAATTGCCATCACAAAGATGAAAACTGCTACGAGGTAAATTCTGTAGGATATATTTTTATCGTCTACTGCCATATTCTTTTAAAGAAATTTTTTTCTTCTTCTTTTTTAACTTCTATTTTAACCGGAGGAACTGTTGATGGATAAATTTGTTTTTCAAACATTTTATCTGATATCGTTGATTCCATTTTCAATTTCATTAACTCAGAACGTCGGTCTACAAATTCAGATCGCAATTCTTTTACTTCATTACTCAGTTTTGCAATTTCAAAAACCTTTTGTTCGTATCGTTGTGTATTTGCAATCATCAAAATTGCAAGCAGAATTATAAAAACAATGAATCGCCAGTTTTTCACCGCGTCATCGTTTAAAAGAAATCTTGCTTTTAATATGCCAAATACTCCACCTTTCATTTTCTACCTATATATATTATACCTTCTCGGCAATCCTTAATTTTGCACTTCTTGCTCTATTGTTGATTTTAATCTCTGCATCGTCCGGAACAATCAATTTTCCAATGGTTTTATACGGAACAGAAAAATTTCCGAAAAAATCACGTTCTGGTTCTCCCTCAAACATTCCGTTTTTAATAAATCGTTTAACTAATCTGTCTTCTAACGAATGATACGAGATCACAGAAAATCTTCCGCCTGGATTAAGAATTTCCAGAGATTGCTCTATAAATTCTTTCAAAGCATCCATTTCATGATTTACTTCGATACGAATCGCCTGATAAATCTGAGCCAATACTTTATTTCGAACTCTTTCCGGTAAAAATTTTGCCAGAACGTCTTTCAATTCATCTGTCGTTTTTATTGGCTGATGCTCTCTGGCTTCAACAATTGTTCTTGCTATAACCGGTGCATTTTTCAACTCCCCATAATCAAAAAAAACACGACGTAAATCCTGTTCTTCATATTCATTAACCACCCGGTAAGCATTTAAGTCATTTTTCTGACTCATCCGCATATCCAGATTGGCATCAAATCTAGTAGAGAATCCTCGTTCCGGAACATCAAACTGATGGGATGAAACGCCTAAATCAGCTAAAATTCCGTCTACACTTTTAACTCCGTGAAAACGTAAAAATCGTTTTATAAATCTAAAGTTTTCATTAATTAAGGTAAACCGTTCATCTGGTAATGCATTTGCAAGCGCATCTTCGTCCTGATCAAAAGCAAACAATTTTCCGTTTGGTCCTAAGCGTTTCAAAATTTCTTTTGAATGGCCTCCGCCACCAAACGTTACATCTACATAAATGCCATCAGGTTTAATATTTAAACCATCAACTGTAGGATGAAGCAAAACCGGATTATGATATTCCATTGTCGTCGTCATTAATATTTCCCATTACTTCTTCGGCTAAATCTGCAAAATCCATATCTTCGCCGCTTATTGATTTTTCGTATAAATCTTTATCCCAAATTTCCACAATATTAACCGCAGATGAAAAAACCACATCTTTAGAAATACTTGAAAAAGCTACCAAATCCTTTGGAACCAATAATCTTCCTAATGCATCAATTTCTACCACTTTAACACCAGCAGTAAATCTTCGGATGAAATCATTGTTCTTTTTTACAAAACGATTCAGCTTGTTGATTTTTTGCATCATCAAGTCCCACTCTTCCATTGGATACAGTTCTAAACACGGCTGAAAAACAGAGCGCTTCAAAACGAATCCGTTTTGAAGGGAGGAAGCCAATTGCTTTTTTAAAGGCGCAGGCATCATTAGCCTTCCTTTAGCATCGACTTTACACTCATATGTTCCAACAATTGTGTTCAAGAAAAATACTTTAATATGTTATACAGCAAAAATATAAAAAATATTACCACATTTTACCACTAACTACCACTTTGTTGATAAGTTTAACCACTTTCTCCCTGCCAGCCTTAATTTATAGACAATCAATACTTTAGATAATAATTAGCTGAGCTGTAATTCTGTTTCAGGATCAAAAAAAATATGCACTATAATTCTTAAAAAATTAGTTATTATGCAGTTTTCTTAACATTTAACAAATACTACAAAACACCTCATAAATACTGATTTTTAAATACTTAGAAGTTCGACAAAAATTATCTAGTTAAAAAATGGTAGCAAAAATTCATTTTTATTTATTAAACCCTATATTTGTCCAAATTGAAATTGGCATTAAATTAAATGGACAAACACTACAAAAAAGAAGGCAAATACAGCTATTATGAAGCTGGAGAAGGAACTCCTATCGTGATTTTACATGGCTTAATGGGAGGTCTTAGTAACTTTGATGCTGTAGCACAATATTTCCCAACGAAAGGATACAAAGTTGTTATCCCGGATTTGCCAATATACACCCAAAGTATTTTAAAAACCAACGTAAAAAGCTTCGCTAAATATGTTAAAGACTTTATCACTTTTAAAGGCTTTGACAAAGTTATTTTGTTAGGTAATTCCCTTGGAGGTCATATTGCACTTTATCACACAAAACTATATCCTGAAAAAGTAGCAGGACTTGTAATTACCGGAAGTTCTGGTCTTTATGAAAGTGCTATGGGAGACAGTTACCCAAAAAGAGGTGACTATGAATACATCAGAAAGAAAGCTGAAGATGTATTTTATGATCCCGCAATTGCTACTCCGGAACTTATTGATGAAGTTTATGCAACGGTTAACGATCGTATCAAATTAATCAAAACCTTAACGATTGCTAAAAGCGCAATTCGTCATAATATGGCTAAAGATTTACCTAAGATGCCAGTGGAAACTTGTATTATTTGGGGTAAAAATGACGCTGTAACTCCACCGAATGTCGCCGAAGAATTTGATAAATTATTGCCTAATTCAACTTTGTATTGGATAGACAAATGTGGACACGCTGCTATGATGGAACATCCTGAAGAATTCAACAAAATTCTTGAAGAATGGCTCGTTAAAACGAATTTATAGCATCTAACTTTTGACTTTTAGGAGGTCTTAAACACAAAAAACATGAAAATTAATACCGCCGAATTTATTATCAGTAATTCTGAAGTTGCAAAATGTCCACAGGAATTTTTGCCGGAATATGCTTTTATCGGAAGATCAAACGTAGGGAAATCCTCTTTGATCAATATGCTTACCAATCATAAAAACTTAGCTAAAACATCAGGAAGACCTGGAAAAACGCAATTAATTAATCACTTTAAGATTAATAACAATTGGTTTTTGGTCGATTTACCCGGTTATGGCTATGCAAAAGTATCTAAAAAAACAAAATCAGTTTTTCAGCAATTCATCACTGATTATTTTGAAACCAGAGAACAACTAGTTTGTGCTTTTGTTTTGATTGATATTCGTCATGAAGCCCAAACTATTGACATTGAATTTATGTCATATATGGGAGAAAGCGAGATTCCGTTTTGTATTATTTTTACTAAAGCCGATAAGATTAGCAAAACAAAAATCGACTCACATATTGCAGCTTACAAAAAACAAATGTTTGCCAATAACTGGGAAGAAATGCCACATTATTTCGTGACTTCTGCTACAGAACAAACTGGAAAAGATGAAGTTTTGAGTTATATTGATGAAGTAAATCAAGAAGTTTTTAAAAACAACTCGCAATTTTAAATTCCAATAAAAAAATTCCAAATTCCAATTTCTGAGGTTTATCAGAATGTGAAAAAGAAAAAAATCCCAAATTCCAAGTTTTAATTGGAATTTGGGATTTTTTTTACTTAGAATTTATTCCTTCTGAGTTGTTTTGTCATTTCGACGAAGGAGAAATCTCCGCAAGTTATTCCGCAACGAGAATCCAATCTTTATCGAGCTTCTCACGGAGATTTCTCCTTCGTCGAAATGACAAATTGGAGTCTTGACTTTTTAATTTAGAATTCCTCATTTATTATTTCCTTTAGAATTTGGAATTTTAAAATATTGGGATTTATTTCGTTAGCTCCAGTTTTTCTGCAAAATAATCACAGAAATCTTTCATTGTATCCGACATTTTTTCGTCGTCTGTTGCGCGTTTAAAAGTATCCGCCATTGCAACTAAAGTCTGGTGGAAGAAAATCTTCATTTCATCAACCGGCATATCTTTTGTCCACAAATCAATACGCATCGTTTCTTTGACTTTACTGTCCCAAATAGACAACATAATTGCTTTTGCTTCTTCAGCTTCAACACCGCCATCTTTTGCGCTCCACGTTAATTTTTCCGGAACACGGTTTTCGTCTAATTCTATATTGAATCTAATTTCTGAGTTTACTGTATCTGACATTACTTCTTAGGTTTATATTTTGATTGTTCAAAAATTTCTTTTGCATTTATTTTTAATAATTCTGGCAATGTTACATTCGCATTATTCTTCATATAAGATCGAACTATTTGCCATCCAAGCCAGGCGCCAATTCGTCCCGGAGAATCGTTATCTATTTCTAAATAAAATTTAGAAAACGGAGCCGGCGCTATAAATCGGGTTGTTAATTTGGGATCATCGCTGTAAAGCAATTCATTTTCGATAATAAAGCGCCACATATAAGCTTCATTTTCCTGACTCCATTTTATTTGTTCCGGTGTGTAACCCATTTTATCTGCATCTGAATATTCAGGTAAAAGCAAATCTTTTGCATACAATTGTTTTCCTTCAAAAATCATTTGAGAAATTAAGTTTTTATCCGCAAATGCAGGAATATTTCGGTAGGCAAAACTGGAAACCACATCCGGCATAATTTGTTTTTCCTCAAAATTCTGTTTCAGATAATTAGGAAACTGATAAAACTTATGTTCTTTTCCTAAATACAACTCTAAAGCAACAATTACCAGACTATCAGCATAAATCGCTTTTGAAGTATAATCCATTTCGCCAATTACAGTAATTACTTTCGGAATTTTTGTTTTGGGAAAATAATACTTTACGTGCTGAAACAATTTATTGAATTCCTGACGAACTGGTTCAAAATTGGCGTATTTTTTTTGCACTTCAGTATATACCTCTTTCCAAAGCGGGTCCTGCATTTTTTTTAACCAAATATTATCGTCATTTCCTGCCGGGAAAAAGAAAGGATATTGTCTTTTTACTCTCGCTAAATCTTCTGGTTTAGTTTCAAAAAAAACTTTATCAAAACGCTCTACTTTAATATCAACGGGGATTTCTTCAACCTCTTTCTCTACTTTAGTTTTTTGTTCACAGGACAAAAAAAACAAAGACAGAACCACTACAAAGCAATAAATTTTCATTTTATTTTAATTAGATTTGTGTTGCTGGATTTTAAGTAAAAAGATACTTAAAAATAATTCTGCAAATATACATCCCTACATCTTAAAACTTGAACTATTATGGCTAAAAAAAGTACGATTCAGACAGAAAAAGTAAATATCCACATTGTAGAGTGGCTAAAAAATTATGCTAACAATGCAAAAGCAAACGGTTTTGTTATTGGAATTTCCGGCGGAGTTGACTCTGCTGTGACTTCTACCCTATGCGCTCAAACAGGTTTGAAGGTTTTATGTGTTGAAATGCCAATTCACCAGGCTCCAAATCAAGTTTTAAGAGGAAGAGAACACATTGACCAGTTAAAAAAGCGTTTCCCAAACGTTTCTGATGTTCAAACTGACCTTACGGATACATTTGAAGCTTTTAAGATTGCAGTTCCTACATCTGAAGATTCAACAAAAGTTAATTTATCGTTAGCAAACACTCGTGCACGTCTCAGAATGACGTCTTTATATTATTTAGCCGGAATTCACGGCTTATTAGTTGCAGGGACGGGGAATAAAGTAGAAGATTTTGGCGTAGGTTTTTACACCAAGTATGGAGATGGAGGAGTCGATTTAAGTCCAATTGCCGACTTAATGAAGTCAGATGTGTATGCTTTAGGTGAATTTTTAGCAATTCCGACAACAATTTTAACAGCTGCACCTACAGATGGATTATTTGGCGATAATCGTACAGATGAGGACCAATTAGGGGCAAGTTATGACGAACTTGAATGGGCGATGTTAGCTGCGGAGTCAGGAAATACGGCATCTGACTTTGATGGGAGAGAAAAATCTGTCTTTGAAATTTATAAACGTTTAAACACCAGTAACAAGCATAAAATGGACTCAATTCCGGTCTGTTTAATACCAAAAACGTTAAAATAAAAGATTTTAACATTTGTCTGCAATTAATTACAGAATTTATTTATTAATTTTACAGTTCCAAAAACATGAACAATTCTAAAAAAGGTAAAAATTATGATTAAAGTATGTCTTGCAGACAATCATCCTGTGACTCACTTTGGCGTTAAGTCTTATTTCAAAGACCACGATCAAATTTCAATTGTTGCCAACGTAGGCAATTTTTCAATGGTTAGAGATATCCTTCAAACGAAGGAGATCGATATCCTAATTCTCGATCTAGAGCTGGAGGGGCTTTCAAGCATCTTCGAGGTCAAGTCGATCCTGAAAAATTTCCCGAAGACAAAAATTGTAATTTTTAGTGACCTCGCTGAACAAATGTATGCTCCAAATGCTATTAAAGCAGGAGTTTCCGGGTATGTGCACAAAACAGAAAAACTTGAAACTTTAGGTCTTTCTATTATTAAAGTACACGAAGGAAAAATCATCATCAACGAAACAGTACGTAAAAACATGGCGCTTATTGCTAAACAAAGCAAAAGCGAACGTTTGTACAGAAAACTTTCTAATCGCGAGATTGAAGTTTTACGTTACTTAAGTGATGGTAAGAAAAATAATGAAATCTCTAAAATCTTAAATCTGAACGAGAAAACGATCAGTACTTACAAATTAAGATTATTGACTAAATTAAATGTTACTAATTTAGTTGACTTAGTTAATAAAGCGAAGACTTTAGAAATTATTTAATGGTATCTCGACATTACTCTTCCTAGTTTTTTCGAGAATGAATTAACAAGTTTCGAGTAATCGACAACCATAGACAAAAGCTCTGTATTATCTGAATTATCAGGTTGTATAGAGCTTTTTAATTCCTCGATGATTTTGTCAACCAAAAACCAACGCATAGACATAATAGTTTCAGAAACATATTGACTGATGCCGGCCTGTTTATCTTTTGCAAAAATATTCTGTCCTTCCCAGTTGTGAAGTGATACTTTTTCATCCTCCATCAGAATATCTGTCACTTCCTGAGCAAAATCAGGTTGTATCCGCATTAAATATTGCTCCAGACTAAACTTTTCAGTTTGGTTATAAAACCCAATTAAGTCTGTATAAATATCCCTGAACAAATTATTAGAAAGTTCAACCTCATCTTCCTGCAAACTCAAATAAATTCGCTCGAAAACTTTGTATTGTCTCTTTTCAGAAATCATTACAACCTCACCTTCATCATTATTTTTCAAAAGCACATCTTCAAACTCTTCTGTTTTATCTCCATAAAGCAATAGAATCTCAATTACTTTTCGTTCTAAACGGTAAAGAATATCTACTTTTTCTGTTGGCTCTGCTGCATAACCAGATTCTCCCGGATAATCATCGGGAGGTCCATTTCTTGGATCTTCCGGATCTCCTCCTGAATATTTTGATTTTTGGTTTCTAACAACATCAAAAGGTTTATGTTCCTGTTTTTGCTTTTTACCAGCTTCAACAAGATCTTTTTGAATTAATTGTGCCAAAGTACTCGTAAGTACCTGCTCAGAAATATCCATGATTCTGGCACATTCCTGAATATAAACTTCACGCTGAATACGATCTGGTATTTTTGAAATACTGGCAACCATATCCCTGATTAAGTCGGCTTTTTTTATAGGATCGTTTTTAGCATCTTTCATTAAGAGCGACGCTTTAAACTGAATAAAATCTTTACTGTTTTCTTCTAAATAGGCAACCAGTTCATCATGAGAATTTTTTCGTGCAAAACTGTCCGGATCTTCTCCATCAGGAAAAGCACAAACTCTAACGTTCATTCCTTCTTCAAGAATCAAATCAATTCCTCGAACAGAAGCACGTAATCCTGCAGCATCTCCATCAAAAAGAACGGTTATATTTCTGGTCAGTCTGTTTACCAAACGAATCTGATCTGGCGTTAAAGCAGTTCCGGATGAAGCCACAACGTTCTCAATTCCTGCCTGATTGAACTGAATCACATCTGTATAACCTTCCACCAGATAACAATTATTTTGTTTTGCTATGGATTGTTTTGCCTGAAAAATTCCGTAAAGCACTTTACTTTTATGGTAAATATCACTTTCCGGAGAGTTTAAGTATTTCGCCGCTTTTTTATCATTAGTTAAAATACGTCCTCCAAAACCTAAAACACGTCCGGACATACTTTCAATAGGAAACATTACACGACCTTTAAAACGGTCAAAAGGGCGGTCTTCTCTGGCAATTGTCAAACCGGTGCTTTCAAGAAATTCTAGCTTATATCCTTTACCAAGAGCTTCTTTAGTAAGTGCATCCCAGGTTTCAGGCGAATATCCTAAACTAAATTTTTTAATGGTTTCGTTTGTAAAACCTCTTTCTTTAAAATAAGAAAGTCCAATTGCTTTTCCTTCCTCAGAATTTAAAAGTGTGTTATGAAAATATTCTTTTGCAAATTCTGATACTAAATACATACTTTCACGAACATCCGTCATTGCTTTTTCAGCATCTGTCTGTTCGGTTTCTTCAATTTCAATGTTGTATTTTCTTGCCAAATACCGAATCGCTTCCGGATATGTAAACTGTGAATGTTCCATTAGGAATTTAACAGAGTTGCCGCCTTTTCCTGTACTAAAATCCTTCCAGATTCCTTTTGCCGGTGAAACCATGAACGAAGGAGAGCGCTCATCTGAGAACGGACTTAATCCTTTGAAGTTACTTCCGGCGCGTTTTAAATTGACAAAATCACCAATAACCTCCTCTACACGAGCAGTTTCAAAAACAGTATCAACAGTATTTTGTGAAATCAAAACGTAAAATATTTTAAAATTTGAAGTCTGTAAAAGTACACAAATCGATCTTGATTTCAATAAAAAAAGTGCCTCATTCGAGACACTTCTTTCACTAACTAATTAACTGTATTCTTAATTTAAGTCAAAACGCAACCCTAACGAAATATTATTTTCTTTTACTAAATTGTTCTCAAACAATGGATTCAAATCATATTTTACATACAAACTCATTTCTTTATATCCAATATAAGAACTCAGCCCGTAAATAAAATTGTTTACATTATAATCTCCTTTTATTGTCGTTTTATAATCTAAATCGTCCTGATCGTATTTTAAAATTTGTTTTGATTTTACATTTATTCCTGCATATCCACCAATTCCAAAACGGAAACTTTTATGTGTTCTAAAATATGTTTTTTCGTTACTTATCTGAGGTTTAGAGAAATCAAATTCTAAATGTAACGGCAATACTAAATAAACATTTCTAAAACGAGATTCATCAAGATTTATAGCATTTGTCTGCAGTTCTGTTTGATTACCGTTAACAACAAAACTTCTGTTATCTGTTGCACGAATATTATTGTACATTAATGAAAGTCCGTATTTAGCGTGTAATAAATTATCGTTTTTCATTAATCTGGAATTATATGTAAAACCCCACTCATAGAAATGTGAACCAATAAAACTGTAATTAGCATCCTGAAGTTTTCCGTCGGCCATCATATTGTTTAAACCCATTGCAAATACAAATTGTGACGTAGTTCTTCTTTCTCCGTGAATAGAATCTTTGTCTCTTTTTGGATTCCAACGAATTACATAAATATGTGACGAATCCTGTTCCTTGATTTTTCCGTCAACTTTTTGCTGTACCAGATCGTTAAGTTCATTTTGAGCCAAGGTCACTTTTTCTTCAATGATAACCGCTCTGGCTTCTGCCAATTCTTTTTTGCGCTTGTCTGCTTGTTCCTGCGTAATTTTCCCTTCAGACAATTGTACGTTTACAGCTTCTACTTCTTCTTTTAAAGCAGCTTTTTCTTCTTTGGTAATATTCTCTATCTTATTGGCAATTTTCTTTGCTCTGGATTCAAAACTTTCCTGCCCAAGAACTTTAGTAACAAATAAAAAGACCAGGATTACGAGATAAATGGTAAAATTTTTCATGATTGATTGATTTTAAATTGATTGATGATTTTTAATTATTGATTGTTAATGGTTAATTGTTGATTGTTTAACCTTCTTTCTTCTATACTCTTTACTCTTTACTCTTGCTTATTACGATTCGCCAACGCCACTTTTACTGATTGATAGTTTTTATTGACTTTTGTAATCATTTTTTCTCTAAACGAAAGTTCTAATTCGCCATCGACCTGATTGAGTAAATCATTGGCATTGATTTTTACTTTTGATTTTGGTTTTACCGAATTTTCAGCGACAACGCTTTTTTCGGCTGTTTCCAGTAGCTGATCTACTGTTTCTTTTTTAGGAGTTTCAGCAACTGAAGTTTTAATAATTGATTGTTTTTCCTGATTGTTTTTGATGATGATTGAAGACTCCGCTATTTGATTTGATTCATTTTTTATGGTTTTATTTGATTTTTGTCCCGAAACTTCGGCAAGGTTCTTTTCTTTTTTTATTGTTTTTTGAGTTGAAGTTTTTTCTGAAATTGCAACTTCAGTTTTATTGGAATCTATAATGTTTAAAGTTGGTTTTATAACTGAATCTTCCTTTATATTCTCTTTTACAACAACTGTCTTTTGTGGTGTTTCAACTGGATTTTTCTTC
>NZ_JAYSPC010000109.1:0-31767 GCF_043722275.1 Flavobacterium sp. | reverse complement strand
GCATAAATATTAGTTAGCCTAAAAAGGAAATATTCTACATTCCTAACTCCTCTGAATTTTGATCTAAATGCTTTTATTTTTGCATTGAAAGATTCTGCCGAAGCATTAGTACTTCTATTATTAAATAGTTTAAGATTGACTGGTAATTAAAAGTTATGGTATTGAGCAAAATATTAAAGTTTTTAAACCCTGATTCCTCTACGTTTCTATACCAATGAGCCAGTTTGGTCATAGCCATATGTTTGTAATTGTTATTATTGTAAATTGCTCGAAGTTGTTGATTTAGGTGATATGCTGTTTTTATATCCGGATATAATTCAAATTTCATTTGAGCCCTTTCTTTTTGGCTGTGAGTCCATTTTTCGCGAGATTTATACAGTAGATACCTGCTTCTGGCTAATAGCTGTTTTACGGAATCTCCATTAGGTAAAATTTGTAACCTATCTTGTGTCTTTTATTTATAGTTCTTATAATCCTTTGTATTATTCAAAATTCAATTTTTATTTTTTCTTAGATTATATTGATAAATTTGTTTTTCAAATTATTTGAATTATGACAGAATTAATTAATGTAATAAAAAGTTTTCAGGAACTAGACTTGGATACCGAGAATGCTATAAAGTATTATTTCGTTGAAGAGAAGTTTAAAAAAGATGAATTTATTATTCGAGAAGGTAAAATATGTACTAAAATTATTTTATTAAATCTGGAACTGTTCGTAGATCTGCCTTGAAAATGGATTAGAAGTTACGAGGTGGATTTATACAGATAATCAATTTGTGACATCATTAAGTAGTTTTTTTGAGCAACGACCTTCATTTGAGAATTTTCAAACCTGTGAAGAAACTATTGCTTATCCTTTGTCTTATACAGATGAGCAGCTTTTATTACAATATCCATTATTTTTCTAAATTTCATATGAAACAACTTCGTTTATATCTTTCTAAAATTAATGAGTTTCAGCATTTGTTCAGAGTGATGAATGCTATTTTAAATAAGTATTCTAACGCTCGTGTCATTTTGGCTAATAGAAACTTCAAAATGGCTACATTCTGTGACTGCTATCTTTAGACTTTTGTATTATAATTTTAAATATAAAAAAATGCAAAAGACAATTTTTATTACAGGGGCTTCATCGGGTTTAGGAAAATCAACTGCAAAATTATTTCAAAATAAAGGGTGGCGCGTAATTGCAACTATGCGTAATCCTGAAAAAGAATCCGAATTAAAGAAACTTAAAAATGTCATTATACTTCCTTTGGATGTAACGAATTCGGAACAAATTATTTCAACTGTTGAAGAAGTTACTAATTTATATTCGGTAGATGTTGTAATGAATAATGCTGGTTACGGATTAATTGGTGTATTGGAATCTTTAAGCGACGAACAAATTGAACGTCAGATTACAACTAATTTACTTAGTGTGATTAGAATTTCAAAAGCTTTTACCTCTCACTTTCGTGAAAAAAATAGTGGTATTTTTATAAACATTACTTCTACTTTTGGATTGATAGGATTTCCGACTTGTTCGATTTACAGTGCTACAAAATTTGCTGTTGATGGATTCTCGGAAAGTATGGCATACGAATTAGCTCAATTTGGAATAAAAGTGAAAATTATTGCTCCCGGAGGAATGCAAACTGATTTTGCCGTTAGATCTATGGAATTAGGGCAACATGATGCTTATGAGAAATTAACGGCTGAAGTTAGTAAAGGTTACAGTGCAGAGAAAATTAGTAATTATTCTAAAGTAGAAGATATCGCTGAAATTGTTTATCAAGCGGCTACAGATAATAAAGATCAATTGCGATATGTTGCAGGTATTGATGCTAATCAATTGTATAACGAAAGGATGTTAGGAATTGAGACACAAGTTCAGAATATTAAAACGATGTTTACTTTTTAATTTCGATCATTATGAAAAATCATGCGGTAGAACTGACTACTTTTAAATTAAATAATTGTACCCTACAACAATTTATTGAAGCTAATCAAGAAATTGATGAGTTTTTGAAGAGACAAAGAGGATTTATTTCCAGAAGTATTTTTGAGTTAAAAAAAGACATGGTTTATGATTTGCTGGAATGGGAAACTGCTGAAGATGGTACATCTGCCATGCATAAATTGATGAGCGAGTTAAGTGATTCTGTTGTACATGATCTAATAGATCAAAGTACAGTTAGTTGGAATATCGCACCTATCAAACATTTTGTAAATTTGTAAATAGAAGTTTACCAAATCTGATAGTTAATTAAAATAATATCATGAAAAATCAGCCTAAAATATTCAACACAATATCTGAACTTCATTCTGCTATGGCGCAATCTAGGCCAATGCATCCTCTTATAAGTATTATGAATTATGGAGAAGCTATTTTTGATCCGAAAGATTTCGAACAAGGAATTATTTTAGATTTTTATAAAATATCTTTCAAAACTCATTTTAAAGGAAAACTTAGATACGGTCATGGTTTTTATGATTTTGAAGAAGGAGGAATGTCATTTGTTTCGCCTGGACAAATTTTAAAAATGCAGGATGAAGAGGCTGATTATAGTGGAATGTCATTGCATATTCATCCAGATTTTATTCGTCCATATTCTTTAAATAGTAATATTAAAAAGTACGGATTCTTTAATTATTCGGCTGCTGAAGCTTTGTATTTATCAGAGAAAGAAAAGGAAACTATTTTGGGCGTTTTTGCATCTATTCCAAATGAACTGAACGAGCGGATAGACAACTTTAGTCAGGATGTAATTATATCTCAAATTGAACTTTTGCTAAATTACAGCAATCGCTTTTATAACCGGCAATTTATTACCCGTAAAGCAGTTAATCACGATGTTTTCGCTAAATTAGAAGCTGAAATAAATGATTATTTTGAGTCTGAAAAAACATTATTAAATGGCGTATTAACCGTTCAGTTTTTAGCAAATCAATTGAATCTTTCCCCACGATATCTGAGCGATTTATTGCGTACTCTTTGTGGTCAGAACACGCAACAATTTATTCACGATAAATTAATTGAAAAAGCAAAAGAATATATCGCAAATGGAACGTTTTCAGTTTCAGAAATTGGATATAAATTAGGATTTGAACATCCGCAATCTTTTAATAAATTATTCAAGAAAAAAACAAACCTAAGTCCAATAGCATTCAAAGAATCCTTCAATAAAAACTAAATTATGGCAATAAATTTCGAACAGTTAAAAGAACGTTCTTTAGAAATTAGAAAACGTTATCATGAACTGGAACTCATGCATCATGGAAGTGAATGGACTGTTGAAGAAGATGCGTTGGCTTTTTTAACAGATGCCGGCTTAGTAGGGCGTCATGTAATGTCACAACAGGGAAGGTGGACAAAAGAAAATACAGAAGAAGAACTTAAGCATAAAATAGGTGAATCTATCTGGTGGCTTACAATTTTGGCTGAAAGAATGAATATTAATATTGAAGAAGTTACAGAAGCGTTTTTGAATAAAACAGAAAAATTATTTTGAAAAATAGTAAAATGTTTTTGTAATTGTTTTAAAAATTATTGTTTTACTTTTTTGCCAAATGACAAATTCAGCCAAAATAACTTTGACTAACTTGCAACTATGAAAGAGTTTATAGATTATATTTTACAATTCGGAAATTTAAATCAGCAACAAATTGATTTAATTTTATCGAAATCAACTCAATTAGAGTTTAAGAAAGAGGAATATTTTTCTGAAGCTGGAAAAGTTTCTAATCAGGTTGGATTTGTTTTAGATGGTATTGTTCGTGTTTGTTATTATAATAATAAAGGAGAAGAAATTACAAAATATTTCATCGAAGAAAATAATCTTGTGGTAGATCTGGAAAGTTTTGATAATGAAATTCCATCAACAGCTTATGTGCAAGCTACTACAGATTGTAAATTACTTATTTTTTCCAGAAAAGACTGGAAAAAACTTTTAGACACCATTATTCCGTGGGAAGCAATTGTGCATAAAATTATCTCAAAAGCATTAAGGCAAAAAGTAGAACGAAGAAGCCCTTTGGTTTCAGAAGATGCTACGACACGATATTTGATGTTTCTCGAAATATATCCAAATGTTGTCAATCGGGTTCCGCTTTCTTATGTTGCATCGTATTTGGGTATTACACAATCATCATTAAGCCGTATTCGGAAAAATATCCGATAAATCACTTTTTGCCAAATGGCAAATCATATCGTTTTTAAACAGCTGACCTTTGCTTTATTAATTTAAAAGAATAAAAGATGAAAACAGTATTAATTACAGGAGCAAATAGAAGTATTGGTTTAGAACTGGTAAAAGAATTTTCTACAAAAGGATTGTTTGTTTATTTAGGAACCCGTGATCTTGAAAAAGGTGAAGCGGCAGTAAAAGAATTAAACGAAAATGGATTTCAAAATATCAAGGCAATTCAAATTGATGTTACAAAACCTGATACAATTTTAGCTGCGGCAAATATTGTAGAAAGTGAACAAGGTAAATTAGATATTTTAATAAACAATGCCGGAATTAGTGGAGCATTACCTCAAAGTGCTTTTGATACCTCAATTAATGATATTCAAAATGTATTTGACACAAACTTCTTTGGAGTTATTAGCGTTACGCAAGCGTTTTTAGAATTGCTGAAGAAATCTGAAAGTGCCAGAATTAGTAATATTACTTCGGGACTTGGATCTTTGGCTTTGCATAGTGATCCTAATTGGAAATATTATAATTTTAAAGCAACAAGTTATGTTACGTCAAAGGCAGCTTTGAATGCGTACACAATAGTTTTGGCTTATGAGTTAAAAGATTTACCGTTTAAAGTTAATGTGATAGATCCGGTTTATACGGCTACAGATTTTAACCATCATAGCGGACCTGGGTCAGTAGAAAGTGCAGCTGCGTTTATCATCAAACATACACTTACAGATGAAAACGGACCTACCGGAAAATTCTTTAGTAATGATATAGAAGATGAATCAGGAATAAGTCCTTGGTAAAATAAAAAGAAATTAGATTTCCAGAAATATTAAAAACAAAAGAGAGACTTATTAAGTCTCTCTTTTTATATTCTAAATTTAGATCTATTTCTTTAAAAGTCTTTCTAAATATTCAACTTTGTCTTTTTCCGCCTGAATTAAACGTTCGTATAGTTTTTTATTTTCTTCGTAAGCATCAACTAACTTATCCAATGGATTAAATGTACAATGATGATTATGATTTCCAACAGATCCCTGACTATTATCGTAAAAATTATTAAAATAACTAATTGCTGCTTCGTCTGAGAAATTTTTTAGCGCTTCAACACTTACTCCTAAAGCTTTTGCTACAGCAACAAGTTTATCATCATCGATAGTTTCACTGTTTTCCAAAGCAGATATCGTTTGCTGACTCATACCCAAAGCTTGTGCCAATGCTTCCTGTTTCATATCTCGAAGTTCACGAATACGGCTAATTTTTCGCCCTATGTGATTTGATTTTGTAAGTGTGCTCATAGTTCAAAGATATTCAAAATTCTTCAGAAATTTCCCATTTGGTAAAAAACAAGCTTGAATTTGTATGATACAATTATATGAAAAACTTTAATATCATTTAATTTTGAAGTTTGAAAATTTATGGTATTATCTAACCGTTTTAGGAACCATTTTCTAAAAATACTTGAAGAAATTTTAAAATAAAAACCTAAATATTTTTATTAATTTGACTATAAAGTACTTGTAAATTTTTTACATTCGTGGAAAGTAAATTCATAAAACGCACTAACCAAAATAAACTGATTAAATGACAAATTTTATTGAGCACGCAAAAGGGTTGACAAAAAAATCCTTTGGGAATAATAGGATTATTTGTATCACTAATTTATGGATTTGCTTGTTTAGTATTGTCAACAAGTATTTCAAATTTAAAAGGAGCAGCAGAACGTGTTCCTTTAATTTGGTTTATAATTATATTTCCTATAATCATATTGTTAGTTTTTCTTTTTTTAGTTACTAAGCATCATGCTAAACTTTATTCTCCAAGTGATTATGGAAATGCGGAGACTTTTCTCAAGACTTTAGGTGGAGCAAAAAAGTTTGAGTCTGTTGAAGTGTAAACTAGTAAATTTATATCAAAAAGTCCAACGACTATTCAAGATGTAATTAGAACAGTAGAAATTGAAAAATACAATAAAGAACTATTCCTTCCCGAAACTCAAAAGCATTTAAATTTGGTAAATGATGTTTGGGGATTAATCAATCAATTATTTAAAAGTGAAATTACTCATGAGCTTTTAAGTTTTGGATATGGTATTCAGGCTCCAGAATATTTTATTTTTTCGTTTGTGATATTCAAAAAATATTTAAAAGAAAATGATAAAGATAGAGATTTGAAAGAGAATATCATTGTAAGGGTAACTGAAAAAGATGGTATATTATATCTCATTGCAATTGGAAAAGATATTATTGTGAAAAATGATGCGAAAGAATTTGCAGAAAAATTTAAAAATTACGTTCAGCTGAAATTAGATAAATTTGTAGATTACGATAAATATATAAAATAACCGTGTTCAGATAGCAATTATTTGCAATCTGTTCCTGCAACAGCGAGTACAAGAAAATATAAGCCAAAAAAAACTCCTTAATTTCTTAAGGAGTTTCTTGGTGGGCGATGAGGGGTTCGAACCCCCGACCCCCTCGGTGTAAACGAGGTGCTCTGAACCAGCTGAGCTAATCGCCCTATTTTACTAGGTTGCTATCGTTTGTGATTGCGAGTGCAAATATAAGCCACTTTTTCAGTTCTGCAAACAAAACGCGCTAAAAATTTAAAGTTTTTTTAAAGTTTTTCCTATCTAGTTGTAATTGAATTTATTATAACAGAAGTTTTTTTAGTCTTTTTCAGACAATTTTAAATTTGGCTAGTTCAAAGGCAATTCGGCAACGACAAAAGTACTTCCGCCCACATAAATAAAATCATTTTTTGAAGCATTTTTCTTTGCTTCGGCGAAAGCCAAATCAACAGAATCGTATTTTTTACCAATTAAGTTATATTTTTCAGCAGCTTCTTTTAAAATTTCGGTAGCTAAACCTCTTGATGAATCTGGTCTGCAAAAATAATATCGAGCATTTTTAGGAAACAAGGGCAAAATAGAATCCAGATCCTTATCGTTTACAACTCCTAAAACAATGTGTAAGTTTTCAAAAGTCTCTTTTTGAATTTGGTTCATCACAACTGCTAATCCGTGTTTATTATGTGCCGTATCGCAAATAATTTTTGGGTTTTCGCCTAATTGCTGCCATCTGCCTTGTAAACCGGTATTTTTTACAACATGCAATAAACCTTGTTTTAAGCTTTCGTTTGAAACTTTAAATTCATTTTGAGAATTTAGAACAGCAATAGTTTGCTGAACCGTTTTCTTATTATGAAATTGATAATCCCCAATTAAATCTGAGGGAAAAACTTCTGAAATTAAATCAGAAGCAAAAAATATAGGCGCTTTATTTTCTTCGGCTTTAGCCAAAAATACAGGCTGAGTTTCATTTGTATATTCTCCAATAACAATCGGAATATTTGGTTTTATAATTCCAGCTTTTTCGCCTGCAATAAGTGCCGGAGTATTTCCTAAAAACTGAGTATGATCTAAATCGATGTTTGTAATAACCGAAACCAAAGGTGTAATAATATTCGTAGCGTCTAATCTTCCGCCAAGTCCAACTTCAATAATCGCGATGTCTACTTTTTCTGAAGCAAAATAATCAAATGCCAAGCCAACAGACATTTCGAAAAAACTCATATCATTAGCTTCAAAAAAATCTTTATGTTTCGCGACAAATTCACAAACAAAATCCTCTGAAATTTCTTCACCATTGATTTTAATTCTTTCCCTAAAATCTTTTAAATGTGGCGAAGTATATAAACCAACTTTATATCCCGCTTCTTGCAAAACCGATGCTAACATATGCGAAGTTGATCCTTTGCCGTTTGTTCCCGCGACATGAATACATTTTAACTGCTTTTCAGGATGATCAAGATGTGCCGCCAATACCTTAATATTAGTCAAATCTTCCTTATATGCAGATGCGCCTTGAAGTTGATACATCGGGAGTTGATTAAACATCCAATTTGTAGTTTCCTGATAGTTCATGTAATTTGGATAAAATAGTTGCTGATTAAAATAATTTCCGATTTTTTTAGTTTTATATTAGAGCGAAAATTATCTTTATTGCAAATTTCAAATATTTTTTAGAATTAATTATTAAAAACAAGAATTAATATATGTTTAGTTTCATTCAATTACAAACAGATACCATTGCAAACGCCGCATCTAACGTAGTTATCGAAAAAATTGCACCAAATACTGAGATTTCAGTTTTAGGGTTTATCTTAAAAGGAGGTTTTTTCCTGATTCCAATCGCTATTTTATTATTCTACACTTTTTATGTTATTATAGAACGTTATTTATATATTAGTAAAGCATCTAAAATTGATGCCAGATTAATGCAGGATATTGCAGATAAACTAAATGCCGGAAACATTGAACTGGCACGAACAATTGTTGAAAGAAGCAATACAGCAGCAGGAAATATTTTGAAAGAAGGGGTTTTGGTTATCGGAAGACCAATTGCAGAAATTGAATCAAACATGGACCGTGCTGCCGATATTGAAATTGGTGAAATGGAAAGACATTTAGGACATCTTGGACTTATTGCCGGGATTGCGCCAACTCTTGGATTTATTGGAACAATTTCCGGAGTTATCAAAATTTTTTACAGCATATCAGTTACAGAAAATATTAGTATCGGAAACATTTCCGGAGGTTTATATGAAAAGATGATTAGTTCAGGATCAGGACTTATTGTGGGTATTGTTGCTTATAGTGCGTACCATTTACTGAACGGAAAAATTGATGATTTTGCTTTAAAAATTCAGAAACAAATATTAGAATTTGTCAATATAATTCAAAGATCATAAGGTATGTCTATTAAGAGAAAAAGAAGATTTCATGCCGAAGTGGCGACTTCATCATTAAGTGATATTATGTTTTTCTTGCTGTTGTTTTTCCTTATTATCTCAACGCTTGCAAACCCTAATGTTATCAAAATGACTTTGCCAAAAGCGAAATCAAATGAAAAAACCAATAAACAATTAATCAGTTTATCGGTTACAGAAGATAAAAAATTCTACATCGACAAACAACCAGTTGAATTTGAAGAACTGGAAACGAGTTTGATGGCAAAAATAGGAGCAGACAAAGAACAAACGGTTGTAGTCCGAATTCCGTTTAATTTGCAGGTTCAGGATTTAGTTGATGTGTTGCAAATAGGAGTAAAGAACAATTTGAAGTTTGTAATTGCCACAAGTCCCAAGTAAAATTATAATCAGGGCGTGACCACAATAAAAAAAATGGGCTAATCAGCATAACGTTGATTCGCCCATTTATTTATTGTGGTCGGGCTATCCGCGCTACTTCGGTAGCCAGCTTCTATCCCTCACGCAAAAAAAGAGAATATAGAAGAAAGAATATAGAAGAAAGAATATACAAGAAAGAGTAAAGAGGATAGATTAAAAGTAGCCATAGAGTTTGTCAGGCTGAGCGAAGTCGAAGTCCCGCTAAGTTAGACACAAAGTTTGTCATTTCGACCGAAGGGAGAAATCACACAAGAAACTCCGCAAAGTAAAGCCAATCTTTGTCGATTAACAAGTGTGATTTCTCCCTTCGATTGATGACAAACTTGACGAATAAAATATAAAAAATACTTTCTGAGTTTCAGAAAAGCCTTTTTCTATTTAAATCAATTTTAATTCGTGAAAATTGGTGAAATTCGTGTTTCTTAATCTAATCTAAACTAAAATTATAGATTATTTTTCCAACTTGTTTTGCAGGAGCATTATCATCGGCATCCCATTTTGTATTCATGGCAGCAATTTTGGCTTGATCCAGCAAACATCTTGCTGTATTTGTTGTTCCTTTTATTCCGGCAGTTGCGCTTATTGTTTTTCCGTTTTGGTCAACAGTAACTTCAACAACTACTTTTCCTTCCTCATTACAAGTATATTTTGGTGCAGGTTTAGATAACGCTTTTCGGTTTCCTAACGCATATCCTGATCCACCGCCAGAACCACCGCCGCTTCCGGCTCCGTAACCGCTTCCCGTGCCAATTCCACTTCCTGTGCCATTTCCTCCTCCGGTTCCTCCGCCAGAACCTCCCGTTCCATAATATCCGCCAGAACTTAAACTTCCGCCTGCTTTTCCTTTGTTTCCAGCCGCTTTATCATCACCGTCACCACCTTTTTTAGATCCTTTTAAGATACTTGATAAAGCATCGTTTGTAGAATTAGAGACTTTTGGTTTTTCAGGAACAGGTTTTGTTTCCGGTTTTACAACTGGTACAGGTTTTTTAGGTTTTTCTTTTACGGGAATAATTACATCTTCTGCTGTAGTCGCCGTATTTTCTTGTGTTATAATTGCTTCCTCCGGAGTTGCTTTTGCAGGAGTTTGTTTGGTTTCGTTTTTTACATTTAAAACCTCACTTTTATAATTTTTTCCGGAACCTAAATCGCTGTCTCCAAAATTAATTGTTACGCCGCCACCGCCACCGCCGGCTGCAAGTGCCGAATTATTTTCGGGATTGTAAGGAGGCCAAAAGCGTATGAAAAATAAAAGCAACAATAAGGCAGCATAAATAGCTGTAGATATTAATAGTGATTTCCTTTTATCTGAAGAATCCGTAGAAGTCATTTTGATTCTGAGTTTTGTAATAGTATTTAATAAAAACGTTTAAAAGTAGTAAAAATTGTTTAGAAACAAAGAGAGAATTTAACCGCAAAGTCCGCAAAGATTTTACGCAAAGCACGCTAATTTATTTCTCGCAAAGTCGCGAAGGCTCAAAGTTTTTCTTTTTTAAGTTTTTCTTTGCGATTTCTCGACTTTGCGAACTTTGCTTGAGAATCAACTCAAATTAAGCTTTGTGAACTTTGCGAAAAAACTTTGTGGACTCTGCGGTAAAAAAAAACGGACCAAATAAAAGTATTTGATCCGTTTAGAATAAAGTATAAAGAAAATTACACTAATTGTTTTAATGCAATTTCAAAAGCAGTTGCACTAATATTTGTTTTTGATGGATTCAAAGCATGAGCTTTTACAATCGCATTTTTTATAATTTCAGATGTATCATTGAAAATAGCCTCATCAGTCATTTGAACTTTTTTCTCCATGAAATAAGCAAAAACCCTTGCCATTCCGCAGTTTGAAATAAAATCAGGAATCAAACTAACTTTATGATCCACTTCTTCCATAATAGATCCGAAGAAAATTTCTTTGTCCGCAAAAGGAACATTCGCGCCACAAGAAATTACTTCTAATCCGTTTGCAATTAAACTATCAATTTGAGTTTGTTGAACTAATCTTGATGCAGCGCAAGGCGTGAAAATTTCAGCACCAATCGTCCAGATTTTTGAGTTGATTTCTTCAAACGGAATCATATTATCGGCTACTAATTTGTTTCCGTCTTTATTTAAAAATAGGGTTCTGATTTCTTCAAACGAAAAACCTTCTTCTTTAATTAATCCGCCATCGCGATCGATAATTCCAATAACTTTCGCTCCCATTTCAGCCAGGTAAAAAGCAGCAGCAGAACCTACGTTTCCAAAACCCTGAACGATTGCTTTTTTACCTTTTATGTCTCCGCCGTATGTTGCATAAAAATGACGAACCGCTTCGGCAACGCCATATCCTGTAATCATATCGGCAACAGTATATTTTCTGGTTACATCAGGAGAAAATTTAGGGTTTTCGATTACCTTAATTACACCTTGACGTAATTGACCAATTCTATTAATTTTATCAGCTTCGGTTGGTTTAAAATGTCCGTTAAAAACGCCTTCCTGCGGATGCCACACACCACATTCTTCCGTCATTGGGATTACTTCGTGAATTTCATCCACATTCAAATCTCCACCAGTTCCGTAATAACTTTTCAATAAAGGCGAAACTGCTTTGTACCAGCGTTGCAAAACTCCTTTTTTACGAGGATCATTCGGGTCAAAATTAATTCCGGATTTAGCGCCTCCAATTGCAGGTCCCGAAACTGAAAATTTAACTTCCATAGTTTTGGCTAATGATAAAACTTCATTCATATCTAAGCCTTTTCTCATTCTTGTTCCTCCACCAGCAGCTCCTCCGCGAAGTGAATTAATAACAGTCCAACCTTCAGCTTCTGTTTCAGAATCTTTCCAGTTAAAAACAATTTCAGGTGGTTTATTTTCAAATTGTTGTAATAAATCTTTCATTTTGTTGAGATATGTTTAGTTTGCGTAAAAGTATAAAATAGAATAATGCGAATAATGTATTTGACCTCAATTTTTATGAAACAAAAAAAGAAAGCCGAAAACGGAATGTTTTCGGCTTTCTAATCTTCTTATAAGTTTAAGAATTATATTCCCAGTAAGTGTTTTTTCAAAGTATCATCAACCGGTTTATCAGAAAGCCAGATTCCAAATAATGCTTTTTTAAAGTCAAATCCGGAAACTTTTCCTTTTAAAACCTCATTTTTATAAACATTGATAGTTTGATCAAGCGGATTATATCCTAGAATAAAAACGTCTTTTTCAGTAATATCATCACTTAATAAGGCTTTGAATTGTTCTATTCTTGGTCGTAATTCTTCAAGATTGCTTCCCGCAGATTTTTCGAAACCTGCATTCATTGCTTTTGTCAGTTTGTTTGAAGAAACCATTGAAGATGTAATTTCAATTCTGATCGCCATTTCAGTATCGCTGTCAATTATAAATTTTGGGTCCTGACTTAATTGAGATAAATATAATGCCTGCACATAAACTTCAAGCCACATTTTTGATCTGCCGCCGGCTCCGTTAAGTTGTAATGTCTTATTTTGAAATTCGATTTTTCTTGGAACCGTAACACCATTTACCTCTAATTGAGTTTGGGCAGAAACAGTAGAAAATTGTAAGCTTAATAAGAGTGTCAGTACAAGTAAAATCTTTTTCATATTCATCAATTTTATAATTTTTGGGTAAAAATAATGCTAATTTCTCAATTATACGCCAATATTTATAAAGTTTTTTTTAAGATGAATTAATTGTTTTTTATCGTATTTAATTAGTAATCAAATTAGTAAGAGTAGTTTTACGTACTTTTACGCATTTTAAGGTTTGTTTAATCTTTTTCAGATTATATTTTTTAATAACAGCAATATTTCGGGTTATTTTTGGTCCGGTTAAATTCTTAAAATTTAGAGAAAACTTTGCTGACTTAATACCTGTATTGCTAAATTTCATAATTATTACGAAAACGATATCGTAATTTACTGTTAATCTATTAAATTTATATGCATGCATTGTTAATCCAACATTTAAAATTTATCTTTGGGAGCTTTTTTCAGGGAAATAAAACATTCAAAAAAACAAAACTAACCATCAGCTAAACAAAATATTTAAATTGGTTTAGATGAAACAATAAAAAAATACAATTATGGATTTCAATCTTACCGAAGAACATTTAATGATTCAACAAGCTGCGAGAGATTTTGCTCAAAACGAATTGTTGGCTGGAGTTATTGAACGTGACGAAAAACAAATTTTTCCGACCGAACAAGTAAAAAAAATGGGACAATTAGGATTCATGGGAATGATGGTTGATCCTAAATACGGAGGAAGCGGTTTAGATACGATTTCATACGTAATTGCTATGGAAGAAATCTCTAAAGTTGATGCATCAGCTTCTGTAGTAATGTCTGTAAATAACTCATTAGTTTGTTGGGGTTTACAGGAATTTGGAACCGAAGAACAAAAACAAAAATATTTACCGGGTTTAGCATCGGGTGAAATTCACGGAGCATTTTGCTTAAGTGAGCCGGAAGCAGGAAGTGATGCAACTTCGCAAAAAACTACTGCCGTTGATATGGGAGATCACTATATTGTAAACGGAACAAAAAACTGGATTACAAACGGAAATACAGCATCTGTTTATTTAGTAATTGCACAAACGCATCCGGAATTAAAGCATAAAGGAATTAATGCTTTGATTATGACCAAAGATATGCCAGGATTTTCTATTGGTCCAAAAGAGCAAAAAATGGGAATTCGCGGTTCTGATACCCATTCTTTAATGTTTAGTGATGTAAAAGTTCCTAAAGAAAACAGAATTGGTGAAGATGGTTTCGGATTTAAATTTGCGATGAAAACTCTTGCAGGCGGACGTATCGGGATTGCATCTCAAGCGTTAGGAATCGCTTCCGGAGCTTATGAGTTAGCTTTGAAATATTCTAAAGTGCGCAAAGCCTTTGGAACTGAAATTTGTAATCATCAGGCAATTGCGTTTAAATTAGCAGATATGGCAGTTAATATCGAAGCGGCACGCCATTTATGTATGAAAGCGGCCTGGGATAAAGACCAACATAAAAACTATGATGTAAGTGGTGCAATGGCAAAATTATTTGCTTCGCAAGTAGCAATGGATACAGCTGTTGAAGCAGTTCAGATTCACGGTGGAAATGGTTATGTAAAAGAATATCACGTAGAACGTTTTATGCGTGATGCAAAAATTACTCAGATTTATGAAGGAACTTCAGAAATTCAGAAAATCGTAATTTCAAGATCAGTTATCGCAGGATAATTCTCTTACAATGTAAATAATTGAACCCTTTTAGACATATGTGTTTGAAAGGGTTTTTTGTTTGACTTTTAAAATTAGTTACCTTTACCTAAATAAACTTTTTTATGTACGAAGATTTAAAATACTGGTATTTACGGGATCATAAATTGTTTAGAACCTTGAGTTATTCTCAAATTAAGCAATTATGCATTATTACAGGTTTTAAAAAAGCATCAAAAGGAGAGATTATTTATTTTTCAACTTCAGATTTACCTCGGATATTTTTACTTAAAAAAGGAAATATTAAAATTGTTGCCATTGATGATGATGGAAATGAAACCATAAAAGATATCATCCAGAAAGGAGATTTGTTTGGCGAACTGACTTTAGAATCAGATAATAAAAATGAAGAATACGCAAAAGTCCTTTCAGATGATGTTGCAATTTGTAGTTTTCTAATGTCGGATTTTGAAGATTTATTACTTAAAAATCCAACATTGGCAATTTCATACACCAAGTTTGTTGGTTTAAAAATGAAACGCATTAAAAATAGTTATGCTAATTTAATTTCTAAAGATGCAAAAACAAGATTGTATCAGTTTCTAAAAGACTGGGCAGAACAAGAAGGTATTCGAAATGGAGATATAGTTACAATCGAAAACTATCTGACCCAAAATGATATCGCACAAATTATTTGTACTTCAAGACAAACAGCGACACAATTATTGAATGAAATGGAATCTAAGAACCTTTTAAACTACAACAGAAAAGAAATTATTATTACAGATATTACCAAAATATAATTATTTGAAGCTAAGTGTAAATTAGCCGACATTTTGCTTTTTCACAGTAAACTAATTTTACATTATATAATAAGATGTAAAATTAAAAAATTATGAAAAAGTTATTTTTTATTGTTTTAGTTGCCATAACTACGGTTACTAATGCACAAAACGCAATCCCCAAATTTGCGACTGATATTGCTCCTTTATTAATAGGAGAGAAAATTCCAAATATTATTTTAAAAACATCTGAAAATACAGATGTTCAAATTGCTGATTTACTTAAAAAGAAAAAAACAGTTCTCGTTATTTATCGTGGTGGCTGGTGCCCATATTGCAATTTACATTTACAAGCATTGGCTGAAGCCGAAAAAGAAATTCTTGATTTGGGTTACCAGATTATTGCGGTAAGTCCTGATGCTCCGGCGAACTTAAAAATTACCGAAGAAAAAGATAAAGTAAAATACACCTTACTTTCTGACTCAAAAGGAGAATTTATTAAAGCTGTTGGCGTTGCTTTTGCAGCTCCTGAAAACTATAAATCAACAATTAACGTACATTCTAATGGAGTCAATACGAGTTTGTTACCAGTTCCTTCAGTTTTTGTAGTAAATCCCGAAAGTGATATTTTATTCGAATATATTTCTCCGGATTTTAAGCAGCGAATTACGACCGAATTACTGGTTTCAGTATTAAAAACTTTTCAATTAAAATAAGATGAAAAAGCTAGTATTATTTGTATTGATTTTGATTTCAGGAATTGCATTTGCTCAAAATGATGCCAAACGAATTGGTCAGTATAATTTAGAAAATAAAGTGGCAATTCAGGGTTATGATCCCGTTGGATATTTTAATCAGGGAAAAGCAATCAAAGGGAAAAAAGAATTATCAGCTTCATATCAGGGAATAATATATAAATTTTCGTCAGGCGAAAATAAAGCTGCATTCTTAAAAAACCCTTCAAAATACGAACCTCAATATGGCGGTTGGTGTGCGTATGCGATGGGAAGCGCCGGAGAAAAAGTCGAAATAAATCCTGAAACCTTTAAAATTATTGATGGCAAACTCTATTTATTTTACAATGCCTATTTCAATAATACATTAAAAAGCTGGAATAAGGAAGAAGCCAATTTAAATGCTCAGGCAGATAACAATTGGAGAAAATTTTATAAATAACATATCATGAAAAACGAAATAATAATATGGATTTTCAAGATAGTGATATCAGTTATTTTATTACAGACCTTGTTTTTTAAGTTCAGCGGAGCACAAGAAAGTATTTATATTTTTTCGACTCTTGGCATTGAACCATACGGAAGAATTGGTTCAGGAATAGCCGAATTGATTGTGGTAATTTTAGTTTTGATTCCAAAAACAACCTGGATTGGCGCTTTGGGAGGTTGCGGAATAATGATTGGAGCAATTTTGTCTCATTTACTTGTTCTGGGAATAGAAGTTAAAAATGACGGCGGATTACTGTTTTCATTAGCCGTAATTACTTTTATATGCTGCCTGACATTACTTTATTTAAATAAAAACAAATTGTATAACCTTTTAAAATTCAAATAGTCATGTTACTAAAATCAATACGTCACAGCTTAGATGAATTAATTAATCTACTGGATCAGTTATCTGATCATGAATATTCAAAATCTTGCCAGGCGTTAAGCAACGCAACGATTGGTGAACATACAAGACATATCCTTGAAATGTTTCAATGTCTTGAAAACGGTTATAATTTAGGTATTTTAAATTATGATAACCGCGAAAGAAATTATCGAATTCAAACCGAGACAAAATTTGCGAAACAACGCATTGTCGAAATAAAAACAGGATTGAAAAGCGAAAACAAAATTATGTATTTAGAACAATTAATTGATGAACTTTCCATCAGGATTCAAAGTAGTTATTACAGAGAATTATTGTATAATCTGGAACATTGCATTCACCACCAGGCTTTAATAAAAGTTGCGGTTTTGCAATTTGATAATATTTCGATCAATGAAAATTTTGGCGTAGCGCGTTCGACCATAGAATATAGAAAACAATGTGTACAGTAAGTTTTATAAATAATAACGGAGTTGTAATTATAACTTCAAATCGAGATGAAAAAATAATTCGTCCCGGAGCAATTGCGCCCGGGAATTATTATCTCAACGGTAAAAACATTATGTTTCCTAAAGATCCAAAAGCTGGAGGAACATGGTTTGCGATCGATGAAAACGGAACTGTTTTAGTGTTGCTCAACGGCGGACTTACAAAACATAATCATGAGTTTCTTTACAGAAAAAGCCGCGGATTAATTGCTTTGGATATTATTTCTAATAATTCTCCAAAAGATTTTTGGCAACAAATTAATTTAGAAGATATCGAACCTTTTACGCTGGTTTTGTATCAGAAAAATGAATTATACGAATTGATTTGGGATGGTTTACAAAAAAGAACAACCCAATTAAATGAAACTCAAAACTACATTTGGTCGTCGGTTACATTATATCCGGTAGAAGTTAGGAAAGAAAGAACCATTTGGTTTAGTGATTTTTTAAAAGATAAAAAGGAAATTACAGCTTCAGAAATTTTCGATTTTCATCGTTTTACTAAAAATGATGATTCAGAGAATGGTTTGATTATCAATAGAGAAAATACAATAAAAACTTTGAGCGTTACGCAAGCCATTATTCAACAGAATAAAGGCGTAATGAGATATTATGATTTAGTAAAAGCACAGGATTTTTCAACCTCATTTATAAGTATTTAAAACAACTAAACATGAAACTATTTTTTCATAAAATAAGTAATTGGGAATATTGGCCGTTTCAGGTTTTATATGTTCCTATTTATTTTCTTTGGGCGTATTATGCGATCAGGGCAAGATCTGTTTTCTTTTTTAATGCATCAAATCCAAAGATTAAAAACGGAGGATTTTTAATGGAAAGTAAAAAACAGATTTATGATTTGCTTCCTAAAAAATATTATCCAAAAACGATTTTAATTAAAGAAAATACAGGTTTAAAAAAGATAGTAGATTGCATAGTCGAAAGCAGTATTTATTTTCCCTTAATTGCTAAACCGGATATTGGTTTGCGTGGCTCTGGCGTAAAAAAAATCAAAACCATAAATGAGTTAAAAGAATATGCAGAAAAAGCAAACTTCGATTTTTTAATACAGGATTTAATACCGTTTAAAAATGAAGTTGGTGTTTTTTATGTACGCCATCCACTTCAAAAAGAAGGAAAGATTACAGGAATTGTTTCAAAGGAATTTTTAATTGTTACCGGTGACGGAATTTCAACCATTGAAAATTTAATACATAAAACTCCCAGATTTCAACTACAGTTCGAAGTATTGAAAGAAGAATACGGAGATCAATTGCACCGAATTCTGCAAAAAGGCGAAATGGTAAATTTAGTTCCGTTTGGAAATCATGCCCGCGGCGCAAAATTTCTGGACGGAAGCAATCTCATTACGCCAAAACTTACGGCAATGATCAACGAAATTGCGACTCAAATCCCGGAATTTTACTTTGGACGTTTTGATATTATGTACAACACTTTTGAAGAATTAGAACACGGAGAAAATTTTCAAATCGTAGAACTTAACGGAGCTGCAAGTGAACCAACACATATTTACGATCCCAAACATTCTGTTTGGTTTGCCTGGAAAGAACTGGCAAGACACATTACATATATGTATGAAATTAGTGTTGAAAATCATAAAATGGGAGTTCCGTATTTAGATTATAAAGTTGGAATTCGCGAATACAAACTTCATTTAGTTCAAAATAGTAAGATTGTAAATTTCTAAAAATGAAAAGAATAAAAAATATCGCAATAGGATTTCTGGTGAGTTTCATTGGATCAATTCCGTTAGGATATTTGAATTTAATAGGATTAGAAATATATTCAAAATTAGGACTTCATAACTTGATTTTCTTTTTATTGGGAGTAGTATTTGTCGAAACATTTGTGATTTATTTTACGCTTCTTTTTGCAAAACAACTCATGAAAAACAAAAAAATAATGAAAATTATAGATTTTTTTGCTATTGTGTTGATGTTTGTTTTGGCGTTTGTTTTTTATTTCAATTTTAATCAGGAAACAAAATCAAATGATAATCTAAAAGAATATTTAATGTATTCACCATTTATCATTGGTGTAGTTTTAAATTGTTTTAATTTTTTGCAAGTTCCATTTTGGACCAGTTGGAATTTATATTTGCTTAACGGAAAGTTCATTACAATAGAAAGAAAGTTAAAATATTATTATATTGCAGGAACTTTGATAGGTGTTTTTTTAGGAATGTTGAGTTTGATAGTAATTTTGCAGACTCTTTTTCAAAAAACAAATTCATTTTCAAAGTATATAATGCCTGTATTCATTCCGTTATTTTTTGTTGTTTTAGGAATTATTCAGGTATTTAAAGTGTATAAAAAATATTTTAAATCATCTGCTTTAGAAATTTAATTCTGAAGTCAAAAACAATTTTCATTTTATGAAAAAACTATACCTTCTTCTTCCGTTTGTTTTATTAGGTTGCAAATCAAATCCGTCGATAAGTGAAATGACTTCAAAAGAAATTTCTAAATCTACTGAAATTGCTTATAAAGTTAACGAGACAGAAGTTTCGGATTTCCTAAAATATCTTTCTTCAGATGAATTAGAAGGTCGTGAAACCGGAACAAAAGGAATAGAAAAAGCTGCGGTTTTTTTAGAAGATTTCTTCAAAAAAAATAATGTAAAACCTTATTTTTCTTCTTATCGTGATACACTTACAAATTTTAAATCTACTGCATTTAACATCGTAGGAGTTTTAGAAGGAACTGATCCGGTTCTAAAAAAAGAATTTATAGTTTTAAGTGCTCATTACGATCATATTGGTTTAGAGAAAAAAAAACAAGCCGACGTTATTTTTAACGGAGCTAATGATGATGCTTCCGGAGTTACGGCCGTAGCGCAAATGGCGAAATATTTTAGTGAAACAAAATCAAATAAACGAAGTATTCTTTTTGTGTTTTTTGCCGGAGAAGAAAAAGGCTTGTTAGGGTCTAAAAGTTTAGTGCAAAAACTAAAGAAAAAGAATTTTAATTTATACACACAATTAAATATCGAAATGATTGGCGTTCCTATGAAACGTGATTATCTGGCGTATGTTACTGGTTTTGACAAATCGAATATGGCTCAGAAAATCAACGAATATACCGGTAAAAAAACAATTGGCTTTTTGCCCAAAGAAGCCGAATATGAATTGTTTTACAGATCAGATAATTATTCCTTTTATGATGTTTTCAAGAAACCATGTCAATCAATAAGTACTTTTGATTTTGAGAATTTTGATTTTTATCACCATGTTTCAGATGAATTCAAAGTAATGGATATTCCACATATGACATCTTTTATTCAGGAATTTTTGCCTGCTGTAACTAAAATTGCAACTTCGCCAACACAAGAAATTACAATGAATAAATAATCGGTCTTTCTGTCTGATTTGCTTATTTTTGCTTTATGAAAAATATTATTGTTACCGGAACCAGTCGAGGAATTGGTTACGAATTAGCATTACAATTTGCTAATGCCGGAAATCAGGTTTTAGCCATTTCCAGAAAAATACCTCAAACGCTTTTAGAACATCAAAATATTACTTGCCTTTCAGTTGATTTAGCAAATGAAACTGCTTTGCAGGAAGTAGAAATTTTTCTTTCTTCAACCTGGAAAAAAGTTGATGCAGTAGTTCATAATGCCGGCGCTTTGCTATTAAAACCTTTCGCTGAAACGACTCAGGCTGATTTTGAAAGTATTTATAAAGTGAATGTTTTTGCAGTGGCAAATCTTACCAGAATTTGTTTACCATATCTTCAAAAAGGAAGCCATGTTGTAACCATAAGTTCAATTGGCGGCGTAAGAGGAAGTCTTAAATTTGCTGGATTAGCCGCTTACAGTTCCAGTAAAGGCGCTGTAATCACGCTAAGCGAATTATTGGCAGAAGAGTATAAAGAACAAGGAATCTCATTCAATGTTTTGGCTTTAGGATCTGTTCAGACAGAAATGCTTCAAGAAGCTTTCCCTAGTTATCAGGCGCCAATTTCTGCCGAAGGAATGGCAACTTATATTTATGATTTTACTCTTAACGGAAACAAATATTACAACGGTAAAGTTTTGGAAGTTTCGTCAACTAATCCTTAGTTATCTATATATTATTAATTGTCAGGCTGAGCGGAGTCGAAGCCATTTTGTTATTTTATTTGATTTAAAAAGAACATAATTCATAATTTATATTACTGTGAACGAAACTCTAGCAAGATATATACCGGAACATGCTGTAATGCCTGTGTTTGATTTGATTGTTAACAATCAGGTTCATCTCAAAATAGTCAACGAACGTCAAACGCGTCATGGAGATTACAGGAGAGGGCCGAGCGGTAAACATGAAATTACGGTAAATTCGAGTTTAAATAAATATCGTTTTCTGATTACGCTTATTCATGAGATTTCTCATTTAGTCGCGTTTGAAAAGTTTGGGCGAAATATAAAACCTCACGGGAATGAATGGAAACATACTTTTCAGCGTATGATGATCCCTTTTATACGTCCGGAGATCTTTCCAGGTGGTTTATTGCCATTATTAGCAAGACATTTTAAAAATCCATCTGCAAGCAGCGATACCGATACAACTTTGTCCTTGGCATTAAAACAATACGATGCCGGAAATGATAAAAACTACGTTTTTGAAATTCCGTACGGAAGTGTTTTCAGAATTAAAAACGGAAAAATATTTAAGAAATTAGCCGTTCGAACAAAACGTTTTGAATGTATTGAAATCAGTTCCGGTAAAACCTATCTTTTTAATCCAAATGCTGAGGTTGAATTGATAAATTCGAATTAAGTAAAAGTAAATTCCAATAAAAAAATTCCAAATTCCAATACTGTAGCAGTTGGAATTTGGAATTTTTTTATTGTGTTTCCCAACAGAATTGGAATTTGGAATTTAAAATATTGGAATTTTTTAAAAGGTTTTAACCTTTCAAATAAGCTTCACGTACTTTCTTAAACAGGTTTGAAGAGTAAACAAACTTAACAATATCTTTATTATCAGTTCTGAAAATTTCTTCTTTAGTTCCTTGCCACGCTTTTAGTCCTTTTTTTAGGAAAACAATATTTTCGCCAATTTCCATTACCGAGTTCATATCGTGCGTATTAATAACCGTTGTAATATTATATTCTTCGGTAATTTCCTTAATCAAATTATCAATTAAAGTTGAGGTATTTGGATCTAAACCTGAGTTAGGTTCATCGCAGAATAGGTATTTTGGATTGTTAACAATAGCACGTGCAATTGCAACACGCTTTTGCATTCCTCCTGAAATCTCCGAAGGTAATTTTTGATGAGCGTCAACTAAGTTTACTCTTTCTAAAACAAAATCAACACGTTCTTTGATTTTGGACTTGTTATCATTGGTAAACATTTTTAAAGGGAAAGCAACATTTTCTGCAACAGTCATTGAATCAAATAAAGCACTTCCTTGAAAAACCATTCCAATTTCAGTTCTTAATTCTCTTTTTTCATCTGGATTTAATTCAGAATAAACGCGTCCGTCAAATTCAATTGTTCCTGAATCAGGCGTATGAATTCCTAATAGCGTTTTTAATAAAACTGTTTTTCCGGATCCACTTTGCCCAATAATTAAGTTGGTTTTTCCAGATTCAAAAACTGTTGAAACACCTTTTAAAACTTTACTGTCACCAAATGATTTTTCTATGTTTTTTACTTCTATCATTATCCTAATAATAATTGAGTTAATATATAATTAAAAAGAATAATACAAACAGATGTCCATACAAATGAAACCGTACTTGCTTTACCAACTTCAAGTGCACCGCCTTTCATGTAATATCCGTGAAAAGAAGGAATTGTAGCTAATAACATTGCAAATATTAAAGTCTTGATAAAGGCGTAAGTAATGTGAAAAGGGATAAATTCCATTTGCGCACCCTGAATAAAATCCTCACTAGTTGAAAATCCACCGTAAGCACAAGCAAGCCATCCGCCAAAAACACCTAAGAACATACTAATTCCAATCACAAAAGGATACATTAGTAAAGCTACTATTTTTGGAAAAACAAGATAGTTTAATGAATTAACACCCATAACTTCTAAAGCATCAATTTGTTCCGTGACACGCATCGTTCCAATACTTGAAGTAATATAAGATCCCATTTTACCTGCCATAATAACAGATATAAAAGTTGGAGCAAACTCAAGAATTACGGATTGACGTGTGGCAAAACCAATTAAATATTTCGGAATTAATGGATTAGTTAAATTCAGAGCAGTTTGAATCGCAACAACTCCTCCAATAAAGAAGGAAATAAAGCAAACGATTCCAAGCGAATCAATAATTAAATCATCGATTTCTTTTAAAATCAAACTTTTCATAACAGGCCATTTAGTCTGTTTATTGAAAATTTCTTTCAGCATTAAAAAATATCTCCCTATTTGGGATAAATAACGAATTAGCATCATAAGTTTACAAATATTGGCTAAGGTAAAAAGAAGTTACGAGTTTTGGGTTATGAGTTAAGGAATTTCGGTTAATTTCTGAATCAAATTAACTTTTGTTTCATTTTCTTCAAACGGTAATTTCTAATAAATTTAGCTTGTTCGGGAGTAACTAATAAAGGAGTTTTTGCTTTTTTTGCTTTCCAAAACCCTCTGATATAGTCAAAAAATAAAAATGGTTTTTTTTTCATCATCGCCAGTTTTGCTGATGCAATTGCCGTTATTGTAAAACCGTATCCTAACGTATAAAAAGCTTCGCCTTGTTTATAACGTGCTGTTTTATTGTAATTTGCGCCTGTTGGCTTAAGGTGTTTTACATGTAAAGAAGAATCGGTAACTATTTTCCAGTCATAATATTTACAAAGTAGTTCATCAACAGTATCCCAACCCATAGAAGGTTTTAATCCTCCAATTTGCTGATAAGTTTCCTTTCGATATGCTTTCAATGCACCGCGAATATGGTCCTTATCGGTTAGGTTTTCCAGAATCCAATCGCCATTTTTTTCGATGTAACAAAATCCGCCCGCCATTCCAATTTTTGGATCAGATTCAAAATGTTTAATAATAGTTTCGAAATAGTTATCAGGAAAAATTAAATCGCCGTCTATTTTTACTATAATATCATAATCAGAATCCAATGTTTCAAAACCTTTTTGAAAAGCCTGAATTACTTTGCTTCCCGGCATATGTATCGCATCCGAAGTTTTATTTACTACAGAAATAAATGGATATTTTTTTGCATATCCCAACACGATTTCTTCTGTTTTATCTGTAGAATTGTCATTTACAACAACAACTTTTGATGGTAAAACAGATTGAGAAACTAAAGAATCTAAGGTTAAACCAATAAGGTCTTGCTCATTGTGTGCGGGAATAACGATGTAATATTTCATAATTTTTAAATTAAATCCCAATCTTTAATCACGAAGCTTCGGGACCAAATTCCACGATTAAAATAAATAAATTCCAATTTTCTAAAATTCCAAATTCCAATTTAAATCTGGTTCAAATTGGAATTTGGAATTTATTTATTGGAATTTGTTTAAGCTTTTATTTTTTCAGCTACCACAATATAATATCTAGGAGTAAAATATCTCAATAATGGTCTGAAACCAAACTTTTTTACCGGATGTGTAAATTTTTGTCTGTCGATAATTTTCCAGCCTGTTTTTTCTAAAAGCCAATCCAGTTGCCAATCTTCAAATTCATGGTAATGTCTGTCCCACATATCTGTTTTAGAACGATATGCCGGTGAAAACCACAAACGTAACGGAATTGAAATTAACAATTTATCACATTTTACGTTTTCTAAAATTGTATATGGATTTAGAAGGTGTTCGAAAATTTCAAATGCAGTAAAAACGGAATATTCTTCGGTTTTGAGCGCAGTTTGATCGTTATCTAAATCTTCGCCTTTTGTGTTTTTTACGGTATAACCATTTTCTTCCATGATTTTTGAAAATGGATTTGGCACACCAAAATCAAAAATGGTTTCTGATGTTTTAACGTGTTTTTGTAAAAACTCTAAAGTAAGTTTGAATCTTTTATTTGGAAACGTTTTTTCGTACATAGTCGTTGCGAGGAACGAAACAATCTCTCGTTCTTGATTTTATAATTAGGTCGCAAATATACAAAGTTATCTGCTTTTTTTATGTTTTTTAGCCCAGATAGAAATGAAAAGCCCACGATTTAAAAATTGTAGTTTTTATAATTTTAAAAAAGCGACTGAAAGAAGCTCTTTTTAAAGTTTAATAAAAACACATTTTTTAAATGTGGACTTGTAATGGATAGCTGGAATAGCTACTTAATATCTATATACAAAAGCATTTACGTTCATTCCTGCTCCTACAGAAGCAAAAATTACAACATCGCCTTTGTTGATTTCGTGATTTTCTAATTTTCCCTGAATCAACAAATCATATAAAGTAGGAACTGTCGCAACGCTTGAGTTTCCTAAATCATGAATACTCATTGGCATAATGTTTTCCGGCGCGGTTCTGTCGTATAATTTGTAGAAACGAGCAATAATCGCTTCGTCCATTTTTTCATTAGCCTGATGAATCAGGATTTTCTTTACATCATCAATTCCAATTCCGCTTTTGTCAAGACAGCTTTTCATTGCGCATGGAACCTGACTTAAAGCAAATTCGTAAATCTTGCGGCCATACATTTTAATATACTTAATATCCGGATCTAAATCTGGATTGTATGATTTCCCGAAGTATAAAAAGTTAGCTTCATCATTTGCATAAGTTGCACTTTCGTAAGATAACAAACCAGTTTCTTCATCATCAGAAGCTTCTAAAATTGAAGCGCCCGCTCCATCAGAATAAATCATTGAATCACGATCATGATCGTCAACAACTCTTGATAAAGTTTCAGCACCAATTACCAGAACTCTTTTTGCCATTCCGGATTTGATAAATGCATTTGCCTGCAAAACGCCTTCAATCCATCCCGGACATCCAAAAAGAATGTCATAAGCGACACATTTTGGGTTTTTAATGTCCAGTTTATTTTTAACGCGAGTTGCTAAACTTGGTAAAATATCGGTTTGGTGTGTACCCGATTTTACATCGCCAAAATTATGAGCGAAAATAATATAATCTAAAGTTTCACGATCGATTTTAGCGTGTTCGATTGCTCTTTCAGCAGCAAAAAAACCTAAATCAGATGAGGTATGATGATCTTCGGCATAACGGCGATTTTCAATTCCCGTAATACCTTTAAATTTTTTAATTACAACTTCGTTAGGGTAAGCAAATGGAGTTCCGTCTTCGTTTAAAAAAACATGATCACCAAAATCTGTATTGCTTACTTCTTTGTTTGGAATATAACTTCCTATGCCTATTATTTTTATTTTCATTACTCCTGAATTATCCGGTAAATTTATCGCTAAATTATAAATAAATTTATGATAACTATTATAAAAAATACTATGCATGCATATAATTATGAAATAATAATTATTTATCGGAATTTTTGTTTATTTTTTAATGATTTTTGAGTTTAACCGAGATTTCAAACGTTTGAGATTGTCGGTATAGGTAATTTTTTTTGTTTCAGGTTTGAGGTTTCATGATTTTACGGGAACTTAAAAAGTTAGTTACATAACCTTAAACTTAAAACCTGAAACAAAAATAAACCCGACAATTTTAAAACTCTGTCGGGTTTGGATATTTATAAAGAAAAATTTATTTCTTAGTTTTCCATATAAGCTTCAATAGGAGCACAGCTACAAATTAGGTTTCTGTCTCCATAAGCATCATCTGCTCTACGAACTGAAGGCCAGAATTTGTTATCGGCGATATATTCTAACGGGAAAGCAGCTTGTTCTCTTGTATATGGAAATTCCCAAGTTTCAGATGTTAGCATTGCTAAAGTATGAGGAGAATTTTTCAATACATTGTTGCTGTCTTCGATTGTTGCTGCTTCAATTTCTTTTCTGATAGAAATCATAGCTTCACAAAAACGATCTAATTCTTCAAGGTTTTCACTTTCAGTTGGTTCGATCATTAAAGTTCCTGCAACCGGAAAAGAAACCGTTGGTGCGTGGAAACCATAATCCATTAAACGTTTTGCGATATCCGTTACTTCGATTCCTTTTTGTTTAAAAGGGCGACATTCTAAGATCATTTCGTGAGCTGCACGACCCATTTCTCCAGAATATAATGTATCGTAATGTCCGCTTAATTTTTCTTTAATGTAGTTGGCGTTCAAAATTGCGTGTTCAGTTGCGCTTTTTAAACCTTCGGCACCTAACATTGAAATGTATCCGTAAGAAATCAAACATACTAAAGCAGATCCCCAAGGAGCAGCAGAAATAGCCGTGATTGCAGTTTCTCCACCAGTTGGGATTACCGGATTTCCTGGTAAAAAAGGAACTAGTTGCGGCGCCACACAAATTGGGCCAACTCCAGGACCTCCACCACCGTGAGGAATTGCAAATGTTTTGTGTAAGTTCAAGTGACAAACGTCAGCGCCAATTGTAGCAGGATTTGTTAACCCAACCTGTGCGTTCATGTTTGCACCGTCCATATAAACTTGTCCACCATTATCGTGGATCAATTGTGTAATTTCCTGAATAGCACTTTCAAAAACTCCGTGTGTTGATGGATAAGTTACCATCAAACATGAAAGATTATCTTTATGAAGAATTGCTTTTTCACGTAAATCTTCAACGTCGATATTTCCGTTTTCAAGCGTTTTAGTAACTACAACTTTCATTCCTGCCATAGCAGCAGAAGCTGGATTTGTACCGTGTGCCGATGAAGGAATCAAAGCAATATTTCTATGATCGTCTCCACGAGATTGGTGGTACGCACGAATAACCATAAGTCCTGCGTATTCTCCTTGTGCGCCAGAATTTGGCTGCAAAGTAGTTCCTGCAAAACCGGTAATTACGTTTAATTGCTGCTCTAATTTTTTCAACATTTCCTGATATCCCTGCGCTTGGTCAAGCGGAGCAAAAGGGTGAATGTTGTTCCAGTTTGGGTTACTTAACGGCAACATTTCTGCTGCAGCGTTCAATTTCATCGTACAAGAACCTAACGATATCATAGAGTGATTCAACGCTAAATCTTTACGCTCTAACATTTTGATGTAACGCATTAATGCAGTTTCCGAATGGTATTTGTTGAAAACGTCATGCGTTAAGAAAGGCGAAGTTCTGTTTACAGCATCCGGATAATGATTCGTTTCTGTAAAATCAGAAATTGTAGTAGGCTGTAACGAAAGAGCTTCAGCAAAAATCGTGATAATATCATTTACGTCAGAAACACTTGTAGTTTCGTTTAACGAAATAGAAATTGTATTTTCATCAACATAATAAAAGTTTACTTCGTTTGCTTCTGCAACCGCTTTTACTTTTTTAGCATCAGCTTTCACTAAAATAGTGTCAAAGAAAGCCGAGTTAACTTGCTCAATTCCTAAAGTTTTCAATTCATTTGCTAAAGTTGCAGCCGCAGCGTGTACTTTATTAGCAATATATTGTAAGCCTTTTGGTCCATGATAAACCGCATACATTCCAGCCATTACAGATAATAAAACCTGAGCCGTACAAATGTTTGAAGTTGCTTTATCACGTTTAATATGTTGTTCACGAGTTTGCAAAGCCATACGTAAAGCGCGATTTCCGTTTGTGTCAACAGTTACCCCAATAATACGTCCCGGCATGCTTCGTTTGTATTCGTCTTTTGTTGCAAAATAAGCAGCGTGTGGACCACCGTAACCTAACGGAATCCCGAAACGTTGTGTTGTTCCTACAACAACTGCTGCGCCCATTTCCCCCGGAGGAGTTAATTTTGCTAAGCTTAAAATATCAGCGGCAACGGCTACTTTAATTTCGCTTGCAGCTGCTTTTTCAATAAAAGCAGTATAATCGTAAACTTGTCCGTATTTCCCCGGGTATTGTAAAATAGCTCCGAAGAATTCTGTTGAAAAATCAAAAGTTTCATGGTTTCCAATTACTAATTCAACTCCAATAGGTGTTGCACGAGTTTGTAAAACGGAAAGTGTCTGAGGAAGAATTTCTTCTGAAACAAAAAATTTATTTACGTTATTTTTCTTTTGATCACGAGAACGAACGTCAAGCAACAAAGCCATAGCTTCGGCAGCAGCAGTTCCTTCATCAAGTAAAGAAGCATTTGCAATTTCCATTCCTGTCAATTCAATAACAGTCGTCTGGAAATTTAAAATTGCTTCAAGACGACCTTGCGCAATTTCGGCTTGGTAAGGCGTGTAAGCCGTGTACCATCCCGGATTTTCAAAAACGTTACGTTGAATTACAGCAGGAACAATTGCCTGATTGTAACCTAAACCAATGTACGTTTTAAAGATTTTATTTTTATTGCCCAATTGTTGAATATGGTTCGAAAACTCATATTCTGTCATAGCTGGATCTAAGTTTAAAGGTGCTTTTAAACGAATATCATCGGGAAGCGTTTCGTAAACAAGTTGTTCGATCGATTCAACTCCAATGGTTTGTAACATGTGTTGAAGATCTGTTTCTCTTGGGCCAATGTGTCTTAAAGCAAAAGCATCTGTTTTCATTTGTAGCTATCTAATTTTTAGGGCAACGTAATATGCAAAGTATTCTGATTTAATCAGGTGAAACCCAAGCTTATTACATTTTATAGTAAATGTGTTGTTTTTTTGTCGGGCAAAATTAAGTATTATTAATAATTTAATAGGTATTTTTAACTTCAATTTTTATGAAATTTACAACTAAAGAGTTGATTTGTTAATAATTGATTAGATTTAAGGAATGAAACTATTAAAACAGATATTCGATTTTTACCTCAATAGCAGTATTCATGTGGCTTTATCCTGTTATGCTTTGGTTAGAATCACGTTTCATGTGTTTCATATTCAGTATGATGAGCCAATGGCATTGTTTGTATTTTTCGGAACAATTGTGGGGTATAATTTTGTTAAATATGATGCATTGGTTCGGGTCAAGAAAAAACCAATCGGAAATCAATTAAAAATTATTGCACTTTTAAGTCTGATTTCGGTAATTCTAGTAGGCTATTATTTTTTTCATTTAAAAAGAATAACACAAATTGTTTCCTTCGGAATATTTGCCATAACAGCACTTTATACACTTCCGTTTTTCCCCAATAGAAAAAATGCCCGAAACTGGGCAGGAGTAAAAATTTATATCGTCGCGCTTTGTTGGGTAGGAGCAACATTGGTTTTACCATTAATAAACGCCGAAATTCCGTTTACAGCTAATTTTTTTATAAAATGCATTCAGCGATTTGTTTTGGTTTTTGTACTGATTTTGGTTTTCGAAATTTTGGATTTGGCGAATGACGATCCGCACTTAAAAACCGTTCCGCAAACAATAGGCGTAAAGCGAACTAAAATTTTGGGCTTTTCATTATTGGTTCCGTTCTGGATTGTTGGTTTTTGGAGTTTTACAATTCATGAAGTTCTCATAAATTTAATAATGGTCGTCATGTTGATGTTGTTTATTTTGTTCGCAAACCCAAACCGATCTAAATATTATACTTCTTTCTGGGTCGAAAGCGTACCAATTTTCTGGTGGTTAATGATTGTTTTTCTATAAATAAAAAACCCGATGCTTTTTCAAGATCGGAATTTCTAAAATTATATAATCGATTGGTTTGTTACTTTGGGCGTGTCCCTCGGGCAATGTCATTAAGTTAAGCTTTTTACGAACTATAGTTTTTTCTCTCGAAGTCTAGTTTTGAATTGCCTCCAGCTTTAGCTGGAGTTTATATAAACTCAATCTGAGTGGCTTTAGCCAAAAAAGCGTAATTTGGCTAAAGCCATCTTATTGTGCGCATTAAACAACTCCAGCTGAAGCTGGAGGCTAGTCAATAAATTAAATGTTTAAAAATTTTCCCACTATTTGCCTGAAAATTGTTTGATCATAATTATCTTAAAAGGCTTAACTTAATGACATTACCTCCGGGTCTGGCTTCGAGATAATTATCGGGACGATGCAAGTCCTCGCACTTCCTTCGTCAGGCTGTGGGCTTTCGCTTCTATCACTCACGCAAACCGTAAAATGAGAGAATCCATTTTTAAAAGAGATTATTAGTGGCAAGTCAACAGTAATTTGCTTTATCAATAAATCTCCTAAATCTGACAAATCTGCGAGAGAAAAAAATATGACTTTTTCAAAATCTAAAATAATATTTCGTTTTCTGTTCTGCCAAAGCTTTTTTCAATCAGCTTTTAGCCTGATCTAATTTCTTTCTTTTCTTGTCGATTTTGTCCTTGCTTTCATTGTCTTTGATCGCTTATAAAAAATCATTTTAATTATGCTTTTCAGATACTTCTTTCAGGATTCTATTTCTTTCCAAAAGAAATTTAGTTAAATGTTTTTCTAA
>NZ_JAYSPC010000108.1:0-66455 GCF_043722275.1 Flavobacterium sp. | reverse complement strand
GAGTCGAAGCCACGCAAAGTGATACAGCAAACGGGGCTTCGACTCCGCTCAGCCTGACAATCCAATTCGCTTAGTTTGACAGTTGAATCCGCTTGTCTTACAGTTGAAATCAGAATAATATTGCGCGATTTAATTAAACTTCATTTAAAAAACTTAGGGAATCTTTGTGAAGTCTTCCTGTTACTTTCTGAAATAACTTTATTAATTTAGCATTGAGCAATTTAGCGATTAAAAAAGCCCAAAATGAGATATAGATACTGCCTAATATTGCTTTTTCTTCAAATAGGATTTTCTCAAAATAAAATCAATCTTTTTTCAGAGATCAATTATAATTCGATTCCTTCGGTTTCGTTGAGCGATTATAAGTCGGTTCAGGAACGGGATAAAAAGTTTCAGAATCCGAATATTGCTTTAGGAATCGGGATTTCGGGCGGCGGTTCACGAGCGCAGTTTTTTAGTATGGGCGTACTTTTAGGATTGGAAGAAATTCAGGAAGACAATTCACAACGTAATTTTTTAAACGAAATAGATTATTTCTCTACGGTTTCCGGTGGTTGTTTTTCGGCTGGATATTATTTGACGATTCTCAAGAATAAATTGTTTCAGGATAATTGTTCTTTCAATGAATTCTACTTTTCTAAAGCCGATGCTTATAAAGATTATGTCGATAAATCGGCTAATATTTTGTCTTTATTAAACAATAGCCGAAATGAAAAAGGAGATAAAATATCGATGACACAACGCATAGATTCGGATATTTTGCAATACGACGCGATAAATCCTGATAATGTCAATAAGTTTGATTCGCAAATGATGTTGTCGGATTTTTTTATTCCGAAGGAAAGTAAAATAATTCCGTCTTTACCAATGTTTGTGGCAAACGGAACAGCTTTTAATAACGGCGAACGTATTCCGTTTATGCCGCATATTATTCGGGGTTTGAATTTAAATTCGTCTTTGGCGCCCAATAAAGCCGAAATTGTTTTGAACGAAAATAAAGTAAACGATGGTTATAATTTTCCTGTGACTTATGCCATTACGGCGAGTTCGGCTTTTCCGGGAGTTTTGCCAAAAGTGAAATTTGGCGTTAAAAATCAGGATAAGATTTTGTGTATTGTTGATGGCGGCGCTTCTGATAATATGGGTTATAAAACTTTGGTCGAATTGCTTCATAACGACACAAAAGTGAATGATAAAAACAAGAAAGCGCTTTTTATTGATTGCCTCGGACAAGGAAAAAAAACGCCATATATAAGCGATGCAAAAATCAGATTGATTTCGTTGTTTGAAACGGCTTCTTTATACACGGTTCAAACACGATATATGACTTTTGATAAAGATATAGAAAACACTTTTGAGCGTTATAAAATACCGGTTTCTAATTATCAGATTATTGGTTTTACCACGATCAGGGATTATTTGATTAAGATGGAAAAGGACGATAATTATGAAGATTTAGTATTTGAATTAAAAAATACAAATGATGAATCGAGTAGTTGGTTCAAATTATATACCAATTTCAAGCAGGAATTAATTACTAAATTTGGCGAAGATTCCTTTAAAAAAGATAAAGACGGAATTGTAATTGTTGCCACTTTAGACAAGGAAAAATTCAAGGATTTATCTGCCAGACAAGTTTTGATGTTATATGAATATGCATCGCACGTTGAAACAAAACTTAGAATTACTCCGGAAGAACGCGAAATGTTATTATTGTCCGGACGTTTTGCAACATTTTTAAAAACCAATGATTTGAAGGAATTATTGGTTGAAGAGAAATAATTTTATCCGTAATTTGGATTTCTATTTAAATCTTAAACTTTGACAAACCAACTTATCAAGTATAAAATAATTTTTGGCTTATTGTTTCTGCCTGTTTTAGTTTCAGGTCAGGAAAAAAACACTAACGTTGCTGAGAATGTTTCCCGTTATTTTTATGACGATCATGTTGTTTCGGTTGAAATTTGGTTTGGACCGGATAAAAAACCGGACAGCACAAAAACCTATTATTCTAATGGAAAACTGAATGAGATTTTTTATTATGATGATAAAGGGTTAAAGGATTCAGATGCTTTTCAGTTCAATAAACAAGGTGAAAAACTGGTAACCTGGAATTTCTCGCACGGAAAATTAGTTAGCAGAACGGATCATAAATTGCCTTTTAATAAAGACAGGGAGGAAACGGTTAAAAAAGCCCTGAAATTAATGACGGAGATTAATGTCAAAACAAATTATAATCCCACGAGAGTTAATGATCTTTTTAATCGGGGTGTTTTAAGTATTAGTCTTGGAAATATAACATTAGCCCTTGAGGATTTAAAAAAAGTCGAATATTCTATTGACAAAGATCCAAACAATAAAAATATTGTGTTAACGTATTCATTAGTGAAAGATCGGAATGTTTTTAGAAGTAAACTTTATGATAGATTAGCAAGCATTTATGCATCGCTGGAAATGGAAAGTTTTGCGTTTAATTATTATTACAAAGCAATAAAGAATGCACCTGATGATTTACGCATTTTATACAACTTTGCAACTTTGTTGCAACAACGAAAATTATATGATTTAGCACGCTATTATTTAGAGAAGATTGTCAGCGAAAAACCTGAAACACCCCACGCACGATGGGCATTTGCCAGGTTATTGAGCGATATGGGCGAATATCAAAAAGCGATGGAAAATATTACAATAGCTTTTAAATATGAAAAAGGAATAATTGAAAGAACTCCCGGTTATGGCGGACGGGATTTAAGAACTACGCGTGGTTTAATATATCATAAACTGGGAGAATCAGATAAAGGAATTGCCGATTTGAAATATGCGCTCGAAATGGATAAAAACAATTCGTACGCGATGAAAAATCTGGGAATTATTTATCTCGATCAGCATAAATACAAAAAATCGTGTGAGTTGTTCCAAAAAGCCAATGAACTCAATTATACTTTGGCGTATAATGAGGTTGATTTACCATCATTATTAGAAAGCGCCTGTAATAATGTTCAGCCAAAAGTTACAATTAATAAAAAGCCTTTTGTTTATCCAAATCCTGCTGTTCCAAGCATTTCAGTGGAGAATTTTGGTTCAGTTGATTTTGATTATGAGTTTTTTAGTTTTGATTCTGTCTCGATTTTAAAAGGTAAAAGTACAGACGGGAAAATTGCTGTTTCGATTTTATCTTCGGGGTTTTATGTGCTTAAAGTTTCGAAAGGTGATTTAGTAGAAACATTTAAGGTGATAAAAGAGTAGGTATTTGTAATAGCTATTTATGTTGAAAATAAAGCTCCATTGGAGCGTCATATTTATAGAAAATTTATTGTTTTTTATTTTAAGCTCCATCGGAGCGATATATGAAGGCGTTAATGATTTCACCCCGCTGGGGTTCGATTTTATTCAAAATTTAAAAAAATAGCTGTGTGTGATCTTTGCTCATCTCTGCGGAATAACTTTATTTCACTTGTTCTATTAATTCCAATCTTTTTATAATTGAGTTTTTAACTAATATTGTTCCGGGAGATAAAACGGCATTTGCTCCAATTCTGGAATTATCACCAACTAAAGATCCAAATTTATCTGAGTTAGTTTCTATAATCTCAGAATTATAAAGTACTGATATTTTCTTATTTGTTCTTTCGTTATAATGATTTGCTGCGATTGAACCTGCTTCAAAATTGATGTTTCTGCCAATAATACTATTTCCAATATAATTAAAATGGGCAATTGCTGTATTAGAACAAATAATGCTGCTTTTTATTTCGCAACCGGGACCAATTTTTACCGATTTGTCTAAATAAACGCCTTCTCTAAAATAAGCATTTGCACCAATGTAGCAATTCTCGCCAATAATTGCCGGACTTTTTATCGTAACATTATTTTCAATCGTGGCTGATTTATGAATGGCAATATTGTTTTCTATTATATAATCATCTCCAAGATTCAATATCATTTTTCCGATTATATTTTTGAGATCATTTGTAATATTCCAAGGTTCTGATTGATTTAAATCGTTAAAAGTCTTTGAGAAATCTTCAATAAAGTTATCGATTAGCATATTGTTATTTTTTAAATGCAATTTACTTATTTTTTATTTTCGAAGATGTTAATTTCGCGGAGACACACAAAGCAATTCACAAAGATTCACGAAGAATATTAAAAAATATTTGTGTATCTCTGTGAAACCTTCGTGAATCTCTGCGGAATAACGCGTCAATTATGTTTTCCTCATGAACTTTGTCGTGATCTTATAAAACATTTCCTTAAATTTGCTTCCATTATAAAAAAATACAATAGTTATAAAAATCAAGCTATGTTACAAATCGCATTTATTAGAGAGAATCAGGAGAAAGTAATCAAGGCTTTAGCAAAACGAAATATTGATGCTAAAAGCGTTGTTGAAGAAGTGGTGCAACTAGACGAAACTCGTCGTGCTACACAAGTAGAATTAGACAACACTTTATCTGAATCTAATAAATTATCCAAAGATATTGGAGAATTAATGAAAGCCGGAGAGAAATCTAAAGCCGCAATCTTAAAAGAAAAAACGGTTTCATTAAAAGAAAAAAGTAAAGAATTAGGCGAAAAAGCAGAAGCTCTTGCAACCGAATTGACCAATAAATTATACACATTACCAAATCTTCCGGCTGATATTGTTCCTGAAGGAAAAACTCCCGACGACAATTTAAATATTTTCCAGGAAGGTGATATTCCGGTTTTACATGAAGGCGCACAACCTCACTGGGAATTGGTAAAAAAATACGACATCATTGATTTTGAATTGGGTGTAAAAATTGCAGGTGCAGGATTTCCGGTTTACAAAGGAAAAGGAGCTCGTTTACAACGTGCTTTGATCAATTACTTTTTAGATAAAAATACTGCCGCAGGATATAATGAAGTTCAGGTTCCGCATTTGGTAAACGAAGCTTCAGGTTATGGAACAGGACAATTACCGGATAAAGAAGGGCAAATGTACCACTCAACAATTGATGATTTATATTTGATTCCAACTGCTGAAGTTCCCGTTACGAATTTGTTTCGCGATGTATTATTAAACGAAACCGAATTACCGGTTTTATATACCGCTTATACGCCATGTTTCCGTCGTGAAGCAGGTTCTTACGGTGCTCACGTTCGCGGATTAAACCGTTTACACCAATTTGACAAAGTCGAAATCGTACGTGTTGAACATCCTGATAAGTCTTATGAAGCACTTGACGGAATGGTGGAACATGTAAAAGATATTTTGAAAGAATTGAAATTGCCATACCGCGTTTTACGTTTATGTGGTGGTGATATGGGATTCACATCGGCTTTGACATATGATTTTGAAGTATTTTCTACAGCGCAGGATCGTTGGTTAGAAATTAGTTCAGTTTCTAACTTTGAAACTTTTCAGGCAAATCGTTTAAAATTACGTTTCAAAGACAAAGACGGTAAAAACCATTTGGCTCATACATTAAACGGAAGTTCATTGGCTTTGCCTAGAGTTTTGGCTGGAATTTTAGAAAATTACCAAACGCCGGAAGGAATCGTAATTCCAGAAGTTTTACGCCCTTACTGTGGATTTGATATTATAAATTAATTTTTATAGTTCTTAACGAATAAACCTAACAGGTTTTTAAAACCTGTTAGGTTTTCTCAATTTAACTAAGAACTATAGCAAAAGAGATAAAAATGAATACAGTTTTAAATTGGAACGTAGATCCTGTTATTTTCATGATCACAGACAGCTTTCCGTTAAAATATTATGGAGCTCTTTTTGCCTGCGGATTATTATTGGGTTATGCTATTGTAAGAAGAATTTATAAAAAAGAACATCTTTCGCTGGATAATCTGGATAGTTTACTGGTTTATGTAATAGTTGGAACAATTTTAGGCGCGAGATTAGGACATTGTTTCTTCTATGAACCGTCGTATTTTCTGCAACATCCGATAGAAATTCTTTTGCCAATCCAGAAAGTTGCCGGAGTTTATAAATTTGTCGGATTTCAGGGTTTGGCAAGTCACGGCGGAACAATTGGAGTGCTTACAGCGATGATTTTATATTGCCGAAAATACAAAGTTAAGTTCTTATGGCTTTTAGACAGAATGGCTATTGGAGTTCCGGTTACGGGCGCTTTTATCAGATTAGGGAATTTTATGAATTCTGAAATCTATGGAAAACCAACTAACGGAAACTGGGGAATTGTTTTTCAAAGAGAAGATTTAATTCCAAGGCATCCAACGCAATTGTATGAAGCATTTGCTTATTTGTTGATTTTCGGGATTTTATTATACATGTATAAATTTGAAAAAATCAGAAATGCAAGCGGATTAATCTTTGGAACTTTCTTTACGCTTTTATTTGTGGCAAGGTTTGTAATCGAATTTTTTAAGGAAAATCAGGAAAATTTCGAGAATAATATGCTCATCAATATGGGACAAATATTAAGTATTCCGTTTATACTAATAGGCTTAGCTTTGATTATCTGGAAAATGAAAAGTTTAGAATCACAGTCTCAGTCACAGTTTCCAGTTTAATTGTATTGAATACTGCGACTAAAAAACTGCAACTGAAACTGAAACTGATAAAAAAAATAGACTAAAAAAACTGAAATATGAAAAACATCTTTATCTATATCGTTTTGTTGTGGTCTACTTTTGCAATATCTCAAAATGAGCAATTGGCTCAATATTATTATGATAAAGGTGATTTTGAAAAAGCAAAAATCAGTTATGAGGAGCTTTTAAAAAGTTCGCCATCCAATACCCAATATTTTTTAAGAACAGTCGAATCTTATCAGCAATTGCAACAATTTGATTTAGCTCAAAAAGTAATTCAGGAACGATATAACAGATACAAACAAGGTGTTTTTTTAGTGGAATTAGGATATAACTTTCAACTTCAAAAAAACGAATCGAAAGCCAAAAATTACTACGATCAGGCTATCGAAAAAATAAAAACAAGTCCGAATGATGTTTACGGAATCGGCAATTCTTTTGAGAAAAAAGTATTGCTTGAATATGCCTTAAAATCCTATCAAACGGCAATGCAGGTTCAGCCTAATTACAATTTTAATTTCCAGATTGGAATGTTGTACGGGCAATTAGGAAAAACAGATCAGATGATTGATCTTTTGCTAACAGAATCGTACACTAATCAGCAAAACGCTAATTTAATCCAGACGCAATTATCCCGTTTCATGAATGGTGAAACAGATAATACTGCTTTTAAAGATGCAATGCGTAAAGCACTAATTATTAGAACCCAAAAAGATCAGGATGTATTCTGGAATCATTATTTAAGTTGGTTTTATGTGCAGCAAAAAGAATTTGGTAAAGCCTTTATTCAGGAAAAAGCAATCTATAAACGTGATCCGGAATCACTTTCGAGTATTGTCAATTTAAGTCAGTTTGCATTAAACGAAGATGATACTGATACAGCAACTGAGATTTTGAACTTTATACTTCAAAACACTAAAGATTTAGATTTACTGATTCAGACCAATTCGTATTTAATGCAAATTAAAATCGATAAAGCGCAGGAAAAAGGCTATCCAATTATTAATACTGAGTTACAACAATTGCTTACAACCTATGAAATAACTCCATTTACCTTATCTTTGCAAATAATTCAGGCGCATTTTCTGGCTTTCAATCTTAAAAAGACTGAAGAAGGAAAAGCGATTGTAAAAAAAGCATTAGAATTAAATTTGAATGATTATCAGCAAGCTGATGCAAAAATGGAATTGGCGGATATTTTGCTTTTAGAGGAAAAATTCAATCAGGCTTTGATTTATTATTCACAGATTCAGTTGGATTTAAAGAATGATGTAATGGCGCACGAAGCAAGTTTAAAAGCGGCAAAAACAAGTTATTACAAAGGTGATTTTGAATGGGCTTTAAAGCAATTTAAAGAGTTGAAAGCGGCAAATACGCAATTAATTGCAAATGATGCGCTGGAATATTTTTTATTGATAAACGATAATACCGTTGCTGATTCGACACAAACAGCATTAAAGCAATTTGCAAAAGGTGATTTTTTGATGTATCAGAACAAGAAACCGGAAGCTATAAGTCAGTTTCAGATGATTTTGAAAACCTTTAAAGGACAGGAAATCGAAGCTGTAACATTGTTGCGTTTAGGTAAAATCTATGAAAGTCAAAAAGATTATAATTCGGCTTTAAGCCAATACCAGCAGATAATTGACAATCATAGCGACGGAATTTATGTTGATGAAGCGCTGTTTTTTTCGGCAGAAATTTACAACGACGAATTAAAAGATACAGAAAAAGCAAAACCTTTGTATGAAAAGGTGATTTTTAACCATCAGGATAGTATTTACTTTGTTGATGCGAGAAAAAAATACCGCGAATTAAGAGGAGACAAGAATTTGTAGGTTTGGTTTAATTGGTTATTCGTTTAACTGATTAACCGATTAACAATTAAAAAATGAATTTATAATATGACGATATCCTGAGATTTTAAGCATAACAAACTTAGATCTTAGAAGCTCAGAATCTTAGAAACTTAAAAGAAATGATTATTTACAACGTTACCACAAATATACACGAGAGCGTTCACGACCAATGGTTGAAATGGATGCAGGAAAAACACATACCGGAAATTCTGGCGACACAAAAGTTTTCTTCGGCAAGAATTGTAAGGGTTTTGATTGAAGAAGAAATGGGCGGAATTACATATTCTGTTCAATATGTTACGGATAGCAAAGAAACTTTGGAACAATATTATATTGAGGATGAACCAAAATTTCATCAGGAAGCTTTGGGGTTATTCGCAGATAAAATGCTTTCTTTCAGAACGGAGTTAGAAGTTATTTCGGAACATTAGTTTTAGTTTTCAGTTTCAGTTAAAAAAAAAATGCTATGGAAATTCGATTTCAAACTAAGGAAGAAAGTAATAAACAACAACAAGAAGAATTTTTAAAGTTGTCTAAAGTCGAAAGATTTTATAGTTTTTTACGTTTAAGCGAGCGTATAAGCAAATTTCCTGTAAAGTATAAAGTAGATAAGAACAAAGACAATTTTGTAATTATTATAAAATCAAGATAAAATGTCAAAAATTTGGGATCAAAATATTGATGAATTTATAGCTTTGGCTGACAAGCATACTGTTCGGATGCTTATGGTTGGTGGTGGGGCGGTAAATTTTCATGGATATCAGAGGCATTCCGCTGATGTTGATTTTTGGATAGAAACAACAGATGAAAATTTTAAAAAATTGGTTGCTGTTTTTAATGATATGGGATATGAAATAGAAGATTTTCCTGAAAATGTAAAAAAACAAGAACAAAATATATCAATAAAATTTTCTCCTGTTGATTTAGATTTAGAGTTGATAACTAAATTTTCAGTGAATAAAAGTTTTGAAGAGGCTTATAACGATAGTGAGGAAATTACTGTAAAAGATAAAACTTTTTTAAGATGGAATGTTTTGTCTTTAGAAGATCTGATTACAAGTAAAATTAAAGCAAATAGAACAAAGGATTTATTTGATGTTCAACAGCTTCGAGAAATAAATAAAAAATAAAACTTTGTGTCTTAGCGCCTTCGTGGCAAAAAAACCTTAGTGCCTTAATGGCAAACAAAAAAAGAAAATGGAAAAAGTAAAAGCCAAAAAACATTTAGGACAACATTTCCTGAAAGACGAAAGTATTGCCAAAGCAATTGCAGATACTTTGAGCTTAAAAGGATACGATGAGGTTTTAGAAATAGGACCGGGAATGGGTGTGTTGACTAAGTATTTGCTTGACAAACCAATTAATACACACGTGATCGAAATTGACACCGAATCTGTGGTGTATTTAGGTGAAAATTATCCAAAATTAAAAGATAAAATTATCTCTCAGGATTTCCTGAAATACAATATTAGTGAGGTTTACAAGGATAAACAATTCGCTATTATTGGAAATTTTCCATACAATATTTCAACGCAAATCGTTTTCAGAACTTTAGAATACAAACATCAGATTCCGGAATTTTCGGGGATGTTTCAAAAAGAAGTTGCGCAGCGAATATGCGAGAAAAAAGGCTCAAAGGCTTACGGAATCTTATCCGTTTTAGCTCAGGCTTTCTATGTTACAGAGTATTTATTTACTGTAGACGAAAATGTTTTTATTCCTCCGCCCAAGGTGAAATCGGGTGTGATGAAAATGACCCGAAAGGAAGATTATAGTCTTCCGTGCGGTGAAAGGTTGTTTTTTACAGTAGTAAAAACGGCTTTTCAGCAAAGACGAAAAACATTACGTAACAGTTTGAAAACATTAAATTTATCAGATGAATTGCGATTAGACATTATCTTTGATAAGCGTCCCGAGCAATTAAGTGTAGAGGAATTTATTGTTTTGACTCAAAAAATAGAAGCCGATGGAGTTCAAAGTTAGTAAAGATTTAATCCAACAGTTAGAGGAGCATATTGTTAATAGAAACGACAAGGAACTTGAAGTTTTACTTAACGACCTGCACCACGCAGATATAGCCGAAATCCTTGACGAACTGGATTTTGACGAAGCAACTTATATTTTTAAGGTATTAGATAGTGATAAAACAGCAGAGATTCTTCTTGAATTAGAAGATGATTTGCGTGAAAATATCTTAAGCCGACTTTCACCTAAAGAGATTGCAGAAGAGCTTGATGAGCTTGAAACGAATGACGCTGCGGATATTATCGCGGAGTTATCTCAGGAAATTAAAGCCGAAGTTATCTCGGAAATGATCGACGTTGAACACGCAAAGGACATTGTGGACTTGTTGCGTTACGACGAAAATTCTGCCGGTGGTTTAATGGGAAAAGAGTTAGTAAAAGTCAATGAAAATTGGAATGTACTTACTTGCGTAAAAGAAATGCGTATTCAGGCAGAAAATGTTTCCAGAGTGCATTCTATTTATGTAGTTGATGATGAAAACCGACTTAAAGGCAGATTATCCCTAAAAGATTTATTGACGACTTCGACCAAAACACAAATTGGAGATATCTATATCAGAAAATTAAATTTCGTAAACGTAGATACCGAAGATGTTGAGGTAGCGCGTATTATGCAAAAATACGATTTAGAGGCAATTCCAGTTGTTGATGAACTGGGACGATTAGTTGGTAGAATTACTATTGATGACATTCTAGACGTAATCAAGGACGAAGCTGATAAGGATTACCAATTAGCGGCGGGTATTACACAAGATGTTGAGTCAAATGATAGTGTTCTTGAATTAACAAAAGCACGTTTGCCCTGGCTTTTAATAGGAATGGTGATTGAAATTGTCGCATCTTTTGTTTTAAAAGGAAACGAAGCAACTTTTCAAAAATATTCAACGTTGATTATTTTTGTGCCTTTACTTTCTGCAACTGCGGGAAATATTGGTGTTCAGGCATCGGCAATTGTTGTACAGGGTTTGGCTAACGGAACCTTAAAAGAATTTAGCCGTGGTTATTTCAGTAAGGAAATTAGTGTTTCCATGATTTCAGGAACTATTATTTCGTTGCTTTTATTAGCTTATCACTCCGTAATGTACCAACAATATTTAGTGGGAATTGCTATTTCGATTTCCATGATCGTAGTGATTTTGTTTGCTGCAACTTTAGGAACTTTGGTACCGCTTTTTTTACATAAAAATAAAATTGATCCTGCAATTGCAACGGGTCCGTTTATCACTACAACCAATGACGTTTTTGGAATTATGCTTTATTTCGGCGTAGCCAAATTGATTCTTGGTTTCTAAGTTTTTGCAACAAATTAATAGAATGCAGTGATTTAAGATCTCTAAAATCTGTGTAATTTGTGGCTGAAAAATATGCTATTAACCAGCCAACAAACAAGCAATGAAAGTACACATTATAGGAGGAGGGAATCTTGGTGTTTCTATAGCCTTGGGAATTGCAAAATTCTCTAAAAACAATCAGGTTACAGTAACAAGAAGAAATATAGCAAGTATTGAATATTTATCAGAATATGGAATCACGGTTTCATCTGATAACAAACATACTATTCAAGATGCCGATGTAGTGATTTTAACTATAAAACCGTATCAGGTTGATACAGTTTTTGCTGAAATTTTATCGTTAATTCCGGGCAAAACAATTGCTTCGGCAGTTAGTGGTTTGTCTTTGGACGTGCTTCAGGAAAAAACAAGTAATGCTTTTCCGGTAATTAGAATTATGCCAAATATTGCCGCACAATTTGGCGAATCAGCAACTTGTATTTCTTTCCCTGAAAAGGACAGAGAAAAAGCATTGCCAATTGTTGATTTATTCGAAGATTTAGGAACTGCTCCAATTATTGACGAAAAATTGATGGATGCAGCAACTGTTCTTGGCGCTTGCGGAACTGCTTATGCGTTAAGATATATTCGTGCTTCGATGCAAGCCGGAATCGAAATAGGATTTGATTCTCAAACTGCATTAGCAATTGCAGCACAAACCGTAAAAGGAGCTGCAAAAATGTTATTAGAGGAAAAAGTACATCCGGAACAATTAATCGACCGCGTAACAACGCCTCAGGGCTGTACAATCGTAGGTTTGAATGAAATGGAACATAATGGTTTCAGTTCATCGTTGATTAAAGGGATTAAAACTTCTTTGAAACAGATTAAGGGATAAATTAAAATTCAATATAAAAATTCCAAATTCCAACTTTGATATGTGGGATTTGGAATTTTTTTTAAGTTTTTGTCATTCCGAGGAACGAGGAATCTCATCAAGTAACTCGACAAAGATTGTCTTTACTTTGCGGATTTTGATCGCGGAGATTCCTCGTTCGGAATGACAAAAATTACGGATATTGGATTTTTATTTCTTAATCAATTGAATATACTTCCTGCCACATTCTGAAATCTTAGTATACGAATTCATTGAATTGCCATAATTCTGAATTGTCAGCGTGTCTTTAACATAACTTGCGTCAATTCCTGTTGGGATTTCTGGTGCTTTAGTTTTTGAATCTGATATAGAATCAGATTCTTCTTCGTGACTAATATCTCCTTCAAATTCATCCCATTTTATACCTTCTAAAACTATATATTTTTCACCGGATTCATTGGTTGTAAAGCGCGCAATGCCTTTTAGTTTTCGAAGGTTTGTTTTTAGAAAATAGGAGTAATCTTTTTTCTCTTTTTTTATTTCAACCGAAACTTTACATTCTCCGGTAATGTTTTCGTCTGGTTGCGTTTCATAAATGCCTTCAATAGATTCTGTTTTTTGATTTGTTTGTAGTGCGATATCGGTTGATAGTTTTTTTTCTAATACAGGTTTCTCTCTATTGGCACAAGCTGAAAAAGATAGAATTACGAAAAAAATAAAGAGAAAATTACGGATTAATTTCATAGTTAAACTTTTTATGTTGTTGTCATTCTGGTTTGTAATATTGTTAATAGGATCTGTTTGAATTGGTTAAAAAATTAAACGTCTTTTTTCTTTCCCAAAATATATTTCAGATAAACAAAGCCAATAATTCCGGAAAGTACCGAAGCAACCAGAATTGCGATTTTCGAAAAAACAATAACTTCAGGATCTTTAAAAGCTAAAAGTGTGATGAAAATGGACATGGTAAAACCAATTCCGCCAAGCATTCCTGCGCCCAGAATATGTGCCCATTTTAAACTTTTTGGTAAAGCGCATAAGCCCGCACTTACTCCAATTGAGGAAAAAAGTATTATCCCTAAAGGTTTTCCAATTACTAAACCTAAAATGATTCCCAGAGTATTAGGATGATTTAAACCTTGATGCCAATCAGATTCTATGGCGATACAAGTATTCGCAATGGCAAATAACGGCAAAATTACAAAAGCGACTGGCTTATGTAAAAAGTGCTGTAATCTATAAGAACTCGATTTTTCCCCGCCATCGCCAAACGGAATAACAAATGCCAATATCACACCGGTAATTGTTGCATGAACGCCGGAATTGAGCATAAAATACCACATTGCAACTCCTCCAATTAAATACGGAATAAGGTTTTGAATTTTCATTCGGTTCAAAATGAACAAGAAAGCCCAGATTCCTAAAGCAATTGCGAGATTTACAAAAGCAATTGAAGTTGTATAAAAAATCGCAATCACTATAATAGCGCCTAAATCGTCAATAACTGCTAATGCCGTTAGAAATACTTTTAAAGATGCCGGAACTTTTTTTCCTAAAAGAGATAAAATTCCAATTGCAAAAGCAATATCAGTCGCCATTGGGATTCCTGCTCCATTTTGTGTTACAGTTCCAAAATTCAACGCCAGGAAAATAGCCGCAGGAACCAACATTCCGCCAAAAGCAGCCATAATTGGTAATGAAGCATTTTTGAAACTCGAAAGTTCACCGTGATAAATTTCACGTTCCAATTCTAAGCCAATTAATAAAAAGAAAATTGTCATTAAACCATCATTGATCCAATGTGTGATTGAATGTCCAAAAAAATCTTTTTCCCATAAGGCTATATATTCGGTTTGAAAAGACGAATTTGCAAGATATAAGGATATAATTGTAACAAAAAGCAAGAGTAATCCTCCAGATTTTTCGTTATTAAAAAAAGATTTAAAAGTCTTGGTTAATTTCATTTTAGAAAGGTTCTAATGATTTAGAAAGAAAGAAATTCATCGAAATTTGATGAATGTCATATTTCCAAAGTTAAAAAAAATCTTGCCAATAAAAAATTGCGAACCCTTTGTTTGTGCAGAAACCATTGATATTTGCTATTTATTACTGAAGAATAAGCTGTATTTTTGTCTTTTGATTTCTTAAAACACTTTATTTTATGAGCATAAAAATTTTACATATCGATAGCAATCACCCCATTTTATGGCAACAACTGGAAGACGCGGGTTTTGAAAACCACGCCGATTTTAAATCTTCTAAAGAAGAAATTGAAGCTAAAATTGAGGATTATAACGGAATCGTAATCAGAAGCCGTTTTAAAATTGATAAAACTTTTTTAGATAAAGCGACCAATTTACAGTTTATTGCCAGAGTTGGCGCGGGTTTAGAAAGTATCGATTGTGATTATGCCGAAGCAAAAGGAATTCACTTAATCGCTGCACCGGAAGGTAATCGCAACGCTGTTGCAGAACATTCACTTGGTGTAATCTTGTCCTTATTCAATAATTTGAATCAGGCTGACGCCGAAATTAAATCAGGACAATGGAATCGTGAAAGTAATCGTGGTCATGAATTAGACGGGAAAACTGTTGGAATTATCGGTTACGGAAACATGGGAAAAGCTTTTGCTAAAAAACTTCGCAGTTTTGATGCAGAGGTTGTATTTTATGATATTCTCGAAAATATTGGAGATGAAAATGCAAGACAGGTTTCGTTGCAGGAATTACAACAAAAAGCGGATGTTTTAAGTTTACATCTTCCGTGGACCCCTGAAACGGATAAAATGGTTAATTCCAATTTTATAAATGCATTTTCAAAGCCGTTTTGGATTATAAATACATCTCGTGGTAAAAATATCGTTACAGCAGATTTAGTTGAAGCGATGAAGTCTAAAAAGATTCTGGGAGCAGGTTTGGATGTTTTGGAATATGAGAAGTTATCTTTTGAAAACTTATTTCAGGATGAAAATACTCCGGCAGCTTTTCAATATTTGCTGGAAGCTAAAAATGTTCTTCTGACGCCTCATATCGCAGGTTGGACATTTGAAAGTCATGAGCGTCTAGCGCAGGTTATAGTCAATAAAATTAAGGCAATTTTCTAATAAAATTCTTAGCTTTTTGTTTGGATTTTAATAACAAGTCTTTTCTGTAGAATAAAGTTATTTAGAATTAGTTTTTATAAGTATTTTTTTTTAATATTGTTTCAAATTTTAACAAAATTTTAGATAAGGAGTAGCCGAAAATCCTAAAAGAGTAGGCATTTAACTAACTAATTTTATAATTATGATTGAATGGTACAAAAAAGTGGTTTTTGAAAACTATGCGAATTTTGACGGAAGAGCAAGAAGAAAAGAATTTTGGATGTTCTCCTTAGCGAGCGTTATTATCAGTTTTGCTTTAGGTTTTGTCCTTGGACTAATTTCACCAACTTTAGGTTTGGCTGCAAATGTTTACGGTCTGGCAGTTCTTGTTCCTTCTATTGCAGTTGGTGTTAGAAGAATGCATGATGTAGGTAAAAGCGGATGGTTTCTTATTATTCCAATCTACAGTTTAATTTTAGCTTGTACAGAAGGTGATAAAGGGGCAAATGTGTACGGTCCGGACCCTAAAAACGAATTCAATGAAATCAACGAGATTGGAAAAGTCGAGTTATAACAATTAATTATAAAAAATGGAGAATAATTTACACGAAACATCTAACAAGTTGAGCGAGCCAATTCCGGTATTTAAGGTAGATCCTATAATGGTCTTGGTTTTTGGTTTTTTAACTTGTGGATTATATTTGATTTACTGGAATATTAAAGTATCTGAGGTTTTTAATGCCGTGGCCGAAAGAGAAGTTATTTCTCAGCCTATTGCAATTTTTGCCGGATGCTGTATGCCTGTAAATATTTATTTTTATTACCTGGCCGGAAAAGAAGCATTGCCAAAAGTTTATGAAAAAACTGGTGAACTTCAAAAAGATCAATCGACTTTATTAATTGTTTTAGGATTCTTTTTTCCTATCGCAGCAGCAATGATTGTACAAGGTGACATCAATAGATTATACAAATAATAACAGAATAAAACGTAAAATTTATGGAATTATCGGTGCAGCAATTACACTGATAATTCCGTTTTTTTTAATGCTTGGCAATCATAATGATCATCTGGAATCAGATCAGTCGTTTTGCCCTTTTAAAATGGTTACAGGATTTCCCTGTCCGGGTTGTGGGATTACGAAATCATTGGTTTATTTCTATCAGGGTGATTTGTACAAGTCTGTCAGTTATCATATTTTAGGTCCTTTTGTTATTGTATTTTGCTGGTTGACTATTATTGTCTTAACGACAGAAATTATCACCAAAAAAGAATACTTTACAGGACTTTTATACAATCGAAAACTGGCGTATAGTATGGCTTATTTTTTAGCCTTTTATCATTTAATAAGATTAATTCTTTTTATTAGAAATAGTTCTTTTGATGATATATTGCATCAGTCTATTTGGTTTTAAAACATACAGAATCCCATTTTCGAATGGGATTTTTTTATGGAGAATTTATTCCTTAATTTTTATAGCTATTCCCGCTTTATAATACCTTTTTCTATTACAAATAAAACTTTTAGAATCTCCCCGCGAGTTTAGATTCCTTAATCTTATGTTTTTATATAAGTATCAAAAGGAGTAACCGAAAATCCAAAAGAGTAGGGAATAATTTTGCAAATAAATATTATGATTGAATCGTACAAAAAAGTAGTTTTTGAAAACTACGCAAACTTTAAAGGAAGAGCAAGAAGAGAAGAATTTTGGTTTTATAGCCTCGCAGGCTTAATTATCTCGATTGTTTTAATGATAATTGATCAGGTTTCGGGCTTAACTTTTGGGGTTGCTAAGACTGGAATATTAGGACTGATATATGGTTTGGCTGTTTTTCTGCCAGGCTTCGCTGTTTCTGTTAGAAGATTACATGATATAAATAAAAGCGGATGGCTTTCCTTAATAATATTAATTCCTTTAATAGGAGCAATTTGGTTACTGGTTTTGTTTTGTAAAGAAGGAGATCAAGGAAGAAATGGTTATGGAGAAGATCCTAAAAATATATTTGATGAAATGGATGAAATTGGAAAAGAGTAACTATTTAATTTAGAGAATTATAAAAGAGAAATCCCATTTGCCAAGGCGAATGGGATTTCTCTTTTATATATCAATTTGTGCTAATTAATCTTCTTTTTCAGCTAATTTACGCTCTAATTCTATTTGAAATTCCTCGATAACAGGTTTCATAGTGCTTTCAGGAATATCTGCGATTCTAATGTACATTAAACCATCTACGGCATTGTTGAATAAAGGATCGACATTAAAAGCTACAACACGTGCATTTTGTTTGATATATTTTTTAATTAAAACAGGCAAACGTAAATTCCCCGGTTCTAATTCGTCAATGATTTTATCAAATTTATTCAGGTCAGATTCAGCCTCATCGAAGATAAAATCTTTATCAGCATCTTTCAGTTTAACTTTATACGCCTTTTTAGGGTGAATATATTGAGCAATATACGGATCGTAATAATTAGATTTCATGAACTCAATCATCAATGATTTCGAGAAATCAGAGAATTGATTACTGATACTCACACCACCTAATAAATACTTATGTTCCGGATAACGTAATGTTGTATGAATAATACCTTTCCACAATAAAAACAGAGGCATTGGTTTTTGCTGATATTCTTTAATGATAAAAGCGCGACCCATTTCGATTGATTTATGCATCATATCATGCAATTCAGGTTCAAATCTAAATAAGTCATTCAAATAAAAACCTTCAATTCCGTATTTAGGGTAAATCTCAGAACCTAATCCCATACGATAAGCGCCGGCAATTTTTTTAGTTTCATCATCCCATAAAAACATATGGTGATAATATTGGTCAAATTTATCTAAATCGATAGATTCATTTGTTCCTTCGCCTACTTCACGGAAAGTGATTTCGCGTAAACGTCCAATTTCGTGCAGGATATTTGGGATAGATTTTGCTGTTGCAAAAAACACTTCGTAGTTTTTACTTTGCAGTAAACGACAATCGCTGTTTCTTAACGCATTAACCTCGTCAATCATTTTTGGCTCGCTTGCAGGCGTTACAATTTTTTTAGGAGATTTTGGTATTTTTAAACTTGCAGTATCTAGTAATTTGCTGTCCTTTTCAAAAGGATTTGCCAGCATATAAGTTTTCTTTCTTAAAAATTCCGAATAATCTTCAAACGATTCAAATTCGTTTTGCTCGTTTACAGAAATTGGTTTCCCGATACGAACTTTAATTACACGATCTTTTTGAGTTAACAATTCCGATGGTAATTTTGCAGTTCTTAAAGTATCATCGATTTTAGAAAGCCAATAAAATAATCTACTGTTTTTAGCATGAAAATAAATGGGTACAACCGGAACTTTTGCTTTTCTGATCAATTTCAAAGCACCTTCTTCCCACGGTTTATCCACAACCAGTTTTCCATCTCTGTAAGTAGAAACTTCTCCGGCAGGAAAAATTCCCAGCGGTTTCCCATCGCTTAAATGGCGTAGAGTTTCCTTGATTCCTACCACGCTTGATTTAGCATCCTTGTGATTTTCAAAAGGATTAACCGGCATGATATATTTTTTAAGCGGAACAATTCGGTGTAATAAAAAGTTAGCGATAATCTTGAAATTAGGTTCTCTTTCAAGCATTAATTTCAAAAGCAAAATCCCATCAATTCCTCCAAGCGGATGATTTGAAATCGTGATATAAGCACCTTCTTTAGGTAAACGTTTTAAATCTTCTTCAGGAATTTCAAACTTAATTTGTAATTCATCTAATACACCGTTTAAAAACGCAACATCTTCTAAATGTTTATTATGATCGTAAATTTTATTAAGGGTAGAGATCTTAAGGACCTTCATAAGAATCCAGCCTGAAAAAGTACCAAGAACTCCGTACTTATCAACATTTATTGCCTTTGCAACTTCTTTCGCGGTAACTAAACCCATGTACTATTTTTAATTTATTAGAGCAGCGAACAAAGATAACAAAAAACTCTACTTTTCGTTGATTCAAACACAAACTTTCCACTTTTTTATTACATTTGGAATCCTTAAAAAAACACTGATGAAAATTATTTCTTATAATGTAAACGGAATACGTGCCGCAATAACTAAAGGCTTTATCGAATGGTTACAACATGCAAATCCTGATGTTATTTGCCTTCAGGAAATAAAAGCAACCGAAGAACAAATTCCGGTTGACGCTATTACTGCCGCGGGTTATCCGTATCAATATTATTATTCTGCGACCAAAAAAGGCTACAGCGGAGTTGCCATTTTATCTAAAATAAAACCCAATAATGTAGTTCACGGAACTGGAATTCAGCACATGGATTTTGAAGGACGTAACCTTCGTGCTGATTTTGACGACTGTTCTGTAATGAGTTTATATCTTCCGTCAGGAACAAATATTGAGAGATTAGACCATAAATTTATGTTCATGGACGACTTTCAAACCTACATTAACGAACTAAAACTAACAATTCCGAATTTGATTATTTGCGGCGATTACAACATTTGCCACGAAGCAATTGATATTCATGATCCGGTTCGTAACAAAACTGTTTCAGGATTTTTGCCCTCGGAACGCGCCTGGCTGGATGGATTTATGAAATCCGGTTTTATCGACAGTTTCCGTCATTTCAACAAGGATGCACATCATTATTCATGGTGGAGTTACCGCGCCGGAGCCAGAGGAAACAATAAAGGATGGCGTATCGATTACAACTTAGTCAGCGATTCATTGCAGCACAGACTTAAGCGTGCCGTGATTCTTCCGGATGCCGTACATTCAGATCATTGTCCGGTTTTGGTCGAAATCGAGTAAATTTGGTATTGTTCTTGTTGAGAAGATAACCGATTGAAGTTATAGTTGTCATCCTGAGCGAAGTCGAAGGATCAGGAGCTATTTCCTGCTGTCCACTATATCTTTTCCTGGCTAAAGAAGCCAGAAAAAGGATGCCGTTCCCATCAGGGCTATGACTCTACGTTCAACAAGAAGAATTTGATTATTAATGCGCCCCAAATAAAAACGAAAAGAAAATGATTAAAAAGGCCTCCATCGGATTACTAGTTGTAGCAATGTCTATGACATCATGTGTATCCAAGAAAATTTACAACGATCTTGAAACTAAATATTCAGATCTAAAAAAAGAAAACCGTTCAATTGCTGATCAAAATACCGATTTACAAAAATCAAAAAATCAGCTGGAATTAGATCGTGATGCATTAACAAAAGACTTAAGCGCAACAAAATCTGATCTTGAAAAACAAAAAGCAGATTTAGCGGCTCAGCAAAAAAAGTATAAAGTGCTACAGGATTCTTATAATGCACTTGAGAAAAACAGCAATGATGCATTAGAAAGCAACATGGCCAAAAACCGTGAATTGTTAGCGCAATTAGAAGCAAAATCTAAAAAACTAGCCGATGAACAAGCGCGTCTTGATAAAACTGCAAGTCGCTTAAACGAACTTGAAGCAATGATTGCCGCTAAAGAAGAAGCAATGCGCAAACTAAAAGAAACTTTATCTAAAGCCTTAAACGGTTTTGAAGGTAAAGGTTTGACAGTTGAACAGAAAAACGGAAAAGTATATGTTTCTATGGAAAACAAACTACTTTTTAACTCAGGAAGTTGGGCTGTAGGAGTAGAAGGTAGAAAAGCAGTGGTAGAATTAGGAAAAGTATTAGGTGATAATCCGGATCTTTCAGTTCTGATCGAAGGTCATACAGATGATGATCCTTATGCAGGTTCAGGACCAATTGCAAACAACTGGGATTTATCTACAAAAAGAGCCACAGCAATTGTAAATATTTTAAGCGAAAACGCTAAAATCAACAAACAAAAATTAACAGCAGCCGGACGCAGCGAATTTTCTCCACTTGCAAGCAATGCAACTCCGGAAGGAAAAGCAAAAAACCGTAGAATCGAAATCATCTTAACACCAAGATTAGATGAAATCGCTGAAATGCTTAATAGTATTAATTAAGGTTCTGAGGGACTAAGTTGCTAAGGCACTAAGTTTTTTGGGAACAGAGGTTCAAAGGAACAAAGGCTCAGAGTTTTACTTTGAGCCTTTGTTGTTTTTATATTACAAAAATGCAACGAGATATTAATATCCTGGTTGGAATTTGGAATTTAAAAATTGGAATTTCCATTCTTATTATTTCGTAACTTTGAATTTCTAAAATTATAATTATGGGACTTCCGGAATTAAAAGATAAAATACGCCATCAATTAGATTTAGCTGATGAAAGAGTATTGCGAATTGTTTCTTCCGTTTTTGACAATTACTTAAATGAGGTGGTTTCATATGATGCGCAGGGAAATCCTTTGACTTTATCTGAATATAATAATAAAGTTGAAGAAGGTTTGAATGATGTGAAATACAATCGAATAATTTCAAAAGAAGATTTATCGAAAGAAATGCAAGATTGGGATAATGAATAATATTAGATCTGTAGTTTTTTGGACTCAGAATGCAAAAGAAGACTTAAAGGAAATTTATATTTCATTAACAAAAGTTATCTCTAAAGAAAAGGCAATCAAAATTAGAAATGAATTGTTTAATTGTACAGATAATATTGTTTTTGCTGAACAATTTCAGTTAGATGAATATAGGTTTGACTGTCGTAGAATTGTAATCAGAAATTATAAAGTATTATATCAGTTTAAAGAAAATTCAATTTTTGTAATTAGGTTTTTAATTCATTTCAAAATCCTTTAAAAAGTTTAAAATAAAAAAGGCTCAGAGTTTTTGAACTTTGAGCCTTTTTTTTATCAACCTGCAAGATTTTGAAAACGTTCTAATTGTTATATTATGAGATTATAATAATCGTTTACAAAATTATTATTCCTAATTGTACAGGTTTAGTCACTACGGGCCTGTCATTAAAGTTAAGCTTTTGACTAGCCTCCAGCTTCAGCTGGAGGTGTTTAATATGCACAATAATGTGGCTTCAAATCACACATTTTTTGGATAAAGCCATTCAGATTGATTTTATATAAATTCCAGCTAAAGCTGGAGGCAATTCAAAACTACACTTTGCTTGAAATATAGTTTGAAAAATCTTAACTTAATGACATTGCCCGTAGAGTAGGGACTATATATATTGATCAAGATTAAAACTAAAATTATGAAATTTTTGCCAAATATTTGATCTCTACAATATGATTTAAACAATTAAAATGTTTTTAATAATAATTCGTTAGGATTTAAATATTGGTAGAAAATATAGATTATCCAATAAATTTTTTCCCGCAGGGACTAATAATTTGAATTTAAAATTTAATGTAAGTCCCAGCGGGACGGTATATTTATAGAAAATTCTAAATTTTTTCAAAGAACCCCATCGGGGTGATATATTAGGATTTAAGGATTATGTCGCTCCGCTGGAGCTTTGACTTAGGGATCATATAAATTGACTATAAATATTATACTCCGCTGGAGCATCTGATACTATAATTGACTTAATTCTGATTTTGGATTTTTAAAAGTTTGGAATTTATATTATTATCCTTTTTTTAACTTTTGTCGTATTTTCGTTTGAAAAATCCCGTCGTATCTTTGAGTTTTATAATTGAAAGCTGAGAACTTAGAATCTTAGTAACTCAGCAACTTAGCAACTCAAAGACAAATGAAATATACCACTTTACCCAATACCGACATAAAGGTTAGTAAAATCAACCTCGGAACAATGACTTTTGGACAGCAAAATACGGAAGCCGACGGACATCAACAAATGGATTATGCACTTGAAAGAGGCATTAATTTTTTTGATACTGCCGAAATGTATTCAGTTCCTGCAAATGAAGCAACGTACGGAAGTACAGAAAAAATAATAGGAACCTGGTTTAAGAAAACAGGAAATCGTGAAAAAATAGTTTTAGCTTCTAAAATTGCAGGTCCAAATCCAAATTTCATGTACATGCGTGAGAAAGTAGATTTTTCTCCGGCAAGTATAACAGAAGCTTTAGAAAACAGCTTAAAACGTCTTCAAACAGATTATATCGATTTATATCAAATGCATTGGCCGGCACGACAAACCAATTTTTTCGGACAACGTGCTTTTGGCGGATATGATGATGCATGGGAAGATAATTTTAGAGAAATCCTTGAAACTTTTGATGGTTTAATCAAAAAAGGAAAAATAAAACACATTGGAGTTTCTAATGAAAATGCCTGGGGAATGATGCGTCTTCTGGAAGAAAGTAAATATCAAAATCTTCCAAGAATTAAAACCATTCAAAATCCATATAATTTATTAAATCGCCTTTTCGAAGTAGGTTCTGCCGAAGTCGCAAAGTATGAAAATGTGGGTTTATTAGCATATTCACCTTTAGCGTTTGGAGTTTTAACCGGTAAATTTTTAACCGGAGAAGCACATCCAAATGCGAGAATCAATCTTTTTCCTCAATACACACGTTACAACAGCGACCAATGTACGCAAGCCACAAAATTGTATCAGGAAATAGCAATAAAACACGGCTTAACATTAACAGAGTTGGCAATGGGTTTTGTATTGCAGCAGCCATTTTTAACCAGTGCCATTATTGGAGCAACGACAATGGAGCAATTAAAAGAAAACATCGATACAATTGATGTGTTTTTATCAAAAGAAATTTTAACCGAGATAGCTGCTGTTCAGGCTATAATTCCTGATCCGGCGCCGTAATAATTTTATTAAGTTCTTAGTCAAACCTAACAGGTTTTTAAAACCTGTTAGGTTTCTTCTACTAAAAATAAAATCCCGATACAATTATCTGTATCGGGATTTTTTTATTATAAATTCAAAATCTGATCTTTAGGGTATCTCACTTTATAACTAATTCGGAATTTCTTGACTTCATTGGGTTTCATTTGCAATTGCCAGGTTAAAATTCCTGTTTCGGTATTCACTTTTGCACTGTCACTTTGCAATAATTCAACCTCGATTTCTTTATTAGTTGTCAAAGGATATTGATCTTTTAATAAAAGTTCAATGTTTTCCTTTTTATTATTTCTTACTGTGATATCATAAGTAAAAGTCTGTTCTTTTTTCGAAGATAAAAACTTAGTTCCTGATTTGTCCGCGACCTTTTCACGTTTGATAGATACTTTTTTATCGCGACCCATGCTTAAATTCAAAGTATCGCTCGTTTGATTTGGTTCTATAAAAGTTTTCCCCACATACATTCCTTCAAAAATAATATTGGCTTCACCTCTTAATAAATTGTATTTGCTGTAATCTGCTATTTCGGCTAAAAGAAAAGCTTCATTTTCAACTCTCGGCGCAGCGTAATATTTATAAGATGCAGGTAATTTTATTTCTTTTAAGGAAACACTATGAACTTTTCCGTTAGACAAAATATCATAAGGAATATCAATATCAAACGAAACATTCAATTGATTTACTTCGACAGTTGTATAATCTGAAACAGATGATTTTTTCATTATAGGGGCTGGACTTACAACAACTTCCTGTAATTCTTTTTCCTCTACAGCAACTCCCGCAACTCGTCCTTGCAACTGATTCATTTTATTTCTTTGCATTCCATAACCATTTTGAGCAAAACTATTGTCTCTTAAAAACCACGAACTTAGCATTGGAGCCTGATTGTTTTGATTTGGCATTCCGCTAGACAAAGTAAGTTTTACTTTTTTCCAGTCGATTCCGGTATTTTGCACAACTTGCGCTTTGTACATCATATTGATTGGCGCCGTAACACTTTCGGCACGTAAATCATAAAACGGAGTCCACGAAGCATTATTTGTTAAGTATGAAATGTCTAACGGAACGATTCCTGCAACTTCGTTCATAACCTGAACAATCAATTTGCCTGATGAAGTTTTTTCCTCCTTATTAGCGTTGATTTCCAGTTTACTTTGCAGTTTATAAAGTAAGTCGTTTAGTTTTTGTTGTTTTTCTGAAAGCGTATTAATGTTGTTTGCAATCTCGATTTGCTTGGTTTTATAATACTCCACCATTTTCATTAATTCGGTTACATTCAAACCTGAATTTACGCCGTAAATTTGCTGGTTTTTATCTAAAAGCTGAATCGTTTTATTTTCAGAATTGATCGTATTATTTACTTTCTGTATTTCTTTTTGGACAATCACGATACTATCTCGCACTCGTTTTAATTCAGGCGATTTAGTATCTGTATCATATTCTGAAATATAATTATTGGTAAACTGAACCGAAAGAACCGTAACTGTCGACGGAGATCCTATTTGTATCGAACTTTCGTTTAAATCAACAGCGACATTTTTTATGACAATTTCACTTGTTCCTGCAGGTAAATTGGCACTTGCTGATTGTGAAATTTCGGCTGCATTAAAATATACCGTAGCATTTTTTACTTTTGCGGTTGTAAAAATTGGTTTTTGCGCAAATGAAATAGCACAAACTAATAATAACGCGGATGTTGTTATTTTTTTAATCATGTGATTTATATTTAAATTTTCTTTTTTTTGGAAGGTTTGGATTACGAATATCTGCAATTAAATCGAATTCTAATAGTAAATAACTAGAATGATTTTTTTATCAGAAGCATCGATGAACTTTTCAATTGTATCAAAAAACGTTGCATTTACCATCGGGCAGCCGTAACTGTTGCAAAATTGGGTTTTCCTGTTCTTCAAACGGAACTTTGCTATATTGGTGTAAAACCACATTTCGGTTAAAGGCATTGCTATTAGTTTTGTCTAAACCGTATAATTTGTACGCTTTTCCGAACGAGCCTCGATACGAAGTTCCTATAGCATATTTTCCTAATGAAGTACAATGCGAATCTTTGAGATTGCTGAATTTTAACTTTCCCGGAATACCGGTTTCTGATCCCGTTCCGTGTCCGACCAGACCTTTATTGAGTATTTTGTTTATAAATAAAAAACCGATTTTTTCCAGATTCAATCTTCATATCTAATAGAAAGACAATATTTGAATTATATTTCGGAGATTTCCCCAAAAAACTCCTGATTTCAATTGTCTCACTTTTTAGTTTCTCTTCATAGGAATAAACCGGTTTTGAATTTTTAATAATTTCTGGCTTTTCTTCTTTATTCGTGCAGGCAAAACTCACGCCAAAAATTGCAATCGAAAGCAACAACACAATTTTCTTTATCATTTTAAAGGCTGGTTTTATTTCTCAACCGTATAACCTTTTACTTTTGCAAAACCAACTATCGATGTGTTTATAGCATTGCCTAAATCATCCTGTTTCTTTGTTTTTTTAGATTCAGTATCAATATATTGTTGACGTTTTTTGCCTAATTCGCCAATTTCTTTCTGAATTGTTTCTCTTTCTTTCGTTTTCTGAGCGACAATTGTGTTTATTTCAGCTTCAGATTTGTTTTGAAGTTGTATTGGTAATTCTTCTTTTTTGATTTTCGAAATAGCGGTTTTGTCATCTTTTACCTTATCGACTAAATCCCAGCTTTCATTTTTATAAACCGCTTTTGATTTGCTCACCGCACGTTCTGCATAATTAGAAGCTGAAACTTTCTGCGCATTTTTATCCTGCGTTTCCTGATTCATTTTTTTGGCAGAACCTGTAGCGCCGTAACTAATATAGGTTTTGTTGATTTTTTCGTTACACTTAGTAATTTCAGCATCATAAGGCGTAGTAATATATTTTACAGTTTCGTTTGAATCAATATTAAAATATTTTCCTTTTCCGGAATCAGCACCATTTTTCCATAATTCGTTTATGCCTTGCGTTTTATCTCCGCAATAAATTGTATTCACATAAATGCCATTTTTAAGTGCGTTGCTAATCGCTTCTTTATAATTGATTTTTCCCTGATTAAATTCTTCGTTTCCTGCAATGTAAATCAACTTCATATTGTTGTTGTCTTTTGCCCATTTTAACTGGTTTGTTGCATCCTGAATTACTGCACCGCAATATTCGTTTCCGCCATTCGTACTTAACGAAAACAGTTTCTCTGAAATCAAATCTAAATCTGTTGAAAGAGGCGCGATTTGTCTGATATAATTTGATTTTTCAGATAAACCGTCATTTCCATATTCATACAAAGCGATTTCGATATCCGGAGTTTTGCCGTCATATTTTAAAGTAGTTAAAGTATTTACAATGTTCCAAAGTCTTGATTTTGCCTGATCGATTAAACCGTCCATACTTCCGGATGTATCCAATAAAAGTGCCACTTGTATTTTTGTGTTTTCTGCTGCGATGGGATTTTCTATTTTAGTATGTTTCTTCGTATTTGCATTCGAAGAATTACAGCTTAATAAGGAGATTGTAGTTGCTAAAACTGCTGTGATAAAAAGAGTTGATTTCATGATTTCTGGGTTTTTAATTGTTGATTACAGACCAAACTTAAAAACTAAAAAATCTCCTTTTTTGCAGAAAGGGTGAAACGCAACTTTCACTTGGTGAAACGAGTTGTAAACGGAACATAAAATACTTTACTTTACATTGTTGTTTTTTTGAAGGTTCTCAGGTTCTGAGAATCTGAGTTGCTACGACTTAAAAGATTTTAAAATATGAGACGTTTATTATCAAGATCTATATTTTCTGTAATGCTTATGTTGCTATTTCCGTTGGGAGTTGCGGCGCAGGATTCTATTGCGAAAAAGAAAGTAATGCCGGCTTCAAAAATGAGTAAAGCCGCTACTAATTTAGAAAAGTCTCTGGATAAAAATGATGAAGGGAAAATTGCCGAAAACTATGAACAATTAGCAAATGAATTTCTTAATAAAGGAGATAATGCAAAAGCCGAGGAATATTTTAAAAAAGCACTTACAAGTTATACGAAATTAAAACGTGTAAATGATAAAACCCGTGTAACCAGAAGCCTTGCGAAAGTGCAGGAAAATCAGAAAAACTTTGGATCTGCAATTAAAAATTATGAAGTCGCGGGTTCATTGGCAAAAGATGCATCTGAAGAAAAGATCAATTTAAATGATGCAAATCGTTTAAAAAATCAGGCAGAACCTGTAATGCAGGCAACTTATGTAAACTCAAATATTGAATTGCTGAAAAAGGAAAAGAAAAGCGGTGAAGTTGCAGAAGCTTATGTTCAAAAAGCAGAAAATTCATTGCAGCAAAAAGATAAAAGTGTTGCGATTGAAAGTTATAAAAATGCACTTGTTTACGCAAAAGATAAACCCGAAGCAGTTATTAAAATTAAAAACGAAATTGCGAATGTTTACGCTTCAGACAATCAGTTTGAAAAAGCAATTGGAATTAACGAAAAATTATTGGCAGAAGCCGTAATCAGGAAAGATTTTAATACCCAAATTAAACAATTGCAATCAATAGCGTCTCTTTATTTTAAAAAGGAAGAACCTAAAAAAGCATTAGTGTCACTGAAAGAAGCGTATGATCTTGCATCTAAAAATGGAAATTCGGCGGAAGCCAAAAACACATTATCCGCTTTAGTGAAATATTACAAATCCGAAGGGAACGAAAAAGAAAGTACGGCACTTTATGAGCAATTTATTCAAAATTTTGATGAATTGATTCAATCCGATACGACTTTAATCAGCGCAAAAACTTTTCAGGTTACCGAAGGAAAGATTCGGCAACTTGAAAAAGAAAAAACGTTGAAAGACGAATTGATTACCAAGAAAAACACGTTTAATTATTTCCTTTTAGGATCAATTTTATTGCTTTTACTTTTGTTCGGATTTATCGTAAAAGCGTTGTATGCCATAAAAACCAAGAACAAAGAAATCGCTTTGCAATCGTTACGACGCGAAATGAATCCGCATTTTATATTCAATAGTTTAAATAGCGTGAATCAGTTTATATCCGAAAATAAAGAACTGGAAGCTAATAAATACCTGACTTCTTATTCAAATTTGATGCGGGATATGATGGAAAACTCCAATAAAGATTTTATATCATTAGATAAAGAAGTCGAACAATTAAAGAAATACCTGGATCTGGAACATTTGCGTTTTCAGGATAAATTCGATTTTAAAATTACGGTTGACGAACATCTTGATGCCGAAAGTGTTTTTGTCCCAAATATGATTATTCAGCCACATTTAGAGAATTCGATTTGGCATGGTTTGCGTTATCTCGATAAAAAAGGGCTGTTGCAGCTTAAATTTCAGCTTGTTGATGCAAAAGTTGTCGTTGTTATTGAAGACAACGGAATTGGTTTAACCAAAAGTCAGGAACTTAAAACCAGCAATCAAAAAGTACATGAATCCCGCGGTCTTAATAATACCAAAGAACGAATAGGTTTGCTGAACGAATTGTATAAAAAGAATATTTCATTTGTTATTAAAGAGAAAAAATTGCCGGAATCAGGAACAATTGTCAAAATTGTTTTCCCATTAATTGATACAATATGATGACAATCCAGAAGATAAAAAGTGTAATTGTCGAAGATGAATTGGCTGCGCGTGAAGTACTTAAAAACTATTTGAGTAAATATTGTCCGCAAGTTGAGGTTGTTGGCGAAGCACAAAATATAAAAGAAGCCGTTCCGATGTTACATGATTTAAAACCGCAATTGGTTTTTTTAGATGTTGAAATGCCTTTTGGGAATGCTTTTGATGTTCTCGAAGCGTGTAAAGATTTGCAATTTGAAACCATATTTGTAACCGCTTTTTCTGAATATTCTTTAAAAGCTTTGAACCAAAGCGCCGCTTATTATTTACTGAAACCTATCAGTATCGAGGAATTGATTGTCGCGGTAAACAAAGTACAGCATCAAATTATGAATCATGAAATTTTTAACAGAAATAAAATCATCGTTGAGAATTTTCATGAAACAAAACCGGAAAAGCAACAGGTTATTTTACCCACTTTAGAAGGATTTGAAGTTGTAAAAATGGAAGAAATCGTTCGCTTACGCGGAAACGGAAATTTCACAGATTTGTATTTGAATAACGGAAACAAGAAAATGGTTTGCAGGTTTTTGAAACACTTTTCAGAGATTTTGCCCTTGCCTTTTATTCGCGTTCACAAATCACATATCATTAATATGAATTGCGTGAAGTCCTATAATAAAGGCGGAATTGTAACTTTAAACGACGGAGCCGAAATTGAGGTTTCACCTACTTATAAAGAGGAATTTTTAAGGAATTTTAAGTAGTTTTTTAATCGCGCAAAGTCGCAAATACGCAAAGTTTTATACACAATATTGTCATCCTGAGCGGAGCCGAAGGACACACAAGAAGCTCCGTAAAGTATAAAGTCAATCTTTGTCGATTCTCTAGTGTGATTTCTCCTTTGGTCGAAAATGACATACTTTGCGCCTTCGCGACTTTGCGCGCAATTTTTTAATCGCAAATACGCAAAGTTTTATACACAATCTTGTCATCCTGCGCTGAGTCGAAGGACACGCTAACATTCAAAATCTTTGTGTCTTAGTACTTCGTGGCTAATTACAAATCAAATTCATCACCAATAACCAAAGAATCCGCAGGAACAGCGGTTGAATCCGGAGCTTTAATGCGTATTAGTGAACGTGCATTTCCTGAAATATAAACCGGAGAAAGTCCGCCAATTGTATCTTCAGAAGTTAAAACACCACGACGCAACATTAAATTGCTCAGGAATTTTTGATTTTGAACGGCATAATCTCTTAAATTTCCCTGATCGTTAAACTGATACATGAATTTTCGGGGTTTTGGGATAATTGTTGCCAGGAATAAACATTCATTCAAAGTTAGATTTGATGGGCTTTTTTGGAAATAGAAATGACTTGCTTCACCAATTCCGTAAACATTTGGTCCCCATTCTATAATGTTGAAATAAACTTCCAGCATTCTTTCCTTGCTTACAACACGATTGTTCTCTAAGATATAAACTAAGAGAATTTCTTCAAGCTTGCGCGAAAGCGTTTTTTCACGCGTCAGAAAAACATTTTTAATCAATTGCATACTTATCGTACTTGCACCACGAGAGAATTTTTTCGTTCGGATATTTTTAAGAATAGATTGTTTAAAAGCTTCATTTATAAAACCGCGATGCGAGAAGAAAGAAGGGTCTTCGGTTGTTAAAACAGATTTTCGCAAATAAGGTGAAATCTGGTCTAAAGGCGTATAATTTGGATTTGAATTCCCGACTAAAACCGGACGTTGCAAAACATTCTGGATTATTGCACGGTAGACAAATTCTCCATTTAACTTATTAAGATCGGCTTCGCCATATTTTATAATTTTTAAATCTTCCTTGTTCAGTTTGCTGTCAAAAACCAAAGTATTTGGTCTGTTTTTATTGAATTTGAAATCCAGTTTATAATCGAAATTTCCTGTCGCTTCCATTCCCTGAAAATGAGTAAATAATCCGTCAGGCAAAGAAGCTATAAAATCCTGCGCTTTCATTTTCGGAATATCAACTTTCAAAGTATAAACGGTATCTTTTTCTGTATTATAGGAAATGTATGGTTTCACTTTTATCTTGTTCAATTCCATTGTTGAGGTGCTGTCGATCGAAATAAAATCATCTCCCAGTAAAAAACGATAATCAAAACGCGCATTTTTAATCACAACATCTTTGCTGGCAATTTTAGGATGGTTGATTTTTAAATTGGCGATAGAAGTATAACCATCAATATGCAATTCATTTCCGTCTTTTTCAATGTTTGCAACATTAAGGCGAATAGAATCAAAACTTGCTTTTAAGTGATAACGTTCATCTAAATATGGAACGCGAATTGCTCCGGTATCTAAATTAAAAAAACGAATATCGGCTTTTTTATTCCTTGGATCGGCAAAACCTTTTATGTTCCAGCGCTGATCAAAATTTTTGCTTTGAACATGAAGACTGGTTTCAAGTTGTTTGTTGTCTAAAACCAGTTTATTTATCGCAATTGAAGCTTTTTTGCCGTTATCATCAATTTTGAAATTCAGGTTTTCCAGTTTCATATCTGTTGGAACCAGATTCAGTAATTTTGAGATAATTCTATAAGCGAAAGTAGCATATTTACGTTTTTCATTTTTATCAGAATCGGTTTTGTCCTTTTTTAAGAAAGCATCAAAGTTGCGGACATTTCCTTTTTTTACTAATTGAATATAGCCATTGTTGACTTTTAGAGTTCCTATTTGAACATCGCCAATTAACAAATTAGACAAACTGATGCTGGTTTCTATTTTTTGAATGTGGCAAAGTGTGTCTGCATTTTTAGGAACCAAAATAACATCGGTTAATTTAATGCCGGACAAACCATCAAACGTAGCCGATTTTACAGAAAATGTGCTATAATATTCTGTATTCATTTTGTTTGTCACTTTTGCAATTGCTTGTTTTAAAAGCGAATCGCGAAAAAAGTAGAAACCTAAAAAAAGCACTACCAATACTATTGCAAGTATTAGAAGTGCTTTGAATATTTTTTGTTTTGGAAATTTCATAGAATTAATTTCATAAAATTTAAGGAATGTTTTTGCCACGAATTTCACTAATTTCCCGAATTTTATATAGCGTGAGCATACGAATTCAAATTTAGATCAGAAGTGGTATTTAATTGATTAAAGTCGTTGTGGAAAAAGCAGATTAACCAAAAAGGATTCCGGCTACATCTTCAATTTTGGCCACAAGTTCAATTTTGATTCCGGTGTTTTTTAAGGCAATTTTGTTGTATTTAGATACAAATATAGTGGTGAAACCTAATTTTTCGGCTTCCTGAATACGCTGATCTACACGATTTACAGGACGAATTTCTCCTGAAAGCCCAACTTCTCCGGCAAAACAGCAGCCTTTTGTTACCGGTATATCTTCATTTGAAGATAAAATTGCGGCAACAACGGCTAAATCAATTGCAGGATCATCAACAGAAATTCCTCCGGTTACATTCAGGAAAACATCTTTTGCACCTAAACGAAATCCGGCTCTTTTTTCTAAAACAGCCAAAATCATGTTCAAACGTTTTGCATTATATCCAGTTGTGCTTCGTTGCGGAGTTCCGTAAACTGCGGTACTTACAAGCGATTGTATTTCGATCATCAAAGGGCGCATTCCTTCAAGTGTTGAAGCAATTGCGGTTCCGGATAATTCTTCGTCTTTGTGTGAGATTAATATTTCTGATGGATTGCTGACTTCCCGTAAACCGCTTCCTAACATTTCATAAATTCCTAATTCGGCAGTTGAGCCAAAACGGTTTTTTAGTGAACGTAAAATTCGGTAAACGTGATTTCGATCGCCTTCAAATTGTAAAACGGTATCAACCATATGTTCAAGGATTTTTGGTCCGGCGATGTTTCCGTCTTTTGTAATATGTCCAATTAAAATAACCGGAATATTAGTTTCTTTGGCAAACTTGATTAGTTCAGCTGTAGTTTCTCTAATCTGAGAAATACTTCCTGCAGTTGATTCAATATAATCCGTATGTAAAGTCTGAATGGAGTCAATAATTACAATTTCAGGCTGAATTGCTTCAATTTGTTTGAATATATTTTGCGTTTTAGTTTCGGTCAAAATATAACAATTGTCGCTGTTTGGCGTGATTCTTTCAGCACGCATTTTTATTTGTTTCTGACTTTCTTCGCCGGAAACATATAAAGTTTTATAAGGCAGTTTTAATGATATCTGAAGTAAAAGTGTACTTTTTCCAATTCCGGGTTCACCACCCAAAAGTGTTAGAGAACCGGGAACAATTCCGCCACCTAAAACACGATTCAATTCGCCGTCAGTAGTATCCATTCGGATTTCCTGAGTCGAGTCAATTTCATTAATTTTTAATGGGCGGGGAGCTTTTCCGTTTGAAGTCGGTTCGCTTTTCCAGGCTACTTTTTCCTGCTTCTGAATGATTTCTTCAGCAATAGTATTCCATTCTTTGCAGGCATTGCATTGTCCTTGCCATTTGGCATATTGGGTTCCGCAGTTTTGGCAAAAAAAGGAAGTTTTAACTTTTGACATTATTTAGTTGTTTTTGCAAGTGTATTCATCTGGTCGATTTTCTCGTACATTAAATCTTTGTTCAAATCGCCAATTGGTTCCATTTGTGAGGCATTCTGATATTTTTTAGAAGCTCTTTTAGGATCTCCCATTTTCTCGTACATCAATCCTAATTCATATTCGCCTAACATTGCTTTTGGATAATTTACATTTCCAATTTCAGCCATCTTTCCTAATTCGTCGTACGCATTCTTTTTCAAAATAAGTGTTTCTATAATTTTGAAATCACTTATTCTTACCGGAATCTGAACTCCCATAACTTTAGACATTATGTCGTATTTATTTTGCAGATAATCAGCGTAACCTGTTTCAAGAATAGCAATTTTGTTATTATATTCGGTAGAATTTATAGGCCTGTAAACTTCAAATATGTGGTATAAAGCACTTGGAATAGCATGTAAAACCTCGGTATAATGTGTTGTGCCTTTGAATACATCATATTTATAATTTACTAACGGATTATTGGCAATTTTAATATTACTGTCTAATTTTTCTATTGGTTCCTTGATTTTTTTGTTGTCTCCGTCAGCTACGGATAAGTAATAAAATAAAGGTTCAGTTACTTTAGCAAATTTTTCAGGAATTCTAACTTCCATTTTATTGGCAAGTTCCGGGCTAAAGGCAATGTAAGCGTTAAAAAGTGGCTGTTCTTTATATAAATAAAAATTAAGGAAACTAGCAGTTAAGTCATGTCCCGCAATAATTCTAAAAGGTGTTGTACGGTATTTTTTTTCGATATACGGAATTAGCTCTGCACCAATAAATTCAAAAAAGTTAGCTCCTTTTTCAAAAGGAAGTCCTGTGTTTTGATCAATTGTTGTATCATCTTCACGTTCATCATTTTTATTTTGATGAATACCAATGATGATCATTTCAGGTAAATCTCCCCAATATGACCCGTAACTTACCGCTCCGGAAAAAGGATCAAATAAATAATCACCATCTAATAAATATAAAACAGGATATTTTTTTTCAGGATTTGCTTCGTAAGAATCTGGAAGTCCAATGGTTATTCTTCGTTCTTCTCCAAGTTTGACAGATTGAATGTTGTCGAATTTTTTCTGTGCAAATACAGAAACTGAGATTAAGATAAACAGTAGGTAAACTTTTTTCATGATTTAGGGCATTTCAGTGAATTGAAAGTATTTAAATAGTGTAGCAATATAATACTTTATTTGCTTTTTTATTATTGTAGCAATTTTAAAAATAGGAATATAGGTTCAGGTTTGTGTTGAATAATCATTTTAAACGCAGAGTACACTAAGATTTTACCTAATTGTATCTTTAGAAAACACAAAGTTCGCAAAGCTTTGTATTGATTTAGCTTTGCGAACTTTGTGTTTTTTGTAAAACCATATAGTAAAAAAACTTAGTGTACTCTGCGGTTAAATTTATTGTCTTTTTATTACTAACATTTTATTAATCGATCTTTTAAAACCAGAGAATGAATTCAGGCAAAAGAAATACTGTTCGTTCAAAAAATGATTTTGACAAACAAGCGAATTACAAAAGTGTAAAAGGAAAACTTAGGTTAATGAATTATCATTTTCATTAGGAAAAATAATCCACGGTTTGAAGGTTTTAGCTTCTTCAAATTCCAGAGTTGCATATGAAATAATGATAATAATATCATCTTTCTGAACCTTTCTGGCTGCAGGACCATTCAGCGTGATTTCACCTGAATTTTTTTCTCCTTTAATGGCGTAAGTTTCAAAACGTTCTCCATTATTAATGTTTACGATAGCTACTTTTTCACCTTCAATAATATTGGAGGCTTCCAGTAAAGTTTCATCAATAGTAATACTGCCAATATAATTTAAATCAGCTCCAGTTACTTTTACACGATGAATTTTAGATTTTATAACTTGAATTTGCATGTTGCAAAGGTAAATTAATTTAATGAAATGGTGTCAATCAACCTTATAGAATTAACAAATACTGCTATAAATGCGCGGTAGTTTTTGTCTTTACTTTTATGATCTATAGGTAATAATGTAGATTCGTCAGCAATAACGAAATATTCGAGGTCAAATCTTTCGTTGTCTTTGAAGGAATTTTCTACGAATTTAATGGTTTCTTCCGGACTATTGGTTTGGAATTTTTCTTTTGCTTCGGTTAAAATCTTATATATTATGGCAGCTTCTTTACGTTCCTCAGGGGTTAAACGCTCATTTCTGGAACTCATTGCCAGCTGACTTTCTTCTCTAAATATAGGACAGCCTACAACATTAACTGATAAATGTGTTTTCTCGACCATTTTTTTAACAATCTGCAATTGTTGGAAATCTTTTTCTCCAAAATAAGCATTTGTAGGAGTTACAATTTCAAATAGCCTTTTTACGATTGTGCCAACGCCATTAAAGTGTCCGGGTCTGAATTTTCCTTCCATTTGATTTTCTAATCCATCAAAATCAAAGGGCTGTGAGAACGTATGTCCTTCATAAATATCATCTACAGTTGGTGCATATAAAATGATTTTATCGCTTAAATTGCGCATTTTTTTTACATCTTCGTCAAGTGTTCTTGGATATTTTTCGAGGTCTTCAGGATTGTTAAATTGTGTGGGATTGACAAAAATACTCACAACGGTATCGTCATTTTCCTTGATTGATCTTTGCATTAACGCCAGATGACCTTGGTGTAAAGCGCCCATTGTTGGTACAAATCCTATGGTGGAATTTGCCGTTTTGATAGTTTTCAAATAGGCTATCAAAGCTACTTTACTGTAGAAAATATGCATGGCAGTATTATTAAAATTTAGTGCAAACATAATATATTAGTTATAAACTGCATAAATTTTTGTAATTTTGCAACGTTTTTATTACCAAAAATTAAGTAAAATACTATTATGAAAGATAAGAGGATATTATATGTATCATCTGAAGTCGTGCCTTATTTGGCTGAAAATGAGGTTTCTTTAATGTCTTATGACGTTCCCAAAATGATCAACGATCAAGGAGGTCAGATAAGAATTTTCATGCCAAGATATGGAAATATCAACGAAAGAAGACACCAATTACATGAAGTTATTAGACTTTCAGGAATGAATTTGGTAGTGAATGACTTAGATATGCCATTGATTATCAAGGTAGCTTCAATTCCGAAAGAAAGAATTCAGGTTTATTTTATTGATAACGATGAATATTTTAAACGTAAAGCAACTTTTGCTGACGAGGAAGGTGTTCTTTATCCTGATAACGACGAAAGAGCGATATTTTTTGCTAAAGGAGTTGTTGAAACGGTAAAAAAACTAAACTGGGTTCCGGATATCATTCACGTTCATGGCTGGCTGGCTGCAATGCTGCCAATCTACATGAAGCATTACTATAAAAATGAAGCTTTATTTTCTGAAACAAAAATTGTGACCTCTGTTTACGGGCAATCTTTTGATGAAAATTTAGATTTAGAAATGATAAATAAGGTGAAATTTGATGGAGTTCCGCATGAAGCGATCTCTGATTTAGAAACACCAAATTACGAAAACGTTCTAAAGGCTAGCATCTTACATTCTGATGCAGTAATTATAGCATCTGAAAACGTATCTCCAAGTTTAACAAAATTTATAGAATCTTCAGGAAAACCTTTTTTACCTTTCGCCGGGAAAGATGCATTCGCAGAAGCGTATACAAATTTCTATAAAACGATGGGTCTTTAAATTTTAACATTATTATTAAACATGTACAATACTTCTTTTATTAAGAAAATTCTAATAGTTGCAACAGTTGTTCTTTTATATTCTTGCGATAAAGATTTTAATGCGATTGGTGATGGTTTGATTGGTGACGATCATTTTGGGCTTGAATCTGAAAAATATGACGTTTTAGCTTATAACCAGGAAGTAACTCCAGTTCAATCAAACGGTTTGGCAATTAGTGGTTTAGGTATTTTTGATAGTGCTGTTTTCGGTTCAAATACATCAAATTTTGTATCTCAGTTAGGTTTAGATTCATATGCACCAACTATTGGTGAATTACCAGAAATACAAAGTGTAGTATTAAGTGTTTCTTATCTTAGTCATGCAACTGCTGCAGATGCTAAGGGAGGAAATGTGTATGCATTAGATTCTATTTATGGAGATCCTAAAGGAAAAATTAAGTTAAGTGTTTATGAGTCTGGAGTTCAAATGCGTTCTTCTTATTTTGACGGCGGTTCACTATTTGCACAATTATATTATACAAATCAGGATTCAGGTACAGATGATATAAATTTTGATGCAAGTAAAATTGGAGAAAGGCTAAATGATTCATCAGATAAATCACAAAACGATGAATTCTTTTTTGATGCTGCACAGAAAAAAGATTCGACTTTAACAGAAGGTTCTACGACCAAATATACTTATACGTATACATCACCTGAAATGCGTTTGAATTTAAATAAAGAATTCTTTTTAGAAAAAATTCTAAAAGCTCCGGCTTCGAAACTTTCTTCTGCATCTGTTTTTCAGGAGTATTTCAGAGGCTTGTATTTTAAAGTTGAAAAGTCGGGAAATAGTGCGTCAAATTTAGCATTAATAAATTTTGCCAAAGCCGGTACCGCTAAAATTACGATTAAATACAAAGCAAGAACTGCTGTAACGACTGATGGTGATGCTACAGAAGATAAATCATTGGTTATTAACCTTAATGGAGCTCAGGCTAGTTTGTATAAGGATAATAAGGAACCAATTTATTATAACGCAGTAACTAATCCGAATAAAACTGCAGGAGACGAAAGACTTTATTTAAAAGGAGGTCAGGGATCTCTGGCTGTAATTGAGTTAAATGGTTTTGGTGCTAAATTAGAAGAAATAAGAAGTAAAAACTGGTTAGTAAATGAAGCGAATTTAATTTTTTCTATTGATTCAGATAAAATGAAAGATGCTTATGAGCCAAAACGAGTTTACTTATATGATCTTGACAATAGTATACCAATTTTAGATTATAGCGCAGATGGAAGTTCAAGTATAACAACTGATACTAAAATGACTAAGGTTGTATATAGCGGGATTATTAATATAGATGCAGCTACAAAAAGAGGCACAACATATAAAATTAGATTAACGAGTCATATTCGTAATATCATAAAAAATGCAACTGTTAAAAACGTGAGATTAGGTTTAGTAGTAACAGGAGATATTAATACGATAACTTCAGGTAAATTAAAAAACAGAATTTTAATTGATCCGGCTAAACCAAATGAATATTTTTCAGATGTGCCAAGAGCTTCAATAATGAGCCCGTTAGGTACAATATTGTTTGGAGCAAATATTCCTTCAACCGATGCGAATTATGCTAAAAGACTACAGCTGCAAGTGTACTACACGAAACCAAATTAATAAATAATATATGTGTGGAATTGTTGGATATATCGGTCACAGAGAGGCTTATCCTATTATTATAAAAGGATTAAAGCGTCTGGAGTACAGAGGATATGATAGTGCTGGAGTCATGTTATATGATGCCGAAACAGGTATAAAACTTTGTAAAACAAAAGGTAAAGTTTCTGATCTTGAAGATAAGGCAAAAGAGGATTTTACTTCAAACGGAACTATAGGAATTGGACATACACGTTGGGCAACGCACGGGGTTCCAAATGATGTAAACTCACATCCGCATGTTTCTAATTCCGGAGAATTAGTGATTATTCACAACGGAATTATCGAAAATTATTCACCTCTTAAGGAAGAATTAATCAAAAGAGGTTATACTTTTAAATCAGATACAGATACCGAAGTTTTAATTAATCTTATTGAAGAAGTTCAGAAAAAAGAAGGAATTAAATTAGGAAAAGCAGTTCAGATTGCTTTAAATCAAGTTGTTGGAGCGTATGCAATTGCAGTTTTTGATAAAAAAAACCCTAATGAAATTGTTGCTGCCAGATTAGGAAGCCCATTGGCAATAGGTGTTGGAGAAGGAGAATATTTTATTGCTTCAGATGCTTCGCCTTTTATTGAATATACATCAAATGCAATTTATCTTGAAGATGGTGAAATGGCAAATATTAGATTGCACAAACCATTAAAAGTTAGAAAAATTAAAGATGACTCTTTAGTAGATCCTTATATTCAGGAGCTTCAAATGAATTTGGAGCAAATTGAAAAAGGCGGTTACGATCACTTCATGCTAAAAGAAATCTACGAACAGCCAAGTGTTATTAAAGATACTTACAGAGGTAGACTTCATGCAAATGAAGGAATTGTTCAAATGGCAGGTGTTGAGGATAATTTAGAAAAATTCTTAAACGCAAAACGTATTTTAATAGTAGCTTGTGGTACGTCATGGCATGCAGGTTTAGTAGCAGAATATATTTTTGAAGAATTTACCCGTATTCCTGTTGAAGTTGAATATGCATCGGAGTTTAGATACAGAAACCCAATTATAAATAAAGATGACGTTGTGATCGCAATTTCTCAATCAGGAGAAACGGCTGATACAATGGCAGCTATTAAATTAGCAAAAGAAAACGGTGCTTTTGTTTTTGGTGTTTGTAATGTCGTTGGATCTTCTATTTCAAGAGAAAGTCATGCAGGTGCTTATACACACGCAGGTCCGGAAATTGGAGTGGCTTCAACAAAAGCATTTACAACTCAAATTACAGTTCTAACCATGATCGCATTACGATTAGGTAAAGCTAAAGGAACTTTGTCAAATACTGACTTTCACGGATATTTACAAGAACTGGAAATAATTCCTGAAAAAGTAGCCGAAGCTTTAGAAACTAATGACAGAGCAAAAGAAATTGCTGCAACTTTTAAAGACGCACCAAACTGTTTGTATTTAGGTCGTGGATATAATTTTCCGGTAGCGTTAGAAGGTGCTTTAAAGCTTAAAGAGATCTCTTATATTCATGCAGAAGGTTATCCTGCTGCTGAAATGAAACACGGTCCAATTGCTTTAATTGATGAGCATATGCCAGTTATCGTTATTGCGCCTAAACAAGGGCATTATGATAAAATTGTAAGCAATATTCAGGAAATTAAATCAAGAAGCGGTAAAATTATCGCTGTAGTTACTAAAGGTGATACTCAGGTTCGTGAGTTAGCTGATTATGTAATTGAAATTCCTGAAACTTCAGATGCGTTATCTCCGTTAATCACAACTATACCTTTACAATTATTGTCTTATCATATAGCTGTAATGAGAGGTTGTAATGTCGATCAACCGCGTAACTTAGCAAAATCAGTTACTGTAGAGTAAAGATTATATACTATTATAAGGAAAAAGCGAGATGTAAGTCTCGCTTTTTTTGTGCCTTGTTTTTTTATTACTCTTTTTATTTTTATTAATACATATGTTAAAAAAGCGAGATTTCATGTCTTGCTTTTTTTATTGTCATATTTTTTTTCTTAGATATGTATTTTTATTAAATCCTTATTTTTTTGGTTAAAAATAATATGTATGCATAGTATTTAGTGTTTTGTGACTTTGATATTTGATTTTAATTGAATAAAAGTAATTGACGAATAGTTAAAATTGTAACTAAATTAATATATAATATTTATTTTTTTTAACATTTTTTTATTAATATCAAAATTATTTGTATTTTGGCTATATAAACTAACCAAAAACAAACCTAAATGAGAGTATATTTACTAATTATGTTGTTTTTCAGCGGAATAACCTTTGCGCAGAATACAATTACTGGTTCTGTTACTGATGGTAACAAACAATCTATCCCCGGTGCTAACGTAAGTGTTGTAGGAGATCGAAGTGCTACTTCAACAGACTTTGACGGAACATTTAAGTTAAGTACTTCTGTCAAACTTCCGCTTACTCTTAAAGTAACAGCGGTAGGATTTGAATCTAAAACGATAAATGTTACATCGGCAAATCAAAAAGTGAATGTGATCTTAAAAGATGAAGAAACAAAACTGGATGAAATTGTTGTTTCTGCGTCCAGAACTCCTGAAAGAGTAATTGAATCGCCTGTTACTATTGAGAGAATGGGAATTCAGGAAATCAGGAATACTACTGCGCCCACTTTTTATGATGGTTTAGAAAATTTAAAAGAAGTGAATTTTAATACCAGCAGTATTTCGTTTAAATCTATAAATACTCGTGGTTTTGCATCTGTCGCTAATACACGTTTCATGCAATTGGTCGACGGAATGGATAATTCATCGCCTGCTTTGAACTTTGTATTAGGAAATTTAATTGGAATTTCTGATATAGATGTAGCGAATGTAGAGCTTTTACCGGGTGCTTCTTCGGCACTTTACGGAGCAAATGCTTTTAATGGTATTTTGTTTATGAACAGTAAAAGTCCTTTTACGAATGAAGGAATTAGTGTTTACTATAAATACGGACAAACAAGTCAAAAAGCTGCCGGAACTAATGATTATAATGATTTTGGAATAAGAGCTGCAAAAGCATTCACAAAATATTTTGCATTAAAAGCCAACTTTACATACATGGAAGCAACAGAATGGATTGCTGCCGATACAAGAAGTATGACCGGAGGTTCTATAGGTCATGCAAATAATCAAAATTATGACGGATTAAATATTTACGGTGACGAGGTTACTACTTTTATCCCAAACGTTGGGCAAGTTAGCAGAACTGGATATCGTGAACAGGATTTGACGGATAATAAAGTTAAAAATGTAAAAGCGGATTTTTCTGCTCATATTAAACCAACTGATGACATAGAAATCATCATGCAATATAAAATTGGTCTTGGAAGTACAATTTATCAAGGTGCGAATAGATATGCTTTGAAGGATTTCATGATGCAGCAAGGTAAACTTGAGGTGAAAGGAAAAAACTTTTTTGCAAGAGTTTATGCTACTGATGAAGATGCCGGAAATTCATATGATATGAGATTCGCTGCATGGAATGTAAACAGAGCTGCAAAATCTGATCAGGAATGGTTTACGAATTACGCAACAGCTTATCAGTTTTCTGGAGCTGTTATGGGAACAAATGCAAACGAGTCTGCTGCAATTGCAAGAAATTTTGCCGACTATAATGTGCTTCCTGCGCAAATTTCTTTTATTCCTGCGTCAAAAGGATCGCCAAGATTTGAACCGGGTTCTGCTCAGTTTAATAATGCGCTGGCAACAGTAATTACTAATCCTGATTTAACTCAGGGCGCAAAATTTATAGATCATTCTAAATTATATCATTCAGATGTGAATTATAATTTTAGAGATATGATTAAATGGGCTGAAATTCAGGTTGGTGGTTCATGGAGAGAATATGTAATGGATTCTGAAGGAACAATCTTTACAGATTATGATGGTCCAATTAGTTATAGAGAATATGGAGCTTACGGACAATTGACTAAAAAATTCATGGAGGACAGATTGAAATTTACAGGATCTTTGCGTTACGATAAAAGTCAAAACTTTGACGGTAATCTTTCTCCAAGAGTTTCATTTGTGTATTCTGCCGGAGAATCTAAAAGACATAACTTCAGATTGTCTTATCAAACAGGTTTCCGTAATCCAACAACACAAGATCAATATATTGGTTTAGATTTAGGACCATTTGCATTGATTGGTTCGGCACCGGAAAATTTAGATCGTTTTCAGGAAACTGTAAATGTAAGTGCTGCAGGACAAACAATTGCTGGTCAGCCGGCAACTATCGGGATGTCTGGTCAAAATGCTTATCACAATGCATATACAGTAGCTTCGGTTCAGGCGTTTGCAGCTTCGGCTAATCCTGCTGATCTTAAAGTAGCTAATATCGGATTAGTAAAACCAGAGCAGGTTCAGGCTTTTGAAGCTGGATATCGTTCTGTAATTCAAAATGACTTGTCTGTAGATTTAAATGTATATTATAATATTTACAATGATTTCATGAATACATCGAGAGTAATATCTCCTTATTATGGAACCGTAGGGACGGATTCAGCTAATCCTTCGGTACAACAATCTTATCAGGCTTTGGCATTTGGAGACAGAAGAGTATATCAAATTTATACAAATACTACAGCTCAGGTTTCTTCATTAGGATTTGGAATTGGTTTATCTAAAAAAATATATAAAGATTTTGAAATAGGCGCGAATTATAATTATGCACAATTTGATTTTAATCAGGCAGATGATCCAAGTTTTATTGCAGGTTTTAACACCCCAAAACATAGAATTAAAGCGTCTCTTGGAAATGCTAAAGTGATTAAAAATTTAGGTTTTAATATTAATGTGAGATGGAATACAGAATATTTATGGCAATCTTCTTTTGGAGATGGTATGGTTCCGGAAAATACAGTTCTTGACGCTCAGGTAAATTATGCTTTCACAAAACTGAAATCAGTAATTAAAGTTGGGGCAACAAATCTTTTCGGATCTGATTATCTTCAGGTAATAGGAGCCGGGGCAATTGGTCAGCAATGGTTTGTTTCCTGGACAATTAATCCATAATTATTTAAAAGTAGTGAGATGAAGCAGATTTCTTTCTTTTGATTATTTCGAATTAGAAAGAGTTAATAATTTTAAACTTAATAAGATGATAAAAAATATGAAATGGCTATTATTGGTTTCTTTAACCTTTGTAGCATGTAATAATGATGATAGTGATACTCCGGCAGAAGTGCCTGTGGTTGCCGGATCAGCGGTTTTTACAAAATATATTGCGCTTGGAGATTCTTTTGCTGCAGGTTACAGTGACGGAGCATTGTTTGCAAAAGGTCAGAGCAACTCATATGCTAATATATTGTCACAACAATTTACGGCAGCCGGCGGTGGAGCTTTTACTACTCCTTTAATGCTGGATAATATTGGAGGGTTTTCTTCGGGTGGCGTGCAGGTTGCTAAATTTCCAACAAGGCTTACTTTTATTGGAGCGACAAGTTCACCAGCAAATGTTCCGGGAGTTTCGGCTACGTCAATCACGACTCATTTAACGGGTTCTTTTAGTAATATGGGAGTTCCGGGGGCAAAAAGTTTTCACTTAATAGCGCCTGGTTATGGTAATCTGGCTGGGGTTTTTGCCACTCCTGCAACGGCAAACCCCTATTTTGCACGTTTTGCTTCATCTTCAACTACAAGTGTGCTGGCCGATGCTGTGGCTCAGGCTCCTACATTCTTTTCTTTATTTATTGGAGGAAACGATGTTTTGGGTTATGCTACAAATGGCGGTGTGCCAACTTCTCAGGATCCGGTTCTGGGAGACGATATTACGCCAACAGCTACTTTTAATTTTGCTTACAATACACTTGTTACAACTTTAACGGCAAATGGTGCAAAAGGCGTTGTTGCAAATTTACCTTACATCACAACTTTGCCTCATTTTACGACAGTTCCTTATAATCCGCTTACGGCAAAATCAATCGGAAAAAATAATGAAGCAGTAGGTCTGGCAACAATTAAATTGCTTAATGCGCAATTATATGGTCCGCTTAAACAAGCTTTAACAGCTTTGGGTGCGGGAGACAGAATTAATTTATTGTCTGAAACCGCCACGAGTCCATTATTAATAAAAGACGAAACATTGCCTAATCTGGGAGCTCAGTTAGCATCGATATTTACACCAACATTAGGAGCGCAGACCGCGGGTGCTTATGGTGCGATATTTGGTCAGGCAAGACAGGCAAAAACTACAGATCTAATATTGTTAACAACAAAAGACGCTATTGGTGCAGCACCAACGGCTGCTAACTCTGGTCTGGGAATTGCTCCTGCGTTTCCATTAAATGCATTCGGAATATCATTTCCATTGCAGGATAAACACGTGTTGATTCCAACTGAAATTGCAGAAATTAAAACAGCAACAGATGCTTATAATGTAATAATTGCGGCTGCTGCCGAAGCAAAAGGATTAGCTTTTGTAGATACCAGAAGTGTATTGACCCAGCTTGCGAGCGGAGGAATTCGTTTTGGTAATTTTACAATGACGTCTTCTTATGCGGTTGGAGGAGCATTTTCGCTTGACGGTGTACATCCAAGTCCAAGAGGATACGGATTGATTGCCAATATTTTTATAGATGCAATTAATGTGAAATATGGATCAACGTTGCGTCATGTTGACTTGGCTTTATATCCAATTCAATATCCGATAACGATACAGTAATGCCAATTTTTTATTAAGAAAGTCACTCATTTCGAAAAATGCAGTGGCTTTTTTTATTTTCATAAAAATTACTGTTTTAGTTATTTGAAGCCTTACTTTTATGAATCTAACATATTCGTAGTATTTTTTATAAAAAAAATATTGATTTTATATTTTAAAAAATTATCTTTGCGCTCTGAAAAAAGAGGTATTTTCGATAAACCTAAATAGCTATTTAATAAATACATAAGTAATGTCAAAAGTAATAGGAAAAGTTGCTCAAATCATTGGACCAGTAGTTGATGTAGTTTTCAACGGTAAGGATGTTGAACTTCCAAAAATTTATGATTCACTAGAAATCACTAAAAAAGACGGAACATTGTTAGTTCTAGAAGTACAATCTCACATTGGTGAAAACACTGTTCGTACCATTTCTATGGACTCTACAGATGGTTTATCAAGAGGATATGAAGTAGTTGGAACGGGTAATCCAATCCAAATGCCAATAGGTCCGGATGTATATGGAAGATTATTCAATGTAATTGGAGATGCAATTGATGGTTTAGGAAACTTGCCAAAAACAGGAGAAAACGGTTTGTCTATTCACAGACAAGCTCCTAAGTTTGAAGATTTGTCAACTTCATCAGAAGTTTTATTCACAGGTATTAAAGTAATCGATTTAATTGAGCCTTATGCAAAAGGTGGTAAAATTGGATTGTTTGGTGGTGCAGGTGTTGGTAAAACAGTTTTGATCCAGGAGTTGATTAACAATATCGCAAAAGGTCACGGTGGACTTTCAGTATTCGCAGGAGTAGGTGAAAGAACACGTGAAGGAAATGACTTGCTTCGTGAGATGTTAGAGTCAGGAATTATAAAATATGGTGATGATTTCATGCACTCTATGGAAAATGGAGGATGGGATTTATCTAAAGTAGATATGCCAGGAATGAGAGAGTCAAAAGCTACTTTCGTTTTCGGACAAATGAATGAGCCTCCTGGAGCTCGTGCCCGTGTAGCACTTTCAGGATTATCTATCGCTGAGTATTTCCGTGATGGAGCAGGAACTGATCAAGGGAAAGACGTATTGTTTTTCGTTGATAACATCTTCCGTTTTACACAAGCAGGTTCTGAAGTATCAGCACTTTTAGGTCGTATGCCTTCTGCAGTAGGATACCAACCAACTCTGGCAACAGAGATGGGAGCAATGCAAGAGCGTATTACATCTACAAACAAAGGATCTATTACATCTGTACAGGCGGTTTACGTTCCTGCGGATGATTTAACGGATCCGGCGCCGGCAACAACGTTTGCTCACTTAGATGCAACAACAGTATTGTCTCGTAAAATTGCTGAGTTAGGTATTTATCCAGCGGTTGACCCGTTAGATTCTACTTCAAGAATTTTAACTCCTCAAATTTTAGGAGCTGAGCATTATGACTGTGCACAAAGAGTAAAAGAGATTCTTCAAAAATACAAACAATTGCAGGATATTATTGCGATCTTAGGTATGGAAGAATTATCTGAAGAAGATAAATTATCAGTATCAAGAGCACGTCGTGTTCAACGTTTCTTATCTCAGCCTTTCCACGTAGCGGAGCAATTTACAGGTATTCCTGGAGTTTTGGTTGATATTAAAGATACTATCAAAGGATTTAACATGATTATCGACGGTGAGTTAGATCATCTTCCTGAATCAGCTTTCAACTTGAAAGGTTCTATTCAGGATGCTATCGAAGCTGGAGAAAAAATGTTAGCTGAAGTTTAATATAATTGTGAATTGTGAGTTATAAATTATTGAGTTTTTACTCAGTTATAACTCATAACTTATAGCTCATAACTCAAAAAAAGATGATTTTAGAAATAGTATCACCAGAAGCAAAATTATTTTCAGGAGAAGTAACATCAGTTACATTGCCTGGAGTTGATGGAAGCTTTCAAATATTGAATAATCACGCTCCTATTGTTTCTATTCTGGAAAAAGGAACTGTAAAAATTGCAGCTCCCGGTTTTAATTTTTCTAAAGACGTAGCGAGTAAATTCACGAAAGTAAACGACCAAACTTATACATTAGAGATTCAGTCAGGAACTATCGAGATGAAAGACAATAAAGTAATTGTATTAGTTGACTAAAACAATTTCAAAATAAATTAAAAGCCAGACAGCAATGTCTGGCTTTTTTTATGATTTGTCCGGAGATAAATAATCAATTACAAAACATGACTTTGCTTTTAGGATGTTTATGAAAAAGTAAGGAATTGGTAAATTGTGTCAGAAAATTAACAAAAAACTTTAAAAAGCTTTATAAAATATTGTACTATTTTACTGAACATATATTATGTTTGTAAGTGTATTAACATTTAAAAAAAATAGTATGAAAAAAGTTTTTTTAGGAATGCTGCTAATTGCATTAGGTTTTGGGACAATGTCCCTAACTCCAAGTTCTAATAATGTTATTAAAACTTCTGTAAATAATCAAAAAGAAGTTGAGGTTGTAAATGTTGTAGCAGGACCAACATATACAGCCCCTTATCTTGGAAACTGTTGTGAATCACCTCTTACTGCTATCGAGCGTGACATCGTTAACCGTGGATATAACCTAGCCATTACTAATTACATAATTAATAGCGTTGGGACTAATACAGTGACCTATACAATTTACTAATTGAGTTTGAATAGTAATTTTTACTGATTAAGAGTCTGTGTAATAATATTCTAGTCAGTATAAAAAGCTGCTTATAAATTATAAAAGAAGAGAAATCTAATATTTCTCTTCTTTTTTTTTACTTTTGAAGTATTAGAATCTCTTTATAAAATATTGATCGTTTATAAAAGCTCAGTAAGTTTTTATTATTTCGTTTTATCGGCTTGATGAAACGCAAATTATCTATTTCAAATTTTATAAAGAATATATATGAAAAATATAAAAAAGGTTGCCGTTTTAGGCGGTGGCGGAAGAACTGGAAATTATCTTGTAAACCAGTTGTTAAAAGAAGGATTCAGCATAAAACTTTTGCTCAGAAATCCGGAGAACTTCACAATTCAAAACTCACAAATAGAAATTATTAAAGGCGATGCTCTTGATTTAGCATCCATAAAATTATTGCTTAAAGATTGTCTGGCAGTTTTGAGTACAATTGGACAACGGAAAGACGAGCCTCTTGTCGCAAGTTCCGTCACTAAAAATATACTGAATGTGATGAAAGATTATGAAATTCAGCGTTATGTTTTATTAGCCGGATTAAATATCGATACGCCATTTGATAAAAAGAGTTCAAAAACTCAAATGGCAACCGATTGGATGAAAGCCAATTTCCCTGTAATTCAGCAAGACCGACAAAAAGCGTATGATTTATTGGTTGAAAGTAAAGTAAATTGGACGCAAGTTCGAGTTCCGTTTATTGAATTTACAGATATAAGCAGTGCGATTTCTGTAAATATCGAAGATTGTTTAGGAGATAAAATCAGCGCCTATGACATCGCAAAATTTATGATCAGAGAAATGATTGATTCAGAATACAATGGACAATCTCCTTTTATAAGTACAATTTAAAAAGTAAATTAAAAACAGCGGGCGATATCAAACCCGCTGTTTATTTAATATCAACTTCAATTTCATAACTTTGCTTTTATGAAATTACCTGCAAATCTCACTCAAAAGCTCGAAAATCGTAAGCAGAATAATTCGCTTAGGAAATTACCTGTGTTTAATAATTTAGTAGACTTTTCTTCAAACGATTATATTGGATTCTCAAAATCCGAATCTATTTTTAAGTTAACCCATGCATATTTGTTGGAAAACGAAATTTTTCAAAACGGTGCAACAGGTTCTCGTTTGATTTCAGGAAACCATGCTGTTTATCAAATTGCAGAAACCTTTATTGCAGAGTTTCATGAGTCTGAATCCGCTTTAATTTTTAATTCGGGTTACGATGCCAATCTTGGTTTTTTTAGCGCTCTGCCGCAACGAAATGACGTTATTTTGTATGATGAATTAAGTCACGCTTCTATTCGCGACGGAATTGTAATGTCAAATGCCAAATCCTATAAATTCAATCACAATGATTTTGAAGATTTAGAACATCTGATTCAAAAATTCCCTGACACCAATATTTATATTGTTACCGAAACTGTTTTTTCTATGGATGGCGATAGTCCCAACTTAGAAGAATTAGTTGAATTATCTGAAAAGTACAACTGTTATTTAGTAGTTGACGAAGCACATACTTTAGGTGTTTTTGGAGAAAAAGGCGAAGGACTAATTCAGTATCTTAACTTACACAATAGAATTTTTGCAAGAATAATGACTTTCGGAAAAGGATTAGGTTGCCACGGTTCAGTAATTTTAGGAAGTACCGATCTTAAAGAATATCTCGTAAATTTTGCCCGAAGTTTTATTTATACAACGGGATTATCCCCGCATTCAGTCGCTACAATTTTAATAGCGTATCAGCAATTGGAAATCGAAAAAGAAAAAATCCGCAAATTGCGTCAAAATATTGTTGTTTTCAACCAACAGAAAAATTTACTTGGCTTAAAGCCAATGTTTGTTCGGAGTAAATCAGCAATACAATCTGCAATTGTTTCCGGAAATGAAAACGTAAAACAATTGGCACAACAATTACAAGATAAAGGATTTGACGTAAAACCAATTCTTTCGCCAACAGTTCCGGAAGGACAAGAGCGTTTGCGTTTTTGTATTCATAGTTTTAACTCAGAGGAAGAAATAAATCATTTATTAGAACTACTTAGAGATTTTGTGTTTTAAGGTATTGATGTTTTTGATTTCTTGTGTTTAAGAATTTTATAGGGTTGTCAGGCTGAGCGGAGTCGAAGCCCCGTTTCAACAAGCAAGCATTCGACTCCGCTCAGGGTGACATTTGTAAAAATCTGCGTTAACCAGTTTAATCCGTTCCATCCGTGGGCATTTTTTTTAACCCAGCTATAAAAAATCAAACCGTCAAGCCCTATATTTCCTCACTTTCTAAAAAAGGTTGATTTTTTTTTGTAACGTTTTGAATGTTTGATTACTTACGAGTCGTAATCAAATAAACCAAAATAATTATGAAAACAATAATCACATCAATCAAAAAAATCATTTGTAATGTGTTGCTTTTTTTAACATCATTACAAATAACTTATTCTTTGGTCAGCCATCATTTATATGGCAAACCTTATCCTCAATTTTTTATTATCATTATTTGTTTGCTTGTAGCTACTTTCGCTTCGGTAAAAAGAGAAAAATACGGCAAATAATAACAGGAGTTTTAATCATCAAATCAATCAATTAATAACATTAATCAATCAACAAAATGAAAAATTTATTCAAATCAGCAGTTTTAGCAATCGTATTCGTTTTTAGTTCTTCGGCTCAGGCGCAAGATAAATCTCCAAAACTTGAAAATTCTCTTTTATGGGAGATGTCAGGAAAAGGTTTAACAAAAACCTCTTATTTATATGGAACCATTCATATGATTTGTGGACCGGATTATTTTTTATCTGATAAAACAAAAAAAGCACTTGACGCTTCGACTGAATTAGTATTAGAAGTCAATTTAGCCGATCCAAAAGAAATGACAACAATGCAGCAAATGGCAATGGGCGAACAACCTTTAAGTAAAAAATTAAATCCGGAACAATTGTCTAAATTAGATGCAATTTTAAAAAAGACAACCGGAATGACCGTTCAGCAAGTAGATGCTTTTAGTTTAATGACAGTAATGAGTCTGATTTCTATGAAAACCTTTGGTTGTACTGATGTCAAATTTTATGAAATGGAGTTTATTGAAAGCGCGAAGAAAAGAAATTTAAAAGTTGATGGATTAGAAACAGTCAAATCTCAATTTAAAAGTTTTGAAAACGCATATTCTGATGCTGAAATGATAGCAATGTTAGATGAATCTGATGTTGAGGAAACAAATTTGCTTGTGACAAATTATAAAAAAGAAAACTTACAAGAATTATATAACAATAGTACTGCCGAGAAATTAATGAATGCGAAAGCTAAAAAATATATGCTTGAAGAAAGAAATCAGAACTGGGTAAAATTATTACCTGAAATGATGAAAAAAGAAAGCCTGTTTGTAGCAGTTGGAGCAGCGCATTTAGCTGGTGAAGAAGGAATAATTAATTTGTTAAGAAAAGCAGGATATCAGGTAAAACCAGTAATGAATTAGTACTATTTTGAAAGAGAAAGAACAAGAATTTTTAAATAGAATCGAAAGTCATAAAGGAATCCTCTACAAGGTTTCTAAAATGTACATGGATAATCCTGACGATCAGCAAGATTTGTTTCAGGAGATTATTTGTCAGCTTTGGAAATCGTATGATTCTTTTAGAAACGAAAGTCAGTTTTCGACCTGGATGTATCGCGTTGCAGTAAATACGGCAATTGTTTTTCTGAAAAAAGAAAAGCGGAAAGTTGATAAATACGAAATCGCTTCAGAAAATATTAAAGATGATGAAGGCGATTCGCATATTAAGGAAAGCCAGATAGATCACTTTTATAAAGCGGTTCAAAAACTCGAAAAAATTGATAAAGCGATTATTTTCTATCAGTTAGAAGGATTCTCACATAAAGAAATAGGAGAAAATCTGGGAATATCTGAAGGAAACGCAAGAGTAAAATTAAACAGGGCAAAAGAGAAATTAAAAGAAATAATTAAAAATCAAGGATATGGATTTTAACGATATACAAAACGCATGGAATAACGAAAAAACTGAAAACGTTGTTCTTCCTAATAATTTAGAAAAAATACAAACGGCAAATACGCCTTTGGATAAGATTAGAAAAAATCTTAAAAATGAACTTATCTATCAAATTATAACTGTAATTTCAATTGGATTTGTGCCTCTTATATATCATTTTGAAGCAAAATGGCTGACTCCTTTTTATTTGCTCTTTAGTATTTTTGTTGCGGTGTGTATATATTATCTGGTAAAGTTGTATTTATTTTATAAAAGGCTAAATAATATTACTCTAAAAACAAAAGACAGTTTATATGAAACCTATTTTGATGTGAGATTGAATATGGAATTGTACAAAACTTTCGGATTTGCCTTAACGCCATTTATGATTTTGTTTTTAATTGGATTTTTGTATTCGAAATTTGCGGGTTCATCTAATTTTCAAATGCTGAGTTTTAGTAATTCACAACTTATAAGTTTGTTTTCGGTAATCATATTCTCTATTTTATTTATGGGATTGGCTTTAGAATGGTGGGTTCATCATTTCTATGGAAAATATGCGAAAGAAATTAAAAAAGTAATCGACGAACTAAAAGAAGAATAATCAAAACAATAAACCCATCGTAATGATGGGTTTTGTTTTTATTGGTATTTTTGAGAAAAGTTATAACACAGAGAAACACGAAGAAAACAAAAGCTACACAAAGAAAAAAACTGTTTTGTGAATCTCTGAGCTTTCTTTGTGCATCTTTGTGAAACAAAAAAGCTTATGAAAATATTTGTAACAGGAATTTCTACCGATGTTGGTAAAACCATAGCTTCTGCAATTATTGTTGAAGCTTTAGAAGCTGATTATTGGAAACCAATTCAGGCGGGAGATTTAGAAAACTCTGATAGTCATAAAGTTAAAAACCTATTAGGATGTCATACTGAGCAAAGTCGAAGTGCCAAATCCCAATTTTACCCAAATGCTTATGCATTAAACACGCCGGCAAGTCCGCATTTGGCTGCGGAAATTGATGGAATTATAATTGATTTAAACAAAATTGTTGAACCCAAAACGGATAATCATTTAGTAATTGAAGGCGCGGGAGGAATTTTTGTTCCGTTAAATGAAAATGAAACCATTATAGATTTAATTCAACCCGATTATAAAATAATTGTTGTTTCAAGACATTATTTAGGAAGCATCAATCATACTTTATTAACGATAGAAGCAATCAGAAATAGGGGTTTTCAAGTTTCGGGAATTATCTTCAGCGGAAGCGAAAACAAATCGACGGAAAATATAATTATCAATAAAACCGGAATAAAATTAATCGGGAGAATTGATCAGGAACCGTATTTTGATCAAAATGTAATTAAGGAATACGCAGACTTGTTCCGGGAAAACCTTCTTAATTTATAGAGTCAGAATATAGAATAAAGAAAATAGACTTTCCTATCTTTGTCTCTATTCAGAGACGTTAAATCTTTGTTCTTTATTCTGTTTTCTTTATTCTAATAACATGACATTAACCGAAAAAGACAGTCAATACCTTTGGCATCCTTATACACAACATAAAACGGCACAAACTCCAATTGCGATTTCAAGAGGCGAAGGCGCTTTGCTTTGGGATGAAAACGGAAAGGAATATATAGATGCGATTGCTTCGTGGTGGGTGAATCCGTTTGGGCATAGTAATAAATTTATTGCCGATGCGATTTACAAACAATTGACAACTCTTGAACATGTTTTATTTGGCGGTTTTACCCATGAACCAGCAATAAAAGTGGCAGAAAGACTAATGGAAATTTTGCCCAAAAATCAGCAAAAGATCTTCTTTTCTGATAATGGTTCAACTGCTGTTGAAGTAGCGATTAAAGTAGCTTTGCAGTATTTCTTCAATAAAAATGAAAAAAGAACTACAATAATTGCTTTCGAAAATGCATTTCACGGAGATACTTTTGCAGCAATGGCAGCAAGCGGAATCTCATTTTATACACAAGCTTTTCAGGGAATGTTTATAGACGTGGTTCGGATTCCGGTTCCGGTGAAAGGAAAGGAAGAAGAAAGTTTTAATGCTTTGAAAAATGTAATTGAGAATCATAATTGTGCCGGATTTATTTTTGAACCTTTGGTACAAGGCGCGGCTGGAATGGTGATGTACGAACCTGAAGCTTTAGCAAAACTAATCAGGATTTGTGCAGCAAATAAAGTCTTGACGATTGCTGATGAAGTGATGACAGGTTTTGGTAAAACCGGAAAAACTTTCGCGATGGATTATGTTGCTGAAAATCCGGATATGATTTGTTTATCAAAAGCATTAACCGGAGGAACAATCCCAATGGCGATTACGACTTTTACGCAAGATGTTTTTGATGCTTTTTATGATGATGATATTAATAAAGCATTATTTCATGGTCATACTTTTACGGCGAATCCCACGGGTTGTGCGGCAGCTTTAGCAAGTATGGATTTGTTACAAACGGATGAAATGCAAGCTAATATTGAAAGAATCAATGCAAGTCATTTAATTTTTCAAAAGAAAATCGAAACTCATTCAAAAGTAATAACCGCGAGAACATTAGGCGTTATTTTTGCAGTCGAAATCAAATCAGATTCTCAGGAAAGCTATTATGGATCTATGCGAAATAAGCTCTATAATTTCTTTATTGAAAAAGGAGTGATTTTAAGACCGGTTGGTAATATTGTTTATATCCTTCCGCCCTATATTATGACAAATGAACAGCTTCAAAAAGTATATTCGATTATTGAAGAAGCTATTGAGATGGTATGATTTTTTTGCCCACGGGTTTTAAACGGGTTAAACGGATTTTCGTTGATTATAATAAAAAAACAGTGAAAATCCGTTTAATCTGTGTCATCTGTGTGCCCTTTTCACAAAACTTCGCGAACTTTGCGATTAAAAATACAACTTTGAATACTAAAATTGCTATAACAGCTTTTTCTTCTATCTCGCCTTTAGGGAATACCGCTGAAGAAATTTGGGAAAGATATCTCGACAATCAACATTGTTTTTCTAAACAATTTTTAGATCAGCAGGAAACTTCGGTAGCTTGTCTTGATGCCGAATCAAAGCTAATTATAGCTGAATTAAGAGAATCTGATATTAAATATAAGTTTTTAGATGATTCGGTTTTATTTGCTTTAGCAGCTTCTCGAAAAGCGGTTCAACAAGCAGGATGGAATTCAGATGATATCTTCGGAATCAATATTGGATCGTCTCGTGGCGCAACAGATTTATTCGAAAAACATTATTCGGCATATTTAGATACCGGAAAAGCCCAGACTTTAGCTTCACCAACCACAACTTTAGGAAATATATCTTCCTGGATTGCGCATGATTTGCAAAGTAATGGTCCTGAAATTTCGCATTCTATAACGTGTTCAACGGCACTTCATGCAGTATTAAATGGCGTTGCGTGGCTGAGATCCGGAATGGCAGATAAATTTTTAGTTGGCGGAAGTGAAGCTCCTTTAACTGATTTTACGATTGCTCAGATGCGTGCTTTAAAAATATATTCCAGAATCAATCAGGACGAGGAACTTTGGCCAAATCTGGCTTTTGATTTTGAGAAAACTCAGAATACAATGATTTTAGGTGAAGGCGCCGCGGTTTGTTGTTTGGAATCTGGTGAAACGGACAATGCGATTGCGTACGTTACCGGTGTAGGATATGCAACGGAGATTTTAGAACATAATATTTCGATTTCCGCGGAAGCAACCTGTTTTCAAAAATCGATGAAAATGGCTTTGAAGGATGTTGATTTGCAAAGTATTGATGTTATTGTCATGCACGCTCCGGGAACAATAAAAGGTGATTTAACGGAGTTACGGGCTATTGAAAAAGTTTTTGGATCTGAATTGCCTTTATTAACGACAAATAAATGGAAGATTGGACATACTTTTGGAGCATCCGGAATATTGAGTTTAGAACTGGCTCTTTTAATGTTTCAACATGATACTTTTATCGGAATTCCTTTTGGAAAAAAACAAAATCAGACAAAATCAATTCAAAGAGTTTTAATTAATGCTGTTGGTTTTGGTGGAAATGCGGTTAGTATTTTGATCGAAAAGCCATAACTTATAAATAAGAAAAAGAAATAAAAAAAAACCATTCGCCTCAACGAATGGTTTTTTTGTTAATTAGAAAATTACTTTTTTGGTAATTATTTTGCTGTCTTCTGTCCTGACTTTCACAATTATTACTTGATGCTGAATCGATAATTGATCAATTGTGTAAGATGTTGTATGTACATTTTCTTTATTAAAAATATTTCGACCTAAAACATCATAAACATATACAGATTCAATATTCAATAGATCAGATTCAATCATGATTTGATTATTTGACTGATAAATGATAATCTCTTTTCTGGTAATTTCCGGTGTTGTAGGAACTTCCAGCGTTGGGTTTTCAGGAGTTGGATTTCCTCCCGGCGTTGTTACAACAGGCGTTTCCGGTTGGGTTACTACAGGAGTTTCAGGTTGAGTTACTACAGGAGTTTCAGGCTCGGTTACTACAGGTGTTTCAGGTTGAGTTACTACAGGAGTTTCAGGCTCGGTTACTACAGGTGTTTCAGGTTGAGTTACTACAGGAGTTTCCGGTTGAGTAACTACGGGCGTTTCCGGCTGAGTTACTACAGGTGTTTCTGGTTGAGTTACTACAGGAGTTTCAGGCTCGGTTACAACAGGAGTCGTAGGTTCAGTTACTACTGGATCTACAGGTTTTGGTTCCTCAGTAGGAGCGATAGTTTCAGTTTTTTTGTAAAATGAAAGTACAAAACGATCATTAAATGTTCCGGGTTTAGTAGTAAAAGTATATCTTGATTCAGATAAATTTGTTACGACATTATTAGTTTTATCTAATAAATAAACATTTTTACTGCTAAATAATCCGTCAACACTTTCAATACCAATTGTATATTCTGTAGCTGTACTTGCCATATATCCTAATGGAATTATTTCTTTTTGCTCTTCAAATGGTAAAGCACGACCTTGAATAACTAAATTATTTTCGCCTAATATTGAATATAATGCTGTTCCTGAGGCATAAGTATCTCCATCATAAGCGTCATCTAGTTCATTTGTTGCTCCGGTGATATAACCTAAAAGCATTTCGTTATAAGCGCCATCATTATTTTTAAGATTCAGCCAAACTCTGTTTTTCTCCACAACCGTTTTTGCTGTTTTTGAAAACTGATTATTACTTGCTGTTGTTTTTACTCTTAATGCATTATTATACACCACATTTCCTGTTGTTTTAGCTTCTACAAAAAATCCTTGTCCGGAAGCAATATTTCCGCTAAGTTTAGTTCCTCCACAAGTAGTACAATTTGTAAAATCGCCTGCTCCGGTTGAACCAGTTGCGTTGTATGAAATATAGCTTGAATCGCTGTAAACAAATTGACCGTTTGCATTAGGAACCGGTGTAATTGAATGTGTCCATAGATAAAAAGTTCCCTTAATTACAGCACTATTATCTGCATAAAACTGATCTGCATTTAAAGCCGATGGATATGGATTACCTAATAAATTTATTGTTGTTGTATTACCGGCTTTATTTGTAACCGGAGTTGTGATGATACCATTATTTGGTACTCCAATAAATTTTCCTTGGTAAATTTGTGGATTTCCAATTGCAGCATACGATTGTGGCCCTCTGATGATGTATCCTTTTCCTGGCTGCATTACGTAATTTCCTCCATTTAAATATTTCCAGTCATTAGCTGATGCGTCAAACTCTAAATATTTGTCAAACAAAGTGGTTGGAGATAAATTATATAATGTTTGATTAATTACCGGAGACGACCAATACGTATAATCAAAACGATTTATAGGGGTTGTGTTTCTGTTAAGTTCAAACGAAGTTGTGCTACCTGTATAAGTAGAAGCATTGTTTGTTTGTACAAGTGAACCACTGTTTTGAACCACTATTTTACCAGTTGAATTTACAGTAACATTTTCATTTACAGTTAGTACTTTATCAGTTGCAATTGTAAGTGTTTTACCCGCTGCAACTGTACATGAACAAACTTCTAAATCATTTGTTAAAGTAAAATCATTGTTTATTATGATAGAAGAGTTTGTTGGCGGAGCAGTTGATCCGTCATAACTAAAAGGCACGTCAATAAAATTGATGGCTAAATTAGCGTCACCGGCATCTTCTCTAAGACGAACTTCAACTTTAGAATTTTTGTTTAAGCTATATTGTTGTCCGCTATTTATTAATGTTGAAGTATTAGTATAACCTGATTGAGTATAAACTTTTACACCATCTACGTAAATTTCGCCAATATCATCACAATTTACTAATTGTATCTGGTAACGACCACAAGGAAAACCCTGACGTTTATAAGTGATTGCAAATTGGTCAACATTCATAGGAGCACCTTGCCAAGTAGCTGTGTAAGAAGGTGATTTAGTTCTGTTCCAGAATGTCTGAGTATTTATATTTAAGTTATTATCTACATAATTTCCTGCATAGCTGGCAGCCGGTAAAGATATGTCTGCTAATGTATAACCATAAACATTCCATTTGTTATCACCATAAACTGTTGGGTCACCTTTTACAGCACCATATGAAAATGATACTCTTGATGAACCTGCATTTTCATAATATTCTAAAACAAAATCATGTGTACCTGCAGTAAAAGTATATTGTGTCGAGTAAGCAACATAACTATGATCACTCCATGAATTTGTAGGAGCCATTGTAACTAATGTTCCGTCAATATATAGTCTTACACCGTCGTCAGCACCTAATGTAATATTATAAGTTTCTGCTGTCGTTGTGGCTTTCATTAAATAGCGAACAAAAAACTTATCGCTGGGAACCGTTCCACAAAATGCGTCTGCCTCAACACTAGAATCTCCAGTAATTGTACCATCGGCTATGTTTCGGTCAAAAATAGCTTTTTCTGCAACAGATCCAACATACGTTGTTGTTGCCGGCGTGTTTCCTGTATAAGTGTAAACAGATCCTTTCCAGTAATTAATACCAGCTGTTGGAGATGCCGCACAAACTGCCGCAGTTCCTAAAACACCAATTGTTGCTGATGAATAATTTGAAGCTGCATTTTTTAAAGTATATGTAAATGAAGTTGTTCCTGTAAAACTACTTGAGGGAGTAAAAGTAACACTTGTAGTACCGTTAACAGTTACTGTACCATTTGTAGGCTGCGTTACAGTTATTAGTTGTAAAGCAGAACCGCCAACTACGTCATTTGATAAAATGGGAATAACGACAGCCTGATTTACAGGTGTGCTGATATCATCATTATTTGCCGTTAAAGTATTAACATCTTTTATAGTTCCATTGATCGCTGTTTTTGTTCTAAAATGAAAAGCATCGTAAGTATTATAAACGTAAACGCGGATATAAACACTTTCGCCTGCTGAAAGAGTATTTAGATCAGATGCAAAAGCAGGAGTAATTGTGGTCCAGTTTGTTGAAGTTGTTGTTTCTGTTAGCAAAGCCCTGACATCTGTGCTGAAAGTGCTGCTTTTTGAATAATTAATTCTAATTTTTTGTGTAGTACCTCCCTGAGCTCTGTATGTAAATGCAAAAGTGCTTAAGTCTACTTTATGACTTGCGTCTGCAGTCATTTTGAATTCTATATATTTTGCAGCATTATAACTTCCGCCATTATCTTGTGTATTTGGCCAGCCTGAAGTGGTATAAAACGGATTGCTTGAATCTTCACTATTATTATAACCAATAGCCGAAATACCAGTACCAGCAACATTTGCTGCTGTAACATATGGAGAATTAACTGTAGGTTTATTTAAGTCAGTACTTGTTTTTGCATTCCAGATTACTAATCCTTCAGGAGTACTATCTGATACATTGATTTCTACTGTTCCTTCAGATGACGGATTTGTACCGTCGCTGATAGTATATTTGAATGTCGCTTTTCCTGTAAAGTTTTTAGCAGGATTAAATGTTATAGTTTTATCAGGATTTAAAATTGCGCTTCCCTGAGATGCAATTGGCGGAGTAGAAATGGTAATTGAAGTTACATTTTCTTTTTTCACGTCGTTGCTCAAAGGAGAAATATTTATTCCCAATTCCTTTTTAGTACTTACGTAATCGTTGATCGCTAAAACTTTAGTCGAATCAAAATTAGAAGAAGTTCCTTTAATTACCGGAGGAGTATTTGAAGCACTTGTACCAGTTCTAAAATGAAAATTGTTAGAGGAGTTGTAAACATAAACACGAACATAAACGATTTCTCCAGGTAATACCGGACTTATTTCCGGTGAAAAAGCCGGAGTTATTGTGTTCCAGGTAGTAGAACTAATTGTTTCCGGAACTAACACTTTTACATTACTTGAAAAGGTATTGTCTTTAGAATATTGAATCTGGAACTTTTCTGTAGTTCCGCCCTGACTTTTATAGGTAAAACTAAAAGTGCTTAAATCAAGTTTTCGATTAGCCGTTGGCGTTATTTTAAACTCAATATATTTTGATGCATCATAACCACCTTCATTTTGTTGGGCATTTGGCCAGTTTCCTATTATGAAAAAAGGATTTGCAGCATCAGAAGTATCATATGTTACCGTTCCAACACCTGCAGTTGTAAAATCTGCCACACTTGCTGTAGGATATAAAATAGTATTATCATAAACCGGGGTATTTCTATTACCACCTAAGGAAGCATTCCATTTTACCAAGTCAACCTGACTAAATCCCAAAAAGGGCAAAAATAAAAGTAAAAGTAAAGTTTTTTTCATGTTAAATGTTTTCTATACAATTTGTTATGCTGGCATAGGATAAAATTTGCCCGCACAAATATAGACACATCTACGTGTTAGTAAATAGATAGGTTTTTAGAACCAGTATATAATCGTTAAAGTGTTAAAAAAGTCGATGAGCTACACTTATAAAAATGCATATTCATGTTATTTCTTATAAATGTTAGTTTTTAAATATAAGAAAAATCGCAATTTAGAGGCGTAAAAACAAGATTTTTTGAAATTTTATTCCAAAAAAAGCGAGTAACGCTGATTATTTCGCAAAATGTGCTAAAAATCAGGCTATTGAAAAGTAAGAAAATTTAAGAGGTTTTTGTGGTTTCTTCCAAATTGAAAATTCATGAAAGTTCTTTCTCTAAAAAAGTAACTTTATCATAAACTAAAAAACTTTCGTAACCACGACGTAACATATAATCGCAGAATTTTTTTCTCTTTTTCAGAATATTTTTTTCCTGGATACTATTCCAGCATTTTTCAGAAAGCGCTTCAAAAGTAGTTTCATATTCTTCAGATGAAATTTCTTTTAATGCCAAAGTAATATTGAAAGCAGAAATATTCCTCATTTTCAGTTCATTTGTAATCCTGATTCTTCCCCAATGTTTTATACGATGTTTTCCTCTGGCGAAACTGCATGCAAAACGACTCTCATTTAAAAAGTTACTTTCAATTAATTGAACTACAATAGTATCAATTTCGTCCGAAGTCATTTTTAGGCTGTACAATTTACTCACAACCTCAGAATGGCATCTTTCCTGATAGGCACAAAAGTGCTCTAATTTTAACAAAGCCTCTTTATTTGTCATGACTTTAACCGTTTATTTTTCAAATGATAAAATTTTGTTTTTTATATACAAAAAGTAAGAATTTACAACTAAAGCTGTATTTTTTTGGGAAAACTAAGTTAAATAATTTAAGTATATGTAATTTTTGTAAGTAAATAACTCTTTTTTATGTATAAATAGCTTTATTACAGTAACTTAGATACGGGGCTTTTTTTTGTAAAATGCTAATTCCCGAATTAATTTTTAAGTCGCAAAAAAAATCTTTTTTTTCAGTATTTCCTATAAATAAGACAAAATAATTAAAGCCATTAATATTTAATCCTACTATTATGAGACTAAAACTATCTCTATTTTCCTTTTTTATTTTTATCTGTTCATGGTCTCAGACCACAAATACGTTTACAACCAATGGTTCATTTGCAGTTGCGGCAGGACTTACGTCCGTAACAGCTGAATGTTGGGGAGCCGGAGGAGCCGGAGGAGGAAACGATACAAGTAGCTCAGCAGGCGGCGGCGGAGGCGGCGGTTACAGTAAAGCTATAATTACAGTGACTCCAAACACTTCAATAAGTTACATAGTTGGTGCCGGAGGATTAGGAGCTACTACAAGTGGTATTAGTGGAACGGCATCTAGTTTTTCAACTGTAGTAGCTAATGGAGGCGTTGGTGGAACAAGTGGAATTGGTGGTGCTTCAGGTATTGGTGGTGCAGGTGGTACAGGTACAAGTTTTTCCGGAGGAAAAGGATCTAACGGAAGTCTTGTACTCGCATTATTATTTTCAGGTGGTGCCGGAGCCAGCGCAGGAACTGCTGCAAACGGTAACGATGCAAATGGTGTTAACGGTGGAGCTGCTGTTACAGGAGGAGGAGCGGGAGGTTCAGGAGCAACATTAGCCGGGGCTGGAGGTAATGGCGGTACAATTGGCGGCGGCGGTGGCGGCGGTCTGGTTTTACTGGGTATTGGTAATAATAAAGGCGGAAATGGCCAAATAAAAGTAACATATACATGCCCAACCTACAGCATGACAGGTGCGACAGCAAGTAATGCTTGCTCAGCAGTTGGGGCTTCAACAATCACAGTATCTGCAAGTGCAGCTAATTTGCCTGTAGGAACTTATACAGTAACTTATAATCGCAGTAGTCCTGCACAGACTGGATTAACGGCAACAATGACAGTTACTACCGCAGGTACAGGAACATTTACGGCCGTAGGTTTAACCACTGTAGGAGCTAGTGCTATAGCAATTACGGGATTAGCATCTGGTGTTTGTTCTTCGAATGTTTCAGTAACAAATGTGGCAAACGTCACAATTTCAGGAGCAAGCACGGGAGGTACAGTTATTGGAGGGACTACAATTTGTAGTGGTTTTACAAGTGCAGCATTGTCATTGTCAGGACAAACAGGAACAGTAGTAAATTGGCAATCTTCGGTAAGTCCTTTTACTGTCTGGGCAGATATTTCAAGTACTGCCGGACTTACAACTTATACATCGGGGGCATTAACTCAAACTACTCAATTTAGAGCAGTTGTTCAAAACGGACCTTGTATTTCTGCAAATTCTAGTGTTACAGCTGTTACAGTAAATACTCTGCCGGCGGCTCCAATTATTGGAACAATAACGCTTCCTACATGTGCGGTTCCTACTGGTACTGTGGCTTTGAGCGGATTACCTTCTGGCGGAACTTTGACTATGAATCCGGGAGCTATTGTAAAACCATATTCAGGAACTACAACAAGTATTATCGGGCTTGCTGCAAATACATATACTTTTATCGTCAATAACGGAACGTGTACTTCGGCAAGTTCAGCAAACGCCATAGTGCCGGGATTGGTTACAAATACTTATACATCCTCTTGGTCTAATGGTACACCAACTGCTGATCAAAATATCGTTTTTGCAGGAAACTTTACATCTGCCGGAGCAGGAGCGGGAGATGTTGCTGCTTGTAGCTGTACGGTAAATTCAGGAGTAAATGTTTCAATTCAGTCTTTTGACACTTTAACTTTAACTAATGCATTGACAAATAACGGAGGAACTTTAACTTTTCAAAATAATTCAAGTTTATTACAAACTACAAATGCAGCTAACGTGGGTAATATTGTTTATAAGCGTACGAGTTCAAACATTCGTCTTGCTGATTTTATCTACTGGTCTACACCGGTTAATCCGCAAAAATTAGTTGATGTTTCTCCTCTTACGTTATTTGATAAATACTTTGGGTTTGATGGAACAGGTTGGGTTCCTACAAATGCAAATTTAAGCATGGTAATTGGTAAAGGTTATATCATTCGGGGACCACAAACTTATTCTACTACTGTGGGTGCTGATTATACAGCCTCATTTATTGGGGTTCCAAACAACGGCAATATATCTGCTGAAACAGTACAAACAGGTAATTCTTATTTAGTAGGAAATCCCTATCCATCAGCTTTAAAAGCCGAAACTTTCCTGGGAGCAAATGGATTTTTAGATGGTACGCTTTATTTTTGGACACATAATACAGCAGTAGTTTTTGGGCCGGGATATCAATACAATTCAAATGATTATGCAAGTTATAATCTAAGTGGCGGAGTTGCTACAGCACCAGCACCAACTGGCAGTATTCCCGGAAATAATAACAATACTCCTTCGGGCAGAATTGCTGCCGGACAATCCTTTTTTGCCACTGCAAATGCTCCGGGAACTATTGCATTTACTAATCTAATGAGAATTGGAGGCGCAAATAACAGTCAGTTTTTTAAAACGGAAGATCCAAAAGAGGGCGAAGTTGAAGTGCATCGTATCTGGTTGAACATGACAAATGAGGGCGGCGCTTTCAAACAATTGTTAGTGGCGTATGTTGATGGAGCTACCAATGATTTTGAAAACAGATTTGACGGTAAAAGTTTTAATGCAAATCCGTACCTGGATTTTTACAGTGTTGATGCCGAAAATAATTATGTAATTCAGGGCAGAGCATTGCCATTTCAGGAAACAGACGTAGTTCCTTTAGGATATCGCAGTACAATTACCGGAGATTTTACAATTGCGATAGATCATGCAGAAGGCGATTTAGAAACTCATGCTGTTTATCTTGAAGATAAGGTTGAAAACGTTATTCATGATCTGCGTACAGGCAATTATACCTTTACAACCAGATCAGGAACATACAATGATCGATTTGTATTGAGATACACAAATTTATCGTTAGGAGTTACAGATAATGAAGGCGAAAATAATGATTTATTGATTGCTGTAAAGAATAAAATTATCACAATAAATTCCTTTGGAAATCAAAATATTAGTACCGTTTTTATCTATGATTTATCAGGTAAGCAAGTTTATAAAAAAACGAACATTTTAGATAATAATTTAGTAATTAACAACTTAAAAGTGTCAAATCAGGTACTGTTTGTAAAAGTGATTTTAGACAGCAATAATATTCATTCAAAAAAAATAATTTATTAAATAATTCACTTTTCAGTTAAAAAAATCCATTTATAAATTTATAAATGGATTTTTTTATGCAAAAAATTAAAAAATGACCGTTGTAAAAGTAGGGTTTTTTATCTGAATCATTTTTTTTGAAACAGATAAAGTGTATTTCATCGGATATTTTTGTTGTTTGTCGGATAAGGGGTTTTTTCAAAAAAAACACTTGCGAGACACTCTTTTTTATAGTTTATTTGAAGCAGAATTTCTTAAAAAGAAGATTGTAAAATCTTTAGAAATGTTGAAATTTAAATGTTGTTTTTTTGATGTAGTTGGGTTAGTTTTTGCCTGTTTTCTTTGAAAATT
>NZ_JAYSPC010000107.1:0-2944 GCF_043722275.1 Flavobacterium sp. | reverse complement strand
TTTGCCCCATCTTATTATTAGTTTCTACTAAGGTTTAAAGGCAGCACAAACCTTAGTAAAAAACAAGCACAGCACAAACAAAACCTTATTACCTTATTTTGCTAAAGCCTGAAAGGCTGGTATGATTATAGAAAAGTTATGTGCCGGGAATGCAGAACCCCGCAGGGGTGATATTTTTAGCAACCGGCCTGCAAGCGTTGTTGGCCGGAGGGAAAAATTCAACATTGGTTTTTCAAATCCCGGACACAGTCCGGCGGAATTAAAACGGCATCAAGTGATCCCACGGAGTTTACGTTTGGGTTTTATGATTTTGTTGGGAACACTTGCGCCAGTGGGGCCAGTTGGCTTGCGGGTGAAAATGAGGAACACCTGCAGCGGCAGAGAATTAAGGACGGGAACACTTACGCCAGTTGGGGGCTGAGAATGCAAAACCCCGAAGGGGTGATATGAAGTATGCTGCGGCTTTGCCGTTGGTTAGAAACCAGACGGCGGCGTATGCTGGTGCGGTAGTTGGCTTTCGGGTGAATGGGAACACCTACGGCGGCGGAGACGGCGGCGTATGCTGGTGCGGTAGTTGGCTTTCGGGTGAATGGGAACACCTACGGCGGCGGAAAAAGGTTGTATTTAGCATCCTTTTTATTACCTTGAAATATGGAATATGATGAAATACTGCAAATGGCAGATAGAATATTTGATGAACTAGTTGATGTTAATCAATTGAGGGCTTATACACACGGGTTTATTAATGGCAAATTTTCTATTCAAAATGGTACACCAGAAAGTACTTATGTTTTAGCAGCATTGAGGAGAATTTCGGATGATGGTTATATGGATAAGAAAAACGGTTCAAGCGAAACATTTCATATTAATGGAAAAACTTTCAACTTTAAAAAATCGGGCGGATATGAAGAGTTAATTAAAGAAGAAAATAGAAGGGCTGAGCTTAAAGCCGTTTTGGAAGATTTGGGATTGAAAAATACTCAATCCGTTATTGATACAAACACATCTATTCAACAACTAAATACAAGTACCGTAAGGTTCTATAGTAAACAAAAAACACACAATACAATAAACATATTTTTAACCATTGCAATAATGTTTGCTACAGTAGTTTCAGGTGGAATTTCTACATGTTCATATTATGATATTAAGGCAGAAAATCAAAAAAAAGCTCAAGACAAATCAGACCTTCAATTAAAAGTAGAAAAGTTAGAATCAGTATTGCAATCAAAAGTAGCCGAAGATTCGGTGTTTCAAAAAGCTGTAAAAGATTCTTTAAATATCCCTTAAAATTATGTTGCTTTATAAGCATGGTCTAACAGGTATGTAGTTATCTAGAGACACGAGGCGAGCAAAAAAAAATTATTTATGAGATGTTTACTCTTCGTTGTAGCAATATTTTCCTTTCAAAGTGAATCTTATTCTCAACTAAAAATTGAAGATTTTAATAATTTTCCCTTGGGAATTTATTTTGATCAGTATAAGGAAGTAAAAAATTATTTTACTAAAGAACCTGAACTATTCAAAGGTGATTCTAAGACAAACAAAGACAATTATAAAATTGAATATAATGACACTCCATTTGACATTTTTGGTTCTGCTAATTATGAACTTATTTTTGTAAATAAAACTTTAGCTTCTGTTGAGATTGAATTGAAATTTTATTATGATGAAATTGAAAAATTTAGGCAAACTATCCAATCTATAAAGAATACTCTTAAATCAGATTCTGATAAAAATCTTTTAAAAGAATATAGCGATCTAAATTATATTGATGCTATCGATTTTATGAAAAAAGAAGGAAAAGGAGTGTACGGGAATATGGAAGATTCTGTTTGGGATAATTTAAAAGGAAAGCATTTTGGTCAAGAATTTTGGGGTATTAATAAAAGCATACAAATTGATAAAAAATTTATCATACTAGGTGTTTCAGTAGACCAAGCACGTACAACAAAAGGTGATAGGTTTTTAAGGCCAATCGTTTTTGATTACTCAGGGAGTTATTTAAATCTAAAAATTACTTTAACCAACGAGAAGTTACAGGATTTAAGAAATCAATTTGAAAATCAATCGTATTACAGTTTTACTGGATTGAAAGAAGACAAAACAATTATAACACTTAAAAATGACAATGGAGTCTATAAAATACCAGTAAAAATTAATAATAGCTTGACACTTGACTTTGTCCTAGATTTAGGGGCCTCTGATGTTTCAATAAGTCCCGATGTATTTTCTGTCTTACTTAAAACTGGCTCCATTGAAGCCGGAGATGTTTTAGGTAAGCAATCTTATAAATTGGCTGATGGTTCAATTGTAGAACATACTGTTATAAATTTAAAAAGCTTGACCATAGGAGAAATAAAACTAGATAATGTAAAAGCATCCGTATCTGATTCTAATAATTCTCCGTTACTTTTAGGGCAAAGTGCATTAAAAAAACTTGGGAAATACTCAATTGATAATAAGAAAAATGAGTTGGTTATTGAATAGTTAGGTGTATTAACTATTACATATTACACTTGGCCAAGAATTTAGCTCATTAATTCATCAACTATATCTGTTTTTTCTAATCTTAACAACAACATTTTTTCCTTTGATTTCAAATCATAATATCGCTTTAGTTTATTGTTACTATCAAATTCCGAATGCTCGCTTGGGTAGAATACAGAAGCGACATTTTTAATAAAGTCAATCAACTTCATTTTTTCTTTTTGCTCTAAGGTATCATCAGGTTTTACTGTAAACAGCATACCTTCAAGATTTGCAGGAATTTTATTCATATCCATCATAACTCTTTTTATTTAATTACAAAAAAAGCAGGCTATTAAACCTGCTTCAACTTATCTCTTACTTCACTTCCTCAAAAGGCACATCCTCCACTTTACTCTCTCCTCCACCCTCTTGCTGTGGTTGCTCACCAGGTTGTCCTTCAGCGCCGGGTTGG
>NZ_JAYSPC010000106.1:0-37941 GCF_043722275.1 Flavobacterium sp. | reverse complement strand
TTTTACAATATTCGAAACATCGCTATCACATAAATCTAAAGCCACAGGAAACAACGCTTGCGCAGATGTTAAAGCCGATGCGTCGCTGCATTCAATAGTTTTATTTAAAGAAGCAATTTGAGTTGACCAAGTTGGTGCAAAAGTATCCTGAATCGTAATTACCTGGGTAAATATTGTTGAAGTATTCAAACAAACATCTTTTGCAATCCAAGTATTAGTATAAGTTCCTGAATTGGCACAAGATCCTGCTGTAAAATTCCCGATTGTTTTTGTGTACGTTACAGTTCCTCCACAATTATCGGTAGCAACCGGCGCTTGGTTTTGAGCAATTGTCAATCCCGCCGAATCACTGCATTGCAAAGCTGTATTCAAAGCTGTATTCAAAGCTGTTGCAGATGTTGACCAAGTTGGAGCAGAAGTATCCTGAATTGTAATTACCTGCGTAAAAGTGGTTGAAGTATTCAAACAAACATCTTTCGCAACCCAGGTATTCGTATAAGTTCCTGAATTGGCGCAAGATCCTGCTGTAAAATTTCCGTTAGTTTTTATGTACGTTACAGTTCCACCGCAATTATCGGTGGCAACCGGAACTTGATTTTGCGCAGTTGTCAATCCAGCCGAATCACTGCATTGCAAAGTTGTATTTAAAGCCGTTGAAGATGTTGACCAGGTTGGCGCAGAAGTATCCTGAATTGTAATTACCTGCGTAAAAGTGGTTGAAGTATTCAAACAAACATCTTTTGCAATCCATGTATTGGTATAAGTTCCTGAATTTGCACAAGAACCAGCAACAAAATTTCTGCTTGTTTTTGTGTACGTTACAGTTCCTCCACAATTATCAGTTGCAATTGGAGCTTGATTTTGAGCAGTTGTCAATCCCGCCGAATCACTGCATTGCAAAGCTGTATTCAAAGCTGTTGCAGATGTTGTCCAAATTGGCGCGGTAGTATCAATAATTGTAATTGTTTGTACCGAAGTACTATTTCCGCAACTTGTTGCAACTTTAAAAGTTCGGGTAACAATTGTTGGGCATGTTCCGGAAGCAACATCAGAATAAGAAATTGTATACGTTCCTATTAAAGCATTATTAGGCAATGTTCCTCCTGCGGTGGTCAATTGAGCCAGAGTTATATTGATACTTGCTGTACTATATTGAAGCCCAGTTATTGCCGACGTTCCGCATCCCGCAATATTTGCATTTGCAGGAGCTGTAAGTTCCGCCGCCGGACTAATAGAAACAGTAGATTCTGCTGAGGTTAATTCACAATTTGTAGCACCATTTTTTACTTTTACCTTATAAGCACCGCTAACAGTAACCAAAAGTGTAGCGGCAGTTTGTCCGCTTATGACATTTCCATCTTTATACCAAACATAAGTTGGCGAAGCAGCATTTGTAGTCGCCGTTAATGTTGTAGATCCGCACGCGGTTAAAACTCCTGTAATTACTGGCGCGCAAGGAACAAAATAACTCGGACTGCTGATTGCTTTTGAATCATTGGCACAAGAGGAATTTTGATAATTTAAAGTCGATGTGCTAACCGTTTGAGTTCCGCAAGCAGTTCCCGTAGGAGTTAATTGGTAGTTTAAAGTAATAGTTTCCGAATTTAAAAAATCAGTATTCCATGTAATTACCTGACCTGATAATGAAGCAGTTCCTTTACTTGTCGTAATCGAAGCAATTGTAAAACCGGGAATAACAGTTTCTTTTGTAATTAAATTTTGAGCAATCCATGAAATCTGAGTAGCAATCTGGTTGTATATCGCCGTTAAATTAGCGCCGCTTTGGGTTATAGAAGTCGGACTTCCCTGAATACCATCCAAAGTGAATTTGGCAATATTCTGATCGCTATTATTAGTATTAATATTGCCGCTGATACCTCCAAAAAGACCTACCGAAAAAACCTGATTATTATAAACAATACTTGATTTTGTTGTAGTTTTTGCATTTGTCGCAGCATTTATAGCATCATTAACACATTGGGATGTTTTGCTTACATTACAATTCGTATTTCCGTTTGTTCCAGTTACGTTAGTTACGCCATCCGTAAGTAAAATAATTGCCCTTGCCGTACTGCAATCAAAACGTCCGTTAGTTTCTAATTCAGTTTCAGATCTCACAATTCCCGCATAAATATTGGTGGAATTTGTCGCCTGTAAAGCATTAATTTGGTTGGTAATCAAAGTGACGCCCGCTGCATTTAAGTAAGTAAGTCCTATTTTTAAAGACGCAGTTGTACTGTAGGCAACAATCGCAATTCGGTTTTGAGGATTTGCTTTTGCCTGCGTCAGAAACGCTTTTGCAGCATCTTTAGCATAATCCATAGATGTTTTAAAATCTCCCGAAATCGTATTTCCCATACTTCCGGAAACATCAATTGCTAAAATTACGTCAGAGTTACGAGTAATAGGATTCGCGCCCGTAATATCAACTTTTACATTCACAATACCACAATTTGTTGCGTTCGCAGTTACCGTTTTGTTAGTTGTGATTGATTGTGCAAATCCAGATAAAGGCAGAAGAAATAATACAGTAAAGTATATTTTTTTGATATCTCGTAAATAATTGCTTAAAGAGAGTAATAGTTTTTCCATTTTAAATTATTTTAAGGGAATACTTGATCTTTTATTTTTAATCATTAACCGGATTAATGATATAAGTATGTAAAACAGTCGTAACAGAATAGTTCGAACAGTTTTTTGAAGTTGCAGTAATCTCATCACACGACCATTTTTGAATAGAAGTGCCATTTGGGATTGTAATATGGATGTAGAAATTCACAGATTGCCCCGCGTTTAAAGTAATTTCGCTAAGAGAATTCCTTTCAGAATCTATAAAATCTGTATTTACCGTTATATTTCCTGCTGTAGAACTTCCGTCAGTGTTAGCGCAGGAAGCATTAGTATTCTTTTTGCCCAGTATATAAGTATCTGTAAGTGAGCTGTTATTGGTAAGTACCATCGAATAGTACGTTCCGTCAAGCGGAGTGCTTCTGATATTTCCATTATTTTCAACAATCAATATACCATTGCACGAACCAGACTGAGCAAATGAAATTATCGGAATTAAAAAGAATAAGGCAAAAAGTTTTTTCTTAAAAATATTTCTGAAAGAAAAAATGAACTTACAATTATTAACAAATTTCACTGCTTTTTCAAGAGTAGTTTTAGTTCTCATAACTTAGGATTTTTGTTTGTGATATTTATAAAATTTTAACACAATCAAAGTTATATAGAGCAACTATTTTTGATTTTTTTTATCTGTAACTAACCTAAAAACTCGTTGAAACGTCATTTTTTTGTTAAATAACAGATTAAAAAGCAATTATTTTTGTGATTTCTAACAAATAAAAAAAGGAAGTTTCTTTCATTTTTGATTAAATATTCAAATTTTAAAATATTTTAAACGATTAATAATCAGTTATTTAGTTAATTTTTTATAAATATGCACAAATCGACTAAGTGTTTGGTTTTGTAGATGAAGAACACTTTTTATCAGATATTTAATTTTCAGTTTTTCGTGAATTTTAAATTTAAAAATTGAAATGTTCCTGTTAAAATTTAGAATAAATGTTAACAGAATTAAAAAAGTGGAAAGGTTTCACATTTCTTTTGTAAATTAGAAGTTCTATAAAAAAATGTTACCTCTTAAGAGGTATCTAAACCTTTAGCTTATGAAAAATTTAATTTTAATACGCCATGCAAAATCCAGTTGGGAAGCACCTTTAAAAGATTTTGACAGGCCTTTAATGAAAAGAGGAATTTTAGATGCTCATGATGTATCAGCAATCATTTCAAAATTTCTTCCTAAGACCTATATAATGTGGAGCAGCACTGCCGCACGAGCCTCAGAAACCGCACTTATATTTGCTCAAAATATTTCGTATCCTATAGAAAGTATAATATTTAAAGATGATCTTTATACTTTTGATGACAAACAGCTCGAAAAGGTTATTAAATCATGTGATAATAGTTTCGAAAGCGTTATTCTTTTTGGACATAACGAGGCTATTACAAATTTTGTTAATAAATTTGGGGATGTTTTTATCGAAAATGTTCCTACTTCCGGTTTTGTGTCCCTGCAATTTGAGGCAGAAAGCTGGAATACCATTAATAAAGGTAAAACACATAAAACAATTTTCCCCAAAGATTTAAAATAAATAAAGTGTACGAACAGAAATATATCGATAGAGAAAAAAGTTGGTTAGCGTTTAATGCCAGAGTTCTTCAGGAAGCGGCAGATAATACGGTTCCGCTTTTAGACAGACTACGTTTTGTTGGGATTTTTTCCAATAATTTAGATGAATTTTTTAGAGTTCGTTATGCCGCAATCAGACGATTAAGCCTTTCGGGAATTTCCGGTGAAAAATATCTGGGAGGAGTTTCTGCACATCAGTTAATTAAGGATATTACCGAAATCGTGATTCAGCAGCAATCTGAAAGTTTACGTATATTAGGCAATATCGAAGCAGAACTTGAAGCTGAAAACATCTTCATGATCAATGAAAATGAAATTACAGCCGATCAGGAAATTTTTCTAAAAGATTTTTTTACCCAAAGATTAAGTCCGGAATTAGTTACGATTATCTTAAATGATCTTGCCGAATTTCCAATTCTGAAAGATACTTTAGGATATCTCGCCGTTCGTTTAGAAATGAATACAAACGATGAAGTTCGTTACGCCGTAATCGAAATTCCTAAAACAATAAACAGGTTTGTTGTCCTGCCATCGCACGACGATAAACATTATGTTATTTTAATTGATGACGTAATAAGATATAATCTAAAAAACATATTTAATATTTTTGATTATAAAAGTGTTTCCGCACATATGATCAAAATTACACGAGATGCACAATTAGATATTGATAGTGATTTGAGTAAAAGTATGCTCGAAAAAATCGCAACATCAGTAAAAGACAGAAGAATAGGAGAACCCGTTCGTTTTATATATGATAATTTAATCGAAGAAGATACATTGCAATTCTTCCTTGATAAAATGAAAATCGTAGAAATGGACAGTATTATTCCCGGCGGAAGATATCATAATCGTCGTGATTATATGAATTTCCCCAATTTAGGAAGATATGATTTACTCTACAAACCAAACGAGCCATTACCAATTCCCGGATTAAGTTTGGGAGGAAGCATTCTGGAAAAAATCAGCAAGAAAGATTATTTATTACACGCTCCATATCAGTCATTTTCATATTTGACAAAATTTTTGCGTGAAGCTGCTTTAGATCCAAAAGTAACCAGTATAAAAATTACCTTATATCGTTTGGCTAAAAATTCGCAAATCATTAGTTCACTGATTAATGCCGCGAAAAACGGAAAAAAAGTAACCGTACAAATCGAACTTCAGGCACGTTTTGATGAAGCAACAAATATCTCGTACGCAGAGCAAATGCAAACCGAAGGAATTAATTTAATCTTTGGAATAAAAGGCTTAAAAGTGCACAGCAAAATTTGTGTTATCGAAAGAGTTGAAGATGAAAAAACACGTCGATACGGATTTATTTCAACAGGAAATTTCAATGAATCAACAGCGAAAATTTATACAGATGTCACACTTTTTACCTGTCATCAGGGAATTTTAAAAGACATTTGTAAAATATTCGAATTTTTTGATATCAATTACAGAGTACACAGATACAAACATTTAATAGTATCGCCACATTATACCCGAACAAAATTCATAAAATTAATTGATCGTGAAATCCTGCACGCTTTGGCAGGAAGAAAAACACACATCAAATTAAAAATGAATAGTTTATCTGATTTTAAAATGATCGATAAATTATACGAAGCCAGTAATGCAGGAGTAAAAATCCAGCTTCAGGTAAGAGGCATTTGTTCCCTGATTCCTGGAATTCCCGGAATGAGCGAAAATATCGAAGCCATAAGTATTGTAGATAATTATCTTGAACATACAAGAGTTTATATTTTTGGGAATGCCGGTTTAACCGAAGTTTACATATCATCAGCAGATTTTATGACCAGAAATCTTGACGGAAGAGTTGAGGTAACCTGTCCAATTTATGATCTTGAAATAAAGAAAGAACTAATTGATAATTTTAGTATTGCATGGAAAGGGAATGTAAAAGTGAGATATCATTCCTATAAATTAGACAACAAATACAAACCACGAAATCATCATGCCCCATTTAGAGCTCAACTGGAAACCTATAAATATTACCAAAATAAAGTTTTGTTGTCAGAGCAGATTCCACAAAAAATAAATTAAAAATAAAATTCAAATCATAAAGTGAGCATGATTAATATAAAAAAACTTGCAGCAATAGATATCGGTTCAAATGCCATGAGGCTTCTGATATCCAATGTTGTAGAACAAGATGGCAAAGAACCGCAATTCAATAAAAGTTCGCTTGTTCGTGTGCCAATCCGTTTGGGACAAGATGCCTTTACAGTAGGAGAAATTTCAGAAGAAAATATAGATCGAATGGTTGATGCCATGAAAGCATTCAATCTTTTAATGAAAGTACATAAAGTAGAACGTTATATGGCGTTTGCCACTTCGGCAATGCGTGAAGCCTATAATGCCAAAGAAGTTGTCGCTATAATCAAGAAAAAAGCCGACATAAAAATCGAAATTATTGATGGTAAAAAAGAAGCAGCAATTATTGCTTCAACAGATTTACATCATCTTTTAAAAACAGACGAAACCTATCTTTTTGTAGATGTTGGCGGTGGAAGTACAGAGTTTACTTTATTCTCTGACGGAAAACTGGTTAATTCAAGATCTTTCAAAGCCGGAACAGTTCGTTTATTAAACAATATGGTTCACGATGTTGTTTGGGATGAAATCGAAAAATGGATTAAAACCAACACCGCAGGTTATGAGGAAGTTACCTTGATTGGTTCTGGAGGAAACATTAATAAGTTGTTTAAAATGTCCGGAAAACAACAGGAAAAACCACTTTCATACATTTATATTAATTCGCAATATGCGTTTTTAAATTCATTGACTTACGAACAAAGAATCGCAGAATTAGGATTAAACTCTGATCGCGCCGATGTTATTATCCATGCCACGAGAATTTATCTGAATGCCATGAAATGGAGCGGAGCACGCCAAATTTACGTCCCAAAAATCGGGCTTTCTGACGGAATCGTAAAAGCAATGTACTACGGTAAAATCTAGTAAGATAGATATAAGAAGAAAGAATTTTTCGCCACGAATTTCACGAATTTTCACAAATTAATATTTGCATATTCAGTATAAAAAATTCGCGAAAATTCGTGGAATTCTTGGCAAACTTTTTTTTACTAAGATAAAAACTTAAAAAATAAATGAACAAAACAAGACTCGAAGCCTTTAGCGATGGTGTATTAGCCATTATTATTACCATTATGATTTTAGAAATAAAAGTTCCGGAAGGACACGAGTTTGCCGATTTAAAACCGCTGATTCCTAAATTTCTAAGTTATATTTTGAGTTTTATTTATGTTGGAATTTACTGGAACAATCACCACTATTTATTTCACGGATTATCAAAAGTCAACGGAAAAGTATTGTGGAGCAACTTACATTTACTTTTCTGGTTATCCTTAATTCCCGTTTCAACAGGTTGGATGGGAGAACACAATTTCGCAAAAGCCTCAATGACATTATATGGCGGAGTATTATTTTTATCTTCTGTAGCTTATTTTATTTTACAGAAAATTGTAATTAACAACGAAGGCGAAAACTCCATATTAGCAAAAGCAATTGGACGAGATGTAAAAGGAAAAGTATCTTCAATTTTATACGTAATCGGAATAATTTCTTCCTTTTATAACGAATGGATTGCCGGCGCAGCTTACTTTATTGTTGCATTATTATGGTTAATTCCCGATAAAAGAATAGAACGCGCTTTTGAATCTAAAAATTAATTCTTTTTAATGATTTAATTCCTATTATTAAAAAGCTCCATCGGAGCGATATATTTATAGAAAAGAAGATCAGATCCCTGGCAAAGCTCCAGCGGAGCGACATATTTATAGAAAGATCAGATCCCAACCAAAGCTCCAGCGGAGCGATATATTTATAGAAAGATCAGGTCTCAACCAAAGCTCAATCGGAGCGATATATTTATAGAAAGATTTGATCCCAGCCAAAGCTCCAGCAGAGCGACATATAATAATATAGTTTTCAACCCTAAATAAATATTTTTTTTCCTTATAATGAAATCAGTTTTTCAATCCATTCACGTTTTACCTCAAAATGAATTAGATCAGTTAGATGATTTAATCACTTTTAAAACACTCAAAAAAGGCGAACTTTTATTGAAAGAAAATCAGGTTTGCAATGAAATTGTCTTTATCAAAAAAGGAATTTTGCGATCGTATTTTTTCAATCATCAGGGCGATGAAATCACGAATTGTTTTGCTTTCGAAAACGAATTTATGGCATCATTTTCCAGTTTTATAACACAAAATGTTGCCGAAGAAAACATTCAGGCATTATCAGATACCGAGTTGCAAGTCATAAAACGTGAAAGTTTAGAAAAGCTTTATAAATTAGGTATCCATTGGCAGGAAATAGGGCGTAAACTAACTGAAATGGAATATGTAACGCTTCAAAAACGAATGATTTCTTTTCAGAAATTGTCAGGAACGCAACGTTATGAAGAACTTTATAAACACCATAAAAAATACCTTCAATTAATTCCGTTACAATATTTAGCATCGTATTTAGGCGTTACGCCAAGACATTTAAGCCGAATCAGAAAAGCGATTTTATAGGACATTTGTCCGGTAACAATTTTCATTGGAATACTATTTTTGTAAAAAGGAAACACATGAAAAAAATACTTATTATAAACGGACACCCAAACGCGTCAAGTTTCAATTTTGCAATAGCCGAATCTTATCTAAAAGGCGCAATCGCTTCAGAAGCAGAAGTTGAAACGATTACAATTGCTACACTAAAATTCAATCCGAATCTACAATTTGGTTATCAAAAACGAACCGAATTAGAACCTGATTTATTAGAATCGTGGGAGAAAATTAAAAAAGCAGATCATTTAGTTTGGATTCATCCGGTTTGGTGGGGCGGACTTCCCGCAATTACAAAAGGATTTATAGATCGTTTGTTTTTACCCGGAATGGCATTTCAATACCGAGAAAATTCGGTTTGGTGGGATAAATTACTAAAAGGAAAAACGGCACATATTATTACAACATTAGATCAGCCAGGTTGGTATTACAGATTTTTTTATGGAAGACCAAGTGTCAATCAATTAAAGAAATCAGCTTTAGAATTCTGCGGCATAAAACCCGTAAAAGTTACTTACATCGGAATTATAAAAGGTTCTGAAGATGCTCAAAGAAAAAAATGGCTTGAAAAAGTTTACGATTTTGGAGTAAGAAATAAATAAAAATGTTCGCCACGAATTTCACGAATTTACACGAATTAATTTTTACACATTCCACATAAAAAATTAGTGAAAATTCGTGAAATTCGTGGCGAAAAAAATCAATAATATTCGCGCCATTACACATGAAAAATTCGTGAATTCGCGGCTAAAAAAGTCAATGTAAAATCTTAAGTATGTAAATCAAGTCCAAAAGTATTACGCAAAAGTTCAATGTTTGGATTCAGTTCTAATAAGCGATTGTATCTGTCCTGGTCGTTTAAACTTCTTTTACTTTCTACTGCTTCATTTACATTAACATGAATTGTGATGTCGTGATTGTGTAAATGACCTTTTAAATGTCCTAAAAGCCCATTAATCTGACTTTCAAAGTCTAATTTAGAACCTTCATTTGGTAATTCAAGCGTAATCTTGGTTCCGTCTAAAGTAGGATCGTTAATAAGTAATAACGATTCCATGATTTTCAAACCTTTGTCACCTAAACGCTGCGCATATTTATTCCATTCTACTAACATTTCAGTCTCAGTAAATTCTTCCGTTGGCATTACCGACGTAGGTTTTACATAAGATTTAGTGCTTGCTTCCAATTCTTTTTTCTTACGAATACTCGATAATGAAAAAGCAGAAATTTTAGGTTCGCTGCTTGGCTGTTGTAAGTTTTGAGTTACCGGTTTTGAGTTATGAGTTTCACTAATTGGTGCTTCAGTAACAATAGCTTCTGAAGCTTTATTCTCAATATTAGAATTTTCATTGTCATTTTGCTTGACATTGATTTTTTCTACTTCCGTATTTGGAATTTGGGATTTATTATTTGGGATTTCAGTAATTGAATGTCCATTATTTCTATAATAAGTAGGCGGAATTATGAATTGCTCAGCTTTTTTTTTTCTCCATCAAAAGTGATAGAGGCCAATTGCATCAGGCATAATTCAACTAAAAGACGCTGATTCTGACTTAATTTATACTTTAAATCACAGTCATTTGCAGTGTCAATTCCTTTTAATAAAAATTCCTGAGAGCATTTTTGAGCTTGTACGCCATACATTTGCTGTGCTTGTTCGCCTACTTCAAGTAAAGAAATTGTCGCCGGAGTTTTGCTTACCAATAAATCTCTGAAATGCGAAGCCAGACCGGCAATAAAATGATGTCCGTCAAAACCTTTTGACAAAATATCATTGTAAGCCAATAAAAGATCCGGAATTTTATTTTCTAAAAGTAAATCAGTAATACTAATGTAGGTTTCGTAATCTAAAACGTTAAGGTTTTCGGTTACAGCCTGACGCGTTAAGTTAGTTCCGCAATACGAAACTACACGGTCAAAAATAGATAAAGCATCACGCATTGCACCATCTGCTTTTTGAGCAATAATGTGCAAAGCATCATCTTCAAAATTGATTCCCTGACTTGTTGCAACTTCTGCTAAATGTTCTTTAGCATCTTTTACGGTAATTCTTTTAAAATCAAATATCTGACAACGAGATAAAATCGTTGGAATAATTTTGTGTTTTTCTGTTGTTGCTAAAATAAAAATAGCATGTTTTGGCGGTTCTTCCAATGTTTTCAAAAAAGCATTAAAAGCTGCCGAAGACAACATATGAACCTCGTCAATAATATAGACTTTATATTGCCCCGTTTGTGGCGGGATTCGAACCTGATCAATCAGACTTCGAATATCATCAACCGAGTTGTTTGAAGCAGCATCTAACTCAAAAACGTTAAAAGCAAAATCTTCGTTTGGATCATCATATCCCGGCTGATTTATTTTACGGGCCAAAATACGTGCGCAAGTCGTTTTTCCAACTCCACGAGGTCCTGTAAATAAAAGGGCAGAAGCAAGGTGATTGCTGTCAATAGCATTCAGCAAAGTGTTGGTAATGGCTTTCTGACCTACAACATCCTTAAAGGTTTGTGGGCGATACTTACGAGCCGATACTACAAATTGTTCCATATTCTTTTTATTCGATAGCAAATATAGGCTGAAATTTACCAAATCACAAATCTGAAATTCATAAATATTCAACTGATTTTTGAGTGTTTTGAATATGAGAAAGTAAGGAGGAATTTTAATACAGGCTTGAGGAAATTGAACGCTGATAAAAACGGATTCGCTAAAGCGAAAACGCGGATTCATACGGATTTTTTTTCTTTTTAGACTTGTCTTCCTGAGCGGTCCCGACGCTTCGGGAGAAGGATCGCAATTATTTTCGACAATAAAAGTTTTTGCCTGGAACGAAATAATCTCATGGAGTTTAATTTAAAAAAAATATTCTTTGCGATTTTTAATTGGCTTAAAATACTATGATAACAACATATAATTTAATTTATGATGAAAAAGAATTATTTTAGCAACAACCAAAACAAACTAACCTTATTAAAATGGAAAAAATATTTTATAAAATTTTAAAATTAAAACCTTCAACTTTAGCGATATTATTACTATTAGTTCCTTTTCTTTCAATGACAATCACAGCAATAATCACCATTATATTATTGTTTACAGATTTTGAATTTATCTTTCCATTATTTACTATTTCCATTACAATAGACGTTTTAATTTATTTAATTTGGACTTGGGCTATTGTTTATTATGTTGAAGAAAAGGAAATTTTAGATAAGCTGTATTTTAAAATTTCATATTGGATATTTTTTTCCTATTGTATCGTTCAGTTTACATTAAATCTCGAACTTGATATCACCCATAAACAAGTTTTATTAGATAATTCTATTTGGACAATTTTAGGAATAATAGCAGGTTTGTATACTTTGATAGTATTTGCCAGTTATATTTATCTTAGCTATTTTGTTTCAAAAAAATTAACGCTGTTGCTTAAGAATGATCGAATTCCTAATTTTTTATACTTTGCCGGAGCATGGTGTTTTCCTGTTGGTATTCCATTTTTGCAAGGTAAATTATTAAAGGAAAAGACCATTTTTGATATAATTTCTAAATAGTCCATTACTCCAATTTGCGCTAGTGTTCTCGCTCGTGAACACAAAATTATGTGACGCAACATGAATAGAATTAATCACTTATAATTAATTGTAATGAAAAAACTAGTGATAACCGGAATGATAGTTCTTGGAATTTTTGTTCTTTTCTTTGGATTAATTATTCTTTATTTTCTGAATATATTTAATTTCAATTTTTAGTTCCGCCTGATGCGAATGTTGCGTTAGAAAACATAATCTAAATAAAATTCCAAAATAAGATCCATGCAACAATTTAATTTCAAAAATAATATTCTAAATCTTAAAGTCAAAAAATCACCATTGGCAGTTAGAATTGTAATGTTCTTTTTCGCTTTTGCTTTCTTTATTTTTCCTGTACTAGAAACTATTGTAGGTGTTTTAACTGGTGGCGGAATGCAAATTGGCTATTTCATTGGTATAGGAATATTTGGACTCATGGGATTTTATCTTCTTCGAGTTGCATTATGGAATACATACGGCGAAGAAAATATTGAAATATTAGATAATAAAGTTAGTTACGAAGCAAATTATGGCTGGTTTAAAGAGGATAAAAAAGAAATGGGAATCACCTCTCCAAAATATTCTTTTAAATCGGCTGGATATGAAGAAGATAATGAAGGTGTCTTCGTTATTTATTCTGAAAGTTCTCAATTAGAATCTGTTGTAAAAATGCCAATCACAGACTTGGAAGCATTATTATTTATTTTAGAACCAACAAAAATCGTATAAAGATTTAATTACAATTAAGAATATAATTTAATATGAAAACTCCAAACCCAATCATAACCGTTAACGAAACCGAAGGTCAAAAACTAAATATTGCAGGAGGAAATTACAGAATCATAATTTCGGGAAAACAAACTGATGGAGAGTATGCTGTAATCGAAATGTCGGTTCCTCCGGGAGCGGGACCAAATCCACATTCGCATGCTGATTTTGCGGAGACTTTTTATGTTTTGGAAGGGGAAGTTTCTTTTAAATCTGAGTTGGGAAGTTATGTTGCTAAGAAAAATTCGTTTATCAATATCCCAAAAGGCGGAATTGTTCATGGTTTTAAAAACCGGAGTAATGAAACGGCTAAATTATTATGCACCGTAACTCCGGCAGGATTAGATGATTTGTTTGAAGAAATGGCAGAATATATGGAAACAGCTTCTTTAGAAAATGAATCGAATAAGAAAGAAAAAATAAATACTCTTTTTAAAAAATACGGTCAGACTATTTTTCCTGAGAATTACCTTGATTAGATAATTAATATTGATCAACATAATAGTTATTTCAATTTCAAATAAAAAAAATATAAAATTGTAGGATTATTATGTAATATTTGTTGTTTTAATTCGTTTAACTTTATTAGTAATTAATTAAAAATATCAATTATGAAGATTAAATCAGTTTTATTAGGAATGGGTCTTGCGATTTCGTTAGTAGCTTGTGGACCAAAAGATGCAGATATTCAAAAGGAAATCAGTGCAAAATTAAGCAGTACGCCCGAAGTACAAGTTTCAGTTCAGGACGGTGTTGCAACAATTTCAGGAATTTGCAAAGATGATGCATTAAAGCAAAATGTTGAAAGTTCTATTAAAGAAATTAAAGGAGTAAAATCTGTAGTGAACAACTGTCAGATTGTAGCGCCGGAAGAAACTGCGGCAGCTGCGGTTATTATTAGCCCGGATACTGAATTAGATAAAGCGGTACACAAAGTAGTAGATACTTATAAAGGTGTAAGTGTAACGGTTGTAGGCGGTGTTGTAACGCTTTCGGGAGAAATTAAAAAAAGCCAATTGCCAAACCTGATAAAAAGCATACAGGAATTAAAACCTAAAAAAGTCGATAACAAGTTAACTATTAAATAAGGATATATCATGAGTTTAAAAGATAAATACAAAGAGTTAACGGATCTGGCTACTAATTTAGGAATCGCTAATTTGCAGATAAGAGAGCAGGATAATGTTTTATATATTGATGGTACAGCAAAATCAGCAGATGATAAACAAAAAATTTGGGACGCTTACGGAAAAATTGATCCTGACTTTAGAGCGGGTGATGTAGTAATGAATATTGAAGTTACCGAAGTCGCAACAACTGAATATACTATTGCAAGTGGTGATTCTTTATCAAAAATAGGAAAAGCACATGGAGTTTCATGGGAATCAATTTTTGAAGCCAACAGAGATATTATTAAAAATCCTGACCTGATTCAACCAGGTTGGAAAATAAAAATACCAACAGTATAATTTTTATTAGCTGTTATTGAAAGTCTGTCATTTTATGATGGACTTTTTTTATGGATTATTTACTCGGATATAAAGCAAATAAACATATTCTTTTTATCAGATTATTTCTAATACTGAAATTGAAATCGTCAGGATTCTTCATGCAGGAATGGATTTAAAAAGTAAATTGTAAAGTTGTACCGTAAAGACTTAGGATATAAATAAAAACTTTTTATAAATCCTAAAATCTTAGCCCTGATAGGAGCGATATCCTTTTATTTTTTTTCTTTATAAAAATAAAAGATATAGCGGATAGCAGGAAATAGCTCCTGAAAATCAACATAATTATAATTGAAAGTTTGAAAATAACAGGTTTAAATGCGTAAAAATTATTTTTGTCGCTGAGTTTAAAGATTTCTTCAAACTCAGCGACTTGTTATTTATCTTCCTTTAATGGTCAAATCATTTAAAAGCATTGCAGTTTCCTGATCTGAGTCGGCGGAAAAGCCTGCTACATACACGCCTTTTTTGCCTGATGTTGATTTAATTCCGTATACAACTGCCTCATCGCCAGGGTCTGATTCCCCTTCGTATCGATACACATGAACAATTTCAAATTTTTCAGGATTTTTTTTAATCAGATCTGAGTTCAGATTAAAATCACATGTAAATCCTTTTTCATGAAGTTGATCTAAAGCTTTTGAAACAGTTGCGTAGTGATACATTCTTGTCATGATAATTGAATTTTAAAATTATGGATTTTAAAGATAACTAATTTAAAATTAAATCGTTGCGTATTTTAAGCGAAAATCTAAAATTTAAAATCATTATTATTAGTGTATAAATCGCTACTTTTGCCGCGCAGACCGCCTTATCGTCGCTCAATTCGTTGGGGGGAGGAAAGTCCGGACACCAGAGAGAAGCATAGCGGGTAACACCCGTCGGCGTTAGAAATAGCGCAAGGACAAGTGCAACAGAAAGTATGTACAGGTAATGCTGTAGTGAAACCAGGTAAACTCTATGCGGTGAAATACCAAGTATATCAGCATTTAAGGCTTCTCGTCCGTTGTTGAAGGGTAGGTAGCTTGAGTTCCGTAGTAATGCGGAATCTAGATAAATGATAAGGCTCTGATTTATCAGGGACAGAATCCGGCTTATAGGTCTGCATTTTTTATATATTTGTGAAATACCTAATCTATTTTCATGAATATAACCGCTCCAAAATCTTCGAATAAACCTAAAAAAAGTATTTTTCATACGATTATTACCAATCTTACTTTTTGGGTATTAATTGCTATTATCGCCGGGATTTTCCTTGGACATTTCTCTCCTGAAAATGGCGTGAAAATGGAAATATTAGGGAAAAGATTCATCGATATTATCAAGCTTTTTATTGGTCCAATTATTTTTTTGACAATTGTTTTGGGAATTTCCGGCATGGGAAACCTGAAAAAAGTAGGTCGAATTGGAATAAAAGCGCTTGGATATTTTGAAGTAGTTTCGACTATAGCTTTGGCGATTGGAGTTTCGGTTGCTTATTTTTTTAAACCCGGAAAAATTGACAGATCAGGATTGACTCTTGGCGATGCAAGTCAATATACAAACGGAACTGCCGAACATTTTTCGTGGTTGCAATTTTTCTTTTCGAACTTTACATTACAGGTTTTATTGGCGGCAATTGTTTGCGGAATTGCATTGAACTTTTATAAAAAACGTGAACAGACAATTCTGGTTTTAGAACGTGTTTCGAAAGTAGTTTTTACAGGTTTGAAATACGTAATGTATCTTGCTCCAATAGGTGCTTTTGGCGGAATGGCATTCACGATTGGTAAATTTGGTTTGGCAACTTTGATTCCGCTTGGGAAATTGATGTTGTGTGTTTATTTGACAATGGCTTTATTTGTATTTTTGGTTTTAGGAAGTATTTTGAGGTATTATAAAATTAGTATCCTTTCGATTTTAAAATATATAAAAGAAGAACTTTTATTGGTTTTGGGAACATCATCATCTGAAGCCGCTTTGCCCAGTATTATGGTAAAACTGGAACAAATGGGTTGCAGTAAATCGGTTGTGGGATTGGTGATTCCTACGGGTTATTCCTTTAATCTCGACGGAACCTCGATTTATTTGTCTATGTCGGTTATATTTCTCGCGCAATTGTATGATGTTCATTTGAGTTTTTTCGAAATATTAAGCGTTATCGCAATTTTAATGGTTACTTCAAAAGGCGCAGCTGGCGTGACCGGAAGCGGATTTATTGTTCTGGCTTCGACTTTGACGGCATTGCATAAAATTCCGGTTGAAGGTTTGGCTTTTTTATTAGGAGTTGATAAATTTATGAGCGAAGCGCGGGCAATTACAAATTTGATAGGAAATACGGTGGCGACAATTATAATCTCTAAAAGTGAAAACGATTTTATTGAATTGAATTTAGAAGCTGTTACAGGGGAATAATGGTTTGCTAGCTGTGTGGAAAATGGCACGCGGATGACACTGATTCGCTAAAGCGAAAGCGCGGATTTATACTGATTTTTTTTTTATTGTTTTGAATGAATTTGCACAAAGACTCAAAGACACTAAGTTTTTGTTTTTTTAGGCAATAATTATGTAGTTTTTTGATTTGTATCTTTGTGACTTAACGCCTTTGTGGCATTTATTGACTAACTATGAAAAAAATTGGAATTTTAGGACTTGGAGGAGTTGGTGGTTATTTTGGCGGACTTTTGGCGAAAGCCTATTATAAGTCTTATGATGTTGAAATTATCTTTATCGCACGTGGTGAAACCAAAAAAGCAATCGCTGAAAGCGGATTAAAAATTATAACTGATGATTCTGAGATTTTTGCTTATCCAAAATTAGTTTCGAATAATCCGGATGAAATTGGCGAATTAGATTATTTAATTTGCGCTACAAAAACCTATGATATCGAGGAAAGTTTGCTTTCGTTACAGCGATGTATTACTTCAAAAACTATAATTCTCCCATTATATAATGGCGTTGATGCGCCGGAACGTATTCAGAAATTATTTCCTGAAAATGAAGTTTTGCAAGGTTGTGTTTATATAATTTCGATGATTTTTTCGCCGGGAACAATTCGTAAAATTGGTTTTTATGAAAAGTTGTTTTTTGGTTCAAAAACGGCTTCGGTTTCAAAACTAAATGAATTGCAAAGTATTTTTCAAAATGCAAAAATCGAAAGTTATATTGCCGAAAATATTGAAGAAACCGTTTGGGAAAAATTCATTTTTATATCAGCATTGGCATCTGCAACTTCTTATTTGAATCAGAATATTGGACAGATTTTAAGCAATCCGGAATCTAAAGCGGTTTATGTGGAATTGCTAAATGAAATTGAATTGGTTGCGAAGGCAAAAGGTTTGAATTTATCCGAAGATATCGTAAATCAAACCATCCTAAAACTAGAAAAATCGCCTAAAGAAGCGACTTCATCTATGCACAGAGATTATTTGGCAGGGAATAAAATAGAAGCATCTTCGCTTACAAAATTCGTTGTGAATGAAGGTGAAAAATATGGCGTAAAAACTCCTCTGTACGAAAAAATATCTGGTGTATTATTGTCCTGAAAAGTTTATGCTTCGTCTTTTGTAGCGCGCACTAAACTGATTCCGGACATAAAAAATACGACTCCAAGTATACCGTAAATAATTAATGATTTAATATCTCGTGTTTCGCCTGATGTACCCGCAAATATAACAGCAGTGTAAATCAAACCAACAATTCCGAGGATAGTTAATAATCCTCCGAAAAATCTTTTTAGGTTCATGATGTTTGGTTTTAATGTTCATTACAAATGTATAATGTTCATAAAATGAAAACGTTATACAATTGGTGTAAAAAACTTATATCATTCACAGTAAAAAAAATTAAACATTAAAAAGCCTTTGATTAAATCTGAATTTATGGAATCATTTTGTCGTAACGATATATTTTTATTTATAATTTGTTTGTATTTTTTTAATCTTATTTTTGCCCCATCAATTTAAAAACCAAATATGAATAAAAAATACCTTTTCTTACTTTTATCTCTTCTTTTAATTAATACTATTCATGCGCAAGATGAAGAGCCTGCATCTGTGGTTAAAAATCAATTTAAAATTAATTTATTATCGCCCGGATTTGTTTATGAACACGGTTTTGATACAAAAAACACCTTATATTCTGAATTGAATTTAGGTGTCGGATATCGCCACAGCAACTATTATGATGAAACAACCTGGATCATTTTTCCTGTAATAAATGAACAGTTTCGTCATTATTATAATTTAGAAAAAAGAGCAACTAAAGGAAAAAAGACTGCTCGTAATTCAGGAAACTTTGTAGCCGCATCTGCTTATTATAATTTTTCATCAGTAAATACTAATGAAAAATATGGAGATTACGGTTCTTCGTGTACTATCGCAGCACTTTGGGGATTTCAGCGCACATACGGAAGATTTAATCTTGAAGTCCATTTAGGTCCCGGAGTAAATTTTGATAAATATGATACTGAGTTTGTACTTATCAGCGCCTTTACTTTAGGTTGGGTTATCGGAAAGTAATTCTTCAATAATAAATAGAAAAATCTTTGATTCGTCAAGGTTTTTCTATTTTAAATTCTAGTCCAATATTACGTACACTTTCAATCTTTATTTTTGGATCTGAATTAAAATATTTTCTAAGCCTGCTGATAAAAACATCCATACTTCGTCCTGAGAAATAATCATCTTTTTTCCAGACGGACATTAAAATTTGATCTCTCTTTAATAATTGGTTATGGTTTAAATATAAATATTCAATTAGTGAAGCTTCCATTTCTGTGAGCTGCTGGACATGATTTTTATTATTTAGGGTTAATCTTTCATTATCAAAAATATAAGCACCTATTTCGATTATATTATTTCCGTTTAAACTTCTCTTTTGTTCGATTCTTTTTAGAATATTCTGCAAACGCAGAACCAGTTCGTCGACTTCAAAAGGTTTTATGATATAGTCATCTGCACCTAATTTTAATCCAGTAATCTTGTCTTCTTGTAACTTTCTTGCAGTTAAAAAAACAAATGGAATCTCAGGATTGATTGTAATTATTTTTTCGGCCAATGAAAATCCGTCCAATATTGGCATCATCACGTCAAAAACACAAATATCAAAAACCTGGTTTTTAAAATAGTCTAAAGCTATTTCGCCATTTTCTGCCCAGATCACTTCAAATTCATGCAGTTCTAAATATTGTTTTAAAATTGCGGCAAAATCAAAATCGTCTTCCGCTAAAAGTAATTTTTTCAAAATAAGATAATTAAACTTTTAATAAAATAGTAAACAGAGTTCCTTTTCCTAAATCACTCACCACGTTAACAGAACCCTGATGCGCTTTTATAATTTGATCGACATAATACAAACCTAAGCCTAAGCCCTTTGTATTGTGAAGATTTCCTTGTTCTACGCGATAGAATTTCTCAAAAAGAAGCGATTGTTTGTTCTTTTCAATTCCAATTCCGTCATCTTCAATGCAAATTGAAAATTGATTCTGGTTTAGTTTTGTTTTTATTGTAATCGTGTTTGATCCATATTTTACGGCATTTTCAAGTACATTTAAAAGAGCGGTTGTCAAATAAAATTTATCCAGAACCAGATTTGTATTCTCTGTTTTAAAGATGGTTTTAATATCGATTTCAGGATAAGTAATCTTAAAATCATTAACTATTGTAGCTATAAAAGCTTCGGTTTCTATTTTTTCTTTTTGTAAATCGATACCGTTTTCGGCCAATGAATTCGCCATAACCTGATCAATTAAATTTTGTAACCGATTGTTCTGACGCGAAATTGTGTTGACAATAGTATTGAAATTTTCATCATTATCACGAATGTCTTTTCTCTCTAATATTTTAGTCGAAATGCTTAAAGTCGCTAAAGGCGTTTTAAGTTCGTGCGTAATATTATTGATAAAATCGGTTTTGATTTCATTTACTTTTTTCTGTTTGATTAATGCCTTTATGGCAATTACAAAAAGCGTTATTAGGGTTAAAATCGAAAGTAAAGACAAGATCAAAACGAACATCATTCGTCTTAAAATAATCATTTCCCAATCGATTACAGATATATACATAGAATCTTCGGTCAATAATTTATAATCCTGATTTGCGTAAGTACCATTTGTTGTGCCAACATAATTGCGCACTAAAAACGCATGGTTTAATGACGCAAGATTGCCGTATAATTTGTTTTGGATAAAAGGTTTTTCAGAAAAAATTGTATCTGCTTTTTTAGTGTTTTGATACAAAATAAATTTATTGAGTACAATGGCAAAATCTATTTTTATATTCGGTAATTCTCTTTCAAACTTACGTTGTATTTTCTGTGTCAAAACATCCTGATATTCATTTTCAAGAATGTATTTTTTAACTTCAAGCCTGGTGTTTTTCTTCTGAATATAATTTTCAGATAATTGTTTGTAAAGCGCTTCTTTTTTAGCAACAATTAAGGAATCAATATCACTGTAATTATTAGAAATTTTAGCAATTTCATTTTTGATTTCAGTATGAAACTGCGCTACTTTATAATCATAAGTGGTTTTTACCAAATAGCATTGAACCGTTGATAAAATTATTAAAGCGACGACTGAAAAAGCTATTAGTAGATTGATTCTTTGTTTCATTGGTTTTTATGGCTCGCGGATGACGCGGATTAAACAGGTTTACACTGATTTTTTTTCACGCAGATTTAAAAATGATTTAAGCAGATTTCTATAATAATTGAATCTGTGCAAATCCGTTCAATCCGTAAAATCTGTGGGCTATTTTCCAAATCAAAAATAATCTTTTTATAGTTCCAAAAGCGCATTAACTCCGCATTAACCTTCAATTAACCTACAGAACATTTTTTTAGAAGCACTTTTGCAGGACTACAATCTTAATCAAACCAAAAATGAATATCTATTTGCCCTTAAAACTTTTTTTAATCCTTTTGTTTTTCCTTATTTCTTTAGCAGGATATGCACAAAATGAAACTCCAAAAGACAGTATTTCAAATCATCTAAATGAAGTTGTTATCAGTCAAAACAAAAAAACGTTTACTAACACAAACGGGAATATTAAAGTAGATGTTGCCAATTCTATTTATAATTCCATTCCTAATACGGTTGATTTACTGGCAAAATTACCAACTGTTCAGGTGAGTTCTGATAAAGAAAGTATTTCGGCTATTGGCAGAGGGAATCCTTTGATCTACATTGACAATCAAAAAGTTGGAATGAACGATTTGAATGCTTTGGCGGTAGCCGATATTAAAACGATCGAAATTATCCAGAATCCATCATCTAAATATGAGGCCGAAGGTCGTTCTGTGATTTTAATCACACGTAAATTCAGTAAAAAAGATAGTTTTAAAACTGAAGTTTCTGAAGTTGCTTCGTTTAAAAAGAATTACAATAATTACCTCGGATTTAATTCGAGTTTCAAAAAAAATAAACTGGAATTAAAAGCAAATTTCAACTACAATCGATTGAATCCATGGGAAAGTCATGGTATTGATTATCAAATTCCAGCGGCAGATATTGCTTCTAAATATGATGTCATTGCTGATACAAAAAGAAATCAGTATATTTTTGGTGCAGGCTTGTTTTATAAAATAAATGAGGACGATTATTTCTCGTTTAGTGTAAACAGTAAATTGCAATCCGACACTTTTCCGATTAACACAATAACGGATAATAAGAATAAAAATGTAGAAAATAACGTTGTGACTTTTAGTGATAATGATAGTAAAAAGAATTTTGTAAACTCATTTGCAAACTATCAGAAAAAGATAAAGTCTATTAATACACAGTTTTTTACAGCCTTGCAGTATTCTAATTTTGATCAGGCTTTGTTTACCGAAATAAATAATAATTTTAATAATACTCAATTTGAATTGACACAAATCAGGGATCAAAAATTTCAGGTTAATTATTTTTCAGGAAGAATTGATATGGAGAAAAAGTTTAAAAATGAAATGAAATTAGAAGTTGGAGGATTGTATTCATCAGCAACTTCTAAATCTGATGTTGCTATTTTTTACAATGAAACCAATCAGGATGAATTAAGTAATTATGATTTTAAAGAAGAAAATTTATCCGGATACACTCAATTGTCCGGGAAAATTAAAAAAGTTGATTTCTCAATTGGTTTCAGAGTTGAAAACTCAAGTGTATTTGGAAAATTCAGGGCGGATACATTACCATTACTGGATAAAAAATACACGAATTTTTTTCCAAAAGCGCAGTTTACATTCCCAATAGACAGCATCAAAAGTATTTCTATGAACTACGCCAGAAGTATTTCAAGACCCAATTATTCTTCGTTAAGTCAGGGATCAACTTATATCAATCCATATTTTCTATATTCAAGAAATATTAATTTGGTACCAACAATTATTAATGAAATTTCGGGCACTTTTCAGTATCATGACAAGTCGGTTAAATTAAGTTACTATCAGACTAAAGATCCTGTTTACAATAGTTTTTCTTTTGATGATCAAAATAATTTAATGACTTTTAAGGACATAAATTTTGATAAAAGTTCTGGATTATCCGTTGATTTTACGTTGCCATTCTCATACAAATTTTGGACAATGACTAATTCTTTGGTTTTCATTTTAGAAAAAATTGAAGATAGTACTGCGCAAGTCATGAATCCAAAACCATATTCGTATTATAGTTCAAATAATGAATTTAAACTTCCAAAAGAATATTCGTTGACTTTTAATTTTTGGGGATTAACAAAACAATACACCGGCGTTTTTGAAACAAATGCACGATTTATAGTAGATGCAGCAGTTTCAAAAACATTTGCTAAAAAATGGAATTGTACATTAAGCTGCAATAACATTTTTAAAAATAATATCGAAACAGAAAAATTTACAATTAATAATATTAATTCAAGTGCTGGATATGTTGTAGATAATCATTTGATTTCCATTTCAATAAAGTATTTTTTTGGAAAGATGAAGGAAACAGAATTCAAAGGAAAAACTATGGAGGAAAGTTCAGACAGAGTGAAATAAAACAAAAACTCCCTTGAATTTCAAGAGAGTTTTTATGCTTTAATACAAAAATTAACCTTCGTCGTCTTCTGTAGCTTTGTCCAGTTTAATTGTAAGTTCCTCATCATCATCTGTTGAGTTTAATTCGAAGAAACTAAAAAATGAACCTCCGTAATTTTTCTGAAAAGAGAAATTACTTAAATGCTCCATTTTTGTATATTTTGAATGTTCAATAATCATCATTCCGTCTTCGTGAAGCAATTCTCTTTCGAAAACCGTTAGAACAATTTTTTCAAACGAAGCCTGATCTAATGCATAAGGAGGATCGGCAAAAATAATATCGTAAGAGGTTTTGCAGTTTTCCAGAAATTTATAAACATCGCTTTTGGTTGCTGCAATGTCAAAATCATATTCTGATGAAACTTGTTTGATGAATTTTACGCATCCAAAATCACCATCAACTGATGTAATTGGCGCACTTCCGCGTGAAGCAAATTCGAAACTGATATTTCCTGTACCTGAAAAAAGGTCCAAAATCTTCAGGCCTTCAAAACTAAAATGATTATTTAAAACATTAAACAATGCTTCTTTACTCATGTCGGTCGTAGGTCTTACAGGAAGGTTTTTTGGCGGAAAAATGCGTCGTCCTTTGTATTTTCCTGAAATGATTCTCATGATTGAAATAAGATATAATGTTTTTGATTCTGTGCAGTTGAAAAGCTGTTTTTTTCTTGTAATGTGCTTACATCCAAGAATGAAATATGTCGGATATATTTATATGCAATCTCGTAAAACGCATCGTTTTGATGGATTGTACCTAACAATTCAAGTGGAAAACTTTCCGGATTTAAACTCAATTGTTCGGCTGTAAAAAGCAAATAATATATAAAATCTTCGGGCGTTTGGTATTCAAATGAATTGAATAATAAAAGCTTTTGATTTTGAACAACAATAACTTCAAAATGATTTGGATTAAAATTCACGACCATTTTTTTCTGGTCGTTATTTTTCGAACTTTCTAAAATTTTCTCTACCAAAATGCTGTTGACATGTTTATAATCGAATGAACCAACATTATCAATCAGGAAATTATTAATGTTGATGTACGGAATATAAACCGAATGCATTTCGTATTTTGAAATTTGATCGAAAGTAAAAAAATCGGTTTCAAAAACTTTTGTAGTGTACTGTAAATAGCTGCCTAAAAAATCTTCATCGAATAAGGCAGTTGGCACAAAAGTCGAAAGATTATTGTTGTGAATAACTAAAATTTCGTCGTAAGTTTCTTTTAACTCCGGAAATTTTTTAAAAGCTAAACTATACAATTCTTCGATTTTAGATGCTTTTTGTGCACCATCAAAGTTGACTTCATTAAAAGCTGTAATGGTATTATTTAGTGTATCAAAACAACAAAACGAAAATCCATTCAACGAAACCTGAATAGAAAGCTTTTTGTAATTTTTAGAAGTGATGTTTGTATTTTGCAATGACATATTGATTTACAATTCGTTACCTGTTTTACAAGAAAGAATTTAAGGCGATTACAAACTTACAAATAAAATAAATAATAATATCAATATCAATGTCAATGTCAATGGGAAAAATCAAAAATGAAATTCAATATTAATTTAAATAATTTTATAACGTTTTAAATTGAAAGTATTATTTTTTTTTAAAAAATCATTTCAGATTTCAGATTTTAGTTTTTCGTTATTTTTTCCATTGACATTGAAATTGATTTTTGTAATTGCTATTAATATCGATTTTCAAAATTGACATTGAAATTGCATTAATATTGTTTTTTGAAATTGATATTGCCATTGAAATTGATTTTTGAAATTGACATTGACATACCATTAAAAAAGCCGAACTTTGTATTTCAATTTTTCCTTATGAATTCATCACTTTTTTACGGCATTTTACAAAAAAAATTTCCTTTTGCACCAACTTATAAACAGGATATTTTTTTTCAGAAAATCGCTATTTTCCTTACAGATACACATAACGACACGATTTTTGTTCTGAAAGGATATGCTGGAACGGGAAAAACAACCGTGATTTCTACGATCGTAAATAATCTTGGAGATATCAATAAAAAGTTTGTTTTGCTGGCGCCAACAGGTCGCGCGGCGAAAGTTATTGCCAATTATTCGAATACGCCTGCTTTTACTATTCATAAAAAAATATATTTCCCTAAAAAATCTGCTGGTGGTGGCGTGGCTTTTACCAAACAATTGAATAAACACAAAAACACGATTTTTATCGTCGATGAAGCTTCGATGATTTCAGACAGTAATTCCGACTCGAAATTGTATGATAACGGATCTCTTTTAGATGATTTGATTTCGTACGTATATTCAGGAACCAATTGCAAAATGATTCTTTTGGGAGATACGGCTCAGTTACCGCCGGTGAATTTAGATATTAGTCCCGCGCTTGATATTCAGACTTTGGGCATTCATTATGATAAGGAAATTGAGCATATAGAACTTGACGAAGTAATGCGTCAGGAGGAAAATTCCGGGATTTTATTCAACGCAACTGAACTGCGTGAATTGTTGAAAGATACTTTTATTACCGAGTTTAAATTCAACGTAAAAAAGTTCAAAGATATTATTCGATTGACAGATGGTTATGATATTCAGGATGCTATAAATTCTGCATATAGCAATTATAGTATTGAAGATACCGCTTTTATTGTGCGTTCAAATAAACGTGCAAATCAATACAATGAGCAAATCAGAACCCGAATTTTATTTAAAGAAAGTGAACTTTCGGTTGGCGATTTTTTGATGGTGGTCAAGAATAATTATTTTTGGTTAAAAGAAACTGATGAAGCCGGATTTATTGCTAATGGCGATATTATCGAAGTGCTGGAATTATTTGGTATAAAGGAATTATATGGATTTAATTTTGCGAAAGTAAAAATCAGAATGGTCGATTATCCGGATCAGAAACCTTTTGAAACAGTATTGCTTTTAGATACCATTAAAAGTGAATCTCCATCGTTAACGTACGAAGAATCAAATCGTTTGTACGAAGAAGTTATGAAGGATTACGAAGGCGAATCGACTAAATATAAGAAGTTTCAAAAGGTTAAAGAGAACGAATATTTTAACGGATTGCAAGTAAAATTCTCTTACGCAATAACGTGTCATAAATCACAAGGTGGACAATGGAATACGGTTTTTATAGAACAGCCTTATTTACCAAACGGAATCGATCGCGATTATATCAGATGGCTTTATACAGCGATGACGCGTGCCAAAAATAAATTATATTTGATAGGATTTAAAGACGAGAGTTTTGAAGAGTAAAACACTAATTTCACGAATTAGCACGAATTATTTTTTTAGATTTAGCATTAGTGAAAATCTGTGAAATTCGTGTTTATAATTATTTATAATGACAACACTAAACGACTTACATTCGATTTCATCTACGTTTTCGAATACAGATAAAATGCCGGTTTTATTTTTAGGACACGGCAGCCCAATGAATGCAATTGAAGAAAATCAGTTTGTGGCTGGTTTTCGTGATCTTGCCAAAACATTACCGCAACCCAATGCGATTTTGTGTATTTCGGCGCATTGGTTTACAAACGGAACCAAAGTTACTTCAATGCAAATGCCAAGAACAATCCATGATTTTGGAGGTTTTCCTCAAGCTTTATTCGATGTTCAATATCCTGCAAAAGGAAGTCCTGAATTAGCATTAGAAACTCAAAAAATACTTGAACCGGTTCATGTTGATTTAGATGAACATTGGGGGTTAGATCACGGAGCGTGGAGCGTAATAAAACATTTATATCCGGAAGCAAATGTTCCGGTAATTCAGTTAAGTATTGATTATACAAAGTCTGGGCAATATCATTTTGAGTTGGCTCAAAAGTTGCAATCATTACGTCATAAAGGAGTTTTAATCATAGGAAGCGGAAATATCGTTCACAATTTACGTTTGGTCGATTTTCGAAATTTTGATAAGGATAATTACGGTTTCGATTGGGCAATTGAAGCGCGCGAAACGATTAATAATCATTTATTAGATGGAAATTTCCAGCCTTTGATTGATTTCGAAAGAATGAATAAGGCAACTCAACTCGCAATTCCAACTCCTGAACATTATTTGCCTTTGCTTTATACTTTAGGTTTAAAAGAAGATTCAGAAGAACTGACTTTGTTTAATGATAAATTAATGGCAGGTTCGCTGAGTATGACTTCGGTCAAAATTATGTAAAAAACTTTGTGTTTCTCTGTGGTAAAATTATAACACAAAGTTGCGCAAAGATTTTCACAGAGATTCACAGAGAATAAAAAAATAGAAAATTAAAGATATTACTAATGAAAATAATAGCTGTAATTCCGGCGCGATATGCATCAACACGATTTCCTGCAAAACTAATGCAGGATCTTGGAGGAAAAACCGTAATTCTAAGAACTTACGAGGCAACTGTTGCTACAAAATTGTTTGACGACGTATTTGTTGTAACAGATTCTGATTTGATATTTGATGAAATTGTTTCTAAGGGTGGAAAAGCCATTATGAGCATTAAAGAACACGAATCAGGAAGTGATCGAATTGCCGAAGCCATTGCGAATTTAGATGTTGATATTGTAGTAAATGTTCAGGGTGACGAACCTTTTACAGAAGCTGGACCTTTAGAGCAGGTTTTGTCGGTTTTTAAGAACGATGCAGATCGTAAAGTAGATTTAGCTTCATTGATGCGTGAGATCACAGATGAAGACGAAATCAATAATCCTAATAATGTAAAAGTGGTTGTCGATCAATCGCAATTTGCATTGTATTTTTCACGTTCGGTGATTCCATATCCAAGAGATAAGGATGTTGGAGTTCACTATTTTCAACACATTGGAATTTATGCTTTTAGAAAACAAGCTTTATTAGATTTTTATAGTTTACCAATGAAATCTTTAGAAGCTTCTGAGAAATTGGAACAACTTCGTTATTTAGAATTTGGAAAACGTATTAAAATGGTCGAAACCACGCATGTTGGAATTGGGATCGATACGGCTGAAGATTTAGAAAAGGCTAGGGCTATTTTGAGAGCTTAGTTTGTTTGATGGCACACGGATGAGACGGATTCGCTATCGCGAAGGCGCGGATTAATACGGATTTTTATGCTATATTTTTGTCAAGCTGAGCGAAGTCGAAGCCCGCGCAAAGTAATTAACACAATCTTGTCTTTCGATCGAAGGGAGAAATCACACAAGATACTCCGTATAGAAAGTCATCAATCTTTGTCTGGTTACGAATGTGATTTCTAGTTCGAAATGACAAAAATGGATAAAAAAAGCTCCAAATCATTACGATTTGGAGCTTTTTTTATATTAAAATTTGAACTAAATTATTGGTATAAATTAGGATATTTAGCAGGATTAACTTCATGCATCATCGAGTATACTTTTTCGAAAATATCTTCGGCAGAAGGTTTAGAAAAATAATCACCATCAGTTCCGTACGCTGGTCTGTGTGCTTTTGCAGCAAGAGTTTGCGGTTTACTGTCAAGATGAATATAAGCGTTTTGTTCTTCGAGAATTTGTTGTAAAATATAAGCCGAAGCTCCACCCGGAACGTCTTCGTCGATTACTAAAAGACGATTTGTTTTGGCGATACTTTTTACAATATCCTTATTAACGTCAAACGGAAGTAGGGATTGAATATCTATAACTTCGCAATCAATTCCTAAATCAAGTAATTCGGTTGCAGCTTGTTCTACTAATCTTAAAGTTGATCCGTAAGAGACTAAAGTAATATCTGCGCCTTCTTTTAGGGTTTCAACAACTCCAATTGGCGTTTTGAATTCACCAAAATTCAGTGGAGTTTTTTCTTTTAAACGGTAACCATTTAAACATTCGATTACTAAAGCGGGTTCATCGCACTCTAAAAGAGCGTTGTAAAAACCTGCTGCTTGTGTCATATTTCTAGGAACCAAAACGTGGATTCCGCGAATTGCGTTAATGATCATTCCCATTGGAGAACCGGAATGCCAGATGCCTTCAAGACGATGTCCGCGGGTTCTGATAATTAAAGGTGCTTTTTGTTTTCCAACGGTTCTATATTGCAGCGTTGCCAAATCATCACTCATGATTTGAATCGCATATAGTAAATAATCTAAATATTGAATTTCAGCAATTGGACGTAAACCTCTTAAAGCCATTCCAATTCCCTGACCAATAATTGTAGCTTCACGAATACCAACATCGGCAACACGAAGTTCACCGTATTTTTCCTGCATGCCTTCTAAACCTTGATTTACGTCACCAATGTTTCCTACGTCTTCACCAAAAATTAGTGTTTCAGGATATTTGGTAAACAAAGCATCAAAATTATCACGAAGAATCATTCGCCCGTCTAAATCAGGTTTTGCATTATCTGCATATTCAGGAAGTACTTTTTCTACTGAAAGAACGCTTTTACCTGAATCAGAATGTAAATTGCTGCTGAATCTTGGTTGTGTGATTTCGATATAATTCGTAATCCAGTCTGATAATAAAACCTTGCTGTTTGGAACTTCAATAAAACGCAATATTTTTCTGGCGATTACCAGCATTTCCTTTTTTAAAGGAGATTTAATTACGCTTAATTCTGAAATATATTTTTGAATTTTGTCTTTATGATTAATACTTGCAGCAGAAATTTGCTCCAGTAAAACCATAAGATTTTTTTGATCTTCGATAATTGGATTGATGAATGAATTCCAAGCTTCTTTTTTAGCTTCCAGAACTTCTTTTTTCAATTCATTTTCAATTTCTGCCAGTTCTTCCGGAGATGCAATATTGATGGCAATCATCCATAAACGCATTTGACGAACACAGTCAAAATCTTTTTCCCAAGCCAGCCTTTCTGCATTTTTGTAACGCTCGTGAGAACCGGAAGTAGAGTGACCTTGCGGTTGTGTTAATTCGTTTACGTGAATTAAAACGGGAATATGATGTTCGCGGGCAATTGCAGCAGCTCTTTCATATGTTGAAACCAACTCTGCATAATCCCAACCTTTAACTCTAAAAATTTCATACCCGTTTGATTCTTCGTCGCGTTGGTATCCTTTTAAAATCTCCGATATATTTTCTTTAGTAGTTTGATGTCTTGCATGAACCGAAATTCCGTATTCATCATCCCAAACGCTCATTACCATTGGTACTTGAAGAACTCCGGCAGCATTTATGGTTTCAAAAAACAAACCTTCAGATGTGCTTGCGTTTCCTATAGTTCCCCAGGCGATTTCATTTCCGTTTACCGAGAATTTGTCTTTGATGGTAATTCCATCAACGTTTCTGTAAATTTTTGAAGCCTGAGCTAATCCCAATAATCTTGGCATTTGTCCTGCTGTAGGAGATATATCTGCGCTTGAATTTTTTTGTTTTGTTAAGTCTTTCCAGGACCCGTCTTCGTTTAAACTATGGGTTACAAAATGTCCGCCCATTTGTCTTCCGGCAGACATTGGATCATATTCTAAATCTGTGTGACCGTATAAACCTGCGAAAAATTGTTTTGGAGTTAATGCTCCAATAGCCATCATAAAAGTCTGATCGCGATAATATCCGGAACGGAAATCTCCGTTTTTAAAAGCCTTTGCCATAGCAAGCTGCGGCACTTCTTTTCCGTCACCAAAAATTCCAAATTTGGCCTTTCCGGTTAATACTTCTTTACGACCTAAAAGGCTACATTCGCGGCTGGTAACTGCAATTCTGTAGTCGTTCAATACCTCAGTTTTGAAATCTTCAAATGTTAGTGTAGTATTGCTTTTTTCTTTTATCATAATCTTGAGGGTCAAGTGAGACTGCGAAATTACTTAAAAACAATCAATAATCATAATTCTTTAAAGTAAATATAATTTAATTATTTGTATTTAAAATCAAAAAACTGCGTATATTTTTTAACTTATATTGATATAAATATGTAATTTAATGATAATAATGCATGTTTTTCTTTAAATTTTATTCAATTAAAACCATTTTCTAGTAAAAAGATTGAGTAATGTTTTTGGTGATAATGTGATAACAAATCGTATTTTTTCGTTGTATTTATTTTGAGAAATTTCCCACCCGTTATTAGAATAAACAGGAAAATATACTTCAAAGTAATCAGGAACAAGATTTAATCTGATACCGCTATCATAAACAAAATTCTCACTTTGATGTTTACTTTTCATAAAACCAATATCGCCATAAGCCTCAATCCAGTTCCAGATTGAATAACTTGCATTTAATGTTGTCATCCATTGATTGGCGTACGCTGGCTGTAATTTTGATTTAAAACCACCTTCGGCCATTATATATTGCTGACTAAAAAATCCGGTACTTTCAGATCGTCCGTAAAAATTATAATCAAACATATAATCGGTCGGACGGTCTAATCCAAAACTAAAATAATCTGAATTTGTTGTGTTATACAAAAAGCTTCCTGCATAAAATCTCAAATTCAGTTTATGATTGTTTTCAAATAATCGTCTGTATTCAATTTCTGCAGCTACTTTTCCAAAGTTTCCCGCAAATTGAAGATCAGTCATAAAGTTAAAATGATTGATTAATTCCGTTTTTGTGTTCGAATAACGAGCATTAAATATGGAATAATTAGGTGTAGAATTATCAGTTATATATTTGCTTGCTTCCCGATTTACAATTACTTGACGAAACATAAAAAGCTGTTTTCTATTATCTCTTAAATTCTCTTCCCGAATTCGAAACTGAACCATTGGGTTCAATTTTAAATAAGTAGCGTCAGGCGCATAATGAAAATAATTCTGGCTAATAGAATACCGTACATTATAAAGTGTAGTATTGCGATAATATTCATTCCATACAAAAGCTGATGAACCTGATATTGTTCCAGCCTTAATAGAATAGGCAGGATTAATGTCAAAAGTAAATGGTTTGTCCAGAATGGTTTTATTATGAAAACGAACACCAGGAGTAAAACCGTCGTACAAGTTGTATGTAAGCGTTGGGATATATAAAATCTGGTTATAATAAGGATCTTCTAAATCTTTAGCAAAATTAAATTTAATTGGGCGATTTGTAATTACCAGACTTTTTAATGATTTCCAGTTGTTTCTCAAGTTGTATTCAGGAACCTCATTATCATAGTTTAAAACTATTTTATCGGCACTTTTTCTATCAAACTCATAAATCGAATCATTGTTTTTAGGCTCGATCCATGTTTTAAAAACGATTTCATTTTTTTTCAGTCCATAAACCGGAATCGGAACAAAATTATTGGTTTTGTTTCTTACCTGAAATTGAACGCTGTCTTTCGTTCTCGAAACATGCGAAAATTTATAATCGATAATATCTCTGGAATCAATAATAGTATTAAAAAACCAATCGATTTTTTTAGGACTATTTTTAATTAAGATTTTCTCAAAATCATAACGGTTAGTTTGGTCAGTCTTATTCAGGTTATAAAATTCCTGCACACTTTCCGGAACAATATTATGATTTAAATAATCGTCTAAATAGCTAAGGCTTAATCCTGCACGATATTTACTGGCAATTTGTTCGTTGAATTTTATTAAAGTATTCTTCGGATCTCCAAGCGGCTGATCCAGATTTTTTCTCGCCATCAGCATATAATAATAGCTGTATTGCTCATTAAAAGTCAAATTAGCAATGTTATAACTTTTAAAGATTTTCCAATCAGAAAGCCTTCCAAGCATTTTTTGATCCAGATGATTTTCCTCCATGAATTTCATCATCGCATAAATTTGAATTCCATCATAAACCCAATTGTCTTTTCGCGGATCGAGTTTCAAACTGTTTTTAAGATAATTATTAAGATATGTTTTTAAGAAGGTAATTTCAAAAATAAAATCATCTGTAAACGGACTAATAAATGATGGCAACTGATTCAATCCATAAAACGGATTTCTATCATAATCTGTTTGGGAAACAGTAATTTTTTGATGTGGATATTTCCCAATAAACGTATTTGCAAAAGTCACAACACGATTGATAATTATTGCTTTCTGAATCTCAGTAATCTTTTTGTTTTTAAGATTCGAAACTACTTCTACAGATCCGTTTTCATAACTTATAAAACTGTTTTGTTTTTCGATAAAAAAGTTAAAGTCAGTTCTGTTATTTCCAGAAAATGAATATGTTTTAAAAGAAGAATTTGTAGCATCTTCGCCAACCAAATTCAAATCTGTAGTAACAGAATATTGATTTGGAATCTTGATATTTACTTCATAATCTGTTCTGGCATTCGCAATATCATCTAAATTGAAATTATTATAAGTCACAAAACTATGATCTTGAAAACGAGCAGGACTTAAAAACCAGTTTTTCAGGTTCATTCCGCCATTTTGGTCAAACCCGTAACGCGTAAATTTATCACTCGGAATCTTAGAAATGTATATTAAATGCAAATCGATTTTTTCGCCCGGATTTAATTTTCGCTTAAATTTTACAACAACTAGGTCTGGATTTTTTTCAGTTCGTTCCCATTCCAGCGCAATATTATCAGAATCGGTTAGATTTATAATTGTAGTATTTCCTCTTTCCGCAGCTTTCGCCAAATGAAAACCTCTATAAAATTCATCCGAAAATCTTCTTGCCAGCGGTGTGTTTTTATCAGAGAAAGCATTGTTCCAATCGTTTAAAACAATCGAAATCAACGAATCGTTTGAAGTGTTATAATACGTAATATCCTGTTTTACATTCAGCGTTTTCAGCTCAATATTAACCGCGACTTCCACCTTTGACTGATGTTGTGCAAACTGTTTTAATGAGCTCATCAAAACAAAAACGAAGAAAATAATTTTATAAAATGGTTTCAATGATGGCTTAGAATGGTTAGCGATATAGTTTAATTTACGTTTGTAAGTTTGTTTTGGTTTTCTGTAAAAATAGTATAAAAAAAGCTGTTTTAAAAAACAGCTTTAATTTTTTTGTAAGAAATAATGTTATTTTACCATGTAAGTAATATAAGTTAATTTAAGTTGATAATTAATTCATGTTAAATTAATATGAACTTATATCGCGTATATAGTTAGATTTATTTTAGAAATTAGGACTTAAATCATATTTCTTATAAAATTTGTCTAATACATCAACTACTTCATCTTCAGTGTCTACAATCTTGAATAAGTTCAAATCATCAGGACTTACTGTTTGCATTTTTTCAACCAAAACTGTTTTCACCCATTCGATCAATCCAGACCAGAATTCAACACCAACTAATATGATTGGGAATTTTCCAATTTTTTTAGTCTGAATTAAAGTAATCGCTTCAAACATTTCGTCTAAAGTTCCAAAACCTCCAGGCATAACCACAAAACCTTGTGAATATTTAACGAACATTACTTTTCTCACAAAGAAATAATCGAAATTCAGGTTTTTATCGTGATCAATATAAGGGTTAAAGTGCTGTTCAAAAGGCAATTCGATATTCAAACCAACTGAAGTTCCGCCTCCTAAATGTGCACCTTTATTTCCGGCTTCCATAATTCCCGGACCACCACCTGTAATAACACCGTAACCGGCTTTACTAATTTTGTACGCAATTTTTTCGGCCAATAAATAATATTTATCCTCCGGTTTTGTTCTTGCAGATCCAAAAATAGATACGCATGGACCAATACGTCCCATGCTTTCGTAACCATTTACAAACTCGGCCATGATTTTAAAAATCGCCCAGCTGTCATTCGTTCTAATTTCGTTCCACGTTTTTTGTTTCAAACGATCCTGGATTATTTTATCCTCATCATTGTCAAAATCTTCTAATCTCATTTTAGATATTTTAATAATTTATATTTTTGTTTAAGTTGTGTCTTTTTTAAAATTGTCTCATTCAAGTTGTCACAGTGAGCGGAGTCGAAATGAGGAGCTGTTTCCTGCTGTCCACTATATCTTTTATGGCTCCCGAAGCCTCGGGACCGCACAAAAGGATGCCGTTCCCATCAGGGCTAGGGCATCAGTTATTAATTGAAACATTAGTTTATAAATGAAGAATTCTTTTTTAATTAATACGTTTGTTCTTCAACTGATTTTGTAATGTTGCTTTTGACCTTTCCGGTATGTTCTGTAGTTTTCGATTCAATCAGCATTATTGAACATTCCTCCACCGATGAAACCCTGTGATTAATGCCTTTTTTCACAACGAATAAATCACCTTTTTTCATGGTGAATGATGGTTTGCTTTCGATTTCCATTAAAAGTTCACCATCGACAATGTAAAATAATTCGTCTTCATTCTCATGATTATGCCACGGTACTTCCTGACCTTTTATTTTAGCCACTTTAATATATTGATCGTTTACTTCATCAATAATTTTAGGCGAAAAATATTGGTTTACGCTACTGAATTTCTCTTTTAGATTCATAGATTTTTATCTTACTCCTTGCCAGAATCAAAAACTTTGGCAAAAAGGGCGTACTAAATTAGTGCTTTTTTTGAGAATTGTTATAGAAATGGGGATTTATTAATTTAAATGTAACATTTCTGAGTGTGTGTTTTTGGTTGGGGATTCATAATCAGTATGTTGGAAGATTGAATAATGATTTTGATATTTCGCAACATTCAACGGATTGAAATCCGTTGCAACAAAATATGTCATTCCTAACGGAACTTGTTTGTGGAGGTATTATGTTTTCAACGGATTAAAATCTTCTGATCCTGTATAAGATTTCTTTATTCCAATTCTTTTCAAAGTTAGCAGTATAGATTTTTTACTTTGATTGGTGATTATCTAATCTTTTTTTTAATTCTTTATCAAAATCCGAAATGAAGTTTTCATCTTGTATAATTCTAAATTTTCATATTCAGATTCTGCTTTCAACTTTGCTTCTAACATATTTATTTTCCCTACATTGGTAAGAATAGGGTAGTCTGCCAATTCTAGAAATTGAATTAGAAATTTTTCCCAATCTTCCATATTCATAACTTTTCTATTTGTGGCTCTACTTTCTGCCAAATCTAAATAAGCGGTTATAATTCTTCGCAATGACCTTATATGCTCCTCATTCAGGTAATTTTTAGCGATAATAACATCGCTTTTTAGTATTTTTCCTTCAGGTGCTTGTTTAGATGTTTTTAAACCCATAAACAACTTTGTAGCATCAGCTTCCTTATAAATTATTTCTGCAGCCGTTTTACCAGTAATTGCCCAATGTAATTTATTTTGTACAACGGCGAAAAATTGTTGTGTAATCGTAGATTGACTATCGTAATCTGCAGAAAGTGCATAAATATCAGTTATTTTTTGATAAAGCCTTCACTCGCTTAACCTAATTTCCCTTACTCGTTCCAGCATTTCGTCAAAATAATCCTGACCAAAATGCTTCATTTGCTTTAAGCGTTCATCATCCATTGCAAAACCCTTGATGATGTATTCGTGTAAAATTTCTGTTGCCCATTTTCGAAATTCAATAGCACGTTCTGAGTTTACTCTATAACCAACTCCAGTAATTACTTTTAAATTATAAAATTTTGAAGTGTATACTTTTCCGTCTTCAGCAGTATGTCGGAAATCCCGACATACTGAAATTTCATCTAACTCTCCATCTAAAAAAATATTTTTCAGATGCCCTGTTATAGTTGAACGCCCTTTCTGAAATAATTCGGCAATTCGTTTTTGAGATAACCAAAGAGTTTGATCCTGAAAATAAACATCAATATTAATCTTTCCATTTCCCGTTTTAAAAATAACAAAATTGGAAGTATTTGAAGATTTTGTTCTTGATCCTCATACTTACGTTTTACTTTTATTTTATATTATAAAGCTAATATAGCTTGTCTTTTTGATGTAATTTGAGCTAAAGTATTAAGATAATTCCTTTTTCAAAAACTTAGCTGTATAACTTTTTTTATTTTTTGCTACTTCTTCCGGAGTTCCTTTAGCGATTAATTGTCCTCCGCCTTTTCCACCTTCAGGACCAATGTCAATGATGTAATCAGCAAGTTTTATAACATCCATATTATGTTCGATGATCAGGATTGTGTTTCCTTTATCGACTAATTTATTGATTACATCCATCAAAACACGAATGTCTTCAAAATGCAATCCTGTAGTAGGTTCGTCAAGAATATAAAACGTATTTCCTGTATCTTTTTTAGATAATTCTCCAGCCAGTTTTATACGTTGCGCTTCACCACCGGAAAGTGTTGTGCTTTGTTGCCCAAGAGTAATATATCCTAAACCAACATCCTGAATTGTTTTTACTTTTCTGTAAATCTTCGGGATATTTTCAAAAAACGGAACCGCTTCATCAACGGTCATATTCAAAATATCCGAAATTGATTTTCCTTTATAAAGTACTTCTAAGGTTTCTGCTTTAAAACGTTTGCTATTACAAGCTTCGCAAGGCAACGATATATCTGCCATAAACTGCATTTCAACTGTG